>JAHZGF010000054.1 GCA_019420945.1 Clostridiales bacterium | reverse complement strand
ACAAAGCGGGAACAGCGGCAAAGACTGATTGACAGCTTTGTAAATGCAGTGTATCTTTACGAGGACAAGATAATCCTTACTTTCAACTATAAGGACGGTTCTAAGACCATCACACTGGCGGAGGTTGAGGGTTCGGATTTATCCGTACTCGGTGCACCAGCTCGTCGCAAGCGACATATCGCTTGCGACGAGTTTTTTCATTTCATTCCGCTTGCCGGGGGTGCCCGATGGCCACGTTCAGAAAGGTCTTGTATTTTAAAAGCAGCAGCTGTATAATGTGTCGTAAATAAATACAGGGGAGCTTGTAATGCAGGCTGAGAGGAAGTAATCAAACTTCGACCCTTTAACCTGATGCGGATAATGCCGCCGTAGGAAGTCACAGGCCGAGATTTTTTACAGGAGACATCATCCAAAGCGGTGTCTCCTGTTTTTTATTTGATCAATTGGAAACACAGGGGGAGCTTGTAGTGACAGGCTGAGAGGAAGGCGATACCTTCGACCCTTATACCTGATGTGGATAATGCCACCGTAGGAATGAGTTTGTTCTGTGCCAGGGGGATACCACAAAGGGTATCTCCCTGTTTTTCTTTGGGAAGGAGGAACGGAAACCCACTTATGTGGCGGACTGAGGGGGAGCGCCCTGAGTCTTGTAGATCAGCGATGGGAAGCCGTGTTCCGGCGTGAGAGGATGCCAGTAAGCATCGACCGAACTTCCATGCAGTTATTTTGACAAAATAGCTGCGCCTATTTTTGGAAGCGTCGCTGGATACAGCCGTTTCCTGCTTTACAAAGGAGTTTTTATGATGAAAACCAAATCCAAATCAAATGTCAAAAAGATGGTTCTGTGCGCTATTTTTGCCAGCATGGCATTTGTCTTGAATACGTTTGTGTATTTTCCTGCCATGGCGCCCTTTCAGCATTTTGTTGACGTGATCGCCGCTGTGTTTCTGGGGCCTTGGTGGGCATGCCTCAGTGCGTTTTTATGCGGGGCCATGCGTATGATGTCCGGCAGAACCATTCAGGCTGTTACCGGCGCTGTGTTCGGGCCGATTCTGGGCGGTCTCCTGTGGGGAAAAACCAAGAATATTTACTTGGTCTGTGTCGGTGAAATCATTGGCACCGGATTCTTTGGAGCGCTGGCTTCCTATCCGCTGATGAAGTTGTTTTATGGATTGGATGCCCAGAATCCACTGTACTACATCCCCTTTTATACCCCCTCTGCGGTGGTCGGCGGATGTATGGGCGTGCTGGTATTGATTATTTTGAAACGTGCAAAAGTATTGGAGCGCTTTTTGGCTGAACTAGAGGGATGAGCATGGAGTTTGAAACAGTTTTGACCGCGGTGCGGCACGGAAAACCGCTGGTGCAGTGTATCACCAATTTTGTAACGGTAAACGATTGCGCCAACATTATTTTGGCTTCCGGTGGACGTCCCACCATGGCAAGCCACCCGCTGGAAGTGGAAGATGCCGTTGGCAATGTGCAAGCGTTGGTGTGCAACATGGGCGCCATCGACCACATGGAATCCATGATATTGGCGGGGAAAGAAGCCAACCGACTGGGAAAACCCGTTGTCCTGGATCCGGTAGGCGCCGGCGGAACGAGACTGCGGCAAAAAGCCGTAAAGCAACTCACTGATCAGGTTCACTTTACGGCAATTCGGGGAAACGCCTCCGAAATACGCTATCTGGCAGGACAGCAGTCCACCGGAAGCGGCGTAGATGTCAGCGATTTGGATGAAATTACAGAGGAAAATTTAGATGCGGCCATTTCCATGGCAGCTGATTTAGCGAATGAATTGGACACGGTAATCGCCATTTCCGGAAAAATTGATGTCATTTCCAACGGGAAAGAAAGCTGCGTTCTGCGAAACGGCTGCGCCACCATGGCCCGAATCACCGGAAGCGGCTGTATGCTGACCTCTTTGATGGGCGCATTTTGCGGCGTTTGTGAGGATTCTTTTCTTGCGGTCTGCTCTGCCATGGCCGTGATGGGGATCAGCGGAGAAATTGCGGAAGAAAAACGGCTTCAAAATAAAACCGGAAATGCGACTTTCCGGAATGATTTGATTGATGCCGTATTCAACTTGAAGGAACAACAACTGAAACAGGGAGTGCGTTATGAAATTTACAAAAGATGAGATTCGCAAGAGTATGCTTCTCTACGCTGTAACCGACCGAAGCTGGCTGAAAGAAGGACAAACCCTGCTGTCTGTCTGTGAAGAGATATTGAATAACGGGGCAACCTTCCTGCAGGTCCGGGAAAAAGACTTGGATGCCGCATCCTTTCAGGAGGAAGCCGAGCAACTGAAACAGCTGTGTCTCCGTTACAAGATTCCTTTTGTAGTCAATGACAGCGTTGAAATTGCCATGGCCATTGATGCCGACGGTGTCCATGTGGGTCAGTCCGATATAAAAGGCCGGGATATTCGCAGCATCATTGGTGAAGGCAAAATTCTGGGCATCTCAGCCGGTACCGTAGAGGAAGCCGTTGCCGCAGAAAAAGCAGGAGCAGATTATATTGGCGTGGGTGCGGTATTTGGAACCAGCACCAAGAAGGATGCCCGCAATCTCACCGTGGAAACGTTGAAAGAAATCACCAGCGCTGTGTCCATTCCCGTGGTGGCCATCGGCGGCATCAATAGCAAAAATCTGATGCAGTTGTCGGGCAGTGGTGTGGACGGCGTTGCTGTGGTGTCCGCTATTTTTGCATCGGAAAAACCTGGACAGGCCACTGCCCTGCTTTTGGATCTGTCCAAAGAGATGGTCGCCCATGGATAAACCCTTTGCCATTTTTGACATGGATGGAACATTGATCGATTCCATGGGCTTCTGGAAAAACCTCGCCGGGGAATACTTGCACAGCCAGGGGATCGAACAAGTTCCGGAAGATATTATGGAGCGAATCAAGCCCATGACAATGTCTGAATCCGCAGCTCTGTTTCAGCGGGAATTTGGCCTGACGGGAAATCCGGAAGCGGAAATGAACGCCATGATGGATGCGCATTACAGAAATGACATCCCTTTAAAAAGCGGTGTAAGGAACTATCTTCAGCGCTTGCACCACAAAGGTGTCCGGATGTGCGTGGCCTCCGCCACAGCGGAACATCTGATGGAATCCTGTTTGGTGCGTTTGGGGGTGCGGGAATATTTTGAATTCCTGCTTTCCTGTGAAACAGTGGGGGCAGGAAAGCACAGCCCCCTTGTCTACCATGAATCTGCCAAACGCTTCCATGCACAGCCAACGGAAATTGCCGTTTATGAGGATGCCCTGTATGCGGTACAGACCGCCAAAAATGCCGGCTATTATGTAGTTGCCGTGCATGATAACAGCGCTGCGAATCACTGGAATACCATAAGAGAAATTGCAGATCAAAGCATTCTGAACTGGGAGGAAACAATATGAGTGCAAGCATAGCAATTCAAATTCTGCCGAACGTCCAGCCTGATGCTGAAGTATGCCGGATTGTAGATGATGTAATTGCCTACATACAGAGCACCGGGCTTAACTATCAGGTGGGCGCCTTTGAAACAACCATTGAAGGCGATCGTATGGATGAGCTGATGGACATTGCCAAGGAATGTCTGAATGTTGCCGTCCGTTCCGGCTCGCCAAAAGTTTCTGCTTACATCAAAGTGGTGTATCGCCCGGATGGGGATATTTTAACCATTGCGCAAAAAACAGCAAAGTATCAATAAAAGAAAGCGGCATATTGGGGGCACCACCTTATACCGCTATATAAAACAATGCTGACACAAGAAGGAGGTATCTCATTGAAGATGAAAACAGCATTGACCATTGCAGGAAGCGATTGCAGTGGAGGCGCCGGAATTCAAGCCGATTTGAAAACAATGACTATGAATGGTGTTTATGGCATGAGCGCAATTACAGCCCTCACGGCCCAGAACACAACCGGTGTGAAATCAATTCAGGAGGCTACCCCTGAATTTTTGAAAGACCAACTGGAGGCTGTATTTGAGGACATTTTTCCCGATGCAGTCAAAATCGGTATGGTATCGTCCTCGGAATTGATCCATGTAATTGCAGATCAACTTCGCGCTTACAATGCCCGCAACATTGTGGTTGACCCGGTGATGGTGGCAACGGCCGGTTCCGCACTGATTCAAACGGATGCGGTACAGAGCATGGTGAAGGAACTTCTGCCTCTGGCAGATTTGGTTACGCCCAACATTCCGGAAGCCGAGGTTTTATCAGGTATGACCATCGGGAGCAAAGAAGCTATGCAAACAGCGGCTAAGCAAATGGGAGACCGCTACGGCTGTGCCGTTTTACTCAAAGGTGGTCACAGCATCAACGATGCCAATGATCTGCTTTACACCCAGGGCAAACTACATTGGTTTGAGGGAAAACGCATTGACAACCCCAATACCCATGGAACAGGCTGTACCCTTTCAAGTGCCATAGCGTCCAATCTTGCCAAAGGGTTTTCCCTGGTGGAATCGGTGCAAAGGGCAAAGGAATATATTTCCGGCGCACTGGCTGCTATGTTGGACCTGGGCAAGGGTTCCGGTCCTATGAAACACAATTTTGATTTAACATCGGAATTTTCCAAAGAAAAAGAATCGGTTTGAAAAGGAGCATAGGAAATGAGCACTTACACCACACAAATGGACGCTGCCAAACAGGGCATCATTACCCCGGAGATGAAGGTGGTTGCCGCCAAAGAGTACAGAACTGCGGAGGAAATTCGTGACCTTGTGGCTAAGGGTCAGGTTGTAATCTGTGCAAATAAACGCCATACCTGTATCGACCCCAACGGTGTGGGATCTATGCTCCGCACAAAGATCAATGTAAATCTCGGAGTATCCCGTGACTGTAAGGATTATGAGATTGAAATGCAAAAAGTGATGGCTGCTGTCAATATGGGCGCAGAAGCGATTATGGATCTTTCTTCTCATGGCAATACACAGCCTTTCCGCAGAAAGCTGACTTCGCAATGCCCTGCTATGATTGGAACAGTTCCTGTATATGACAGCGTGATTCATTATCAGAGAGACCTTTCCACCCTTACTGCAAAGGATTTCATTGATGTCATTCGCCTCCATGCGGAGGATGGCGTGGATTTCGTAACACTGCATTGCGGCATCACACGGAAAACCATTGAGCAAATCAAAAAGCACAAGAGAAAAATGAACATCGTCTCCCGGGGCGGTTCTCTGGTTTTTGCCTGGATGAGTATGACGGGGGAAGAGAATCCGTTCTATGAGTATTTTGATGAGATTCTTGAGATTTGCCGTGAATATGATGTCACAATTTCTCTGGGGGATGCCTGCCGACCCGGCTGTCTTGCGGACGCCAGTGATGTGTGTCAAATTGAGGAGCTTGTCCGCCTTGGCGAACTGACAAAACGTGCCTGGGCAAAGGATGTTCAGGTTATGGTTGAGGGTCCCGGACATATGCCCATGGATCAGATTGAAGCCAATATGAAACTGCAGCAAACTATTTGTATGGGCGCTCCTTTTTATGTGCTTGGGCCTATCGTAACTGACATTGCGCCCGGATACGACCATATCACATCTGCCATTGGCGGTGCGATTGCCGCGGCAAGCGGAGCTGCGTTCCTTTGCTATGTAACTCCCGCAGAACATTTGGCGCTTCCCAACGTGGAGGATGTAAAACAAGGAATTATTGCTTCCCGTATTGCGGCTCATGCTGCTGATATTGCCAAGAAAATCCCCCATGCAAGAGATCTGGATGATCAGATGGCAGATGCACGGAGGACCTTTGATTGGGAGAAGCAATGGCAGTGCTCTATTGACCCGGAAACCGCAAAAGCCATTCGTGACAGCCGTGCTCCTGAACATGAGGACAGCTGCTCCATGTGCGGTAAATTCTGCGCGGTCAGAAGCATGAACAAGGCTCTGAATGGGGAATACATTGATATTCTGTAAGGTGAGATAATAAACCGTTGTGTCATTGTCGGTGGTACAGATCTAAACAATTACACATACATAAAAAGCAAACAATGAGAGCTCGCTTCCCTTCTGTACTGCTTTCTTTATGATGCCGGTACCCCACCTGATCAAAGGCCAGGATGATGGCATCCTATACCAGGAAAAGCCTGTCCGCCCGACCACATTGACCAGTTCTGGATTGACACGGGTGCCAGGTCCATGTGATGGAAAAGGCCAACTTTGCCGTCTTTTTGAAGGGCAGCGAAACTAGATTTCTCACCGGGGTGGCTGCTGATCGCCGCCACTAGCGACCAGCTTCAAGAAAAACCGTCTTGAGTTCCACCTGAAAATAAGTTCAAACTGTACAGAAAACCGGCGTGTTATTTCTTTGCGAAATAACACGCCGGTTCTGTTTGCTCCCCTGTTGGCCCGCCATCAAGTGAGTTACTCTCCGATAGCTCCTGATCGGCATCTATGGGTACGGGTGAGCGTATTTTTTATGGTTCTCTTGCTCAAAAGAGCACTTGACGGGTCTTATCGCCGTCTGCCCAGAAGCAGCAGTGCAATCACGGCAGCCACAACCACAACGCCGCCCGCCGCAATCAGGGCAATGGTGAGCCAGCTGGGCCCAGACTTGGTCTGCTGGGGCGCATGCTCTTGCTGGCTTTCCTCCTGGGAGACAGTGCCGTCATTCTGAGCATCGGATCCGTTGTCCTCGCCGGTATTGGCGGCGTTATCATCGGTATCTGTCTCCGACGTTGAATCGGTGGAAGTTGCCGCCCCATTTTCCTGGGTGGCTGCATTTTGTCCGGTGGAATTCTGGTTGTCGGAGCTTTGGTTGGCAGAACCCTGATTGGTGGAACCCTGGCTACTGGAGTCCTGATTGGCAGAACCCTGGTTGCCGGAACCCTGATCGGCAGGACCCTGGTTTCCGGAGTCCTGATCGCCGGAGCCCTGGTTTCCGGAGTCCTGATCGCCGGAGCCCTGGTTGCCAGAGTCCTGATCGCCGGAGCCCTGGTTGCCAGAGTCCTGATCGCCGCCAGAGGGCACATCAGTGCCGGTAACGGACAAGGTGACAGGCTGGGAAATCAGCCCCAGGTCATCGGTGGCGCCGTAAGCCCCATTGGCCAGCCGCAGCGAGTCCTCCTGGACCTGCACCGTGGCAGTCAGGTCCCGGGGGGCGCTGAGTCGGATCTCCCCCAAGGAGACGGTGCCGTCGGAGAACACCGCCTGGCGGCCCGACAGATAGACCGTCAGTCGTCCGGCGGAGGCATTGTAGCGGGCCTGCTGCACACTGCTCTGGAGTCCTTCATCAAATACAAACTCCACGGTGGCAGCATCGTCGGTCTGCACCTCAAAGCTCAGGCTCAGGGAGGTGATCCCCTCCGCCTCCTGGGCGGGCAGCGACAGCGTAACAGCAGCCCGGTCTTCCTCCGCCGTCAAGGTCACGGTGCCGCCAGCGTCCTGGGCCGAAGCGGTCCAGGACAAGGCCAGCAGCAGAATCACCGCCGACAGCAGGATGGCAAATCGTTTTCTCATGTCATTCTCCTTGTCAAATCAGTTGGAGCCGCCCAGACTGATCTGGGGCAGGCGTTCCGGCAGCGCCACCAGCAGCGTGTCGCTGGTCAGACGCTGGCCCTCGTTGGTGGTGGCGTTGTCCACCCGGTAGAGTTCAGCCCGGACAGACTCCGGCAGGTCCACATTCTCCAGCTGGTCGGGCTCAATCCAGTAAACCCAGTAACCCTCGCTGACTTCGCCCAACTGGCCGTTGCCGGGATCTGGGGCCAGGATGATCTGCTGGGCCACCAGGTTGCCTTCGGCATCCGTGCCGCCCACCACATTGCCGTCCTGGTCATAGAGCAGCACCACATTGTAGGCCGGGTTGCCCTTGTAGCTGCCAGTGAATACCAGGGAGCCCGCGGGGATCTCCTCCCCATCGGCATAGGAGTAGCTCTCCTCCAGATAGCCGATGCCGTTGGTCAGCAGCTCCACATTGTCGCCGGTGGGGCCCAGCACGTCCAGCTCGCTGATGGAGATCTCGGTGCCGGCAGGGGCCTTCACCACCAGCCGCAGCTGGGCGGCGTCATAGGTGCACACCCAGGGGTCATTGTTCTCATTGACGAAGTAGACGGTATTGACCTCGTCCCCGGTGAAGGTACCGCTAGCCACTGCGGTCCACTGCTGGCCGTCGGTGCTGATCTGAATCTCGTAGTCACCGATGGGAGTGCCGGAAGTCAGGGTGTACTTGAAGCCGGTGGCTGCCAGCGTCTTGTGGAAGTCCAGAGTCACCACGGCCTCGCCCTCAGCGGCGGTGCCGGTGTAAGTGGTGCCCTTGTCGTTATCGATGACGCTGACAATGGCGGATTCCTGCTCCGGTGCGCAGGGATCGTGGTCGCCGGCGTCGGGGGTGGTATCCTCATGGGAGGTCATATTGGTGGTCACCGTCCACATGGACTTATCATGGCTGCCGTCATGGCTGATCTTCACCGCCGGCAGAATGATACTCTCGGACCGGTTCAGGAACTGGTCGATGGCGGTGATCTGATAGGTCACGGTGCGGTTGTTGATGGTGGTCACCGTATCGGTGTAGCTGTCGCCGGTGGTGAAGCCCACCACTTGGGTGACGGCCTGGCCGTTCTCATAGGTGATCCGGGCGATCTCATAGCCCAGCAGCAGATCGGCATCCACATTGGCCTCCAGCTTCAGGTTGACCTGGTTGGGAGTAACGTCATCCACCTGAGCGGTGGTGCCGTCGGTCAGCACGCTCTGGCCCAGGATGGTGGTGCCGGAATCGTGGTGGAAGCCATAGGTGCGGGCGTCGTCATTGATGTAGTAGATGGCCCGGGTCTCCGGCTCAAACTGGGCCAGATAGGCCGCCGTGGTCTCATCGGGGATCAGTCCCCAGCGGGCGAAGAACTCGGTGAGGTCTTTCTCCGCCGCAGCCGCAGCCAGCCGCATGAAGTTCTGGTTGGCATCGCCCCCCAGGGTCAGGGCCACGCCGCCGGGGGCGGGGGCCGCCTTCGGGGTGCGGGCATAGGTGTCCACCCGGGCAAAGAAGCGGCTGGAGATCAGCTGCTCATAGCTGTCATAGATCTCGTACTCATAGCCGGTGTCATAGGCCAGGTGCAGCTGCCAGTACATGGCCAGCTGGGTGAACACGTCAGAGGAGGCGCCCACAGTGCCGCTGGTCACCTTGTCATAGACCGCCTCATAGCCGAAGCGGACCCCCTCCGCAGCCTGGGAAATCTGGGAGAAGTAGTTGTTGGTGACCTCCGCCACGGCATAGGAGCTCTGGTTGATGTTGTGGCCGATCTCATGGGCAATGCCCCAACCGAAGAAGTTGCCGAAGGCATAGGAGCCGTCCTCATTCAGCACAACAGGCTCACCCTGGGCCAGGCCCACCACGGAGTCCCAGCCGATGCCGATGTGGTTGCCCGCCGCATACATGAAGGCGCCGGAGAACATGCGCATATAGCGGATGTTCAGGTGCTGGGAGGGCAGCGCATTGGCGGAGCCGGCCCCCTCCAGATTGGTCAGGCCCTTATGCTGATAGAACAGGATCATCATCTGATCCATGGCATCCAGAGAATCCAGCAGCTGGGCCGCCTTCTCCTGGGTGCTGCCGCTTAGTCCCGCCAACAGCTGGGTCACCGACACCGAGTACATCATCAGATCCAGCTGCACATCGGTGGTATTCAGAACGCACTCCTGCGGGTTGTAGTCGTGGCCCTCATGGAGCTGGGCGTGGGTGGCCTCCAGGTTCTGGGCATAGGTTTCCAGGGCCTGGACATAGTCCATCACCAGGGCCAGACGTGCCTCGGCATCCTCCACCCCATAGAGGTCCAGCCGGGGGATCTGCACCCCGCCGCTGACCCGGACGGAGTACCGGGCGTTAGCATCGGTGCCGATGTACTGGACATACAAAGCGCCGCCATGCTCGGCGTCAAAGCTCACCAGTTCGGGCACCATGATCTCGTTGCGGCCAATTTTCAGGGCAATGGGTTTGGAAACCACCTGTCCGTATTCGGCGTTATACTGGGAGGCGATGAGCTGAACCGGTGCGGTGTCGCCGGTCTTGCCGGTGCTGCCGCCCACATAGACCACAATCTCCTCACCTGCGTAGGCACTCACCCCCAGGGGCTGCCAGGCATTCAGGCCGGTAAATCCAATGCTGCCGTCCTTTTTGGTGGAGATCTGGGTATGGATGGAAACCGCATCCTGGTAGGTAGTTTCCAGCAGGTCCTGGGCGTTGTCCAACTCCCGCTGGAGGGTCGCATAGTCGGGGTGCAGCTCGCCGCTGACCTCATCCGGGGTGTTCAGCCGGTCCCGCAGGGCCTGGATGGTGGAGGCGTCTACGTCCTCCCCCAGGGTCATATGCAGGTCATCGGCATACAGGGCCAGGATATCATCCTCCAGGCTGTCATAGGCATAAAAGCGCATCTCGGCAATGGAAACCGGAGAATTCCAATAGGAATAACCCAGGCACACCCGGAGATAGTTGGTATTCACACCGCCGGCAATCTTGATGGTATAGTAAATCCGTCCATTGCCGTCACTGTGCTTGACGATGCTCACATTGGAGAGCTGGTATTCCTTGCCCGCCTCGTCCTGGGCATAGACCCGGACCACGCCGTAGGTGCCCCGATCCTCCGCCTGGGCCAGGGAAATGCTGCCGATGTGGTAGGTGTCGTCAAAGGTCACCCGGACACCGCCGTTGTCGGGATAGGTGGCGCCGTCATCCCAGTCGTCCAAACCGTACCAGGAGGCGAAATCGCCATCCACTACGCCCCAGGCCGTATTGCCGGAGTCCAGGGGGCTGTCCTTCATATAGCCGGCATTGTGGGTGACGGAGACGATATGATCTGTCACCGTGCCCGGGGTATTGGTGGTGTTGATGAGGCCATAGGCCGGCATCTTCACCGGATTCACATTGGCGGTGGTGGCGGCGGAGATCAGGGAGCCAGCCCCCTCACCCAGGTAGTTCACACCGGTGACATACACTTCATAGCGGGTGTTGTTGTCCAGACCTTGGATGGTATAGCTGGTGGATGTGATGTTCTCCACCTTAATATAATCTGTGTCTCCCGCCTTCCGGTAATAGAGGTTGTAGCTTTCCGCATTCTTGGCCCGGGTCCACTTGGCCTCAACCCGCTGGAACAGACCGGTCAGCACCAGGCCGTCGGGGGCGTCGGGCACCTTGTCCGCCTTGGGCACCACGGAAATGGCATCGCAATAGCCGCTGCGCCACTCGCCGTTGAGGGACTGCACCTGCACGGTGTAGGTCTCGCCGTTCTGCAGCTTGCTTCCCTTGAAGGTATTCACCGTCAGGCTGGTAGAAGAGGTACGCAAGGTCTCCGTTTCGCCGTTGAAGCTGATGCGCACCTCATAGCCCGTCACGTTGACCGCAGGATCCCAGCTCAGGGTGAAACTCTGGGTGGTGACCTCCGCCTTCAGATTTTCGGGGATGTCCATCTCAGGCTCGGGAATACGACTGGCCATATCATTCAGGAATTCCACCTGGGTGATCTCCGCCAGGGAGGTGCTGTTGGCAGTGGCGGTGATCTTGATGGTCACCTTCTTGACCGCAATCTGGCCGCCAAAGTCAACCACAATGGATCCGTCCGCCTGCACGGTGGCTCCGCCGGAAGCACGGGCCCGGCTCACAGCCCCAACGGGGATCTCCATGGTGCTGCCGTCAGCCAGCTCCACCGTAACCACGGCTTCGGTGATCTCATTGCCGCTGCCGGCAGGTGTCTGAACCACCAGACCGCCCATCTCTACCGCGTCATCCTCCGACTGTCCAAACTGGAAGGACACATTTACCGGGTTATCCTCAGAGATGGGGGCCTCCGAGGCAGTGGCCAGGGTCACGGCGCCCTCGCCGGTGAGCAGTCCCTCCAGGCTGCCGGTGGCCACGGTGTTCTCATCCTCCAGGGCCACCGCCGTCAGGGTCTCGGGAATGCGGACGGTCACTGTGGAATAGACGGGCTCCGTCTCTTCCAGGCTGTCGGCCAGCATCTGCAGATCCAGCAGATCCACCCCGCCGCTGCCGTCCAGGTCATAGTTGGACACATCCGGGTTTTCCGACTCCAGGGCTTCAATCATCTCGTCCACATCGGACTGATCCACTCCCCCGTCGCCGTTCACATCACCCATCAGCAACAGGCCCGGGTGAGCGGCATCACTGTATGTATCCGCGGCCAGTCTTCCCGCCGAGAGCTGCAAGGAATAGAGCAGTCCCTCCAGGGTCAGGGTCTGGGTATAGGCCGCAAACCCGTCCCCGGACACCGTCAGCGTATAGACGCCGTCCGGCAGCTGGCCAAACCGAACCTTTGCCTGGGCCGGAGCGCTGCCGTCGGAAGAGGGCAGCACCAGCTGCTGGCGCTGGGCCACGATGCCGTCGGCGCCGGTCAGCGAGACCTGCAGGGTGACACTGCGGTAAATGGGCAGTCCCGCCATAACGGTGAGCTCCACTCCGGCAGTATCGGAGAGAACGGTGTCGTCAGCCACCTCGGGTTCCTCCTGCATCTGCTCCGGCAGCATCGTCTGATCTTCAGCGGCATCTGCCTCCAAGTGGGTTTCACCAGTTTGGAGGGAATCCGCTTGGCCGCCTTCTTCAGACTCCTCTGCTTCCAAAGCGGCCTCCGCATCTACTTCCGGAGCATCCTCTGCTCCATCGAGCGCTCCCTGGTCTGCAGCGCTCTCATCTGTCAGGAGTTCCGCCTCTGTCGATGCGGATTGCACCGGCTCTTGTGCATATGCAATCAGGCCCTGTGCCATGATGCTGAACACCACACAGAGGCTCAGCAAGGTGGCGATGGCTTTTCTCACGTTCTTCATCCTTTCTTTCTCTTTCCGCCTGGATTCCTTTCCGCTGCCTGCGGCAGGACCAGACGCTTTCTTGATTTTTGTCTAACGGCTCATATTATACTATAAAAATAGTAGGGAATCAATAGAAGTAGTCATTTTCCATCATTTCCCGTCATTCTTGTGCAAACCATGCAAATGTATTTGCTCAAATTTGACGGTTATCGTGTTTTATCCCATATTTCAGACTTCCATTTCTGCGTTTTCCTGTGGGCGAAGCTGTGCTTCCCCGTTTTATCTGCATGCTCCAATTGATACGAAAGAAAACATTTTCTATTGGATGTAAAAAAACCTTTTCAGTTGGCGGCTTCTCTGCTAAAATGACTTATCCCCCTTCCAACTGGGACGGAGTTCGGTCCGGCTGTTTCAGCGGATCATTGCAGCACGCACGGAGGAATGGAACCATGCCAGCGTTCATCTTCTTCTATAATCTGCTTCTCACACTGGTCTTTGTGATTTTGGCCCTGTCATACCTGCTGCTCTACCAGCGGGAGCGTCGGCCCATCTACCTCTGGATCGGCGCCATGTTTGGCAGCTTCTTTGCAGATAACCTGGTGCTGTATATGAAAGAGCTGCTGCCCGGATTCACCTCCTACTACACAGCCACCACCATTCACCATTACCTGGGCAGTCTGATTGGAATGCTGATCTTGTTCTCCTACCGGCGGGTCCTGCTGGCCGACGGAGACCAGGTCCCGTCCCGGCGGGAATATCTGCTTTGGGCCTGTGCCATCGCTTTGGCTGTCCTGCTCTGTGTCCCCGCTCTGGGACTGTCCCTGAAATACCCGTCTGTTCTCAGCGGACTGGTTTCCTTTCTTGTCTTTTTCCTGGCCCTGCGGGGCAGGCTGCGCAATCCCCAACACCCCTATCTGATTCCCACCAGGGTGGTTGCCATTGCCCTGGGACTGCAGATGCTGGAGGCCCTGGAACGGTTGATAGATGGGTTTGGTTTAGACAGTTTGGTACCAAACCGCTATTTGTCGGTGGAGCTGGTAAGTCTGTTTTTCTCTGGATTGGCAATCTGGCATCTGATCTCCAAATTTCCCTCTCCCTCGGACACTCCCCAGCCCAAGGCTGCGGATCCCTTTCCCATGCTGCCCGCCTTCAGTCAGCAGATGGGGCTCACGCCCCGGGAGCGGGAAGTGCTGGAACTGTTGGCCCAGGGTATGAGCAACAAAGAAATTGGGGACAAATTGTTCATTTCTGAGGGCACAGTGAAAACCCATATCCATAATATTTATCAGAAAGCCGGCATCAGCAACCGTTTCCAGCTGATGAAGGTCCTCTCGGACTTTACTTCCGACTGAGCTTCGCTTTCTGACTCAAACCGGGCGGCACCCCATTTTAAAGGATGCCGCCCGGCTGTTTTTCTGCTCAGACACCTAAACTCATGGCCGATTTTACAGGTTCTATCTTCAGATTATGGCAAACTCAACCCCATCCTCCCTATCATAAAGGCACAAAGGCGCCAACCGGCGGAACTGGCGCCCACTCAAAAAAGGAGGACTATGAAATGAAAAGAACACTCACCGCGCTGCTGCTTGCTCTGGCCATGGTGCTGTCCCTGGCCGCCTGTGGCTCCCAGCCCGGAAGTCAGAGCCAGACTGGTTCTGATTCCACCGTCTCCAGCACCCCCGCCGGCGACAGCTCTACCAGCGCCGACGAAACCGAGGACGACACCGACGCCGCTCCTCTGACGGAGGAGGACGTTTACGCTCGGATGGAGGAGATCATCTCTGATCCTGAGCACCCCCTGGCCGCCGCCGGTCTGGGCGTCATTAAGGATGGCGAAATCATCTTTGCCGACACCGTAGGCGTTAGCCGCTTCAACGCCGAAGACGCCAGCAAGAATATCCCCGCCAACAAGGACACCAAGTACCGCATCGCCTCTATCTCCAAGCTGTGTGCCGCCATTGGCGCCTGGCAGCTGATCGAGCAGGGCAAGATCGATCCCGACGCCGATGTGTCCGACTATCTGGGCTTCGAGCTGAGAAACCCCAACTACCCTGACACCCCCATCACCGTGCGCATGCTCATGTCCCACACCTCTTCCATCCGGGAGGGCGGCGACAACTCCGGCTCCTACAGCATCCCCTACGGCCATGATATCAGCGAGTTCTTCACCCCGGGCTCCGAGTACGCCTGCGAAGAGCCTTGGGCTCCCGAGGGACAGGCTCCCGGCGAGTATTTCTCCTATGCCAACATGAACTACTGCCTGCTGGCCACCATCATGGAGAAGGTTTCCGGCGAGCGCTTTGACCGCTATATGACTGACCATGTCTTCGCCCCCATGGGCCTGACCTGCAGCTACAATGTGGCCTCCATGGATCCTGCCGCCCAGGAGCAGGTGGGTACCCTGTACCGTAAGTTCAATGAGGCCGGCGAATACGACCCCGCCAATGGCACCTGGACCGCTCAGGTGGACGACTTCACCGATGGCTATCCCACCGAGGATTATGCCGACTACGAGATCGGTACCAACGGTTCTCTCTTCGGGCCCATGGGCAGCCTGCGGATCTCCATCCCTGAGCTGTGCGCCATCATGCAGATGTTCAGCAACGACGGCACCTACAACGGCGTTCAGATTCTAAAACCCGAGACCATCGACGAGATGTTCACCCCGGTGTGGACCTATGATCCCGAGCTGGAGAACGGCGACACCTATTATGATCTGATGCTCTGCTACGGCATGGGCCCCCAGATCTTCACCAGCACAATCGGCGACAGCCTGGTGGCTGACCAGGTGCTGCCCTTTGCCGGCCACACCGCCGAGGCCTATGGCCTGCTGGGCGGCATGGCCTTTGACCGGGAGACCGGCAACGGCCTGGTCTACATCGTCGGCGGCACTGGCTGCGATATGGACGATTACTATGGCGAGTACTCCTCCTTCTATGGCTGGGAAGAAGCCCTTCTCACCCTGGGTGCTGAATACGCCAACTTCGATTATTGATTTTCCAGCAACAACAAACGCCCTGTCGGCCTTCTTGGCCGACAGGGCGTTTGCCCGTGGGGCCCGCCATCCGTTCGCTCCCCTTTCGCATCTGTCCTCCGCTCACCGATTCCCCAGTTGCAACATAAAAATAAATCCAGTTTTTTCTTTCTTCTAATCTGATATTTCTCACATTTTTGTATGTTCGCTGATCTAGGGGAAACCGTTTCAGCGTTTTTCGATCATTTCCGCATCTGTTTCTGCTTTTGTCCGTGGATTTCACTCTATACCAGGCCTCATTCCTGCCCTTGACAAAGCCGGGACCACCATGTTAGAATCCAGCCAGAATCATACGACTGACGGAATCTATGTGGAATTGACCACGTGAAGTATGATGTCCGATTGAGCCGACCGTCTGGGCAACCATTCTGCCCGGACGGTCGTTTTTTCTGCCAAAATCTGGGGGATCGGAGGATTTATGACCCAAGGATACATTCATTCCATCGAATCCATGGGGCTGGTGGACGGTCCGGGGGTTCGGTCAGTGGTATTTCTCCAGGGATGCCGGCTGCGCTGTCTCTACTGCCACAACCCCGACACCTGGGAACACCGCAGCTCCAAAGCCATGGTGCTCACTCCCCGTCAACTGGTGGACCGGCTGCTTCGGTTCCGCCCCTATTACGGTTCAGACGGCGGCGTCACCTTCTCCGGCGGTGAACCGCTGCTCCAACCGGAATTTCTCACCGAAACCCTCTCCCTGTGCAAACAGGAGGGGCTGCACACCTGCCTGGACACCGCCGGCTGCGGTCTGGGCCACTATGAAGATCTGCTGAAACACACCGACCTGGTGCTGCTGGACATTAAGCACTACACCCCGGAAGGATACCGGCAGATCACCGGCCAGCCCATGGAGGCATTTAACAACTTCCTGGCATCCGTACAAGCCCAGGGGGTCCCCCTTTGGCTGCGCCATGTGGTGGTTCCCGGCCTCACCGACAGCCCCGGCCATCTGGAGGGTCTGGCCGATTATATTGCCGGGCTGCGGAATGTGGAACGGGTGGAACTGCTGCCTTACCACACCCTGGGGGTCCACAAGTATCAGACCATGGGCCTCCCCTATCCCCTGGAGGGAATCGACCCGATGGACGCGGACAAGCTGGCGGACTGGAACCGCCGGATGAACCAAGCAACTGCAAGCAATTTCCCGGCCAAGCTGTAAGCGCCGGGGAGAGAACACAAATAGGAGGTAGAACATATGCCCACCAATCCCAACTGCACCGCCTGGCAGGGGTTCCGTACCGGCGAATGGCGGCACCTCATCAACGTCAGAAACTTCATCCAGAAAAACTACACCCCCTACACCGGCGACGAATCCTTCCTGTCCCCCATCTCCCCCAAGACCGCCCAGGTCTGGGAAAAGGCCGAGGCTCTCATTGTGGAGGAGGTCAAGAAGGGCATCATCGACGTGGAAACCCACACCATCTCCGGCATCAACAACTTTGGTCCCGGCTATATTGACCGGGACAACGAAGTGGTGGTGGGTCTGCAGACCGACGCACCCCTGAAGCGGATCATCAATCTTTACGGCGGCATGCGCACTGCCCAGTCCGCCCTGAAGGAGTACGGCTATCAGCTGGATCCGGAGATCGAGCGGCATTTCTCCACCTACCGCAAGACCCACAACGACGGCGTGTTTGACGCCTATCCCCAGCGCACCCGGCTGGCCCGTTCCGCCGGCCTGCTCACCGGTCTGCCCGACGCCTATGGCCGGGGCCGCATCGTGGGCGACTATCGCAGAGTGCCCCTGTACGGCACCGATTTCCTCATCGAGGAAAAGAAGGCCGATCTGCTGACCCTGGACGGTCCCATGACCGACGAGCGCATCCGGCTGCGGGAAGAGGTGCAGATGCAGATCCGGGCCCTGGAGGAGATGGCCGCCATGGCCGAGCAGTACGGCTGCGATGTGCGCCGCCCGGCAGAGAATGCCCGGGAGGCGGTGCAGAATCTGTATCTGGCCTATCTGGCCGGCGCCAAGGAGAACAACGGCGCTGCCACCTCTCTGGGCCGCACCGCCACGTTCCTGGACATCTACATCCAGCGGGATCTGGAGGCCGGCCTGATCACCGAGCAGGAGGCCCAGGAACTCATTGACCAGTTCATCATGAAGCTGCGGCTGGTGCGTCACCTCCGCACGCCGGAATACAACGAGCTCTTTGGCGGTGACCCCACCTGGATCACCGAAGCGCTGGGCGGCATGGGCGTGGACGGCCGCACTCTGGTCTCCCGCACCACCTTCCGCTATCTCCACACCCTCACCAATCTGGGTGCCGCACCGGAGCCCAACCTGACGGTGCTCTGGAGCCAGAACCTGCCCCAGGCCTTCAAGGCATATTGTGCCAAGATGAGCATCGCCACCGATGCCATCCAGTACGAAAACGACGACATCATGCGTCCGCTGTACGGCGACGATTACTGCATCGCCTGCTGCGTATCCGCCATGGCGGTGGGTAAACAGATGCAGTTCTTCGGCGCCCGGGCCAATCTGGCCAAGAGCCTTCTGTACGCCATCAACGGCGGTGTGGATGAAAAGAAGGGCACCAAGGTCATTCCGGAGATCGAGCACGACCTGGACCAGGTGCTGGACTACCCCAAGGTGCTGAACAACTACAAGAAGGTTCTGTCCTATGTGGCGGAGCTGTATGTGGACACCATCAACATCATCCACTACATGCACGACAAGTACGCCTACGAAGCCAGCCAGATGGCCCTGCACGACACCCGGGTGGAGCGGCTGGCCGCCTTCGGCGTGGCAGGTTTGTCCATCGCCGCCGACTCCCTGTCCGCCATCAAATTTGCCAAAGTCCGGCCCATCCGCAATGAACAGGGCATTGCCGTGGATTTTGAGGTGGAGGGCGACTTCCCCAAGTACGGCAACGACGACGACCGGGTGGATGATATTGCCGTGGAACTGGTGTCCTACTTCTCCGCTGAGCTGAAAAAGCACCAGCTGTATCGCAACGCCATTCACACCCTGTCCGCCCTCACCATCACCAGCAACGTGATGTATGGCAAAAAGACCGGCAGCACCCCCGACGGCCGCAAGGCCGGCGAGCCCTTCGCCCCCGGCGCCAACCCCATGCATGGCCGGGACGAGAACGGTGCTTTGGCCAGCTTGAACTCCGTGGCCAAAATCCCCTACCGGGCGGTGTGCCAGGACGGCGTTTCCAACACCTTCTCCATCGTTCCCCATGCCCTGGGCAAGTCCCCGGCGGAGCAGGAAAAGAATCTGGTGTCTATTCTGGACGGTTACTTTGTCCAGGGCGGCCACCATCTGAACGTCAACGTGATGAACCGCCAGGTGCTGCTGGACGCCATGGAGCATCCCGAGCAGTATCCCACCCTGACCATCCGGGTGTCCGGTTACGCAGTAAACTTCAACCGGCTGACCCGGGAGCAGCAGCTGGAAGTCATTCAGCGCACCTTCCACGAGAGCATGTAATTTGCTTTCACATACAACAAAAAACCACTCCGCCGGCTTTTTGCCGGCGGAGTGGTTTTTATCTCATATGGGTTTTACATTTGTGTTTTCCCGGGATCACAGGGCATCGTGACTGTAACGGACAAATCCGTCGCCCAGCACCTGATGGCTCTCCTGCAGGATAATAAAGGCCTTGGGATCAATGCTCACCACCAGCTCCTTCAGATCCGCCAGCTGGTGGCGCTTTACCGCCGTCAGCACCACTTTGGTGTCGGTCCCGGTATAGACGCCCTGACCATACAGGAATGTGGCGCCCCGATCCAGCTGGGTTCCCACCGCTTTTGCAATGGCTTCATATTCGTTGGAAATGATAAGGGCTACCTTGGAATAGTCGAAGCTGTAAACCACTGCGTCCACCACCTTGGCGCAGCCAAAAAGCGTGATGCCGCAGTAGAGAATGCTGGAGAAATCCTGAAACACCAGGGCCGTCAGCAGCACAACCAGGCCATCAAAGCCCAGCACAATTTTGCCCAGCGCCACATTGCGCCACTTCTTTTTCAGCAGCCGGACGATAATGTCCGATCCGCCGGTGGAGGCACCGGCCAAGAACACCAGGCCCGCCCCGGCTCCGCAGACCACGCCGCCATAGAGGGCCCCCAGCAGGGGCTCTGTAGGCACCGGAGGCAGCAGTTCAAACAGTTCCAGCCAGACCGACAGGGCCACAGCTCCGATCAGTGAGCCGATGAAAAACTTTTTACCAATCTGTTTGCCGCCCACCAGGAACAGTGGGATGTTGGCGATCAAAGTCACCCAGCCCACCGAGCCCCGGCCCACCAGCTCCACAAAGATCATGGCCAATCCGCTCAGGCCACCGGCGTTAATATCATGGGGGGCCAGGAACAGATCAAATCCCAGCGCAAAAGCGGCGCATCCTCCGATAATCTCCAGCAGCCAGACCACCCAGGTCATTGTCTTCTTCACTCCAACGTTCATCCCTTCCGCCGGACAACAGGGCCCGGCCTGTGTTTTCTCTGTTTCAGGCCTGTTTCAGCACCTGGGGCAGGAAGTAGCGAATCTGCTTTTTCCACCAGGGCCAGTCATGATTGACATCCAGACCCCAATAGTCCACCCAGGCATGGATGCCCTTCTCCCGCAAGACCGCATCCAGACGGCGAGTGCCCTCCAACAGCGGACCCTCCCAGGCGCCCTGGCCCACGCAGATAATGATGGTGCGGCTATTGAACATCTGGATGTAAGGATGGTCCTGGGGCATATTGGACAGGCTGACACAGGGGTCATTGGCATATACCACCTCATCCATATAGCCGCCGTACATATCATTCGTGTCATAGATGCCGGACAGAGCGATCACACTGTCAAACAGATCCGGACGGCGGAAGAAGAAGTTGGCGGCATGATAGGCCCCCATGGAAAAGCCGGTGGTCAGAATACCCTGGCCAGTGCCGTTGATGCGCTGGATCCGGGGTACCACTTCCTCCACAATGTAGTTATACCAGGCCTCATGGCGACGCACCCGGTCATAGGGGTTGCCATGTCGGTTGGACAAGGTCTCCGCATCAATGGTATCCACACAGAACAGCTGGATCTGCTGGCTTTCCAGGTAATCCCCCAGCGTCACCAGCATGCCAAAGCCTTCCCAATCGAAGAAACGCCCGTTCTGGCAAGGGAACACCAGCACCGGTTTCCCGCCCCGGCCATAGACTTTGAATTCCATCTCCCGCTGCAGGTAGAAGCTGTATTCCTTATGATATTCCTGATACATAACCTCGCCTCCTTTATTTTATGGTATCACAAATCATTTCCCCGGACAAGGGAAGAAAGCTGTCGTCTTTCAGGCGTTTTGCTTGCAATCTACCCCGGGGACGGGTATAATTCAAAACATAAAAGTGTTAAACGAATTGAGGGGACGCACCATGAATTTCGTCTTTATCTCACCAAATTTTCCCGAAGCCTATCGCTGGTTCTGCATCCGTCTGCAGCAGAACGGGGTCAATGTGCTGGGCGTGGGCGACGCCCCCTATCAGGAATTGCACCCGGATCTGCAGCAGGCCCTCACCGAGTATTACCGGGTAGACTCCCTGGAAAACTATGACCAGGTGCTGCGGGCCCTGGGTTATTTCACCGGCCGCTATGGAAAAATGGACTGGGTGGAGAGCAACAACGAGTATTGGCTGGAACTGGACGCCGCCCTGCGTACCGACTTCAACATTACCACCGGCCTGAAATCCCAGGAAATTGAAAAATACAAACGCAAATCCGTCATGAAGGAATTTTACCGCCAGGCAGGAATCCCGGTGGCCCGTTATCTGTTGGTGACCCGGGAGACCACGCTGGACCAGGCTCTGGCCTTTACCCGGGAGGTGGGCTATCCGGTGGTGGCCAAACCTGACAACGGGGTGGGTGCCATTGCCACCTACAAACTCAGAAACGACCAGGAGCTGGCGGACTTCTTTGCAGATAAGCCAGCGGTGGACTATCTGATGGAGGAATACATCACCGGAGAAGTGACCACCTACGACGGAGTGTGCAATTCCAAGGGCGAGGTGCTCTTTGCCGCCAGCCACGTTACTCGCAACTCTATTATGGACATGGTCAACGAGCATATCCCCACCTATTATTATGTCAACAAGCAAGTACCCGCCGACGTGGAGCGGGCGGGCAAGGCAACCCTGAAGGCCTTCGGGGCCTCCCGCCGCTTCTTCCATCTGGAATTTTTCCGGCTGACCCAGGCCAAAAAGGGACTGGGGGACGTGGGAGACATTGTGGCTCTGGAGGTCAACATGCGTCCCGCCGGCGGCTTCACCCCGGACATGCTGAATTACAGCCAGAGTGTGGACGTCTATCAGATTTGGGCGGATATGGTGGCCTTCGATGAGCTGCGCCACACCTTCCAGGGGCCCAAAAGCTACTGCGTCTACGCCGGACGCCGGGATGAGTGCGACTACAAGCTTACCCTGCCCCAGTTGGAGGAGCACTGCGGCTCCCACGCCCGGCTCTTCACCCGGATGCCCCCGGCCCTGGCGGGCACCATGGGGGATCAGGTGGCCATCGCCTGCTTCGACACTATGAAGGAAGTGGATGCCTTTATCCAGACCGCCTTCGCCCAGGACTAAACCACATTCTCCCGCGCACATTCCAGCGCCCTCCCCGGGTGGGGAGGGCGCTTTTTAAAATTTTTCTTTCCTTTCCTCAACACTTGGGCCCCCTCCTTCGTCTCTAATATAGAAACACGCGAAAGGAGGGGTTCCGATATGCGCCACATCCAACGAACGCACCGCAGGCCCCAGTGCCAAGCTGACAAGCTCCGGGTGCGCAGCCTCCTGACCCAGGGGGAGCAACTGCGCCGGGAGCTGGAACATCGGAGATAACACTATGCTGGAATCACTTTACCGCACACACCGGCCCTGGCTAATCCAGTGGTGCACCGCCATGACCGGGAATCCGGCCTCCGCCGAGGATCTGGTGCAGGATACCTTTCTCCGGGCTCTGGAACATCTGGAGGATCTGGAGGACTTGAGCCAGGAACAGATCCGGGCCTGGCTCCGGCGCACCGCCAAGAACCGGTTCATTGACCTGGTCCGTCGGGCTCAACGGGAGCCAGAACCGGAGGCAGAAGTACTGCACCAGGACGACCACACCTGGCCCCTGGTGACCGCCCTGTGCGCCCAACTGCCCCCGGAGGAACAGGCGCTGTTCACCCTGCGCTATTTTGAGGGCTACAACGCCACCGAGCTGGGGGACCTGTTCGACCTGAGCCCCTCCACCGTCCGGGCCAAACTGGCCAGCGCCCGGCGAAAACTGAAATTACTCTACGACGCAAATTGAGGAGGAATTGATATGAGCGAACCCAAAACCATGGTAATCAACTGCGCCCTCTGTGATGCCACCCAGACCCGGGAGGAGACCCTGCAGACCTATGACCAGGTGATCATTAACGCTGCCACGGTACTGGTCAGTGAGCAGTCCTCCCAACTGCTTCACCGCTACAACGTCAACCTGAACGCCGCCGCGGTGTATACCGTCCCCACTGGCTGCCAGCTCAAGATTCAGAACGGACGCTACACCATCTCCGGCGATCGGACTCCAGAACATCCCGTGGCCCTGATGGTCAACGGCGCCCTGACCATCCAGCCCGACTCGGGAGCGGCCCTCCAGGGCTACGCCGCCATCATCGTCAACGGCTCTGCCACCTGCCCCGAAAGCCTCAGCGGACAACTGCCCCAGCTTCAGGTCAACGGCTCCACGGTGATCTATCCCGACGATGCCATCCTGCTCAAGCGCACCTTTGTGGTGGATCCTGTCTTTGTGCTCCGGGCAAAGAAGGCCGACTACTTTGCCCAGCGCCGGGTGGTGTTGACTGATGACAGCCTGGATGTGGCCTCCCTGGTCAACAAGGGCGTTAAATTCCTGACCCGTCAGGCCATTGTGGCCCAGCCCCTGCTGGAGCAGGCCATCTCCCTCTTTGAGGACGAGACGGACATTGTGATGGTTCCCCAAGGCTGCGCCTTCGTCAACGATGATCTGACGCTGACGGACAGCGCTATCCGGAAGCACGGCGCCAAACTTTATGTCAACGGCAATTTAATTCTGACCCAGGAATCAGTCAACGCCCTTGCCCGGCTGGAGTATTTGAAGGTCAACGGCACAGTACTGCTGCCCGCCCGGCTGCAGGAGACCTTTGAGGCTCTGAACGCGGAATACAATGATCTGAAGCTGGTGAAGGGCACTTTGGTCACCGACCGCCCCACCATCAAGGTGGGCCTGGATGCCCTGCAACAGGAAGACGGACTGGAGCTCATGGACTGCGCCGCCGTCATCCTCTCCCCGGATTTACCGCCCCAGCTCATCCGGGAAAAGCTGGCCATCTCCGACTGCGCTGTGGTAAACTGCACCCCGGAGCAGCGGGACGCGGTGGAGGCGGTGAGCCAGGATGTGGCCGCCATTCAGGACGGCACCGACGGAGATGACGCCACCTCCCCTCTGGGATTTCTCAAGGATATCTTCTCCGGCAAGAGAAAGATGGTCAACGCCGCGAACTATCAGCTGTAACCCGCAGCAAAACAGGCCCGCCGCAATCGCGGCGGGCCTGTTGCTTTACAATTTGGATTCGTTCAGGATACGTTCTACTTCGGCAAGGGACAGGTTTTCCGCCCGGGCAATCCGGGCCAGGTCCTCATACTCCCATTTGCTTCGCTCCACGTCCCAACCCCGGGCGGTTTTGCGCCGGACAGCACCCAAGGGGGTATCCACCGTCTCCACTTCCCGCTCCAGCACAGAACGGCCGCAGAGGGTCTCCCGGATCCCCAGGGTGGTAGTATGTTGGAAGAGCAGCCGGGCCATCTTCTCCCGGTCCTCCTGGCGGCACAGCAGGGTGAGCAGCACCCCGGGCCGGCCCTTCTTCATCTGGATGGGGGTGGTGAACACATCCAGGGCGCCGGCCTCCAGCAGGATTTCCCCGGCAAAGGCCACCGCCTCCGGGGTCATATCGTCCAGGTTGCACCGCAGCTCCGCCACCGTGTCCCGGTTCTGCTCCCCAGTCTCACCCCAAAAGGCCCGGACACAGTTGGCGCCCTCAAACTCCTTGGTGCCCATGCCGTAACCGATCTGATCCACCCGCATCATGGGCTGGGGGCCGTAAGAGGTCACAAAGTGCCGCAGCAGAGCGGCTCCGGTGGGGGTGCACAGTTCTCCCTGTACCTGGCCTCCATAGGTGGGCACTCCCCGCAGCAGGAATGCAGTGGCCGGAGCGGGCACCGGCATCACCCCGTGGGCACAGCGCACCTGGCCGCTGCCCACATGGACTGGGGAGGCCAGAATCTGCTCCGGGGCCAGGTCGTGAATCAGCAGGCACACCCCCACCACGTCGGCCACCGCGTCCAGGGTACCCACCTCGTGAAAGTGGATATCCGTCACCGGACGGCCATGGGCGTGACTCTCGGCCTGGGCGATCAGGTCATAGACTGCCTTGGCGTCCGACTTTACCTGCTTCGGCAGGTCCAGGCCATCAATCAGCGCCGCGATCTCGCCGGGGCCGGTATGGTGATGGTGGTGTTCCTGTTCCTGGGAATGAGTATGATGGTGCCCGTGCTCATGGTGGTGAGAATGGACATGGTCATGGTGGTGTTCATGATCGTGATGATGGTGTTCGTGGTGATGCAGATGGGGATGCTCCCCCTCCATGGCGTGGTGATGGGACGCATCCACGCTTTGCTCCTCTTCCCCGTTCACGGTGACGGAGACATGGGTGCCGGTGATGCCGCACTTGACGCTGGGACCGGCGGACAGAACCACCCCGGGCAGTCCCAGCCCGTTCATCTGCTCCAGAAATTGCGGGGGATTGGGATGAAGTTCCAGCAGGGCGGACATCAGCATGTCCCCTGCCGCCCCCATATTGCACTCCAGATAAAGGGTTTTCATGGTTTGCCTCCCAAATGATTGATCATACTGGCCAGGTAGCCCGCCCCGAAGCCGTTGTCGATGTTCACCACGCTGACCCCGCTGGCACAGGAGTTCAGCATGGACAGCAGGGCGGATACCCCATGGAACGAGGCGCCGTAGCCCACGCTGGTGGGTACCGCAATCACCGGACAATCCACCAGCCCGCCAATAACGCTGGCCAGGGCCCCTTCCATACCGGCAATGGCAATGACCACCCGGGCCTCCATCAGCTCTTCCGTGTGGGAGAGCAGCCGGTGGAGCCCCGCCACCCCCACGTCATAGAGCCGTTTCACTTGGTTGCCCAAAGCCTCGGCAGTCTGGGCCGCCTCCTCCGCCACCGGGATGTCACTGGTGCCGCCGGTGGCCACCACAATAAAGCCGTCTCCGTCGGGTTCCGGTAAATGGCCGGCAATCCCCACCCGGCTCACCGGGTCATAGGTCAGCGGAATATGCTGGCCCACCCACTCCGCCGCCTCGGCTTCCATTCGGGTGATGAGCACCGTCTTCTGGCCCCGGTCCAGGAAGGCGGAGGCGATGGCCAGAATCTGCTCCTGGGTCTTGCCGGCTCCGTAGATCACTTCCGCCGCTCCCTGGCGCAGGGCCCGGTGGTGGTCCAGCTTGGCAAAGCCCAGATCCTCGAAGGGGGCCTGCCGCAGCCGCAGCGTGGCCTCCTCCGGGCTGAGCTCACCCCGGGCCACCTGCTCCAGCAGCGATCTCAAGTCCTTTTGCTCCATATGGTTTACCGCTCCTTCAGGTCCAAGAACACCGCATCGAAGAGGGGCTCCAGTTCCGACAGGATCTGCTCCCGCTTCTCCAGCACCTGGACCTGCTGCTCCCGGGGCAGCTGGAGCCGGGCGCAGCCCCGGAACAACCGGACCCGGAAATCGGAAAAGCCCAGCTTGGCCAGCACTGCCTCCGCCTGTTCCACCCGATGAAGATCCGCTTCCTCAATGGGGGTACCGGTGGGAATCCGGGTGGCCAGGCAGGCATAGGCGGGCTTGCTCCAGGTGAACAGCCCCATCTGCCGGGACCGCAGCCGGATCTCTCCCTTGGTCAGCCCGCACTCCCGCAGAGGCGAGCGCACCCCCAGCTCCGTCAGGGCGGACATGCCGGGCCGGTCGTCGGGATCGTCGGAGGTGTTGGTACCGTCCAGCACCACCGGATAGCCGTCCGCCGCCGCCCGCTGCTGCAGAGTGGAGAACAAGATCTTTTTGCAGTTGTAGCAGCGCTCCGGACCGTTCTCCCGAATTTCAGGACAGGCCAGCAAGTCCAGCTCCACCACCGTCAGCTCCACTCCCAGCTGCTGGCACAGCCGCCGGGCATCCACCAGCTCAAAAGCGGGCTGCAGCGGCGTTTTCATATAATAGGGGCGCAGATCTGCCCCTAACTTCAAGCCCTGGGCCAACAGAAAGGCCGAGTCCGTTCCCCCGGAAAAAGCCAGGGCGGCCTTGGGGGTCTGGGTAAAAAATTCATTCAGTGTCATTTTTCCCGCTCCTTACTACCAGTTATATTTCTTTTACTATACCCCATTTTCCCCTCCGGCGCAACGGGACGGCCCTGACTGAAACGTTCTATCATTCCAATCCGCTTATATCCGTCGTTTTTGCTATAACTATTTTAGAATAGCAAGCCATCCAAACAGAGATTATGCAAGTCCTCAAACCTGCGCTACAATGGGTTCAGACGGAGTAACGCGCTACCGGCTACCAATGACGAGGAGGAGATTTCTATGGCAATGACCCTGGAGGAACTGAACCGGGGCTATGAACGACTGCGGGCGGTGCGGGAGATTGAGAACATCATGGGCCGCTACTCATTCTTCCACACCTCCATGCGCCACATCGACTATTTGAAGCTGTGGGCCCAGCGGGCGGACTGCATTCTGGACATGCCCTGGGGCAGCTATGTGGGCTACAAAGGGGTGGAGACCTGCTATCTGCAGGACCACGGAGATCGGAGTTTTCCCGAGACCTGGGAGTTTATGATCGGCCTGTTCCCCATGCACACCCACACCACCGGAGTCATTGAGGTGGCGGGGGATCTGCAGACCGCCCGGGGCTGCTGGCTGTCCCCGGGTCAGGAGACCTTTGCCGAGGACGGCAAGGCGGATGCCACCTGGGCCTGGAGCAAGATCGGCGCCGACTTTATCCAGGAAGACGGGGTCTGGAAGGTATGGAGAATGCGGGTATACCCGGTGTTCCAGGCCCCCTATCACACCTGCTGGACCGACGTGCCCCCTTACGAGGGCTTTGTAGCTGAGACTCACTGCGACAAGCCCTCCCGGGGTGCGGTGAACTATTTCCCGGATTACATCTATCCGGAGAACGAGCCCCTGCCCCCGGAGCCCTACGAGACCTATGACGACGTGGGCTACATCTGGTAAAGGAGGTCAAGGCAAATGATGAAAACCATGGAAGAACTGGCCTTTGAGCTGGACCGGGTGGGGGCCGCCCAACAGTGTGAACAGCTGATGAGCATCTATGTCTCCCTCCATATGGAGATGCGCCACAAGGAATATATGAAACTCTGGGCCCATCGGAGCGACTGCAAGCTGGAGATGCCCTGGGGTGCCTACGAAGGTTTTAAAGGGGTGGAACGGTGCTACCTGAAGGACCACGGGGACCGCTCCATGCCGGAAATCCAGGAGCTGCTGAAGGGCTTGCTTTGCGTCCACTGCATCGGCACCTCCGTCATTGAGGTGGCCCGGGACGGCAAAACCGCCCGGGGCGTCTGGATCAGCCCGGGCTTTGAGACCGCCAACGAGGGCCCCGAGGGGCCCCAGGGCATGTGGGCCTGGAGCAAATACGGCGTGGATTTTCTGCTGGAGGAGGACGGCTGGAAGATCTGGAAGATGAAGGTTTATCCCCTCTTCCAGGCCCCCTATGACACCTGCTGGACCGATGTACCTCCCTACGACGGCTTTATGCTGGACACCAGCTGTGACCACCCCCTGGATCGGCCCATCTGGAACTACGATCCCAAGGGCCGTTATCCCGACGATCAGCCCGCGCCCCCGGAACCCTACGATACCTATGACGACGTGGGCTACACCTGGTAAAAAAGGAGGTTTTTGAGATGACGCAAGCGAATTTGGAGGGGCTGACCCGGGAGGTGGAGCGCCAGACCGCCATTGTGGAGTGCAAAAACCTCCTGGGCAAGGTCATGTATTACGGCGTTGCCTGGCTCAACCGCAAGCTGGTGGAGCTCTGGAGCCGCCGGGATGACTGCCTGCTGGAAATGCCCTGGGGCATCTACGACGGCCGCAAGGGAGTGGAGCGCTGCTATCTCCAGGACTTTGGAGACCGCCACGACCCGGGCAAGCTGGAACAGCTCAAAGGGATCATGATGCTCTACACCTGCGACACTCCCATTATTGAGGTGGCTCCGGACGGACAGACCGCTAAGGGGGTCTGGATCTCCTCCGGTGCCGACACCTGGCGGGATGGGGAGGAACACCCCCAGGGCTACTGGCGCTGGGGCAAGTACGCCCTGGACTTCATTCGGGAGGATGGGGTTTGGAAGATCTGGAAGATGCGCTTTTATCCCTTCTTCCTGACCAAATACGACGTACCCTGGACCCAGGCCCCGGCCTATGATTGGGCCTTCTTCCCAGTAACCCCGGACCGGCCTCGGGAAACTCCGGTGTACCACTACGACGGTGTGGCTGTCTACCCCACCGGCCAGCCTCCCATTCCCGGCCTGGACTAAGCTTTACGGGCGCAATGCTTTCGGGTGGTAAATCCGCCTGCTGACAACCAAAAAAGCGCGTGGAATTTCAAAATTCCACGCGCTTTTTCCGTCAAAGTCTAATGGACCCTCAGAGGTTGATTCAATCCTCATCATCCAGGGCAATGGAGGACTCCGCCGCCAACAGCAGCAGCCGTTTGAACTCCTCCTGCTCCTCCGGCGTCATTTTCTGGGTCATGCGCTGAAAGCAGCCTTCAATCTGTTCCCGGATAAAGGGATATACCGACCAGGCCCGTTCCGTGGGGCGGATGTCATAGGTGCGCTTGTCCCGTGCGTTGGTGGTCCGCTGCAAAAAGCCGGACTCCTGGAGCTTGGTCACTGTCTTGGCAATCACGCTCTTGTCCAGGGAAAGGCGTTTCGTGATTTCGTCCTGGGTCAGCACCTCAAAGTCGCACACAATCAAAATCACCAGGGCCTGGGCCGCCGACAGCTGGTACTGGCTGCAGCTGTTATTCAGCCAGATATGAGACTTCCGGTACAAAATCGAAATGGATTTAAACGGGCTGTCCATGGTGCAATCCATACGGTCAGCCTCCTTTCTTTCTCCGCATTATACTCTTTTTTGGTGGCACTTGCAACTAGTTATTGACGCAGCGGCATAACAGTGCTATGATCAATATAGTGGCAAGTGCCACCATATTGTTTTATCTGCGCAAAGGAGCATGACCCATATGCAAAAAACCGAAAAAATATGGAACAGGAGGTTTATCCTCCTGTTCCTCACCAATCTGCTGGTCTTGGCCGCGTTTTACGCCTCCATCCCCATCATCCCTGTCTACTGTCAGGAGATCGGCATCACCGGCTCCAAGGTGGGCATTGTGCTGACCGCCATGTCGGTGGCCACCATTCTATTCCGGCCTGTGGCAGGCTATCTTCTGGATAATTTCAACCGTTATCGGGTGTATCTGATTTTTCTGGCTCTGTTCTGCCTCTCCTTTCCGGCCTTCATCGCCTTTCCCATCTTCGCCGTTCTGATCATCATCCGGCTCTACATGGGTGCGGTCTATTCCGTCTGTGCCTCCGCCACTATGACCCTGGCCGGCGATGTGCTGCCCCAGTCCAAGGTCACCCAGGGCATCAGCCGGTTTGCCTTCACCGTGTCCATCGGTATGGCGGTGGGCCCCTTTGCCGGCATTCAGGTTCAGAACCACCTGAGCAGCAAGGCCTCCTTTCTCACCGTCTTTGGCATCACCGTGGCGGCCTTTATCTGTGTGTCCTGCTGCCGGATCCGCTACCCCAAGGTGCAGCGCAAGAAATTCTCCATTAAGGACTCCATTCACCGTCCCGCCCTGCCCTTCATGCTCAACATGATGTTTTTGATGATCCCTTACGGCGCCGTCATCGCCTACTCCTCCATTCTGGCCCAGGATAAGGGACTCACCGCCTTTTTGCCCTATTTCTACGTCACGCTGGTGGCGGGCATGCTGCTCTCCAAGCTGTCCACCCAGAAGATGATTGACGCCGGAAAGCACAAGATACTGGTCTATGTGAGCCTTGTCATCCTGATCATCACCATGGCCAGCTATCTGTTCCTGAACACCGGCATCCACATGCTGCTGGCGGGCTTCTTCTTCGGCCTGGGCTACGGCATCCTGCAGCCCCTGTTCCAGTCCTTCGTCACCGGCACCACTCCCGCGCCCCAGCGGGGCGTTGCCAACGCCACCTATATGCTGTCCTATGATATCGGCATCGGCATTGGCTCCCTGCTGATGGGCTTTTTGCAGGGCCCCATCGGCCTCCCTGCCGGCTTCGCCCTGACCGCCATCGCCTATATCATCGGCTTCATCATCTACACCGCCTATGTGGACGGCTACTACAACCGGCAAAAGGATGCCCTGAAGCCTTAACCTGCCACCTTTCCTTGTTCCATATATTCCTCTGTGAAAGGGCCCTGTCGTTTTACTCGACAGGGCCCTTTCACCTTTTTGTTCACGCCTGCTCCTGCCCCGCTTCCCGGGTCAGCAAGCGTTTGTAGGTCACATCCATTCCGATGGCTCCCAGCGGCGCTGTGATGAGAATGGCCAATACAGCCACCGACAAAACAATGGGCCCGCAGGCCAATCCCATAGACAGGGGCACAGAGCCAATGGCCGCCTGAACCGTGGCCTTGGGCAAGTACGCAATCACGCAGAACAGCCGCTCCTTCCAATTCAGCTTGGTGTGAATCAGGCAAATGGAGACGCCGATCCCCCGGAACACCAGGGCAAGGAAAATCATGCCCACCGCCGCCAGGCCTGCCCCCAACGTATAGCGAATATCCACTGCCGCGCCCACCAGCACAAAGAGGATGACTTCGGCAGCAATCCACAGCTTGCCAAATTTCTCCGACAGTCTCTTGGAGACAAAGGCAGTGCTCTTCAGTTTCAGCACACAGGCCATACTGACTACCGCCAGCAGACCAGAGATGGCCACAACTCCTTCCGCCCAGGTCTCAATGGCCATCAGCAGGAAGGAGACGCCCAGGACAATTACGACTTTCATACTGTTCCGGACGCAATGCTTATGGGCGTATGCCGTCTCAAAAAACAGCGACAGGCCATACCCCACAACGGCCCCCAGCAGGACCCCCAGGACAATGGAAACCGGAATATTGACAAAGTCTATCACATTCACATGTCCCCCCTGGGCCATCCCCACAAAGGTGGTAAACAGGACAATGACATAAATGTCATCACAGGAGGCTCCTGCCAACACCATCTGGGGAATGCTTTTTTCGGTGCCGTATTTGCGCTCCATCAGCTGCACCATTCTCGGCACAACCACCGCAGGGGAAACGGCCCCCAGGACAGCTCCCATGACTGCGGCTTCGATCCTGGTGACCCCCAACAAATAAGGGGCGAACAGGAAAAAGGCCAGGATTTCAAAACTGGCCGGCACGCAGGACATCATAATGGCCGGCCGGCCCACTTTTTTCAGGTCGGAAAGGTCCAATGACAGTCCCGCTTTCAGCAGGATAATAATCAGCGCCATCTGCCGTAACTCCGCGGAGATGGACAAAATAGACGGATCCAGCAGATCCAGCACATAGGGCCCTAACACAATGCCCGTAATCAGCATACCGATGATGCGGGGCAGCTTTAACTTCTGGCAAATTGCAGCCATGGACAGCCCCACCAAGAATATAAGCGCCAGCGATGTTAACATAATATTCCTCCTGTGTTGCGAGCAAGCTCTGATTTTCTCTCTGCCGCTTCCGATGGTTGCAGTAATCTGCAATCATATCTTTCCAGGCTTTTGGTGGCCTAACGCAAAAACCGACAATCCCTGCATTGATGCAGAAATCGTCGGTTTCCATAAAAAAAGAGACTCCTGCACAAGCGCAGAAGTCATCAGCTCTTTCAAGCGGTTCCGGCCAAGCCGAGGGAGAACCTCATTCCCTTTCATACGCGGCAGATTATAATGGATTCAAAGGCAAAAGTCAAGATGTGGCTTCTTCTTTTTTGCTGCTTCGCAACACTAAGACGCAATCGCTTGACGCTTCCCAAGCGGCGAAGGATGCGCCGTCCCCGGCTTGACAAGTCTGGGCAAGTCTATATAATTGATATGTCAATGATTGATATATCAATTGGAGGTGGACCCATGGAACGAACCTTCCATATGCTGCTCTACCGGGCCTTTCACGCCCAGCGGGCGGCTCTGCGCCCCAACCTGGCCAAACTGGGACTTGGGGCCGGGCAGCCTAAAATCCTGGGCTATCTGAGCCGCAACGGTGCCAGCAGCCAACGCCAGCTGGCGGACTTTTACGATGTGGATCCGGCCACGGTGTGCCGGATGCTGGACAGCCTGCAAAAGGGCGGCTTTGTCTCCCGGCGCCCGGATCAGGCGGACCGCCGTCGGGATCTCATCGAGCTGACCCCTGCCGGTCAGGAGGCCTACGGCCAATGGCAGGCCTGCTGCCGGGAGATGGAGGAGCAGATGCTGGCCGGTTTCAGCCAGCAGGAGCGGGACCTCTTTTCTAACTTCCTCTCCCGGGCCTATCAGAATCTCAAGGGAGAGGGGGATCAGCCGTGAAGGATTTCAAACGGCTGCTGGCCTATCTGGGCCCCTATCGACGGGACATAATCATAGGCGGGCTGCTGGTGGTCATTGAGACCATCTTTGAGCTGGTGATTCCGGTACTGATGGCGGACCTCATCGATGTGGGCGTGGAGGGCCACGACCTCAACTATATCATCTACAAAGGCGTTCAAATGGGAATCTGCGCGGTGCTGGCTCTGATCACCGGGCTGCTGTATGCCCGATTCGCCGCCCGCAGCGCCTACGGCTGGGGCGCCAACATCCGGGAGGCCCAGTACCGGCGGGTACAGGACTACGCCTTCTCCAATCTGGATCGATTTGAGACCTCTTCCCTGGTGACGAGAATGACCACCGATGTAACGGTGCTTCAAAACGCCATCAACGGCGGACTCCGCCCCCTGATCCGCAGCCCCATGATGCTGGTGATGGGGTTGGGCCTCTCCTTCTGGATGAATGCCAAGCTGGCGCTGATTTTTGTGGTGTGCGCCCCGGTGCTGGCTCTGATTCTCTTTTTCGTGGTCCGCAAGGTGGCCCCCATGTACAGCCGTCTTCAGAAAGCAGTGGACCGGCTCAACAACGTGGTGCAGGAGTGGCTCACGGGTATCCGGGCCGTCAAGGCCTTTGTCCGGGGCGATTATGAAGAGGAGAAGTTCCAGGATGTAAACCAGGAGCTCATGGACACCAGCCAGAAAACCTTCCACTTTGCGGTGCTCAACCTGCCCGCCTTTCAGTTCACCCTGTACACCGCCACGGTGCTGATTCTGTGGTTCGGCGGTGACATGATTCTGCACGGCAACCTTCAGGTGGGAGAGCTGACGGGATTTCTCAGCTATGTGCTCCAGGTCATGAACTCCTTTATGATGATCTCCAACGTGTTTCTGTTGCTGACCCGCTCCCTGGCCAGCGCCCACCGGATCGCCCAGGTGCTGGATGAGACTCCGGCCCTCACCTCCCCGGAGGGGGCGGTGACAGAGGTGTCCGACGGCAGCATTGACTTTGAGCATGTCTCATTCCAATATCAGGTTGGGGCCCAGGAGTACGCCCTGTCCGGGGTCAACCTCCACATTGCCCCGGGCCAGACCGTGGGCATCATGGGAGGCACTGGCTCCTCCAAGACCACCTTGGTCCAGCTGATTCCCCGACTCTACGACGTGACTGAGGGGGCGGTGAAGCTAGGGGGCCGGGATGTCCGGGAATACGACCTGACCGCCCTGCGGGACGCCGTGGGCATCGTGCTCCAGAAGAACGTGCTGTTCTCCGGCACCGTCCGGGACAATCTCCAATGGGGCGACCCCGACGCAGACGATGAAATCCTCTGGGCGGCCTGTCGGGCAGCCTGTGCCGACGAATTTCTCACGCGGATGCCCGACGGACTGGACACAGATCTGGGCCAGGGGGGTGTCAACGTCTCCGGAGGCCAGAAGCAGCGGCTGTGCATTGCCCGGGCTCTGCTGAAGAAACCCAAGGTGCTGATCTTCGACGACTCCACCAGTGCCGTGGACACCGCCACCGAGGGCAAGATCCGCTCCGCCCTGGCCAAACTCACCGGAGTCACCAAGATCATCATCGCCCAGCGGGTCACCTCCGTCATGGACGCTGACCTGATTGTCATTCTGGAGGATGGCAAAATCCACGCCACGGGCACCCATCGCCAACTGTTGGCCCAGGATCCCATCTATCAGGAAATCTACACATCCCAGATGAAAGGAGAGGATGTCCATGGCAGCCCGGCCACTCAGCAGTAAGAAGCCAAAAAATTTGGGCTACACCCTGCGCACCCTGCTGTCCTATCTGGGGCGGCACAAATATCTGCTGCTGTTGGTGGCGGTGCTGGTGGTGGTCAGTGCCCTGGCCAATCTGCTGGGCACTTACATGATCCGGCCAGTGGTCAATTCCCTGACCTCCGGCCAATGGAGCGACCTGCTCAGGGGCGTGCTGCTCACCGCCGCCATCTATCTGGCCGGGGCCCTGGCCTCTCTGGGCTACACCCAGACCATGGTGAAGGCGGCCCAGAAGGTGCTCTTCGACATCCGCCGGGATCTGTTTGCCCACTTGCAGACCCTGCCGCTGCGGTTCTTCGACACCCGGCGCCACGGGGATGTTATGAGCTACTTCACCAACGATGTAGACACCATCTCCGACGCCCTCAACAACAGCTTCGCCATGGTGATTCAGAGTTTTATTCAGGTGGTGGGCACCCTCACCATCCTGTTTATTCTGAACTGGCGGCTGACGCTGGTGGTGGCGGTTTGCTACGCGGCCATGTTCCTCTACATCCGATACAGCGGCAAACGCAGCAAGATTTTCTACCAAAAACAGCAGTCCCACCTGGGAGATCTGGACGGATATATTGAGGAGATGGTGGCGGGCCAAAAGGTGGTCAAGGTGTTCAACCACGAGGCGGAAAACCTGCGCCGGTTCCAGGAGAAGAACGAGGCTCTCCGTAAAGCGGGCACCGGCGCCCAGGCCTATGCCGCCACTATGGTACCGGCGGTGGTCAGCATCTCCTACATCAACTATGCCATTGTGGCCGCCCTGGGAGGCTTTATGGCCATGAAGGGCATGACCGACGTGGGCAGTCTGGCCAGCTATCTGGTCTTTGTGCGCCAGGCGGCTCTGCCCATCAACCAGTTCACCCAGCAGAGTAACTTCCTGCTGGCGGCCCTGGCTGGCGCCGAGCGGGTGTTCGAGGCAATGGACCAAGACCCGGAGGTGGATGAGGGCCAGGTCCGACTGGTCAAGGAGCCGGAAGGCGGCTGGGCCTGGCAGAAGCCCGACGGAACCAAGGTGCCCCTGCGGGGGGACGTACGGTTTGACCATGTGACCTTCAGCTACGACGAAGGCCACCCCATCCTGAAGGACATCAGCCTATATGCCAAGCCGGGGCAGAAGATCGCCTTCGTGGGCTCCACCGGCGCCGGTAAGACCACTATCACCAACCTGATCAACCGGTTCTACGACGTGCAGCAGGGCACGGTGACCTATGACGGCATCGACGTCAAAGACATCAGGAAGGATGATCTGCGGCGGTCCCTGGGCATGGTGCTCCAGGACACCCATCTGTTTGCCGGCACCATCGCCGACAACATCCGCTTCGGCGAGTTGAACGCCACCCTGGAGGAGGTCAAGCAGGCGGCCAGGATTGCCAACGCCGACTCCTTCATCCGCCGACTGCCGGAGGGGTATGACACTATGGTCACTGCCGACGGGGCCAATCTATCCCAGGGCCAGCGGCAGCTGCTGGCCATCGCCCGAGCGGCGGTGGCGGACCCGCCGGTGCTGATTCTGGACGAGGCCACCTCCTCCATCGACACCCGGACCGAATCCCTCATCGAAAAGGGCATGGACCAACTGATGGAGGGCCGGACGGTGTTCGTCATCGCCCACCGGCTGTCCACCGTCCGCAACGCCGCAGCCATCATGGTGCTGGAGCAGGGCCAGATTGTGGAGCGGGGCGACCACGAGGACCTGCTGGCCCAGCAGGGGGAATATTACCAGCTCTATCACGGCATGTTCGAGCTGTCCTGAACAACGAAAAGCGGCCAGACCGATCAATCGGTCTGGCCGCTTTTTGCTCCGCTTGATTATCGCTTGGCCAGCTGGGCCTCTATGGCCTCCACTGCCTTCAGAAATTCGTCGTCGGCCTCTTCTCTGGAGAAATAACGGTACTCCGGCGACCACATGGCATAGAGCCGCTCCAGCTTTTCGCCCCCCACCCCGGACAGGCAGCGGTAGGCAAAGGCGTTGGCATCCACCTCGGCGGGAGAGGCCAGATAGAGTTCCGTAAAATAGGCCTGTTCTCCGGGCAGTTTCACTTCCAGTATTTCATTGTTTTCAATCTTGTAAGCCGTCCCATCATACTGGAGAATATACCGGGCGTTGCGCTGAATGGCCTCGGAAAACCAGTCCGGATGGGCAGCCTGGATGGCGTGGCGCAGCTCATGGAGGAAGTAAAACAGCGGTTCAACCAGATTTGACGGATTCCACAGGGCTTCATTGACATGGATATCGCCGGTGACCGGATTGGTCACACCATACGCCTGTTCAAAGCCTTCCGGCATGGTAAAACAAAGCTTGATGTTTAGATTCAATCCATCTTTGGCCAGCTGAAAAACACGTTGCAGAATCGTCTTGATCGGGGTATTTGCGTAGGTAGATTGGATTTTCTCCGTGACGTCCTGTTCCAATGCCAAAAGTTCCATGATGCTGGCCTTCCCTCCTGCCTGGCAATTTTACCGTGCGGATTGTGCTGGAAACACTATAACACATTCCCTCACCAATCAAAAGAATTGCTGAACAATTCTTTTGAAAGCAGCCAGCACTAAAGCGTGCATAGATAGAGCTCGTTGATTCCGTTGGTCCTAAACCAGATAAAACGGCAGGCAAGCATGATATGGGCTAGATAAACAAAAATCGTCACTGCTTTGGCGGGCTTCCGCAAGGTCTCATAGATTCGGATCCATTTCTTCTTCGTCCTAACCGACGCTTCGAAAAAGAGGTGCCGCCAGTGACATCACCAGCGGCACTCAAGAACTGCATATGTAGGTTCCGTCTTTCCGAATTATTCCTATCTTCATTGGAATAGCCGTCCTGTTTCACCTAGCTCTGCTGAATAGCCTCCATCAGCTTCATCTGTTCCAGCCGCGCCACGCTTTTCCAGGTGGCTACTGTCACCACACAGACCACCACTCCCAGGATGATCAAGGTGGCTCCCCAAGGTGGATGGTAGCTCTGCTCCCAAACATCTCCGTAGAGTCGCCAGACAATCTGCCAAGTGCACAGATGGGCGGCTATTAGGCCGGGCATCGCTCCCCAGAGGGTGTAACAGATGCATTCGTAACACAGCATCCGGCGCATACGCCTTCGGCCCAGTCCCACCGAGGACAGGGCGGCCAGTTCTCGTGTCCGGGCAGAGAGGCTGGCAGAGATGACGCTGAATAGGTTCACCACTGCCACCAGTCCCAGCAACCCTGAGAAGGAGAGGCCAAATAACCGGAGCAGTCTGGTGTTATCGAGCAGAGACTGATAGTTTCGCTGTGTATCCACTACTCTTCCGCTCGAGCCAACCTGTCCCACCAGACGCTGCATGATCTGGGCCGTCTGGGCTGGGGTGTCGGTAGCGAAATAGGCGGCCACATCCGAAAAGCGGAAGTCCTGTCCAGAAAACAACGTGGAGACCTGACTCATCGGAAAAAACAGGCACAATCCATGAAAGGCGTTGCTGGGGTACTCCTCCGTCAACAAGGGGGAAAAGCTTAGATTAAAATCCCTGTATTCTGAAAAATCAGAGCTTGCCTGAAAGGTGGTCTGGGTAATCCCGGACTGGAACAGGTCACAGGTAAAATAGTTGGTGTGGGTGCCGAAACCAGAGGCCCTGCGGTTTTGGTACCGCTGGGCCAGGATGCCCCGGGTGTCCGCCTCCGCCCCGGCGCCCACCTTCTGCCGGTAGTCAACCCAGGTTGACTCATCCAGAAACACCAACTCAACTTCAGTTTCAAATTGATTGCCGTCTTGTGTCCCGGAAATCAGGCTGGCTACTTGTGAGTTCAGATTATCCGGAGCAAAGGAACCAACAAGATAGAGCTCCGCATAAAAGGATCCGCCCTGTACCTCGGGGATTTCGGAAAGCGTGTAATACAGATTCAGCCACTGGGTAATATCCTGTTGCGTAGGATCTGGATCTTCAGCGCCTATAAACGAACATTGTACTTCCCTGCCCTCTGGATTCCAGAAGTCCAAATAGGAAAAGTAGGAGGACGTAAAGTAACAGGTTGGGATAAAGAGCAGCACACAGAGGAAGATGGAGAGGGCGGCGGGAAAGTATTTCCCCCGGCTGCGCCGGAAGTTCTTGGCTGCCAGCATGCCCTCCAGGCCAAAGATCCGGTAGACCCTTTGAAACAGTTTTTGGCTTCCCTGGGTGCGGTAGTCTCCGTCTCCCCGTACCGCCTCCATGGGCGGGATTTTTGCCGCCCGACGGGCGGGAATCCACACCGAAACGGGGACCACCAGCAGTATGAACACGATCCCCAGGGCCAGGCCCCAGATGGGCAGTACCAACCGGGAATTGCCTCCCATCAGCACCAGCGCCAACTTGATGCCCCCATAACTGAGGGCAATGCCCGGCGGGATGGCTCCCAGGGCCAGCAGCATGGACTCAAAAAGCACCATGCTCCGCAGCTGCCCCGGGGCAGCCCCCAGGCTTACCAGCGCTCCCAACATCCGCTTGCGCTCCCCCAGGGCGATGGATGCGGCGTTCAGCACCAGGGTGAAAAAGGCGGTCAGCACAAACAGCCCTAGCACACCCATCATCAGGATCATGCCTCGTTTGGCTGAATTCTCCCAATCCAAGGTGGTCCAGAACAGGGCATAATTATTGTACACCAGGGTTTTCTCCCCAAAGACAGCGGGAGCCCGTTGGTAGATGCCCACATCCCGGTTTGTCCAGTAAAAGCCGGTATAGGAGAACTCCCCCGCCCGGGGCAGGGCGATCAGAGTAATCCGATTCTCCAGTCCTTGGACGTTCTGAATGCAGGGATCAATGTTCAGCAACTTCATCACTCCGCAGACCGTGAAGCACCGCCCGTCGGCCAGAGCGACCGTATCTCCGGCGTTCCAGAGCAGTCCGCCCTCCGGGGCACTGACAGCGGGCACCAGCACCTCATCTTCCGTCTCCGGCAGCCGCCCCTCCAGCAGGGAGACCGGGATCAGGTCCAGCAGCCCCTGGTCAAAGCCGGCGATGACGGCGGTGTAGTCCCCCTCCTGGACGGTCAGGGTGCCCAGCTCCTGATAACTGCCCACCAGGGAGAAGCTCTCCCGGGAAGTGTCCAGTTCTTCCTGATCCAGCCCGGACACGATGACCTTCCACCGGCCGGTGTCCGCCAATTCCTGCTCTACCATGCCGTGCTGCACGCTGAAAAACAGCATCAGGGCGGCCAGCACTAAAGTCACCGCCAGCAGGTTGCCCAGAAAGCTGGCCATCGTTCTGCCCTTCGCCCGGGCCATGATCCGCAGGGTCAGGGTGGGCCAGAAGTGCTTCATGGGGCCACCCCCTGCTCCAAAAGCCTGCCATCCCGCAGCTCCAGAATCCGGTGGGCCTGCAGGGCCACATCCCGGTCATGGGTGATGACGATCAGGGTCTGCCGGTAGGTGCGGTTGGAGTATTTCAACAGCTCCATAATCTCCTGGCTGTTCCGGCTGTCCAGGTCGCCCGTGGGCTCATCCGCCAGCACCAGAGCCGGGTTGCTGATGAGGGCCCGACCGATGGCCACCCGCTGCTGCTGGCCCCCGGAGAGCTGGCTGGGCAGATGGTGTTTCCGGTCTTCCAGCCCCAACAGCTTCAGCAGTTCCGCCAGGTAGGCCGGGTCCGGGGTCCGGCCGTCCATCAGCAGGGGCAAGGTGATGTTCTCCTCCACATTGAGGACCGGAATCAGGTTATAAAACTGGTAGATGAGCCCCACCTGCCGGCGGCGGAAGATGGCCAGTCCCTCCGGATCCTTGGTGGAGATGTCCTGGCCCTCCACATAGATGTTGCCGCTGGTGGGGGTGTCCACACCCCCCAGCAAATGAAGCAGGGTGGATTTTCCCGAGCCGGAGGGGCCCATAATGGCTACAAACTCTCCCTTTTCTACGGAAAGGGAGACATCTTTCAGGGCCTCCACCCGGTTTTCCCCCTGGCCGTAGATTTTGCACAGATGCTCTGTCCGTAAAAGTTCCATCCGGCACACCTCCTGCCCCTTGATAGCTTTAGTATGACAGTTCCGGGTGACACCCCGGTGACTGGAGGATGACAATATTGTCACAAAGGAAAAAACAGAGGGCCGTTTACACGGCCCCCTTATAATACCGAAGTTCGAACAGCGCCCCTCCGGCGTCGGCGTTTCCCGCCCGTATGGTGCCGTTCTGGCGCTCCAGGATCAGTTTGGCCAGCGCCAGCCCAATGCCAAACCCGTGCTGTGTCCGGGCGCTGCCCCGATAAAAACGCTCAAAGATGTGGGGCAGCTCCTGGGGAGAGATGCCGGGGCCGGTATCCCCCACGGTAATCTGGGTGTAAAGCTGGTTTTCCGTCCCGGCAACGGTAATCACGCCCCCTTCCGGAGTATGCTCCACACAGTTCTTCAGCACATTGCCCAGGGCCTGGGCGGACCAGAGCAGATCCCCCTGAAACCCGGCCTCCGGGGAAATGTCCATCTGCAAGGTCAGCCCCTTCAGTTCCAGCTGCACCTGCAGCGGGGCCAGGGCTGTCTCCGTCAACTCGGCCAGCGAAACCCGCTGGTTCTGAAAGGGCACAGTGCCCGACTCCAGCTGAGACAGTTTCAGCAGGGCGGAAACCAGCCATTCGGTCTGGGAAAGCAGTTTTTTCAATTCCAGCACCAACAACAGCTTTTCCTCCTGGGACAGCTCCAGCCGGTTCAGCCGGGATGCGATGAGCTGCATGGAGGTCAACGGCGTCCGCAGCTGATGGGACAGGTCCGCCAGAGAATCCCGCAGATAGAGCTTGTCCCGTCGCAGGGCCTCGGCCTGCTCCTGGAGCCGCAGGGTGAGCTTGTAGATCTCCGTGGACAGGATGGACAACTCCCCCTCCTGCTCCTGGCCTGGTTCCAAAATGCTGCCGGAGTGGAGCACCGTGTTCAACTGCCGGGTCAGCTCCTCAATCCGGCGGTAGCGCCGTCCTGTGATCAACAGAAAAAATAGCAGACTGACAGCACAGATCACCAGTGCAAATAGACCGCAGACCGGAGACAGCAGAAAACCAAGTACCGTGACCAGCACTGTAAAGAGACAATAGATCTGCACCGGTCGCCGGACTTCGGGATTTTGCAGCAGCTTCATCTCTGGTCCCCCATCTGGTAGCCCAGTCCCCGGATCGTCTTCAACAGTGTCGGGTTTGCGGGGTCCTGCTCAATTTTCTCCCGCAGCCGCTTAATGTAGACCGTCAAAGTGTTGTCGTTGACGAAGTCCCCGCAGCTGTCCCAAAGCTCCTCCAACAGTCTGCTCCGGCTCAGCACCTGACCCCGGTGGCTCAAGAAGATCAGCAGCAACCGGTATTCCAGGGCAGAGAGCCTAAGTTCTGCGCCATCCCGCCACACTCTGGCCTGGACTGCATCTACCGTCAGTCCGCCGCAACGGAGCTGTGCAGGGGCTTTTCCGGTCCGGCGCAGCACATTCTTGATCCTAGACACCAGCTCCAAGGGCCGGAAGGGCTTGCTGATGTAGTCGTCCGCCCCCAGATCAAAGCCGGTGACAATGCTGGACTCGTCCCCCAACGCCGTCAGAAAGATCACCGGCAAATCCCAGCGCCGCTTGATGGCGGTACAAAGGGAATAGCCGTTGGCGTCGGGCAGGGTGATGTCAAGCAGCACCAGGTCCACCCCACCGCTGACCAGCACCGGCTCCGCCTCCCCCCAACTGCCTTTGGCGGTAGGCAAAAAGCCTTCCTCTGTCAGCAGGGCGGACAGGTGGTAGCCAATCTTTTGGTCGTCCTCTATGATTAAAATACGTTCCTTCACGGCAATCGCTCCCGGAATATCCATTTGTTCTCTATATCAAACAAATTTTCTCTGACTGGATTAAATAAAGCATACTTGCATCGGGAGCATAAATCAAGATTTTTCTATTTGTCTTGTTCCAGTCTTTTCCTTATTTCTGCATTTATTCTTCTGATATTTGTAAATTCTCAATGGAGATTTTCTCCGTAAAACCGATGCGCTCCTCAAGGTCACTGGCCCAGTCCCATCAACTTATGCTATAATTTAAAAAAGGCTTTCCGGTGCCCCGGGATAGGATACCGGCAACAGCCACACCATACTCCATTGTGTACCATAAACTGATAACCTGCAATCCAGGAGGGATAGACCTATGACAAAGATCCGATGCCCCCACTGCGGCAGCCCCGTCCGAATTCGGGGCCAGCGCTGGGACTGCACCTGGTGCGGAGATTTTGGCTCCCTTGCTTCCCTCGCCCCTGCTCAGAAAGCCAAGCTGGTCCAGGCGGTCCGAATGCAGCAGACTGAGCAAAGAAGCCACACGCCTAATCAACACATAGCGGAAGACTCCCAAGATGACCAGCAACCTACCCTGGATTATGCCGCACTGGAGGATGCCGTTCGCCGCTGGGATTTTTCCCGGTATGAATGGGCCTGCCGGGATCTGCTGCTGACCGCCTTTCCCAATGCGGCCAGCCGGTTTACCCCGGCCCAACGGGCAGAGATGGACACCATGGACCTTCTGCTGGGTGCGGCAGATACGGATCCGGACACTGCCATTGCCATGATGGAGCTGCTGCTGAATACGGCGGAGGAGCATTTACAGCAAAAGGACGTGGCCCGGCAGCTGCTGGACTGGGATTGCTTTGACCTATTGCTGCGGGAGGAAATTCAGACTCGGCTGGTGGAGGAATTGGAGTGGAACCACCGGCTGGCCCGGCAGCTGTTCCAGAGCGCCTATGTGGACCTCCCCCAGGAGGAGCTGATCCAGACCTGCGGCAGGTTGGGCAAACAGGAACTGCAGCAGAGACTGCTGGCGTTGCTGGCGCAAAATCCATATCCTCACGAACCCATTCAACTGGACTGAGTCAGAGCGACTACAAAATAGAAGACACTCCAAAGAACAGATTGTCTGCAAACTTATGACTACCTTGCATAAACAACAATGCACCCCCTAAAAAAAGGGGGTGCATTTGTTGTTGCAAATTATTTGCTGTGTTTCTTTCTGCGGCTGTAAACCGTTGTTCCGGTCAGGCCGCCAGCGGCCACAAACAGAAGTGTAATCCAAAGGCCCACATTGCTGTTATCGCCGGTTTGGGGTGTAGTGGTTTCCGTCTTCTTTAAGATCTCAAACTCACCGATTGCCTGGCCGTCCGTATAAACCACGGTCAGAGTATGCTTACCAGCCGACAATGTATTCAGATACTCCGGCTTTAAGGTGATGATGGTACTTCCGGATTTCACCGTATAGTTTGCTGCATCAACAGCTGTTCCATCCACTTTAATCTCTACGAATTTCTCAACGGGACCGTTGGCTATCATGGTGATGGAACCGTCGTCTCCCACCGTCCACTGTCCGCCGCTGCCACCGACAATTCGATAGTCCAGCAGATCGCCAAGCAGGCTTTCCAGCTTTTCTTTCATCTCTTCCGGAATCAGCGACTTCTCATGCTCAGTCAGCGCATCGTACTGCTCTTTGGCCGCATTGATCAACGCTTCCGTTGCAGTATCGTCCGGCTCTACCGTGTCAGGCAGCGCAGCAATCGCATCCATTACCGCCTCTACTTTTTCAATGCTTTCCAGGGCGTTATTGATCTGCTCCAGTTTCTCTTCCAATGCTGCTTTTTCCTCTTCAGTGTAGTTATCTCCGAAGTTTTCAAGCGCATTTTCCAGATCGTCCTTGGCGGAGGTCAGATCGTCCTTATCCTCCAGACCCACATTATCCGAGGTGATGTTCTCCACCTTATCAATGTTTTCGGTATCCCCGGCCTGGGCGGATTCTTCCAGCTTTGTGAGCAGAGCCTCACAGTAATCCAGTATTTCGTTGAGTTCTGCCTTTTCTTCATCGGTGGCTGTCGTCTGATCCACCGACTCCACAGCAGATTTTACCGCTTCAATCTCTGCTTTATCCTGGGAAGTCACATTGTCGGTTGTGATGCCCTCAATGGCGTCATCAAGGCTTCCAATGGGCTTCATAGTCACGGTGTATTCCGTCTTGTTGCCCGCCTTGTCGGTGGCCACAATGGTGTAGGTCTGAGTCACATTGCCGGTGAGGGTCAAAGTTTCATCATCGGTCACACCGTTGAGGGTCACATCAGACAGGTTGGCATCGGACACAGTGACATTCTGGGTGGTGTAGTAGGTGCTGCCGTTGTCAACACCGGTGATGGCAGGGGCGGTCAGATCAAAGGTTGCACCGTCGGAGCCGAAGCAGGTGCTGTTGCCCGCCTTATCGGTGATCTTCACATAGTAGATGAACTGTGCCTGATCCTGGGCGGTAACACTGAAGGCTCCGTCAGTCTTGGTCCACTGGGTGATGGCCTGCACCTCAGCTTCAGTCAGCACCTTGTCGCTCTGATAGAACTCGATGGTGTCCACCTGGCCCCAGGCATCCGTGGCGGTGATCTCCACATCGATGTTGCGGTTGAAAAACAGGCCGAAGGTGATTTGATTGATCAACTGCTTGACGGAGTTTTCCTCAAACAGGATGTCGCCGTCCGGAGCGGTTTTGTCTACCTTCACCGTGATGGAAGCCTCATCGCTTTCCACACCGCTGGCGCTGATTGCCTTAAAGGTATAAACTGCGCCCTCAGTTTCCTCAGAAACAGTGATATTGCCGGTATAGGGCTGCCAGTTTCCGTCACCCACCTTGTACTGGAAGGTGGTGGTGCCCAGATTGTCCGCTGTGTTGGACACAGACAGCGTGACATTCTGATTGGTCCAGGAGCCCGGCTCATAGCCATTGGAACCGATGGATACCACCGGTTTGACCGCGTCGATGTTGGTGTAGGTGATACTTTTTTCCCTGCTTACCACACCGGTTCCGCTTGTGGACCGGAAGGTGTAGGTGCCGTTTTCTGTGATAGGATAGAAATAGACATTCGGGTTGTCATCGGAAGGAGTAAGCGCCGTCCAGGTGCCATCCGCATTCTTGATTTCCACCTTGGAAATACCGGAAAGGCCGATAATGGGGATAATCTCCAAAGTGTCCTCCTGGCAATAGTCTGTTGTGTTGCCAGAAAGGAACACTCCAGGCACCCCCTTATCAATTCTCACCGTAACAGGCTCGCTGGCTGCACTGACGCTGCCGGCATTGGAGACAGCGCGGAAAACATAGTCCGTTTCAAAATCACTCTCGGAAATGGTCAGACTGTCTCCTGTGAGCTTCACCCAGTTTGCCCCGTTATCTTTGGAGTACTCGTAGTAGGCAATGCCGCTGTCAGCCGTGGCAGAGGGGGTGAGGATTACATTGCTGGCCGTCCACTCAGAATCATAGCCATGGGTATCCACTGTGGGGGCGGCAGGAGCGGTCTCCCGGGCAACGCCCTCGATGGTGATCTGTACATCCCCCAGCACCCGCACAGTGTAGTTGCCGTCTTCGTCAGGAGTCAACACCTGTCCATTGGCTTTCACCGCAAAGTCAGATGCCTTATAGTATCCCTGTTCCAGTTCCACGGCAAAGGTGAAGGTGCCGTTATACCCGACAGATGTACTATTGTCTGTGGAAACAGAATATCCAACCGGATCTTCCGGCAGCATCACCGTATAGTTCCGCACACTGGAAGAAAATTGAGCCTTATAGGTGACCGGTTCGGTCACCTCAGCAAGTGCAGGCAGCCAGCCGCTGAAGGTATAGGTGTACTGTTCATCCGCCTCCTTGCTGACATCTTCATGGCTGGGCGTCGCACCATAGGCCAGATATTCGGTTTCGTCCGCAATGCCATCGCCATCGATATCCCAGCCGATCTGATAAGCGGGCTTGTTCCCATCGGGCTGCGGGCCGGAATAGGTGCCGCCCATGTCGATCTGGATGGTGCCATTGTTGGTAACGTCACTGTTGTTAATCAGGCTCTTGCCGTTTTCCACGATCAGTATATTGCCTGCAGGGATGGTGAGCGCTTCATCTATCGTATAGCTTTCGCCATAGATCTTGCCTTCGCTGCCCTCAAAAATAAGGCCGCTCCATTCGTCCTTGCTGGTCTGGTCAGCGATGGACGATGCAAAGATGACCGCATCTCTATTCTGGCCTGTGTAGAAAGTGCCATAGATCTTCGTAGTATAGACGGTACCGCCAGCAATGCAAGTAGTAGTGGTAGTGATGGAATTAGAGCCAATACCAGCCGCGCTGTCACTGCCGGCAATGGCGTTAACAATGCCGCCATTGATGGTGATGTTTTTGATGTCAATCCCGTTGTTGCTTTTGCCGGTGGCAGTAACACTGCCTCCGTTGATGATAAGGCTGCCGGACCCGCTGATGCCTGCATCAAAGATTCCACCGTTGGCTGTGACTCTGCCGTCGTTGATGGTGACCTCAATTCTGCCGCCGCCAAGACCCGGACCGTCGTTGCCACCGGTAGCGGTAACACTACCGCCATTGATGAGGACATTGCCGTAAAATGCGCTGCCGCCAATGCCGGGTGCTTGTTTGCTGCCTGTGGCCTCGACAATACCGCTGTTGATGATGATATCGCCACAGCCGTTATTACTGCCGCCGATGCCGGCAGCGTTTTCATAGTCTCCAGCAGCAGTGATTTTGCCACCGTTGATGGTGATGTTGCCTGCAGCTCCGCCATAGCCCGTGCCATTGCCGCCGCCGATGCCGGCATTGTAATTATTGCCGTTGGCGATCAGCGCCCCCATTGTATCCTCGGCAGTGGACTGGGCATAGACAGTAAAGCTGTTGCCATCAGATACGCCAATACCGCCGTTGACAGTAAGGTTGGTACCATTCTTCAAAATCAGCTTCACGTCGCCATTTACGGTCACACGGCTGTCGATGGTCACACCGCCATCCGCCACATACCAGCCGGTCGTCCATTCGGTTGGAGCATTTTCATCTTTGATGTCAGTATAATCTTCTATCAGTGTCTGTAGTGTGCCGGTTTCGTCCAGATAGGTAACAGCATTCAAAATGAGATGCAACGTGCTGTCCTTTTGGATGAAATAATCTTGCAAGGTATAGCCGTCCTCAAGCATTTTCCCGGCAAATATCAGAATCTGTTGATCCGGCGGAATTCCTTCTTGGTCCTGGATTTTCACCTTTACATCTTCAATCCGATCTGTCGGTTCTACTTCAAGGGTAATATGCTTGCCGGTCATGTCAACTTTCACGAAAATCTGCATAGCAAATGCCGTGGTAGACAGTGTGCCCACCACCAACATCAGCGTTAGCAGGATCGCCAGCAATCGGCGAGGTGTTTTGTGTCGGGTCATAAAAATACCTCCTGGGCTCTTTATTTACACTCCGCATCAAGGGACTCTGTGCTTGTAAACGTACGGAAAAAATTATAACAGTTTCACCTTTGTTCTTCAATATGTTCAGACTATGATTTCGTTTCCAGTGGCGCTTCTTGCGGTTGCACATTCATTGCTCCGATCCATATTTTTCTGTTCTTCTGCCCCCTCTTGGTCTGATTGCCACGGGGAGCCGCTTATGGTATCATAATTATAAGATGGCTGTGATTTATTCTTTCAAATGCTCTTTTCCCGCCCTTTGTTAAGGTCGCTGAAAAAGAGTTTGCAGAACGCGAGGAGGTGCTGTCGTGCCACTGCAGATTGTACGAAACGATATTACCACCATGAAGGTGGATGCCATTGTCAATGCCGCCAACGAGAGCCTGCTGGGCGGTGGTGGCGTGGACGGCGCCATTCACCGGGCCGCCGGGCCAAAGCTGCTGGCCGAGTGCCGGACCCTGGGGGGCTGCAAAACCGGACAGGCCAAGATCACAAAGGGCTACCGCCTGCCCGCCCGGTTTGTGATCCACACTGTAGGCCCCATTTGGAGAGGCGGCGGCCACGGGGAGCAGGAGTTGCTGGTCTCGGCCTACCGCTCCTCTCTGGAGCTGGCCCTGGCCAACCAATGTGAAAGCGTTGCTTTCCCGTTGATCTCCTCCGGGGTGTATGGCTACCCCAAGGATCAGGCCCTGAAGGTGGCGGTAGACACCATCGGGGATTTTCTGCTAGCCCACGATATGGCGGTATATTTGGTAATTTTCGACCGGGCCGCCTATACCATCGGCGGAAAGCTCTTTGCGGACATTGCCTCCTACATCGACGACCGCTATGTGGATGCCCACACCGACAGCCGGGAAACCCAGCTTCGCCGGATGGCCCTGGCCTCTGCGCCCATGGTGCAAGATGAGTGGCCCCTCCCTGTGGCAGCTCCCTCCGGGTTGGACCAGGCCCTCAGCAAGCTGGATGAGAGTTTTTCCCAGATGCTGCTGCGGAAAATCGACGAGCGGGGCATGACCGACGCCCAATGCTACAAAAAAGCCAACATCGACCGCAAGCTCTTCTCCAAGATCCGCTCGGACATCCACTACAAGCCCTCCAAGCCCACCGCCATGGCCTTTGCCATCGCATTGGAACTGCCCCTGGAGGAGGCCCGGGAGATGCTGGAGAAAGCGGGCTTTGCCTTCTCCCACGCCAGTAAGTTTGACATCATCGTGGAGTATTTTATCGCCCATCAAAACTACAACATCTTTGAAATCAACGAGGCCCTCTTCGCCTTTGATCAGAGTTTGCTGGGTGGCTGATAGGATTTGTCGCATGTCAGGCGACCCATTCAAATCAAAATCCCCCTATACTGTGCTTGTAAACCAAACAACACAGGATAGGGGGATTTATTATGAAGAAGAATTTGACGGAACTGGTGTTCATTCTGGACCGCAGCGGCTCCATGCAGGGTTTGGAGGGCGACACCATCGGCGGCTTCAACGCCATGATTGCCAAGCAGAAGAAGGAGCCCGGCAAGGCCTTCGTCTCCACCATTCTTTTCGATGACCAGACCGAGGTACTCCATGACCGGGTGAGACTGGACCGGGTCCGGCCCATCACGGAAAAACAGTACTATGTCCGGGGCTGCACCGCCCTGTTGGACGCCATTGGCGGAGCCATTCATCACATCGGCAACATCCACAAGTACGCCCGGCCTGAGGATGTGCCGGAGCACACGCTTTTCGTCATCACCACCGACGGCATGGAGAACGCCAGTCGCCGCTACTCCGCCCAGCGGGTGAAGGAGATGATCCAGCACCAGAAGGAGAAGTACGGCTGGGAATTTCTCTTCCTGGGGGCCAACATCGACGCGGTGGAGACGGCGGGCCATCTGGGCATCACCCCTGACCGGGCGGTGAACTACCACAGCGACAGCCAGGGCACTCGCCTCAACTATGAAGTAGTGAGCCAGGCCGTGGCTGCCGTCCGGTGCAGCGCACCCCTGGATGAGCACTGGAAGCGTGCCATCGAGGAGGATTTCCGCCGTCGGCGGAAGAAGGGGCGCAACTGATCTGTTGTCAGAGTCCATGTGGGCGGTTCGCCCCTGGAATCAGACCTCTTCCTCACCCTCCAGCTGGCTCAGCAGCTTGGGGAACATGGCGATACTGCGCTTCAGGATGCCGTTCATATAGGCAATTGCGATGCCATAGTTGGTCATGGGCACACCCTGAGCCTTGGCCGTGCGCTGCCGGTACTGCATCTCCCGCTCGTTGAGCATGCAGCCGCCGCAGTGAAGCACCAGCTTATAGGGGGTGAGATCGTCGGGGAATTCTGTCCCGGAGGCGGTCTCAATGGTAATACGCTTGCCGGTATGGTTTTTCAGCCAATTGGGAATTTTCACCGTGCCGATGTCGTTGCACTGCCGGTGGTGGGTACACCCCTCGGCAATGAGCACCTTATCTCCGTCCTCCAGACGCTCAATCTGGGCCACCGCCTTCACGCTCTCCTCCAGGGTGCCCTTGAAGCGGGCCATCAGGATGGAAAAGGAGGTCAGGGGAATGTCCGGCGGGGTCTGGGCATCCACCTGGCGGAAGGCCTGGCTGTCGGTCACCACCAGCGCCGGCTTTTTGCTCAGAGATGCCAGGGCGGCGGTGAGCTGGTCCTCCCGGACCACCACACAGATACCCTCCGTCTCCAGCACATCCCGGATCACCTGCTGCTGGGGCAGAATCAACCGGCCTTTGGGGGCGGCAGAGTCAATGGGTGTTACCAGCACCGCCACGTCCTCCGGGCCCAACAGGTCTCCCACCAACTGTTTTTTCAGATCGTCCGTGCGGGTGGCATGGGCGATCTTTTCTTTCAGCTCCTGAATGCCCTCCCCGGTGAGGGCGCTGATATAAATTTCGTGCTCTCCGGCGGGGGCATGGTCTGGAACGGTGTCCGCCTTATTATAGGCGATGATATAGGGCTGGGCCCGCTCCCGGAACAGGTCCAGGAGCTCCTGTTCCCACTTGCCCAGGCCCTGGCCGGCGTCCGCCACCAGCACCGCCACATCCGTCTGGCGCAGCATCTGCCGGGTCTTTTCCACCCGGAGCTGCCCCAGCTCCCCCTCGTCGTCATAGCCCGGTGTGTCAATAATCAGCACCGGACCCAGGGGCAGCAGTTCCATGGTCTTCCGCACCGGGTCGGTGGTGGTTCCCAGGGTGTCAGACACAATGGAGAGGTTCTGTCCCGTCACCCGGTTGACCACGCTGGATTTTCCCACATTTCTCCGTCCGAAAAAGCCGATGTGCACCCGGTTGGCCACCGGGGTATCATTCATTCCCATGTTCACTCCTCCATTCTCCGTAATCTCCTCTGCCCACCACCAGCTCATAACCGATGGAGTCCACCGCCCGGGCCAGGGCTCCCAGGCTGTCCGCTGCATCCTGGGTGAGGCCGGGCTTTCCGTCATAAAGCAGGTAGTCCTTGCGCACCGCAGCCGGAGAAAGATTGGGCATGATCACATTTGCCCCCGCCAGGATGCCCCGGGTGCGGCCATCCTCCCGGCCACAGTCCAGGGCGGTGGTGGCCGGCAGCAGCACGTCCGGCAGCATGATTCGGCTCAGGCTGAGCAAAAACAAGGTCAGCTCCACGCTCCCGGCGGGACAGTCCCCCAGCGGGGTATCGTGGTGGGGCAGAAAGGGCCCCATACCGATCATCTGGGGCCGGAACTCCCCCAGAAACACCATGTCCCGGGCCAAATCCTCCGCCGTCTGTCCCGGCAGACCCACCATCATGCCGCAGCCGGTCTGATAGCCGATCTCCCGCAGATCCCGCAGGCACCTCATCCGGTTCTCCCAGGACATCTCCGGCGGGTGGACCCGGCGGTACAGTGCCGGTGCAGCGGTCTCGTGGCGCAGCAGATAGCGCCGGGCCCCGGCGTCAAACAGCCGCTGGTAGGACTCCCGGGACCGCTCCCCCACCGAGAGGGTCACCGCCGCATCGGGGAATTCCCCTGTGATGCCGGACACCAGATCACACAGCACCTGGTCGGTATAATAGGGGTCCTCTCCCCCCTGGAGCACGAAGGTACGGTAGCCCAGGGCATACCCCTCCCGGCAGCAGGCCAGGATCTGCTCCGGCTCCAGCCGGTACCGGACCGCATGGGAATTGCTGCGCCGCAGCCCGCAGTAGAGGCAGTCATTGCGGCAGATGTTGGTAAACTCCACAATCCCCCGGAAGTAGACCCGTTTTCCAAACCGTTCCAGGCTCAGTTCCCGGGCCCGGTGGGCGGCGTAGTCCGCCGTCCCGGCGTCGAATCCGGACAGCAGGGCTGTCCACTCCTCCAGCTCCAAGCGCTTTTGGCGGTCCAGCCGGTCAATCAGCTCCCTCATTCTTCGTACACCAGTTGAGAATAGGCGGTCTTGGAGCTGATCCCCGGGATCTTGCCCAGCTTTCCGGACAGGGCATTGATCTTGTCCTGGGGGGCGTCCATGGCCACGCTGATAATGCTGACACCCCGCTTTTGGTAGGGAATTCCCATCCGCCCCACGATATACTGCCTGTACTCATGGAGGACCTGATTGAGCTGGTCCACATACTGGGGCTCTTCCACAATGATTCCAATGATGGCAATTCTGGACTGCATATGCTTCCTCCTGTTCTCCTCAGCGCTCCAGCACCAGGGTGCTCACATCCACCGCTTGCTCAATCAGGCCGCTGTCCAGCATGAACTGGGCGGTATTCTGCAGGCCGGCCAGATCCTCGTCGGTGAGGTCCATACGGAAATCGTACAGCTCATACATCTCCTCCACCGCGGTCAGGTCCAGACCCGTCTCCTCTGCGGCCATCTCCATGGCCTCGTCATAGTGCTCGTCCATGAAGGTCAGCACCTCTTCCTGTACCTGGAGGAAGGTTTCAATGATTTCGGGGTTTTTATCGTAGAACTCCTGGGTGGTGGCGGTCACAATGGTGCCGGTGATCAGCCCCTGGCCGTCGGTCACCATGTGATAGCCCGCCGCAGCGCAGTTATAGGCGTTGGCACCCGCCTGAAGGGCGCAGTCCACGCTGCCCCCCTCCAGGGCGGCAAAGGCGCTGGGGATGTCCATGGAGACGTAATCCACATCATCCAGAGTCAGCCCACCCTGGGCCAGATAGGCCGTCAGCAGCTCGTGAAGGTTAGTGCCCTTGGGCCCGGCGATGGTCTTGCCTTTGAGGTCCTCCGGGGAGTTGATCTCCGGGTCGGCGGAATACAGCTGGAAGGCACCGGGAGAGGTGCTGTACATGCTGATGATCTTGATATCCGCCCCGTTGGCGGCAGCCAGGATCACGGAGGTGCCGCCAACGGCATTCAGGATCTGGATGGAGCCGGAGGCCAGGGCCGCCGTCTGGTCGGCGCCGGAGGTCAGCTCCGAGTAGGCAAACCCGAGCCCCATCTCCTCATAGGCGGAGGCCAGGGCCCCCTGGGCCTTTTCCACAATGGAGGGTACATTCAGCGGGGACTTGACGTAGGTGGCGGTCACCGTATCCACTGTGTACTCACCGGTCTTCTTGCCGGCGCACCCGGTCAGCGCCCCCAGCAAAAGGCAGACCGCCACACAGATTGCGCACAATTTTCTTGCTGTTTTCATTTTGCTTTCCTCCATTTTTCAAGTTTCTCTTACTCCAAATGCTCCAGCCCGGCCAGGATCTCCCGCTTCAGGGCGATGGACGGCCCGGACAGCAGATCCCGCTCCCCCTCCTGGGGCCCCGGGTGCCACTGGCCTGAGATTTTTCCTCCGGCCATGACACAGATCCGGTCCCCCAGCAGGATGGCCTCGTCAATGTTGTGGGTCACCAGGATCACCCCCATGCCGGTCTGCCGGTGGATCTCCAGCAGCTGCCGCTGCAGGGCGCCCCGGGTGAAGTAGTCCAGGGCCGCAAAGGGCTCATCCATCAGTACCAGGTCCGGGCGGCAGGCCAGGGCCCGGGCCAGGGCCACCCGGTGCTGCATGCCGCCGGACAGCTGGGCGGGATGGGCTTCTTCAAATCCCGTCAACCCCACCATCTCAATGAGCCCGTCAATTTCCTCCTGCACCACCTGGTTCTTTTTCAGGCCGAAGGTGATGTTCTGTCGGCAGGTAAGCCAAGGCATCAGCCGAGGCTCCTGGAATACCACGCCTACCTTCACCGCCCCATCGGCCAGGGTAAAACTGCCTTCATCCGGCTGTTCCAGCCCGCAGAGCAGTTTGAGCAGGGTGGTCTTGCCGCAGCCGCTCCGGCCCAGGATCACGGTGATCTCCTCGGTATCTCCTGAGAGGTCCAGCCCCCGGAGCACCTCCAGCCGCCGGCCGCCGATGGTAAAACTCTTGGTGAGGTGTTCAATTCTGTACTCAGCCAACTGCTCCACCTCCGTTTCCCCGGCTGGTGGCTCTGCCCACCACCCAGCCGCACAGGGCATCCGTCAGCAGTCCGATGACGCCGATCACCAGAATGCCTCCAATGACCTTGTCGGTGCGGGAAAGGGCCTGGGCGTCCAGGATCAGATAGCCCACACCGCTGGTGGCGGCGATCATCTCCGCCCCCACGATGGCCCGCCAGCTGTAGCCCAGCCCGATTCGGATCCCCACCAGGATATTGGGCACCGCATTGGGCAGCTGGATCCGGAAGAAAATCTTTCCCTTGGAAAAGTTCAGCACCTTCCCCACCTCCACCAGCTTCTCGTCGCAGCCGAAGATGCCGGTCTCTGTGTTGAGCAGGATGGGGAAAAAGGAGGCCAGCACAATGACGATAAGCTTGGGGGTCTCCCCAATGCCGAACCAGAGGATCAGCAGGGGGATCAGGCTGATGGGGGGAATGTGGCGGATGACCCCCAGCAGCCTGGTATAGAGGGGCACCACCCGGGGTGTGATCACCGCCACCAGGGTAAAGACAAAGGTGAGGGCGCAGGAGATGCCAAAGCCGATGGCCACCCGGCGCAGACTGATGAGCAGGTGCTCCGCCAGCTCTCCGCTGGCCATCATGTCCAGCAGGGTGCCGAACACCTTGCCCGGGCCCGGCAGCACATAGGCACTCCACCATTGCCACCGGCTGCCCAGATACCACAGCAGCAAGATGACACCGAAAATCAGCAGTTTTTTCACTGCATTCCACACTGTTTTCATAGGTACAGATCCCCCGAACAGGCCCGGTGGGGCAGGTCCACCCAAAGGGCTCCGGTTCCCTCCAGGGCCCTCCGGTACAGCGGGTCGCCGACAATGACATCAAAGCCACGGCCCCGCTCCACCAGCTCATCCTCACCCTGGAACTGCAGGTCCCCCTCCTCCAGGCCGTCGGGGTCCCGCTGGAAGAAAGTGCCCACGCAGATTTCGCCCTGCACCTTCTCCCGCAGCAGGGTGCGCAGGGTGTTGCCCACCGCCTGCTGATGGAGGATCAGCACCCGCTTATTTCCGGCGGGCACCGCCTGGGCCGCCCGGACCAGGGCGGGGCTGGCAGGATAGTCCATTTTATAGGGAATGCCCAGCCGGTCCCGGATCATCCGGCACACCGGGACCCCGGAGGGGGACAGGCAGAGGATGGATTTGATCCCCTCCATCCGGGCCAGGCAGGCCGGGCCCTCCGCCTCGGAGAACAGCACCACCCGGTCTCCATACCGCTCCCGCATCAGATCGGGCAGATCGTCACCGCCGGCAGCGTTCAAGGGGGTGGCGCCGAAAATACCGATCCGGTCCCCTTCTGCTCCCCTGTGTTCCGGCAGCAGCCGCTTTCCATAGGCCAGCAGCGCCAGCCGCTCTCCCACGCTGTAATCCTCCATCCCCGTGGTGGACACTCCGAAGGCGGGAATACCCGTGGCCTTTTCCAGCCTGCGGGCCAGCGCCTCCAGGTCGGTGCCGATCACCGACACCACCGGCGTGCCCACCAGGGCCAGGAAGGCATAGCTGCCCAAATTTGCCGCCGCCAGAATTTTCTGTTCCAGTTTGTCATCCCGGCCGAAAATGGTGTCCAGCTCCCGGATGGCCCCGCTGTAAAAGGCGGCGCCGCTGCCGTAAAACCGGGGTTCATCATAGCCGGCCACATTTCCCGAGCAGCCCCCGGGATCGCACAGCACAATCAATCCCCCCGCCTGAAACAGGGCGCCAACCGCCCCGGAATAGTCCGGCGCAAAGGGCGGGATATATTGAAAAAATCCCCTCATGGGTGTTCCTCCTAAACCGTAAGATAGGAGCCCTGCATCTGCTCCCGGTGGCCTTTGGGCGCATCAAAGCCGCCCTCCAGCAGGTCCAGCAGAGCCTCCAGGGCCTCGAAGCCGAACCAGGCCTTCTCCCAGGGCCAGGCCACGCTGACCCCCTGGGGACAGAAGTAGCCCGCATCCAGCCCCAGGGCCAGGTCCGCCTGGGGCAAGGCCTCCGGCCAGCGGGCGGTCTCCGGGTGCACGCCGGAGTAGATGGGCAGATCCGGCGCCAGCTGGGCCAGCCGGGCCAGGGCGGGAGTGTCCCAGGGCTGCAGTCTGTCCCGGAACACGAAGGGCACCTGAATACCCAGGGAGAGCAGCAGCAGAGCGATGTCAAAGGGGCTGCCGCACACCGACTCGCCGACGGCAATCCGGCTCCCCCGGCGGCGGCGGGCAAATGCCTCCATCCGCTGCCGGGCCCGGGCCTCAAAGGGCTGATAGTCCAGCGTAGTGTTCAGAAATTCCCCCAGGGCGTCATATTCCCGGGCAATCTGCTCCGGACGGTAGCTGGTGAACATCTGCTGCCAGGGCATATTCAGCCGCTTTTCCAGGTCCTTGCCGCAGGCGGTGGCCTGGGGATGAATTACTAGATTGCAGCGGGATTGTCCCATCTTCTGCAGCTCTGCAAAGGTCTGGCAGCCCGCCACCGTGGAGATATGGCGGATTCCCGCCGGGGACAGCAGCTGGTGCAGCTCGCTGTCCGAGGCCAAGGGGGCAAAGGTGCCCAGCACATTGACGGTGTCCGCCTGGACCGGGCCGCCCTCCAGACAGGAGGTGATGGCCTGCCGGATCTGCACCATAGGCCCGTAGTTGCCGTCCCGGACGATGGGGTCCATGAAGGTGGTGGCCACGCTGAGACCGGTCTCCCGGCGCACCGTCCTTCCGATCCCCTCCAGATCCGTCCCGGTGAGGGCGTCGATGCAGGACATACACAGCAGAATGGCCCGGAACTTGCCCAGCCCGGCGATGTACTGGGCCGCTTCCGGAATACGCCTTAAATAGCTGCCGGAGGCCACGCTTCGGTCGTCCAGATTCAGGTAGAACATCCGGTGGGCAAAGCCGTACTGCTCTGCCACCACGGTCCCCGAGCGCCCGCAGCCCATGGGGGAAATCATCAGCATGGCGGTCTCCGGCATCAGCATGGCGGTGCGCTTCACCCCGAAGCCGGTGCTGCCGGGGCCGTTGTAGTGGAGATAACAGCCCGGGTGGACCGGGCCCGTGGTCCGGTTCTCGGCGGCCAGCTGGGCGGCGGTTCGGAATTCAGGGGTTTTCACGGTGTCTCCCCCTCCTCCATCACCGCATGGGCGATCCGGATGTACTCCCGGCTCACCGGCAGGTTCGGGTCACCTTCCACCACCGTCATACCCAGCTCCTCATAATGCAGGATCTCCGGGGAACGGGGAATGCGCCCGGCCACCGGCACCTGAATGGACTGGGCGAAGGCCTCCACCTTCTCCGCCTCCTGCTCCATCCCCCGGCAGTTGAGGATCACGCCTTTGACTCTGGCATATCCCCGGTCGGCAAAATTGGCCACGGCTCCGCTAATGTTCCGGGCGGCAAACAGCGACATCTTCTCGCCCGAGGTGACAATGTACACATCCTGGGCGTATCCCTCCCGGATGGGGGCGGCAAATCCGCCGCACACCACATCCCCCAGCACATCATAGAGCACCACATCGGGCTTCAGCCGTTCAAACACCTCCAGCTCCTCCATCAGGCCGAAGGTGGCAATGATCCCCCGGCCGGCGCAGCCGATTCCCGGGGTGGGGCCGCCGGTCTCCATGCAGAGCACCCCGCCGAATCCCTCCTGGATGATGTCCGAAATCTCCGGCGTGCGGTCGTGATCCCGCATAAAATTCAGCACCGGGGTCACGGGCTTGCCGTGGGTCAGGTTGATGGTGGAATCCGCCTTGGGGTCGCAGCCGATCTGCAGCACCTTATAGCCGGACAGGGCCAGGGCGGCGGACAGGTTGGAGGTCAGGGTGGATTTCCCGATCCCGCCCTTTCCGTAAATGGCAATTTTCTTCATAAATGCAAAACGTCCTTTCCGCTCTCTGGTGCGGAAAGGACGCAAACAGCACCCCCTTTTTTCAGGGGGCGAAATACAAGTTGCGGACTTTCCGCTCAGAGGCAATCTTTGCGGTCAGTAAGCAGTTCTTTTTTCACTTTTGATGCCGGGACAGAAGGGCAGATGATCCGGAGCGTGGACACTGGATGTCCACATGCTTCAATACTACTGCGCCCCTTCCCGAAGGCGATCCAGCCGGGTCCCAGGGGATCATTTTGGGGTTCACACTCTGCCAGGAAATTGTCTTTTTGAGCTGGTTAGTATTATTAGGATAGCATGTCACCCGAAAATGTCAACCAATTTCCGTTTAAGTCGTACCACAAGAACAATCAGCGGGGCGTGCCACAAGGCACGCCCCGCTTTCGTCTGACAAGACGTCATTTGTTTCCGCTGTTTCGGTGCATCAGGGTAAATGGTTATTTCCCCCGGCCAAAGAGCCTGCTCCACAGAGAACGCTTGGTGGGATGGGCGGTAGGCTGTGCCGCCGGCTCCCCTTCCCCCAACAGCTGATGGGCTTCCTCCACAAATTCTTGGTGCCGCTGGCTTTGGGTCTGCCGGAAGAGCCGCTCTGACAGCTCCAGGTACTGCACCAGATATCGCCGGCGTTCCTCAGTTCCCTCCGGCAGGCAGCTTCCCATATGATAATAGCTGACCGCCAGATCATCATAGGCGGAGACGGTATTCAGCTCCTGGATCAGAGCTTCGGCGAGTTCCAGGCCCCGGCGATACAGCGTCAACGCCCGTTTCAGATTTGCCTGGTCCCCCAGCGCCTCATAAATGCCGCCCACCCTGTTGCAGCTGATGATCAAATCCCGGCGGCTCTGGGCGGTGCCCTGCTCCCGGGCCAGTGCTTTGGTCAGTTCTAGGCCCCGCTGATACCGTTCCAGGGCCCGCTCCAGGTTTGCCTGCCCACCTAATACCTCATAGGCCTCGCCTACCTTGTTATGGCAGATGGCCAGATCCCGGCGACTTTGGGCGGTATTCAGCTCCCGGGCCAGGGCTTCGGCACATTCCAGACCCCGCTGATACAGCTCCAGGGCCCGCTCCAGGTTCGCCTGCCCACCCAATGCCTTACAAACACCGCCCACCCTGTGGTAACTCATGGTCAGATCCCGGTGACTTTGGGCTGTGTCCAGTTCCTCCGCCAGGGCCTCCCGAAGTTCCAGGCCCTTCTGATACAATTCCAAGGCCTGCTCCAGGTTGACCTGCCCCCCCAACATCTCATAAATCCTGGCCACCTGGCTGTAATTGACGGCCAGATCCCGGCGGCTCTCGGCGGTACCCAGCTCCCGAGCCAGGGTTTCGGAATAGTCCAGCGCACATTGGTACCGTTCCAGGGCACGTTCTAGGTTTCCCCGGTCTCCCAGCGCCTCATGGACCTCGCCCACTCGACTGTAACTGACGGCCAGATCCCGGCGGCTCTGGGCAGTGCCCTGCTCCCGGGCCAGGGCCTCCCTGAGTTCCAGGCTCTTCTGATACCATTCCAAGGCCCGCTCCAGGTTCGCCCGGCCTCCCAGCACTTGATAGACATCACCCATATGGTTGTAACTGACGCTCAGATCCCGGCGGCTCTCGGCGGTGCCCTGCTCCCGGGCCAGGACTTCAGAACATTCCAGGCCCTTCTGGTACAGCTCCAGCGCCCGCTCAAGATTCGCCTGTCCCCCCAGTGCCTCATAGACCTGGCCCACTCGATTATAACTGACGGCCAGATCCCGGCAGTTTTGGGCATTGTCTTGCTCCTCAGCCAAGGCTTCGAAATAGTCCAGACACTTCTGGTACAGTTCCAAAGCCCGCTCCAGGTTGGCCCGGCCTCCCAGGGTCTTATAAATGTTGCCCATCTTCTCATAGCTGGCGCTCAGATCCCGGGGGCTCTCGGCAGTGTCCTGCTCCTCCGCCAGGGATTCCCGGATGGCCAGCCCCCGCTGATACAGCTCCAGAGCCCGCTCCAGGTTTCCCCGGCCTCCCAGGGCCTCACAGACCCCGCCCACATTGTCACAGCCAATGGACAGGTCCCGGCGGCTTTTTGCCGTCTGGTCCCGGTCGTTCACCTGCCAAGCCAGTGTCAGCCCGGCCTCCAGCACCGAAAGCTTCCGCTCCTGCTCCGCTTGGCTTAAACCAAAGACGGCGGCCAATTCAAAGTTGATCCAATTGATGAAAGGATGATCTACGCACAGCGCAATTCCCTGCCGAAACAGTTCCTTCAGCCATTGGCCGCCGTCGGCCATAGCCAGGTTGTGAGCGTCCCGGGCGGCAAAGGAAACCACCGGCTTGTCCGCCCAAAAGGACTGAACATAGTCCACGAAGGCCTGTTTATCGTCGGCCAGGATGCAGTGATAACCGAACTCCTGCACCCGCACCTCATCCTGAGAATCCAGGGTCAGCAGATGGGCCAGAATGTCCCGGTGCAGCTGCTGCACATCGCCGCACTGGGCCAGCACGCCCCGGCGGATGGACTGGTGGGCGAAGTCATAGCGGCCGTCCTCCCGCAGAAGAAAGAAGGTATTCAAATACTGCACAAATCGGGCAAAATCCAGGCCGCTCCAAGGAATCCCCCGGGCAGTCAGCAGCCCCTCCAGATCCCTCTCCCGGAGGCCGTGGCGGCTGGCAGCCAGATAGGCTATGGCGTTTTGGACAAAGGGGCCGCCCACCCGCGGGGAAGCCGCAGCGAGAATGTCCACGCATACCCCCTCCAGGGTGTCGGAACAACGCTCCACCAACTGGATCTGATGCCGGGTGATGGCCGCCATGCCGTCTCCCTGGGAGACAATCGCGTCAAAATCCGCCTTGTTCATCATGGTCAGCCGCTGCACCACCAGGCTCAGATACAGGGGGCTGTGGGCGGCGGGTTTCTGGGCCATGGCGTCAATGACGGGCTGATCCAGCTCCCGGCCCAAAAAGCCCAGGATGCCCCGGATAATCTCCGGCCGATTTTCTGCCGCCAGGGGCCCCACCACCTTAACTTCCATAGGGCGGCTCAAGTGGAACTCCGACAGGCAAGAGAGCACCATCTGCACTTTAGAGGAGAGATTGCAGGGAACAAAGCGCAGTTGCTCCCGCCCCTCGTCGTCGAAGAGCTGGTCCACCCCGTCAATCAGGATGACCAGCCGCTCTTTCCCTTGGGCGTTGTAGGCTGCCACCAGATCCTCCAGCCGGTCTGTCCACTCTTTTTCGGTGGGCTGACCATTCCGGTTCTGAGACGCGAAGTGAGGCAGTTTCAATCGCTCCTCCAGCCCATGGACGAGATACCGGACCAGACCCTGGCTGTTATTGCACAGCGGAGTGGTGGCGCAGAAGATGGGCAGCACCTGATCTCCCCGCTCTTGTAAAACCTGGGCCAGCCGGGCCATCAGGGTGGATTTGCCGGTGCCGCTCTCGCCCTGGAGGGCCAGCAGATGGGTGCCCCCGTCCAGCCTGGCGATGCAGTCGGAGACAAAGCCCTCCCGGGCACTGAACTGCCGGGCCTTTTGGGCGGCGTAGTCCCACTGGCCCCGCTGGTCCCGCTGGTAGGGGGTCAGGGCCGAAGTCTCTTTCCACTCCTGCTCCATGAGTTCCCGGACATCGGACTCCACCAGGGCGGCAAAGTCCTCCAGTCCCACCGGCCGGTTCTGCTCCAACTCCCAGCTCAAAGTATAGGTCTTGAGGCGCCCCCCGGCCAGTTTCCGGATACGCTCCTTCAGCTCTTCCAGCTTGGCGGCGTGGTGGGGGTCTTCAGACTGGTAGCGTTCCGGTACCTCCCCATCAAACTCCCGGAAGTAAAACAGAGTGCGCTCCAGCTGCTTCGGGTTGGACAGGGCGCCGTACTCGATCTCCAGGGCGGTGACGCTCTGCTCCAGCTCCTCCAGGGCAAACTTGGCCCGGCTGGCGGCATCGGCGATCAGTCCCTGGTCTGGAATCCAGCCGTAGCGGTCCCCCAGGATCACCAGCATGTAGGGCCGGCACCGGTCGATCTCCTCCAGGCAGACGGAGAGCACCTTCCGGGAGCCCTCCTCGCTCTCCAGCTCCCCGGTGTTGACGCCCCAGCGCAGATCGCAGAAAGACACACTCTCCCCGTACTGCCGGGCCAGCCCGTTCAGCGCCGGGGTCACCCGGTCGTGGATGATGTCCCGCTCATAGTGCATGTCCTGAAATGTGCTTGAGATGAAGATGGTCTTCATGCCGGCGTCCTCCTCGGTTGTGTTACCTCCATTTTAATCCATCCAGCCAGACCGCACAATGTGTGTCCCATAAAAACCAGATTATATTTCTATGAATATACATAGGTATTTTCGGGGCCGTATGCTGCGCAAAAATCCCGCAGAATTCATCCAGTGCGAGGATGGACTCTGCGGGATTTTCTGTTGGGGGCGCGTTTGAAAAACAGAAGTCGGGGAACCGCTGGCAGGAAAGGCGGACCGTCACAGCGCACCGGTCAAACTACTTTTCTCCCTCTGCTCCAGGTACTGCAGGATGGCCTCAACTGCTTGTTGGACTCCGTGAGAAGAATCTACAACCAGATCATAATTTGCCGGTGCGCCCCAGCGTTTTCCTGAGATATGGCGGTAGTAGGACGCCCGAGCCTTGTCAGAGCGGCGGATATTCTCCTCCGCCTCCTCCCGGGTGTCTCCATATACCTCCATGGCCCGGCCAATCCGGTATGCAACGGATGCATGCACAAAAATTTTCACCACATTCTGGCGATTCTGCAACACATAGTCCGCCGCTCGACCCACAATGACACAGCTGCCGTTCTCCGCAATGCGTTCAATGATCTTGTGCTGGGCCACCACTGCAAGTCGGACAACCTTGGTGCTCAGATAAAGGTTGTAGAGGGCTTTGGGGGCGTTGCGATTCAGGCCGGAAATGAACTCCCGATCCATCCCGCTCTCCTGGGCCGCCAGCGCGGTCATCTCCTTATAGTAGAACGGAATGCCCAGACGCTGTGCCACCTGCCGCCCAATCTCCTTTCCAGAGGAGCCGTGCTCACGGGCAATGGTAAGGATGATGCCGGGCCGGGAGGGCTGGATGACCATCGTGGGATAGTCCTGGGCCAGCAGCGGAGCCTTCTTCACATAGGGATGGGCAAGAAACTGCCGGTAGTACACCAGCCCAAGCAGGCTGGTCAGCGTCTCTGTCACCGGAAAGGTCAGCCAGAAATACTCCAGTCCAAACTGAGCGAACAGCGCTCCGAGGGGGACAAACAACACCACAGTCCGCACCACGGTCAAAAGGGAGCTTTTGACGGCGGCACCAACAGCTTGGAAAAACACAGGAAATACCAAGGAAGTCACCATGGGAATGAAGCTGACCCCGATAAAATGGAAGCCCCACCGACCAATCTCCACCACTTGCTCGTCAGCGGTAAATACCCATAGCATAGGCGCTGGAATGGTCTCGAAACACAGCGTTCCCACCGCCATCAGGGCCATGCCGAACAGGATGGCGGTGATCAGTGTCACTTTGCATCGGCGGATGCGTCTGGCCGCATAATTGAAGCTGACAATAGGCACAATGCAGGTCTGCATGGCACTGAGCGGGATGAAGAAAAAGGTCTGCCATTTATAATACAGCCCCAGCGCAGTCACCGCCTGATCGGAAAATCCTGAGAGGATCAAATTGAGGCCAAAGATATAAAACGTATAAGCGGACTGCATGAGAATATTGGGGATCCCCAGTCGAAAAATCTCCGGGATCCGACGGGGATAAACCTCTTTGGCGGGTGATTTCCGGTACCCCTTTTTCATCACCACCAAAGCTGCCGCCACCTGGCCTGTGACCGTGGCAATGGCTGCTCCCGCAATTCCAAGTTCCGGAAATCCAAACCAACCGAAAATCAGCAACGGATCCAGCGCAATGTTGGTAACCGCCCCAAGGATCTGGGCCGCCATAGGTGTTTTCATATCGCCCTGGGCCTGAAGGATTTTGGTCCAAATGCTCTCAAAAAACAAGCCAAAGCTGAACACACATACGATGCGGCCATATGTCACCACATCTGCCACTACCTCCGGCGAAGGAGAGGATAGCCGCGCATAAGCCGGCATGATCAGCCAGGTAACAGCAGCAAAGAAAATCCACAGCAACCCCGCTAAGGGCGTTCCGATTCCCGCAAACTCCTGGGCTGATTCCGTCTTGCCCACCCCGAACCGGGCTGCCATCGCCGTATTGATGCCAACGCCGGTGCCGATTGCCAGCGCCATCATCAAAAGCTGGATGGGATAAATGATGGAAAGGGCCGTCAGGCCGGACTCGGCATAACGCCCCACAAACAGACTGTCTACAATGTTATAAAGGGCCTGAATCAGTTGGGCCAGCATAACCGGCGGAGCAATCTTCAAGAGAATCTTCCAGATCTTCTCCTGCCCGAAAAATTGCGCTTCCGCATTTGTATTCTCCATCCTGTGCCCCCTCTCATTCTTTGGCTTTCATGGCCGTTTCCAGCGCCTGATCATAGGCGAGTACATCTTTGACCATAGACCGGATGTTCTCCTTCCCGAATGTTTCCAGGGTTTGCAGCTCCACCCGGTTGAGCCCATCCAACAGAGGCCGGGCGTATTGCTTCCCCTGATCCGAGAGCACGAACGCTTTTTCCCGCCCAATGCAATGCGTGGAACTCTGTTCCAGAAGCCCTCTCTGCCGCAAATCCAGAAATACATGATTCATGGTCTGCCTTGGCAGCAGGTAATTATCACAAATCTGCTTTTGCGTGCAGTAGCCCTGATCTCGAATGGTATAGAGAACCAACAACTCATGATAGCTAATGCCATGCGCTTTTGCCCACGCGGCATAAAGTCCGCGGAATTGGATGATGGCGCGGTTCACCTCTGCCAGCAGTTTCAACGATTCCTGATCCATAGCAGCCTCCAAATCCGTCTATTTCGAGATACAGTAAAGCAAGCCCTATAATCCCATATGGGATTATAGGGCTTGTGCGGGATAAATGTCAATTCAATTTTCCAAAATATCAGACATACCGGCGATGCCTATCATGTAAAAATAACCCGTTTTTTGCCAAGGAACACAGATGTGGACTTAGATCACTTGACATCCTGACGCTTGAAAAGGATAAAACCAGCTAAAACCGATAGAATGAGATATCCACACAACACGGCGAAGCAGGGTAAGAACGTTGATAAATCATTGGATGCCTCATAAACAGAGGGCATATGCGCAGAGATTTTGAGGAAATCAAGCTCAATATGGATCTTCAAAAATCTGAGCACCATTTCCAGAATTTGCGGGATATTGGGAATAACAAGGCCGAACACAAAGCCAGTAATTGCGTTTCTGGTGAGAACCGTCATTGTAACCGCAAAGCTGATGTGGGCCACCACAAAAAGAATGCGTGCGATTATGGATAGCGCATAGTAAGAAGGATACAGAATCGTCCCCATGCCAAATTTACTGCCCGTAACAACCCCAGCAACGATGCCGCTGATCAGCATGACCAGAAAATATGCAGCGGATATGGTAAAAAGGATTGCGAGATAGTATTGTTTCTTGGAGATACCCCGCCCGATAATATTCTTCATCACACCGGAGCGATAAGCTTCTGCAACTATATTTGCCGTCAGCAGCATGAAGGCATAGAGAATGATATCACCGCCCAAAAATGTGCTCATCAGACTGTCTACACCCGTAACAGGGCCTAATGCAAACCCCTGCAAAGAAGATCGGATCGATACAATCAGCATAATGAAACTGAGAGCAAGGCATCCGAAAAAGAAATTGTCTTTTTTCAGCTGATAAATATGTCCACGAATCAAATTTTTCATACCGCTTGCCCTCCCGAGAGTTTTTCCACAAAGAATCTCTCTATGTCTTCATCGTTGGCCCCCAAACCACACACACGCACTTTGTTTTCCACCAGGTATTGGTTGAGATCCGCCGGATTGATTTTCTCATACAAACGCAGGCTTTGATTGGAAATCACTTCACACCGCACATCGGGATAACGAGATGCAATGAGTGTTTTGGCTTTCTGCAGATATTCCGGCTCCACCGCAACCTGGACGCCGCTGCTGCATGCGCTCTCCAGCGTTTCTTTGCTGAACTCGTCAATCAGACAGCCGCCATCAATAATGGCATAGTCCGTTGCCAGTTTATATAATTCGCTCAGAATATGGCTGGCGATCATGATGGTGGTACCGTATTCACGATTTAACGTCTCCAGCATTTTACGCATCTCATA
>JAHZGF010000053.1 GCA_019420945.1 Clostridiales bacterium | reverse complement strand
TGCTTCAATGTCAGAACCTTTTTTAGCACTGTTTACCCATTCAGAAGTTTTCTTATCCCTCTTGGAAGGACTTGTACTCCGTCTATTGTTTTTCGATTTTCCCCGCTCTACAATGTAGACAGAACGATTAAATGATTGTTTATTGATATTGAGAGGTGAGAAAGATGCTTTTGAAGGATGCGAAGATTGGACGGGCTTATACCGTAAAGTCCATTCATCTTCCCTTTCAGCTTGAGCGGCGTTTGGAGACTTTGGGCATGACCCGTCAGACCGCCATCTCTGTGCTGAACCGAAAAGGAAAGGGAATTTTGATTATTAAACTGCGGGGCACCCGGTTTGCCCTGGGGTATAACATTACCAAAAATATTACAGTGGAAGAAGGTGACGTGCATGAGTGAACAGGAAATGACCATTGGATTTATCGGCAACCCGAACTGCGGCAAGACCACCCTGTTCAACGCCTATACCGGGGCCAACCTGAAAGTGGCCAACTGGCCGGGCGTGACCGTGGAGAAGGTGGAGGGCGTCATGAAGGACCACGACCTTACCATCCATCTGGTAGACTTACCCGGCACCTACAGCCTGACCTCCTATACCATGGAGGAAACCGTCTCCCGGCAGTTTATCCTCAGCGATGAGGTGGATGTCATCATCAATGTGGCGGATGCCTCCGCACTGGAACGCAGTCTCTATCTGACCTTGCAACTGCTGGAGCTGGGCAAGCTAGTGGTGCTGGCTCTGAACATGATGGACATTGTGGAAAAGCGGGGCATGGAGATCGACCTGTACCGTCTGCTGGAGATGCTGGGCATCCCGGTAATCCCGGTCTCCGCCCGTCAGCGCCGTGGGCTGGATATTCTGCTCCATGCCGCCGCCCACCACAAGGATTGCACCGACCCGGACTGTTTGATCCACCACCATAAGGTCCGCTCCAAACACCGGCACGATCACCACTCAGAGTATGCCATGGTCTATTCCGATGAGATCGAGGACAAGATCGACCAGATCATGCCGGAGCTGAAGCGTCGTTATCCAGGTCTGACGAACTACCGCTGGCATGCGCTGAAGCTGCTGGAGGAGGATAAGGAGATCACGGAGAAGTACCCGGTGAACCTTCCCCAGGTGCTGGATCGCAGCTACGAGTCGGACATCATCAACCAGAAATATGACTTCATCGGGGAAATCATCGGTGAAGTCCTGCTCCACAAGGAACGGCAGGATCTGCTCACCGAGCGGGCGGACAAGCTGCTCACCAGCAAAGTGTGGAGTATCCCCATCTTTCTGGTAATCATGGCCGTTACCTTCTTTTTGACCTTTACCATTGGCGACTGGATCAAGGGATATTTTGAGCTGGGCATTGACTGGCTTTCCGGCGTGGCGCAAAGTGGTCTGACGGCAGTTCACGCCGGGACAATCCTCACCTCGCTGATGGTGGACGGTATCATCGGCGGCGTGGGCACCATTGTCACATTTCTGCCTAATATTTTGATTCTTTTTTTGTGTTTGGCACTACTGGAGGACAGCGGTTATATGGCCCGTGTGGCCTATGTGATGGAGGGCATCATGAGCAAGCTGGGGCTTTCCGGCAAAGCCTTCATTCCCATGCTACTGGGATTTGGCTGTACGGTTCCCGCCATCATGGCTTCCCGTGCGCTGGAAAGCAAGCGGGACCGCTTCAAGGTCATGCTGGTAACGCCATTTATGAGCTGCAACGCCCGGCTGACCATCTACATCTTGTTCTCCGAGATGTTTTTTGGAGACAACGCCATGCTGATGGCTTATTCCATGTACCTGATTGGCATTGTGGTTGCCATTGTGGTGTCCGCCGTCATCCACCTTCTGGATCGGAAAAAGAGCGTCAATTACCTGATGATCGAACTGCCGGAGTATAAGCTGCCCGATTCCCGGACGGTGGCCATCTATGTGTGGGAGAAGATCAAGGATTATCTGGAAAAGGCAGGCACTACGATTTTTATTGCTACGCTGGCGATTTGGCTCCTGCTGAACTTTGGCCCCCATGGCTATTCCCCGGACATGGCACAGAGTTTCGGGGCTATAATTGGTAAGTGCCTGGTTCCCTTCTTTGCCCCCATTGGCTTGGGCTTCTGGCAGATTGCCGTGGCTCTGATTGCCGGTGTCTCCGCCAAGGAAGTGGTGGTGTCCAGCTGTGCTGTGTTGTTCGGCATTGTCAACGCCAGCTCGCCAGAGGGGATGAGTGCTTTTGCATCTGCATTGAACGGTATCGGCTTCGGGTCTCTCAATGCCTTCTGCCTGATGGTGTTCTGCCTGCTCTATATTCCCTGTGCGGCGGCTCTGGCTACTATCCGCAAGGAATCGGGAAGTTGGGCATGGATGGGTTTTACCGCCATTTTCCAGTTGTTGGTGGCGTGGATTGTCACTTTTGTAGTGTACCAGATTGGATCTTTTGTAGTGCTTTAAGCAAGCTATTTTTGCAAAGAGTCAAAATGGAGAAGGTTTATATGGCATCTTTGATTTTACTCATTGTATTGGCGGTGTATTGTATCTGGTCTTTGAGACGCATGGTAAAACGCCGAAAAGAAAATCGCGGGAAGTGCGCGGGTTGCCCTTATCAGGGGACTGGAATGTGCCGATAAAAGCTGCATTTTGCCCAAACAGAAGAACCTTTTTCCCGAATAGCAGGATATGGGTTCAAACCGTTGACGAGGACGGTTTTCCTGCGTATGATGAAGATACAGTTAAATAATGATTTAATTGTTTGACACAAAATTACTACTCGGAGAGGAGATTTTCAAAATGAAAAAGACTTACAAAATCGATGTGGATTGCGCTAACTGCGCCAACCTGATGGAGGATGCAGCCCGCAAGACCAGCGGCGTACAGAGCGCTACGGTGAATTTTATGACCCTCAAGATGAACGTGGAGTTCGAGGAAGGTCAGGACCCCAAGGCTGTTATGCAGGAGGTTCGCAAAGCCTGCAAGAAGGTGGAACCCGATTGCGAGATCTTCCTGTAAGCCAGCGAAACGAAATGCCCTGTTGAGCGGCAGCTTGCAGGGCGTTCTTTCTCTTAGACAAATAAACGAATAAGCAATCGTGAAAGGAGTAAAACGAAATGCAGGAGTATATCATCAACGGTCTGCTGGTCGTGGTGGCTCTGCTGGCCGTGATCCTTCAGATCATCGGCACGCGGTCCTCCGCCGGTATGACCAAAAAACAAAAAGTGATGTTGTGGCGGATTCTGACTGCTACGGTTCTACTGTTAATTTTGCAGGTCCTGGGCGCAGGCGCATTTGAAGTGTTTGGCGCGGCAGGCCGCTGGGTACGTCTGGCTGTGTTCATGGTGGATTATCTGGTCATTGGCTATGACATTTTGGAAAAAGCCGGAAAAGGTATCCGCAACGGTCAGGTGTTCGATGAGCACTTTCTGATGGCGGTGGCTACACTGGGGGCTCTGGCACTGGCCGTATATGAAAACGGCGACTATCTGGAGGCCATCGCGGTGATGCTGTTCTACCAGGTAGGCGAATGGTTCCAGTCGTATGCTGTGGGCAAGAGTCGCCGGAATATCAGTGATCTGATGGACATCCGTCCTGATTATGCCAATATCGAACGGGACGGCAAACTGGAACAGGTGGACCCGGACGAAGTGGGGATCGGCACCATTATTGTGGTACAGCCCGGCGAAAAAGTTCCTATTGACGGTACGGTGGTTCAGGGTGAATCTACACTGAACACCGCTGCCCTCACAGGCGAGAGCTTGCCCCGCGAGGTCAAAACCGGGGATGAGATCATCTCTGGCTGTATCAATATGACAGGCTTGCTCCATATCCAGACCACCAAGGAATTTGGCGAGTCCACTGTCTCCAAGATTCTGGATCTGGTGGAGAATGCTTCCTCCCGGAAGTCCAAGTCGGAGGACTTTATCTCCCGCTTCGCAAAAATTTACACCCCTGCGGTATGTTATGCCGCACTGGCCTTGGCAATTCTGCCTCCTTTGGTGCGGATGTTCGGTATGGGGCTGGATGCAGGCTGGGAGACCTGGATCTATCGTGCGCTGACCTTCCTCGTTGCCAGCTGCCCCTGCGCTTTGGTCATTTCCATTCCTTTGTCCTTCTTTGCAGGAATTGGCGGAGCCAGTAAGGCGGGCGTTCTGGTGAAGGGGTCCAACTATCTGGAGACCCTGTCACAGGCTAAGATCGTGGTCTTTGACAAGACCGGCACACTGACTCAGGGCGTATTTGAGGTGAATGCGATCCATCACAATGAGATGGATGAGCACAAGCTGGTGGAATACGCCGCTCTGGCAGAGAGCGCTTCCAGCCATCCCATCAGCAAGAGCTTACAGAAAGCCTACGGTATGGAAATCGACCGCAGCCGTGTAACCAATATTCAGGAGCTCAGCGGCAACGGCGTGATCGCCACAGTGGACGGTCATCAGGTGGCAGCTGGTAACGACAAGCTCATGAATCGTCTGGGCGTTCAATCTATTCCGTGCCACAGCGTAGGCACCATCATTCACATGGCGATTGACGGGAAATATGCCGGACACATTGTTATTTCCGACATCGTGAAGCCTCACTCCAAGGAAGCCATCCAGGCATTAAAGTCGGCTGGGGTTCGCAAGACTGTGATGCTTACTGGTGACGCCAAGAAGGTGGCTGACAGTGTAGCCTCCGCTCTTGGCTTGAATGAGGTCTACAGCGAACTGCTCCCTGCTGATAAGGTAGAGAAAGTAGAAGAACTAATTCAGATCAAATCGGAAAAGGAAAAGCTGGCTTTCGTAGGAGATGGCATCAACGATGCCCCGGTGCTTCGCCGGGCAGACATCGGCATTGCTATGGGCGCTATGGGTTCTGACGCTGCCATTGAAGCTGCGGATGTAGTACTGATGGATGACGACCCAATGCAAATTTCCAAAGCAATCAAAATCTCCCGCAAGTGCCTTGGCATCGTCTATCAGAACATCGTGGTGGCCATCGGCGTAAAACTGGCCTGCCTCGTACTGATTGCGCTGGGTTTCGCCAATATGTGGCTGGCCGTGTTCGC
>JAHZGF010000052.1 GCA_019420945.1 Clostridiales bacterium | reverse complement strand
ATTATGTGAAACTCCATTCTCCCATTTGGCCACCGCTGAACGACTGATATGGATCTGCTCCGCCAGCTCCCGCTGGGAGATGCCTCGCTGGGCCCGCAGCTCTTTCAGTCGAAGATGAAATTCCATTTTGTTCGCCTCCTGGTGTTGTGTTCTAGCCCCATTATAACATAATCCGCTCAAATTCGTTGTTACTTCCGCCAGTAACGCTGTTACTCCGCACTATGGATGGTGGTATAACCAGATGGTTACAGGAATCCTCTTCCCTTTTACCGCAAAATGTGGTATGATATTTTAAATTATGTCAAGTGTTGCGCCACCGGCGCATCATCATCTTTCAGCTCTTAGGAGCCTGAAAGAGGAGGTTTATCCATGAAGTCCAGATTGTTCAGCCTATTTCTGGCTGTGATAATTGTAATGACCATCCTGACCGGCTGCGCTGGACGGTTTTCCCGGGGCGAACCCTCAAAAAAAATCGGCATATCCATGCCCAACGACTCCACCGCCAAGTGGGCCAATGACAGTGAGATCATGCACGATATTCTCACCCAGGCCGGTTATGAGGTTAACATCCAATTTGCCGGGGATAACGCCACCGCCCAGATACAGCAGATTCAGGATATGATCGGAGCTGGCTGCACCACCATTATTATGGCTGCTGTGGACGAGAGTAGTTTGGCCGGATCCCTGGATCTTGGTGATACCGACCACCAACTGATCAGCGGCGGCGCCTCTGACTCCGAAGAAGAGACGCAGGATGATCTGTCCCGATTGGCCATGGCAGACGGAATCAACCTGATTGCTTATGACACCTTTATTGCGGATTCGGCTAACGTGGACTACTATGTAGGCTTCGACGGCTATGAGGCCGGCTATCTTCAGGCCCGCTTCATTGAAAGCCGTCTCTCCCTTCAGAACGCCACGGAACCCCGCACCATCGAGCTTTTCTTTGACAACGCTGCCGATCCTCTGACTGTGTTCCAGTTCCGGGGCGCCATGGAGGTACTGCAGCCCTATCTGGATGCGGGTACTCTGATCATTCGTTCCGGCCAAAACACCCTGGAAGCATGCGCCACCGAAAGTCAGGAGGATACCGCGGCCCGCATGAAGGAACTGCTCTCCTCCAACTATGCCGACGGGACATTGGACGCGATTCTTTGTGCCACGGATGATCTGGCGCTGACGGTCAGCGATGTGCTCTTTTCCAGCTTTACCGGAGGAGTATATCCCATTGTAACCGGTCTGGGCTGCGAGGAAGCCAGCGTCAATGCCTTGGTTTCCGGACGCCAATCCATGACGTTGCTCCAGGATTGCACCGGCATGGCTCAGGAGGCCGCCCGGGTGGCCATGGCGCTGGCCTCCGGCACTCAACTTGACACCACCGACAGTCTGGACAATGGCCGGATCAATGTACCTGCCAGCCTGTTCTATCCTGAAGAAGTCTCCCGGGACAATATCCAAGAGCTTCTGGTGGATCGGGGCTATTTCAGTACAGGAGAGGACGGTTCCTTTTTAGCTGTCACTAACTACACAGCCGGCTATCCCGGTCTGCTGGAATCTACAGAAACCGCTTCTCCCTCTGACACAGAAGGCACCACCCAAACCTGATAGAAACGACAGCAAAGGACCCATGCCATATGGCATGGGTCCTTTGTTTTACTGGAAATACCGTTTCAAATCCGTGGGTGCAAAGATACCACGATCGGTGACCACTCCGTCACACAGCTTGGGAGGTGTCACGTCAAAGGCAGGATAAAATCCCTTCACTCCCGGCAGAGTTGTTTTTGTCCCCATAGCATCCAGCACCAGTTCCGGGTCCCGCTCCTCGATGGAGACAGAGGCCAGATCCGGGTGGCTGGGGTTAGGCGCCCCAGTCACATAATAGGGAATTCCCCAATAGCTGGCGCAAAGGGCAATCTGGAAGGTGCCCACCTTGTTGATAATATGGCCGTCCATGGTGATCACATCGGCGGCGGAGGTGAACAGATCCACATGCTTCTCCCGCATGGTATAGCCGGGCATATTGTCGCTGATCACCGTCACGTCAAAGTCCATATCCCGGGCCACACTGGCGGTGAGCCGGGCTCCCTGGAAGTAGGGCCGGGTTTCGGGGCAGATCAGCTTGATTTCATTGCCCCGGCGGCGGCACTCCCGCAGGTAAGCGCCGATGATGGACTCGGCAAAGCACTGGGTCATAACCGTGGCATGGGCCGGAGTCAGATCTGCCAAGTACCCCGCCAGCTTATCATGCTCTGCATAGCCTTCTTCCAACTGCTCCAGGGCCTGCTGCCGCAACGTCTCCGCCAAATCCACCCCGTGAACTCCCTGTTCCAGAGCCTTGCGGGCCACCTCCAGGCTGCGCCCGGTGACCCGGGCCATTTTGGCCGAGGTGGTGGGACGGGCGTGAGACAGCGTATAGGCCGCCCGCTCCAGATAGGCCAGGGCCTCTTCCCCGCTCAGTTCCCGGGCCTCATAGGCCGCCAAAGCCATACCCATAGCTGCCGCCGTATAGGGTCCGCCGCTCTGGGTCACCATGTCTGCAATGGCCTGGGCCACCTCCTGATGACTGCGGCAGGTGACAAATTCAATCCGCACCGGATAAATGCGCCGGTCCAGGATGCGCACTGCGCCGTCCTCATACCAAGCCACGTTCTCATAACGGAGCAGGAATGCCAGCCCCTCGTCCCGTCTGCCCATGTGGTTCTGCCTCCTTTTATCTTTCGTTGCGTGAACTGTTGTCAAATTTTTACGCCGTAGTGGGCCTGCACCGCCTTGCAAAGTTCTTTATCCAGAGGAACAATGGAGCCGCTGCTCATGGCAATGGAGCAGATCATGGCGGCGTTCTCCACATAACCTGCCCGGACAAAGGCCTGCTCCAGACTGCCGCCCACCGCCAGCACACCGTGGTTGGCCAGCAGGCAGCCGCCCCGGCCATCCAACACCTTGACGGCCTGGGCTCCCACCTCCTCGGTGCCGGGCATACCGAACTCCGCCAAAGGCACATCGCCTCCCAAAGTCGGAATCATCTCGATGAGTATGGCGGGAATGGCTTCATGACGCACTGCAAAGGCACTGGCATAGGGAGAGTGGGTATGAATCACCGCACCCACCTCCGGTTTTTTCCGGTAGACCATGGTATGCATGATCCATTCGGAGGAAGGCGGAAAGTTTCCCTCCAGCACCTTGCCTTCCAAATCAATGACTACCATATCTTCCGGCCGGTACCGATCATAGGACAACCCGGAGGGCGTAATCACCACAATCCCCTGCTCTCGGTCAAAGGCGCTGAGATTGCCGCAGGTACCCTCAAACAGGCCGTCATGATAGGCCCGCTTTGCCCAATCGCAAACCTGCTCTTTCAATTCCAAGGCATTCACGGAAATACTTCCTTTCCTTCTGATTTTTCTCTATTGTAGCAGTCCGAAACCGGGCTTTCAATCTGTATCCGTCAAATTAAGCCCAGAAGATGAACAAATGTGCAGAACAACATGCAGACTGTAATCCCCAACCCGGTGGGTAACAACGCTCCCAGTGCGGTCCAGCCCCAGGAGCCGGTCTCTTTTCGGATGGTGAGCAAGGTGGTGGAGCAGGGCCAGTGAAACAGGCAGAACAGCAGCATACACACCGCAGTTACCCAACTCCAGCCGTTGGACACCAACAGACTTTGCAGCTGAGCCAGGCTTTCATATTCGATCAGGCTGCCCTGGGACAGATAGGCCATCAGAATAATGGGAATGACGATTTCGTTGGCGGGGAATCCCAGCAAAAATGCCACCAAAATGACCCCGTCCAACCCCATAAGCCGGGCAAAAGGATCAAAAAATCCCGCTAAACTGGTCAGCAGGCTGACACCCCCGGGCTGGACATTGGCCAGAAGCCAAAGCAGAGCCCCCGCCGGCGCAGCCACCGCCGCTGCCCGGCCCAGCACAAAAGCAGTCCGATCCACCAAAGAGCGGACCAGTACTTTCCCGATCTGGGGTCTTCGGTAGGAAGGCAGCTCCAGGGCAAAGGAGGAGGGCATACCCCGCAGCAGTGTGGCGGAGAGCAGCCGGGTCATGCCGAAGGTAGCCCCGATCCCCAACAGAATCACACCAGTGAGCAATAAAGCAGACCAGATGGAAGCAAGCGTCCCGCCTCCGGTCCCCACAAAGAACATGGTAATCACCGCAATGAGCGTGGGAAACCGGCCGTTACAGGGCACAAAATTATTGGTCAGGATGGCCAGCAGCCGCTCCCGGGGGGAGTCGATGATGCGGCAGCCCACCACCCCCGCCGCATTGCAGCCAAAGCCCATGCACATAGTCAAGGCCTGCTTGCCGCAGGCGTGACAGCGCTGGAAGGGTCGATCCAGATTGTAGGCCACCCGAGGCAGATAGCCCGCGTCCTCCAGCAGGGTAAACAGGGGGAAAAAGATTGCCATGGGGGGCAGCATAACGGACACCACCCAGGCCAGGGTGCGATAAGCTCCCAGCACCAACAGGCCATGGAGCCAATCCGGTGCACCCAAGAATTGAAACAGCTCGGTAAGCCGGTCCTGAAACCAGAACAACAGCCGGGATAACAGTTCCGAGGGATAATTGGCCCCCTGGATGGTGAGCCAGAGCACCAGAGCCAGCAGCAGGACCATGGCCGGGTAACCGGTACAACGGCTGGTGAGCAGCCGATCTAATTTCCGATCCCGCCGCTCCCCGGCTCCGGAGCGCACCACTGCCCGGGCCAGCTCCTCCCCCCGCCGGACCAAGGCAGAGGTCAGCATATCCTGGATACCGCTGGCGTCAATGTTCTGCTCCGCCAGCCGGGCCCGGGCTGCTTCCAGGGCCCAGGTGAGTCCTGGGATCTGCGTAAACGTCACCTTTAGGGCCTGCTGAGCCTTATTCAACAGCGTCTCGTCCCCTTCCAACAGCCGCAGGGCCAACCAGCGGCCGAACAGCGGCCCCCGGAAGGACTTTAAAAAGGGTTCCAGCAGTGCCACAGAGGACTCCAGCACTGAAGGATAGCGGACCTGGACCGGTGTTGGGGCCGGTCCCTCCACCAGGTCGTCCAGGGCTGCCAGCAGCCGGGCCTGGGAGCTTTTGTCCCGGACGGAGGTACCCACCACCGGCACCCCCAGCTTTTGGGACAGCAGCGGCAGATCCACCTCTACCCCTTTGCGCTTTGCCTCGTCCAGCAGATTGACGCATACCAGGGTCCGGGGACAAAGCTCCAGGGTCTGGAGTACCAGATTCAAATTGCGCTCCAGACAGGTGGCGTCGCACACCACCACCGCTGCATCCGCGCCTCCAAAGCAGACAAAATCCCGGGCCACTTCCTCTTCCGGCGAATGGGCCATCAGAGAATATGTACCCGGCAGGTCCACAAAGAGGTAGTCCTGCCGCTGGGAGGTGCATCTCCCAGCGGCCAGGGCCACCGTCTTTCCGGGCCAATTGCCGGTGTGCTGGTGCAGATTGGTCAGCGCGTTAAATAACGTGCTCTTTCCTACATTGGGGTTGCCCGCCAGGGCAATCACCCGTTCTCCGGGCCAGGCGCGGCTCAGGCTCAGAGCCTCGGCGGCCGCCCCCCGCCCGGTGGAAGAATGGGTCAGTCCCATTGCTCCTCGCCTCCTTATTTAAACCGGTCGGATCAGGATACCTCGGCTGTCGCTGTCCCGCAGGGCGATGACGGCCCCCCGGATCAGATAGGCCGCCGGGTCTCCCCCGGGACTTCTGCCCAGACACTCTACGGCGGTATCCTCCACCAGACCCAGATCCAGCAGCCGGCGGCGCATGCCTCCGGCCACATCCAGCGAGAGCACCCGCCCCCGCTGGCCCGGAGCCAGATCATTCAAACGGATCAACTGATTCATAGCATAGACACCTTTCACTCAATATGAGTGGGAAAGGACTTCCCATTCCCAGTCTATTCCGCCGGCTTGCTGTCGGTCACTGTCGAATCCTTACCGCCAAATGCAGAAACGATCCGGAAGGGTTTCCGGATCGTTTCTCTGTGTCAGGCTCAGCTCTCGGGGGGCGCCAACAGCACCGGCTGGAGCTGACGTCCCTCCAGCGCCGCCGCCACCGCCTGGGGAATCAGGCTCATGTCTGCCACCAGGGATGTGGGCTTCTTCTCCGGGTCATCCTGGCGGAAGGGCACCAGATAGACATGCTTCCGCAGGGCCAGCTCTCCCAGATTGCGCAGGGACACGGTGAGCCCGTCATTGGTGGAGGGGGCGATCACCAGGGGCCGGCCGTTGCGCAGATGGGCCTTGGCCGCCATAGTGACGCTGGAATCGGTGACTCCCGCCGCCAGTTTGGCCAAAGTATTGCCGGTACAGGGGGCGATCACCAGCACATCCAGCAGCTTTTTGGGGCCGATGGGCTCTGCTTCCCGAATGGTCAGAATGGGGCGGCATCCGGTGCATCGCTCTGCCCACTCCAGGAAAGAGGAGGCGGACCCGAACCGGGTGTCCGTCACCGCTGAGCGCTCTGAAAAAATGGGCTGTACCGTGCCGTAAATCTTTGCCATTTCTTCCATCACCGGGAACACCTGGGAAAAGGTACAATAGGAGCCGCAGACGGCAAATCCTACCCGCAAATCCTCTGGTCTCATGGCTCCGCCTCCTGTAAAAGATGATAGATTGTATCCCGGATGATTTTACCCGAGGTCACCGGGGCCACCTTTCCCGGCAGCGACAGGGCCCAAATCACTTTGATCCCCAACACGGCGGCGGACTCGAAATCCACACCTCCAGGGCGGCTGGCCAGATCGATCACCAGGCAGTCCGGAGACAGATCCTCCAGCTCTGCCTCCCCCAGCACCAGAGCGGGCACGGTGTTGACAATCAGATCATAGTTGCACAACCAGCCCTCCAGCTGATCGGTGCGCTCTGCGCAGTAACCATAGGATTCGATCCAGGCCAAATCCTGATAACTGCGGGCGGATACGGTGACCCGGGCCCCCAAGGCCTTGAGCCGATGGGCCAGCAGTTTGCCCAGCCGGCCGAAGCCGATGACCAGCACCCGGGAACCAAACAGCGTGGTGGGCAGCTCTTCCATGGCGATCTGAATGGCACCCTCGGCGGTGGGAATGGCGTTTTTCACTGCCAGCTCCTCCTGGGCGAAGTAATCATAGACATCGATTCCCCGCTGCTGGGCCTGATCCTTCAGCTCTTGGGTCAGCTTTCCCCCGCAGAGAATCTGACCCGGCCGCATGGCCTGGAGCACTGACGACAGGGGCACTTTCCGGTCTGAGAGAGGTGCATTCAGCATACCGGCCTCTCCGGCTGCGGGCAGGGGCAGAATGACGCAGTCTGCCCGATCAATTCCCTTCAGGGTATCAGATCCGGACAGGTCTCCCTGCTCCGGTCTCAGCTCCATGGCGTAGGTCTGGGTCGTATGTCCATCCAATTGCAGCAGCTGGGCCAGCTTGACCTGCCGCAGATCACCGCCGACCACCCAAAAATAATATTCTCGTTTCAAATGACACACCATCCTTTTTCTATGTCGGCTATGCCATTCTATGCGCCATTCTCCCATATGACAAAAGCCGAAAGGCCGCTGTTATGGCAGCGGCCTTTCGGCTATAGGATAAAATCAATTTTGCTGTGCCGGATGCTCGGCCCGGTAGGGTCAGAACCGGGCGGGGTCCAGCTGAATCACGTCCAGCGCACGACGGATGGCGTAGAGCAAGGTCTTGCAGGTGCCGCCGCCGGGGTTGCCGTCATAGAGGGCAATCAGCAGCCCGGAGCGCTCCACCATATAGTAATTCCGGCGCTGCATACAGTCCGGCGTATAGTTCTGTTGAACCATCGTCTCCAAATCGCACTGGGCCAGCAGCCGGCGGTAGCGCTCCTGTTGCGGGGCCTTCCAGCGGTCCGCCTGGCCGGGATAGGGTATGGCCGCCTCCAGCACCACCTCTGGGTGGCGCTCCTTGAGCCGCAGCACCGATTCACAGAACATCAGGTCGCCGCCCTGGGCCATGCCAGATATAAAATGCCGGTAGCCCTGTTGATAAGCCCGATCCACCTGGCGGTCCAATTCCTCCCGAAGCCGCTGGCACCGGGGATCCAGCTCATCCTCATGCCAAGGCAGCCGGTGGGGCCGGTGGCCGGTAAAACAGCAGGTTGTCGCTTCGCTCATGGGTTCACCTCATTTTCTCAACTTTTTTCTATTATATCACCTCCCTCCCAAAGCCTCAATCCCACAAATTCGCACTCTAAAGTCTTTTTCTTACCCACCTATTTCTTCCACGTCGAAAAAAAGCTTGCATTTCTGCTGACTGCGTGTTATATTTTTATTCAGAACAACAACTGAACAGCGATGTCTTCAGGGCAGGGTGTAATTCCCGACCGGCGGTATAGTCCGCGACCCAAAGTATTTTGGTTGAATCGGTGTAACTCCGATACCGACAGTATAGTCTGGATGGAAGAAGATGTGTTGTATTTTTCGCGCAGCTCCTATGAAATCGCAACACCTGAAAGACATGGTCTTTCAGGTGTTTACTTATTTCAAAGGAGTGTTTTCCATGAAAACCACAACCCAGACCCTTTCCACCCCCCGTAAGGCAAAAATCACCACCCGTTCCCTGGTGGTCACCGCCATGCTCAGCGCCGTGGCCTTTGTGCTGATGTTCGTTGAGTTCCCCATCCCCATGCTGATTCCCAGCTTTGTCAAGATGGATATCTCCGATCTGCCTGCCCTGCTGGGCTCCTTCGCCCTGGGCCCCGTCTACGGCGTGATTATCGAACTGCTGAAGAACCTGCTGCACATCATTTTTAAGGGTACCTCCAGCGCCTATGTGGGTGAAATCTTCAACTTCTCCATGGGAGCGGTGTTCTGCCTGTCCGCTGGTCTGATCTATCACTTCAAGAAAAACCGGACCGGAGCCGTTATTGCCAGCCTGGTGGGCTGCGCCATTATGGCTGTCCTCTCCGTCCCCTTCAACTATTTCATGGTCTATCCTGCCTATGAGGTGTGCTACGGTATGCCCATGGAGGCCATCATCGGCATGTATCAGGTCATCCTGCCCTCCTCTGACAGTCTGCTCAAGTGCCTGGTGATCTTCAACCTGCCCTTCACCTTCTGCAAGGGACTCATTGACGCCATCATCTGCTTCCTGATCTACAAGCCTCTCTCCCCCCTGCTGCACGGCAACAAGTAACGCAGCCAGTTCCATTTTCATCGAATACAGGGACAGCTCTTCAAGGAGCTGTCCCTTCATTTTTATCCCTGTTCATATGAGAAAATGTACATAAAATTGACTTTATTAGGGGCAAATGTTAAAATATTAGTTCTTGGAGGTGTTCCATTGAAAAAGTCGATTTTGCTTTTACTTTTGTCTTTCCTGCTGGTACTCTCTGGCTGCGACTCCAGCCAGTCTTCCCAGGCCAGCCAAGGGGACTTTCAGGCGGCAGCCACAACCTACCCGGTCTATCTGCTCTCCCAGGCAGTCACTGAAGGGGTGGATGGGGTGTCTGTCAGCCTGGTTATTGATCAGGAGGTCTCCTGTCTGCACGATTACACCCTGACCATGCAGGACATGCGCCGGGTGGAACAGGCCGACGTGCTGCTGATCAACGGATTGGGGCTGGAGGACTTTCTGGAGGACGTGTTGGAGGGCCGCTCTATCATTGACTGCTCTCAGGGAATCACGCCCCGGGAGCCGGAAGAGGACGACGGCCACGGCCATGATCACGGTCTGGAGTCTGATCACAGCCATGAAACCGATCCTCACATCTGGATGGACCCCCGCAATGCCGCCGTGATGGCCCAGAACATTGCCCAGGGGCTGGCAGAACTGGATCCGGACCACGCGGATGCCTATCTGGACAATGCCGAGGCGGTTGCCCAGGAACTGACAGAGTTCCGGGAGGAGATGCTGGATCTGCTGGACGGAGGACACTATGATCTGATCACTTTCCACGATGGATTCGGCTACTTCGCCGATAGCTTCGGCATGCACCTGCTGGCTGCTGTGGAAGAGGAAGAAGGCAGCGAAGCCTCCGCCAAAACCATTGTGGAAATCACCCATTTGGTGGAAGAAAACCAGCTGCCTGCGGTGTTTACCGAGGTCAACGGCAGCAACGCCACCGCCTTGGCCATCTGCCGGGAGTGCGGCATTGAAACCTATCCCCTCAGCATGTGCATGAGCGGCGATGGGGGCGGTTTAGAGGCCTATGAGGCGGTCATCCGCCAAAATATTGAGACGATCATGGAGGCATACCAGTGACAAAACCCATCAAACATCAAAACTGCACCACCGGATGCCACGGCTCCTGCTGTCTGAAGGTACAGGATCTGACGGTAATCCGGGGTGATGACGTGATTTTGGATCACGTCAGCTTTCATATGCACTGCGGCGAACTCATCGCCCTGATCGGCCCCAACGGGGCCGGCAAGAGCTCCCTGTTCAAAAGCATTCTGGGGCAAATGAGCTACTCGGAAGGCTCTATCTCTTTCCAAACCGCCGCCGGTGAGCATTTGAAGCCCCGGATTGGCTATGTGCCCCAAAGTCCCACCTTTGACCCGGGAGACCCGGTCAGCGTGCTGGACCTGTTTGCCGCGGCCATCTCCCGTTATCCCATCTGGCTGCCCACCCCCAAAAAGCTGCGGCAGCGGGTGGAAGAATGCCTGAAGCGGGTCAACGCCCAGGGGCTCATTGACAAGCGAGTAGGGGCTCTGTCCGGAGGCGAGGTACAGCGGGTGCTGCTGGCCATGGCTCTGGAACCTCTGCCCAACATTCTGATTCTGGACGAGCCCATGTCCGGCGTGGATGAGGCCGGAGAGCGGCAGCTGTTGAAACTGCTGGACGAGATCCGCACCAACTACGACCTGTCCATTCTGATCTCCACCCACGACTTCGCCACCCTGAAGATGGTGGACAAGGTGGTGCTGCTGAAAAAGCAGGTGCTCCGTCAAGGTCCCCCTCTGCTGGTGCTCTCCTCCCCGGAGTTCAAGGCCCAGTTTCCGGAGCACGGGAAAGGAGGCGGCCTGAGATGAGTTTCTGGTATTCTCTGGTAGATCTGCTCCCCTTTGAGTGGGCGGAGAGCGGCTCCATGTTCTTTATGAAAAACGCATTGCTGGCCATTTTGGTGATCTCTCCCCTCTTTGGTCTCATGTCCACCATGGTGGTGCAAAGCCGGATGAGCTTCTTCTCCGACGCCCTGGGCCACAGCGCCTTTGCCGGGCTGGCCATTGGCGCCCTCTGCGGACTGGCCGCCCCCACCGGATGTGCGGTGATTCTGGCGGTTATTTTCGCCCTGCTGTTCAGCCTGGTGCGTCACAAAAGTGATCTGGCCAGCGACACAGTGATCGGTGTGTTCTCCTCCACGGCGGTGGCTCTGGGCATCTTCCTGTCCACCCTGGGAGGCAGCAGCTTCACAAAATTCAACAGTCTGCTGGTGGGCGATATTTTGTCCGTCTCCCCGGCCCGAATCGGGCTGCTGGCCCTGATTTTGCTGGCGGTGGTGGTACTCTGGGTGCTGGCTCTGAACCAGCTCACCCTCTCCGCCGTCCATCCGGCTCTAGCAGATAGCCGGGGAGTATCCCTGTTCGCCGTGGAGGCGGTGTTTAACTGTGCCGTAGCGGTGGTGGTCACCCTGACCATGACCTGGATCGGTCTGTTGGTCATCAACTCCCTGCTGATTCTGCCGGGCGCCATGGCCCGGAATCTGGCCCGGAACATGCGGCAGTACACCCTGTTCTCCCTGCTGGGAGCCCTGGTGGCAGGCATCGCCGGATTGATGCTGTCCTACTATATCGGCTCCTCTGCCGGCGCCAGCATTACCCTGGTACTGGCCCTGTTCTTCGCAATTACCTTCTGCTTCCGGAAAAAGCGGCTTTAATTGCTTGCGGTAAACTTTCTTGCGTGTTATCCTTTTCTCACAAATATTGTGAGGAGGGGTAAAGGCATGGAGGTTTTGGCTTTTGTTGTGACGATATTGGCAGGGTATTTGGGTTCTGCCTTTGGCTGGAAAATGAATTGGCCCGAGGCGGGCCCCATTGTGGCCATTGCTATCATCGGAAGCTTGATTCTGTGGCAGATGCGGCATCCAAAAGACAAAACACAGGAATCCGACAAGAGCGAAGAAGTCTAAAATATGAAAAAGAGCGTAGAAACCAACGATTTCTACGCTCTTGCTTTTGTTTACAGCCAGGATTCCTCGGTCTCCTGCTTCCGATCCCGGGCCATGAGCTGCCGCATGGCCTCGACAGGAGCCATGCCCTTATAGAGCACGGCATAGGCCGCCTCGGTGATGGGCATTTCCACTCCATTCTTGTTGGCCAGCTCCAGGGCGGTCTTGGCGGCATAGAAGCCCTCCACCACAGCGCCAATCTGCTTCACGGCCTCCTGGGGTTCCACTCCCTGGCCAATGAGAATACCTGCCCGGTGGTTCCGGGAGTGCATGGAGGTACAGGTGACAATGAGGTCTCCCACACCGGTGAGGCCGGCAAAGGTGGCCTGGCGACCTCCCAGGGCCACGCCCAGCCGGGCGATTTCAGTGAGGCCTCGGGTCATCAGCATGGCCCGGGTATTATCTCCGAACCCCATGCCGTCACTGATGCCGGCGCAGAGGGCAATGACGTTTTTCAAAGCTGCTCCCAGTTCCGCCCCCACCACGTCGGAGGAGGTATAGACACGGAAACGGCCGTTCATAAACAGCTGCTGCACCAGTTCTGCCGCCTGCTGATCTTTGGAGGCCGCCACGATGGCGCTGGGAATGCCCCGGCCTACCTCCTCAGCGTGGGTGGGTCCACAGAGGGCCACCACCGGACACATGCCCTGGGTCTCCTCCTCAATAGCCTCGGTGAGCCGCTTGGAGGTGCCCTCCTCGATGCCCTTGGCCACGCTGACCAGCACGGTACCAGGGGTGACAATGTCCTTCAGCTTCCGGGCGGTGGTCCGAATGGCAAAAGACGGGGTGGCCATCACCACCATATCGCAGCCGGCAGCGGCGGACATATCCCAAGTAAGTTTCAATTCTTTCGGCAGGGGCACCCCTTTCAGCATGGGGTTTTCTCCGTTGGCCTTGATGGTCTCATATTCTTCCTTCAAAAAGGACCAGAGGGTCACATCGTGACCGTTTTCCAGCAGCACCAGAGACAAGGCGGTGCCCCAGCCTCCGCTGCCCAATACGCAGACTTTCATTTGGAATCCTCCGAATCGGCGTTTTTGTGGTGCAGGTGGAAGGTATTCTCCTCCCCCTTCGCAATGCGCAGGATATTGCTTCGGTGGCCCCAGAATACCAGCACACCGATGACAATGGCAAACAGAGTGATGATGATACTACGGTAGATGACGGCGCTCATGACCATAAAGGCCAAGCCCGCGGACAAAGAACCCACCGACACCATCTTGGTCAGGGCAAAGAGAATGATGAAAATGCCCCAGACCACCAGAGCGATGCGCCAGTCCATCATCAGGGCGATGGCGCCGCCGGACAGGATGCCCTTGCCTCCCTTGAACTGGAACATGCAGGGAAACATGTGGCCCAGCATGCAGGCCAGGCCGGCAATGTACTTGCCCAGCACCACCCAGCCCAGGAAGTGGCCCAGCAGCAGGCTACCCAGCAGTACCGCTGCCACCGCCTTGAGCATATCACAGAGCACCACCACAATGGTAAGCTTTCCGCCAAAGACACGATAAAAATTAGTTAAACCCGCGTTGCCGCTGCCGTGATTACGCACATCATCCCGCAGGATATACTTGCTCACCAGCAGGGCACCATTGATGCAGCCCAACAGATAACTGGCCACCACCGTGGCCAGAACCAAAAGGATGGTAACGAAAGACATCCTCAATCCTCCTCCTTATCGCCCTTCTGGCGGATGGTCAGCCGGATGGGGGTGCCCTCCATACCAAAGGTGCCACGGATCTGGTTTTCCAGATAGCGCTGGTAGGAGAAATGGAACAGCCGGGCATCATTGCAGAAGATGACAAAGTGGGGCGGCCGCACACCAATCTGGGTCATATAGTAGATTTTCAGCCGGCGTCCCTTGTCGGTGGGAGGCTGGACCCGAGTGGTGGCGTCTGCCAGCAGGGAGTTCAGCACACCGGTCTTGATGCGCAGGGTGGCCTGGTCATTGACATAGTTGATGAGCTCAAAGAGCCGATCCACCCGCTGACCGGTAAGAGCGGAGATAAAGACAATGGGGGCGTAGCTCATATAGCTGAGATCCGCCCGGACCGCCTGGCGCATCTTGTCCATGGTCTTGTCGTCCTTCTCCACAATATCCCACTTATTGACCACAATAATGCAGGCCTTGCCCGCCTCATGGGCCAGGCCGGCCACCTTGGTGTCCTGCTCCGTCACTCCGTCGTTGGCGTCGATCATAATGAGGCAGACATCGGCCCGGTCAATGGCCATGGTGGCCCGGAGCACAGAGAATTTCTCCACCCGGTCCACTACCTTGGACTTTTTCCGCATACCGGCGGTATCGATAAACAGGTACTTGCCCTTGTCGTTCTCGAAATAGGAGTCCACCGCGTCCCGGGTGGTGCCCGCCATATCGCTGACAATCACCCGTTCCTCTCCCAGAATCCGGTTGATCAGAGAGGATTTGCCGGCGTTGGGCTTACCAATGACCGCCACCTTGATGACGTCATCCTCCACCTCTTCCTGGTCCTCTTCCGGGAAGTATTTCAGGCACTCCTCCAGCAGGTCGCCGGTGCCGTGGCCGTGGACGGCGGAGACGGCGATGGGGTCTCCCAGGCCCAGGTTATAGAACTCGTAAAAGATGGGGTCGGGCTCACCGGTGGAGTCCGCCTTGTTTACAGCCAGCACCACCGGCTTCTTGGCCCGCAGCAGCATATTGGCCACGTCCTGGTCGGCGGCGGTGACACCGGTGCGGAGGTCGCAGACCAGCACAATGACGGTGGCGTTCTGGATGGCCAGCTCCGCCTGGTCCCGCATGAATTGCAGAATCTCGCTGTCGGTATTGGGCTCAATACCGCCGGTGTCCACGATGGTGAAGGTGCGTCCGCCCCACTCGCACTCGGCGTAGAGCCGGTCTCGGGTGACACCGGGGGTGTCCTCCACAATGGACAGGCGCTGGCCCGCCAGTCGGTTGAAGAGCATGGATTTTCCCACATTGGGACGGCCTACAATGGCCACAATGGGCTTTGCCATATCAGTTCACATCCTTTGAAGGGTTATAGGGATAGTATTCGTCCGCATCCTCCATGGGGTTGGAGGTGCGGCGCTGGCCTCCCAGGCCGAAAATCGCGTCGCAGAGCTGCATGCCGTCCTGCTCCACAAAGGTGATGGGGACCCCCAGTGCCTCCTCCACCTCTTCAATGGTGACGTCATCCAAAAAGACGTTCTCGTGGTAGCGCAGCATGCTGTCCGGCAGCAGCAACCGCTCCCCCAGCTCCTTGCCCCGGAGCTGATCGATCAGGTCCCGGCCGGTGACCAGGCCGGACACCACAATGGTCTCCCCGAAAAAGTGGTTGATAATGGGGATCACCTGCCACTGGAAGCCGCCGCAGCTCTGGGCCGCCTCCCGAACCAGATGTTCAATAGTGGGAGCAGCGGAGACGCCGGTGGCAATGGTAAAGGGTTTCACCGGCTCGTGTTCCGGCATGGTTTTGAGCGCTGCGAGGAACTCGGTCTCCAGCAGCCGCAGCATACCCACGCCGTTTTCCAGCTGCCGGTAGTCCTCATAGTACTCGTCCTGGGGCAATTCCCGGCCGGAGAGCAGATAGAACTCATCGGAGCACCAGAAGATGGTGGTGCCGAAGCGTTCCATGCAGGTGCGGCCAAAGGCCTCCACCTGGTCGATGACCTGGGCAGCGGTGTCCTTATCATAGATTTTCAGGGGATAGAGCCCCTCCCGGAATTTGGTGACTCCCACCGGGACGATGGACACGCTGTCCACCCCGGGATACATGGCGGCCAAATCCTCCATAGTACGCTGGAGGGCAGGGCCGTCGTTGATGCCGGGGCAGGCCACAATCTGGCAGTTCATCTGCACCCCGTTTTCCGCAAACCGGCGCATCACCTCAATGGACTCCCCGGCCCGGCGGTTGCCCAGCATCTCGCAGCGCAGGGCCGGGTCGGTGGTGTGGACGGAGACGTTAATGGGAGAAATCCGCAGGTCAATAATCCGCTGAATCTCCCGGCGAGAAAGATTGGTCAAGGTGATATAGTTGCCCATTAAGAAAGACAACCGGGCATCGTCATCCTTGAAATAGAGGGTATCCCGCATCCCCTGAGGCATCTGATCCACAAAGCAGAAGATGCAGTTGTTGGCGCAGGACCGGGCCCGGTCCATCAGGTAGGTATCGAACTCCAGCCCCAGGTCCTCTCCTTCCCCTTTCCGGATCCGGACAGAACGAGTGGAGCCGTCCTCCTGCTGGAGGGTGAGCAGCAGCCGGGCGTCATAGGTATAAAATTTGTAGTCCAGCACGTCCACCACTCGGTGACCGTTGACCTCCACCAGGGTCTCACCCGGGCGGATTCTGGCCCGATGGGCCGGGGTTCTGGGCTCTACCCGTTTGATCTTGGTGCTCAAGGCCACACCTCCCCTTCTTTTTTATAAGCAAAGTATATCAGTTTATTTTATCCGAAAACGCGGGAAAAGTAAAGAGCCCGCCGCAGATCGCGGACAGGCTCGTTACTCAAGTCATATCAACTTACTTTGCCGCCTCAGCGTTCTTGCTGTAATCGCGGCCATTGTAGGTCCAGCAGGACGTGCAGATGCGATGGGGGAGACGGGGAGCGCCGCACTTGGGGCAGGTCAGGACACTGGGGTTCTCCAGCTTCCAGACGTTGCTGCGTCTCTTATCGCGACGAGCCTTGGACACTTTTGCCTTTGGGACTGCCATACTCTATGACACCTCCTATTTCAGCCCTTTCGGGAGACTAACTCAGTCGTGCTGTTCCAACAGCTTGGCCAACACGGCCATGCGGGGGTCTACCTCCGGTTTGCAGTCACAGGGACCCTCATTCAGGTCCTTGCCGCAGCGGAAGCAACGGCCCTTGCAATCCTCTTTGCAGAGGTTGCTGCTGTCCATGCCGTAGACCATGTCGTCGGTGACGGCATCGCCGGCATCCAGCACTGTTCCGTTCAGCAGGATAATTTCATCGTTCTCGTTTTCCTCATCCTCCAGATGATCTGCCAGCATATGCTCAAAGGGCAGCGTCATCTTCCGAAGGAAGGGTTTTCCGCAGCGGTCGCAGTTCACATGGAGTGTGGTCTCCGCCGTTCCGGTCATGACCAGAAGGCCGGCGTGGTTTTTCACCTCACCGGTGACGTGAACAGGCTCGGCAATGGGATGGGCCCCGTAAAACTCCAGATCAGAGAGATCCAGATCAAATGTAAAGGGCAGCGCCTCGCCGGGATGCTGTATAATTTGTTTTAATTCGAGAAGCATAGTACACCTCGCATAACGGCACAAGCTGTATTATACCCCAAGGGGTGGTGTGTGTCAAACATTTTTTGATGGATTTTTTCCCTCCGCTGTTCTTTCCCCTGGGAATATGATATAATCCAGGCTGCAAGCTGTTAAATTGGGAGGATATGCCCTATGAAAGAGTTCACCATTGGGAAAAATGACGCCGGACAGCGGCTGGATCGCTGGCTGGCCAAGACCCTTCCCCTGCTCCCGGCCCCTCTGGCTCAAAAATACATCCGTATCAAACGGGTAAAGCTCAACGGCGGCCGGGCTCAGCGGGATACCCGGCTCCAGGTGGGGGATGTACTTCAATTATACATCAACGACGAGTTCTTTGACCAGCCCACTCCGGAAAATGCTTTTCTGAAGCTTTTCAAGCCCAAACTGGATATATTATATGAGGACGAACACATTTTGCTGGTGAACAAGGCCCCGGGCATGGTGGTCCACGCCGACGAGACGGAAAAAGTGAACACCCTCATCAACCACATTCAGGCCTATCTTTATCAAAAGAAGGAGTGGAGCCCCTACTGGGAAAATGCCTTTGCTCCGGCCCTGTGCAACCGGATTGACCGGAACACCGGCGGCATCGTCATCGCCGCCAAGACCGCCGAGGCCCTGCGGGTCATGAACCAGAAAATCCGGGACCGGGAATTGGAAAAGCGCTATCTTTGCGTGGTGCTGGGCCGCCCCTCCCCGGCAGCCGGCACTCTGGAGGGATTTCTGTTAAAGGATGAGGCCAAAAAGCAGGTGTCCATCCGCTCCAAGCCGGTGCCCGGAGGCCGGAAAGCCATCACCAAGTACCGCACCCTGGACACCCGGGGCAATCTGTCTTTGGTGGAATGCGATCTGATCACCGGCCGCACCCATCAGATCCGGGCGATGATGGCCCACGCCGGCCACCCGCTGCTGGGAGATGGCAAGTACGGCACCGAGCGTATTAACCGGCAATACGGCAAAAAACACCAGTGCCTCTGGAGCTGGAAACTGACCTTCCAATTCACCACCGACGCCGGCGAACTGGCCTATCTCAACGGCAAGAGCTGGCAGGTGGAACACGTGGACTTTGTGGAGGAGCTCTTCCCGCATTTTTCTTTGAAATAATTCGCCAAAATCATTGACTTTTTGACACTTAAGAAGTAGACTAAATCGCATTCGTTTTTTCTGCGCAAGGGGCGCCCTCCGGCACCACTTGCGCAAGGCCGTTCCGGGACCAAATCAGCCAGGCCCCGGACCGAACAACATCTTAGAAACGGGGGAGGATAAATGTCCAAGGAGCTGATACGGCTGGTTGATTGCGTCATGGATTTTGACGGCGAGGTCGTACTGGATTCGATCAATCTCTATATCAACGATGCTGAATTTCTCACATTGCTGGGCCCGTCGGGCTGCGGCAAAACTACCACTTTGCGTATCATTGGCGGCTTCCAGAAGCCCACGTCCGGTGACGTGCTGTTTGGAGGCAAACGCATCAACGATCTGCCCCCCCACAAACGGCAGGTCAACACGGTATTCCAAAAATACGCCCTGTTCACCCATCTGAACATCTATGAAAACATCGCCTTCGGCCTGCGCATCAGCAAGGTGCCCGAGGACGAGATCCGCCGCCGGGTGGATGAAGCACTGGCGCTGGTGAACCTGTCCGGTTACCAGACCCGCAGCGTCAATTCCCTTTCCGGCGGTCAGCAGCAGCGTATCGCCATCGCCCGGGCCATTGTCAACCGGCCCAAGGTGCTGCTGCTGGACGAGCCCCTGGGCGCCCTCGACCTGAAACTGCGCAAGAGCATGCAGGTGGAGCTGAAGAAGATCCAGCGGGAGGTGGGCATCACCTTCATCTATGTTACCCACGACCAGGAAGAGGCCCTCACCATGAGCGACACCATCGTGGTCATGAACAGCGGTAAGATTCAGCAGATCGGTACTCCGACTGACATTTATAATGAACCGAAAAACGCTTTCGTCGCCAATTTCATCGGCGAGAGCAACATCATCGACGGCATCATGGTCCGGGACAAGCTGGTCACTTTTGCTGGCCACACCTTCCCCTGTCTGGACGGCGGCTTCGGCGAAAACACCCCGGTGGACGTGGTGGTGCGGCCTGAGGACCTGCACCTGACCGAGCCGGAGCAGGGCCATATCCGCGGCGTGGTGGAAAGCGTGGTCTTTAAGGGCATCCATTACGAAATGATGGTCAAGTCCCCCACCTTCACCTGGAAAGTCCAGTCCACCCAGAGCCGCGCCGTAGGCCAGGAGATCGGCATGACGCTGACTCCCGATGACATCCACATTATGCACAAATCCTGAGGGCAATGCCATGAAAAATAAACTGTTGGGCATTCCCTATATCATCTGGATGGCCATTTTTGTGGTAATTCCGCTGTTTTTGATCTTGGGCTACGCTCTGACCACCCGGGACGGAGGGTTCACCCTCTCCAATTTCGCCCACCTGGCCTCCTACGCCGGGGTCTTTGCCGACTCCTTCCTGCTGGCCATCGTGGCCACCGCCATCTGTCTGGTGATCGGTTACCCCATCGCCTACTGGATGACCCGGGAGCGGCCCGGTGTCAAGCGCATCGCCATGATCATCCTCATGCTGCCCATGTGGATGAACTTTCTGCTGCGGACCTACGCCTGGATGAGCCTGCTGGAAAACACCGGCATTCTCAACGAGCTGTTCAGCGCTCTGGGGCTGTTCAAGCTCATCAACCACATCTTCGGCACCAACATCAGCTATTTCCCCATGATCAATACCAAGGGAGCTGTGGTGCTGGGCATGGTTTATAACTATCTGCCCTTTATGATCCTGCCCATCTACACCGTCATCGACAAGATTGACAGCAAGGTCATTGAGGCAGCTCAGGACTTGGGGGCCAATACAGCCAATGTGTTTCGCCGTGTGATCTTTCCCCTGTCCATTCCCGGGGTCATCAGCGGCATCACCATGGTCTTTATTCCCTCGGTGTCTACCTTCGCCATCAGCAAATTGCTGGGCGGCGGCAAGACCATGCTGCTGGGCGATCTCATTGAAATGCAGTTCTACGGCAACTCCTACAACCCCTATCTGGGCAGTGCAGTCTCCCTGGTTATGATGGCTATTGTACTGATCTGCATGGCCATTATGAACCGGTTTGGTGACGGCGAAGAAACGGCGGTGCTGCCATGAAAAAGAACAGTATTTTCGCTCGGGTATGCATGATCATCACCCTGATTTTCATGTACGCCCCCATTCTGGTACTCATCGTCTTTTCCTTCAACGACTCCAAGAGCCGCACGGTATGGACCGGCTTTTCCCTCCATTGGTACGCCGACCTGTTCTCTGATACCCGGATTTTGAACAGTCTGGCCACCACTCTGGAGGTCTCGCTGCTGGCCATGATCTTTGCCACCATTCTGGGCACTGCCGCCGCTGTGGGCTTTGCCAGTATGCGCCGCAAGCCCCGGGCCATTGTCATGGCCATCAACAACATCCCCATGACCAATGCCGACATCATCACCGGTGTTTCTCTGATGATGCTCTTTGTCTTTGCCTTCGGCGCCTTCAATGCCACCATTGGTGAGATCTTCGGGATCACTCTTCGCACCGGCTTCGGCACCCTGCTGCTGGCCCACATTACCTTTGACGTGCCCTATGTAATCCTGTCAGTGCTGCCTAAGTTCAACCAGCTGGACCCCAACCTTTACGAGGCCGCTATGGATTTGGGCGCTACCCCTTGGTATGCCTTCCGGAAGGTGGTCCTGCCCGAGCTGATGCCCGGCATTATCAGCGGCGCTGTGCTGTCCTTCACCATGAGTGTGGATGACTTCATCATCTCCTACTTTACCGCCGGCAGCGGCGCCTCCACACTCTCTATGGAGATTTACTCCATGACCAGAAAACGCATTTCTCCCGAGATCAACGCCCTTTCCACCCTGGTCTTTGTGGTGGTACTTCTGGTACTCATTGCCGTGAACATCCACTCGGTCCGACAGGAAAAGGCCCGGATCAAACGGGAACAGGCCTGGAAGGGTGCGGCCTGAGCCGCCCCTTCCCTGCTTTTTCAAAAATTGTATTTCAAATCCGAAAGGGGATAGATAAATGAAAAAAAACGTATTTGCCCTCGTGCTCGCACTTGTGATGGTGATGAGCCTGACCCTCGGCCTGACCGGATGCGGCAGCAGTGCTCCCAACGGTGAGGTCAACGTCTACAACTGGGGCGAGTATATCGACGAAGATCTGTTGAAAGAATTCACCGAGGAAACCGGTATCAAGGTCAACTATGATACCTACGCCGACAACGAATCTCTTTACTCCATGCTCTCCAGTGGCAGCGCCGATTACGACGTGATCATTCCTTCCGACTATATGATCTCCCGCATGATCAGCGAGGATATGCTGGAGGAGCTGGATTTTGACAATATTCCCAACTACCAGTATATTGATGACGCCTACAAGGGGCTGGAGTTTGACCCGGAGAACAAGTATTCCGTGGCCTACACCTGGGGTACCGTGGGTATCATCTACAACACCACCATGCTGGACTATGTGCCCGACAGCTGGAGCGTGCTTTGGGACGAAAATCTCAGCGGTCAGATCCTGATGTTCAACAACAGCCGGGACGCTCTGGGTATCGCCCTGAAATATCTGGGCTACTCCCAGAACACCACTGACGCTGCCCAGATCACCGAAGCCACCGATCTGCTGATTGAGCAGAAGCCCCTGGTGCAGGCCTACGTCATGGACCAGATTTTTGACAAGCTGGAGGGCGGCGAGGCCGCCGTGGGCCCCTACTATGCCGGTGACGCCATCACCATGATTGAGGAGAACCCGGATCTGGCCTTTGTGGTCCCCAAGGAGGGCACCAACCTCTTTGTGGACGCCATGTGCGTTCCCAAGGGCGCCCAGAACAAGGAGAACGCCGAGGCTTTCATCAACTTCATGTGTGACCCGGAGAACATGGCCCGGAACATCGAGTATATTGCCTACTCCTCCCCCTCCAGCGCCGCCCGGGAGCTGCTCAGCGACGATCTGAAGAACAGCGAGATCTGCTACCCCGATGAGGCACTGCTGGCCAACACCGACACCTTCATCAACCTGCCCCAGGACACCCTGGATCTCTATGACAGCGAGTGGGTCCGGCTGATGACCAACTAAGCCCTGATTTTGCAAAAATAACAGGACAGCTTCTCTCAAGAAGCTGTCCTGTTTTATTTATATCCACCAAACAGTCGGGGCAGGTACATCCCGGCGGTCACCGCCAGGGCGATGGCGGCGTAACCCAGCAGGAAGCCCGGATTGCCCATCCGGACAATCAGCCACTCCAGCGGGGAGCCGGGGCTGCCGGCGTTCAGGAAAAAATAATTGGTGCCAAAGCGCAGATTAAACAGGTAAATGGGCGGGGTGACCACCGCCAAAAAGGCCCAGGCCTTCCACATGTGTCCAAATCGAGGGATAATCGCCCCTCGCTGCAGTTCCAGCAACGGGCAGAACACCAGCAGGGCGTGCAGCAGAAACCCCTGGAGATTGACCACGTTCCACTGGGGAAACATGGTCCAGTTGGGAAACAGCAGCGCCGCCACTGAACCAGGCAGGCAGAGACAATAGAGGGTCTGGCCCACCCAGTCCCACCGGGTCAATTCAAACAGCAGCAATAAAAACGGGGTCAGCTCACACAGGTGGAGAGGCAGACTCCAGACGGTGAAGTCGTCCCGCCACCAGAACCATACTTCCAACAGTGCCACCAGCAGCACCGATAGTATTGCTCCCACTTTAGCGGCCACTGCCTGAGCCCTGGGCTTGCCCCGAAGCAGCAGCAGCCCCAGGGCGGTCCCCACTCCAATGGCCCCAATCCAGGCCAAATGGACCGGGCTAAACAGCGAAAAACCCACACCCTCTGGCAGTTCCCACTGGGTGGCAAAAAAGTACATGGCCATCTCCCCTTCTCCGGTTCTGAGGAAGTCTATTCCAGTTCACAGGATTATCTTACCTCTGTCGCGGCAAAACATGCGATGCAATCCACTCCATTGCACACTTTGCCAAAAAATGATAAGATAAGAGCGTTATTGCAAAGAAAGGATGTCTCTTCCATGTCGATCGAACTCGTGCGGGATTACTTCCGTCCCCTGGGACGGGAGTCGGATATTTTGGAATTTGACGCCTCCAGCGCCACAGTGGATCTGGCGGCCCAGGCGGTGGGGGTGATCCCCGCCCGGATTGCCAAAAGTCTCTCCTTCCTGACCGGGGAGGGCTGCGTGCTCATTATCGCCGCCGGAGACGCCAAGGTGGACAACAGCAAATATAAGCATCAATTTTCCACCAAGGCCAAGATGCTCACTCCCGACCAGGTGGTGGAGTATACCGGACACGCCATCGGAGGCGTCTGCCCCTTCGCCATCACCCGGCCCGATGTGAAAACATATTTGGACGTGTCTCTGAAGCGGTTTGACACCGTATTTCCCGCCGCCGGCAGCTCCAACTCCGCCATCGAGCTCACCTGCGATGAGCTGGAGCGCTATGCCTGCAACTGCCAGGGCTGGGTGGATGTGTGCAAGGGCTGGCAGGAGGCGGAATCCTGAGGTTTTTAAGCCCTGCAACCGTTGGTTGCCCAACTGCAAGCCCCGGATGGTGGCTTGGCAACCGGGAAAACTGCTATACTTCTCTCACCCAGTGAAAGGAGTTTTGACCTATGAATCTAGCGGAACGCATTTTGGCCCTGCGCAAGGCCCGGAATCTGAGTCAGGAGGAACTGGCGGAGCAGATTGGAGTCTCCCGCCAGGCTGTAGGCAAATGGGAGTCCGGGGTATCACTTAGA
>JAHZGF010000051.1 GCA_019420945.1 Clostridiales bacterium | reverse complement strand
GAATATGGTCTCCTTTCAGAAAGTTTGGTGTGGTAGCTTAACTTTAACACATGAGACCCTATTCCTCATACCCTTTTTATTCAATTGTCCAAGATGTATTGTAGTCCTGCACACTTTTTTGACCCGGAGCGCAGAAATCCATTGACAGCCGGGACGCAATGTGGTAAAATGTGTCCTGCGTCTGAGTTGAATATGCTTTTGCACGCACGGAGAGATGGCTGAGTGGTTGAAAGCACCGGTCTTGAAAACCGGCGATGTGAAAGCATCCGTGGGTTCGAATCCCACTCTCTCCGCCAATTTCCATATCGTTTGCGGAAGTACCCAAGTGGCCGAAGGGGCTCCCCTGCTAAGGGAGTAGGCGTCTAAACCACGCGCGAGGGTTCAAATCCCTCCTTCCGCGCCAAAAGAGGCGGCGATTCCAAAGAATCGCCGCCTCTTTTTGATCGGCGCCCCGCTCCTGCCCTGGGAATGGGTTGCGCCGGAAACAGGAACAGGCTGCGTGCCGCCCAGGGAAATGCCCTGCGGCACGCAGCCTGCTTGTTTACACGTTGAAGCGGAAATAGATCATGTCGCCGTCCTTGACCACATAGTCCTTGCCCTCGGACCGCAGCAGACCCTTTTCCTTGGCGGCGGCCACGCTGCCGCAGGCCATCATCTCGTCGAAGTTGATGGTCTCCGCCCGGATGAAGCCCCGCTCGATGTCGGAGTGAATCTTTCCGGCGGCCTGGGGGGCCTTGGTGCCCTTGCGGATGGTCCAGGCCCGGCACTCGTCCTTGCCGTAGGTCAGGAAGGAGATCAGGCCCAGCAGCTCATAGCTGCACTGGATCAGCCGGTCCAGGCCGGACTGCTCCACCCCCAGGTCCTCCAGGAACATGGCCCGCTCGTCGGGGTCGTCCAGCTGGGCGATGTCCTCCTCCAGCTTGGCGCAGATGGGCAGCACCTGGGCCCCTTCCTTTTGGGCCAGGTCCCGGACCATCCGGAAGTAGCGGTTGTTCTCGTGGTCGGCGAAGCCCGCCTCGTCCATGTTGGCGGCGTAGATGATGGGCTTCAGGCTCAGCAGGTCGGCGGTCTCCACAATGGCGCGGTCCTCGTCGCCGCAGTCGAAGGTGCGGGCGGACCTTCCGGCGTTGAGATGCTCCGCCAGGGCCCGGAATACCTCGGCCTCGTGCAGGAACTTCTTGTCGCCCTTGGCGGCCTTGGCGGCCTTCTCCACCCGGCGGTTCACCATCTCCAGGTCCGCCATGATCAGCTCCAGGTCGATGGTCTCGATGTCGCCCAGGGGGTCCACCGGCACGTTGGTCCCGGCGTCGGCCACCACGTGCATGATGTTCTCGTCGTCGAAGCAGCGCACCACATGGACGATGGCGTCGGTGCGGCGGATGTTCTCCAGGAACTTGTTGCCCAGGCCCGCCCCCTGGCTGGCGCCCTTCACCAGGCCCGCAATGTCCACAAATTCGATGACGGCGGGGGTCTTTTTGTCGGGCTGATACATCTCCGCCAGCTTATCAAGCCTTGCATCCGGCACGGCCACCATGCCCACGTTGGGCTCGATGGTGCAGAAGGGGTAGTTGGCGCTTTCGGCTCCGGCGTTGGTGATGGCGTTGAACAGCGTTGATTTGCCCACGTTGGGCAGTCCCACGATACCTAATTTCATTTGTACTCATTCTCCTTCGATTTTCCTTGATTTTCAAGGGGTTTCAGCGTTTGGTGTCTTGGCTGTTACACCATTTTTACACCATTTTCGCATTTGGCTTTATTGGATTTCATCAGACTACACCATTTTGCTGAAATTGCTTGATGGCATAATCCAGCGATTCGGCAGTCACATGAACATACCGATCCATTGTTGTTTTGATGCTGGCATGACCCAGCAGCTTTTGAAGAACCTTGGGCTGCACGCCGCATTCAATCGCTCGTGTGGCGTAGGTGTGGCGCAGGGCGTGCATGCAGAAATGCTCGATGCCCGCCTGATCACAGAGCCGGTATAAGTGGGTATCATAGGAACTGTTCTTCGCCGGTTCCCCGGTGCGCCAGTTGATAAAGACAAGATCGCGCATGACCAGCCGGGAGATTGCCCCCGTTCGCCGGTCGATATATTCCAGTGTTTGCGAGAGCAGCGGAGATTCCTTTTGCCAAGGGCGCTTGTCCTTGATTTCTTTCAGAATTTCATAGGCCCGATCTGTCAGCGGGATGGTACGATAGCTGTGCTGCGTTTTCGGTGGACCCGCACGCCAAAAATGCTGCTTGTGACGATACTCCAAGGTTTTATTGACCGTCAGCGTCCGATTCTGAAAATCTATCGCATCCCACGTCAGTCCGATCATCTCGCCGGTACGCAAGCCGGTTTCAAGGATCAGCGCGTACTGATTGTAGTTGTGGGAACGTTTCGCTGTTTCAAGAAACACACGCTGCTCATCACGGGTGAGGAACTTAATATCGTCTGTCGTACGAACCGGCTTTATAAACCGCACACCGTCCATTGGGTGCTTGGCAATCAGATCATTCATCTTCGCAGCCTTAAACATCGTACCCATCGTGATATAGGTCTGCCGGATGGTAGACCCTGCATAATCCGCATCCATGGAAAGCAGCACTTTTTTGCAGTGCATGGGCTTCACATCGGAAAGGAGCATTTTGCTGATGATGGGCTGGATATTCTGCTTATATCGCTCCCGATAATTTCGCAGGGTATTCGGTGCTAAATCGCCCACAATGTTCTCGATCCAAAATGAAAACCATGCGTCAACCGTCGTGTCTGAGGGACAAAACATATCTTCGTGCTTGTCGGCATATTTCGCCTGCTCGATCCAGTTACGCGCCTCGGGAATCGTCTGGAAATATTTCTCATGTCGTTTTCCTGCTTTGTCTACAAAACGTGCGTGATATAATCCGTCCTTTCTTTGGTAGATACCCTTACCGCATTCTTTGCCTTTTAAGTTTTTGCCCATTGTATACTCCTTTCCCGCAGAGAGAAAAGAGCCTACTGCAACAACATAATTATAGCAGATAGGTTCTTTTCTCTCAAGCTGTTTTTACAAATTATCTTTTGCTGTCAGATCACCAGCTTTTGACTGATGTACTCTTCAAACTCCCGGCGCTTCACCAGCTTTTTCGTCCCGACGAACAAAACGAAGGGGCAGTTGGGCGCTCTCAGCATACTGTCGATCTTGTTGATGCCGATGTTGCTGTATTCTGCCGTTTCTCTGGCGGTCAGTGTCATTTTGAGGTGGATGGGGACGGTGAGAATGTTGTCCATAGAAAATTCTCCTTTCTTGGCGGCTATGTAGACAAATAGAATTCGATTTCGCGGCTGCGAGGGAAATCGTATTGCCGTGCGGCTTTGGCGGTGCGGGAAGGCTTGCAATTCAAGGGCTTTTCGCCCCCAAACTGTCTACACCCGACCGCCGTTTCCGGGCGGATTTCGCCTTCTGCTGGCGGTGAACCTCCTTGGCGCAGGTCGGGCAATATTTTGCCCTCCCGGAGCGGGCGAGAATGCCCGTGCCGCAGACTTCGCAGCGGCGAAGTCTTTTTGGGTTGAGGATGGGTGCGGCAGGCGTTCGATGGGGTCAAGCTTGTGCATCTTCGCCCTCCTTTGCGATGAGCTTTGCGTCCGCTGGGTAGTTCAGCGTGATGAGGGCGGGCTTTCTCTGCCGTTTTTTAAGTATCAGAGAAGAAAAATGTCCCCGCTTTCGAAAAAGCGGGGACATCACGATCTGCGGATATTGGGATTTGATAGAATAGCAAGCACAGCCGCTGTCCGGACACGCAGCGATTTTGGGATAATCCCAAGCCCTTTGCATTTGGCTCGCAGCCTTTTATTCAGGAGGCAGCCGATCATGAATCATTCAGTGGTTGGTGCTTGCTTTCTTCATGAACTCCAGATAAAGACTGTACAACACAGCACAGACG
>JAHZGF010000050.1 GCA_019420945.1 Clostridiales bacterium | reverse complement strand
AATAGCGGTTGATGGCAAAGCCGTCCTCGGTCTGTCCGGTCTGCGTCCACTCCGGTACAATGTCCAGCGGGCGGTCCCGCTTTTGCAGGAAGATGATGTCCGACACAACCTCGGTCCCCGCATTGGCCTTGAACGCATTGTTGGGTAGACGGATAGCTCCCAGCAGCTCGGCGCGCTGGGCAAGATACCGGCGCACAGTGGAATCTTTGGCGTCCATCGTATAGCGGCTGGTGACAAAGGCCACCACGCCGCCGGGACGCACCTGATCCAGCGCCTTGGCAAAAAAGTAGTTGTGGATGTTAAATTTCAGCTTGTCGTAGGCTTTGTCCCGAACCTGATATTGACCAAACGGCACGTTCCCCACTGCCAAATCATAGAAGTCCCGTCTGTCCGTAGTCTCAAATCCTGCCACGGTGATGTCGGCCTTGGGATAGAGCTGCTTGGCAATCCGCCCGCTGATAGAATCCAGCTCCACACCGTACAGACGGCTGTTCCGCATTTCCTCCGGAAGCATCCCGAAGAAATTTCCTACGCCGCAGGACGGCTCCAGAATGTTGCCTGTTTCAAATCCCATGCGGCCTACGGCCTCATAGATTGCCTTGATAACGGTAGGACTGGTGTAGTGGGCGTTTAATGTGGAGCTTCTGGCAGATGCGTATTCTTCCTCGGTCAAAACACTTTTCAGTTCAGAATATTCCAAGGCCCACTCCGGTTTTCCCGAATCAAACGCATCGGCTAAACCGCCCCAGCCCACATATTGGGAAATGATGTGCTGTTCTTCCACAGTAGCGTAGCGGTTCTCTTGCTCTACCTGTTTCAGTATGGCGATAGCTTTAATGTTGCGCCAGAATTTTGCCTTTGGCCCGCCTTCGCCCAGGTGATCGTCGGTGATATGGAAGTTCTCCGCGCTGCGGCGCAGGTTAGCTTTGTGTTCCTCATAAGACGCCTGTTCTGCGGCCTCGGCATTTGGGAACGTCCTCCACTCACCGTTGACCTGAATGGAGATGGGGTGTTCGTCCAGAAATTCCTCAAACGTCTGATTTCCCCTAGAGGATTCCGGTTCGGGCAGGGTGGGTTCCTCGGCGGGAGTCACGGTTTCAACGGCTTCTTCCACATCGGCAGGAGCTTCCATATACGGTTCATCCTGTTCCTGCACAAATCCGTCCAACTGGCGGTCATACAGCCCACGCAGCAGAGGCGCGACCTCATCCCAGCGGAAGAACAGCATGGCTAGACGCTTCTCGTCCTCATCCAGAACTTCCAACTCAATGCCCTCCGGCATGGTACGGTAATCGGCGGTGTCCCCGGTCTCCAGCTCCATTGTCTCAATGATGTCAGGATAAGCACGGCTCAGCCACAGAGCAACCTCGCTGTTGGTCCTGCCGGTGCGAAGCAGTTCGGAAAGCTCCGCTTTTTCCTGCGCTCCAATCAGCCCATGAGTCAGCACATCCCGCAGGTCCTGGTCCGCCGTGTCGGGGTTGACGGGCAGGAACTCGGTGTAAAAGCTGTTGCGGTTGTCTGCCCACAGAAGCTGCTCGAACCGCTCCCGGTTCTCGGTACGGTAGATTGGATAGCTCATGCCGGTGGGCAGAAGCTGCACCGTGTCCTCCCGCAGCTCGGTGATCTGATAGTCGCGGTCATCCAGATAGACGGTATCGCGCACACTGTAAACCGGGTCTGTGGGGTCATAAGAAGTGCGCTGCCGCACGAAACCGCGAACTTCAGCATATTCCTCATCCGAAATAGTGACGCTGATCTCGCGGGTGGGTTTGCCACCGATGGTGATGGTGTCCCCCTCACGGGCGATGGGCTGGACGGATAAATCCGGCGCAGATACAGGCTGGAACTCACCACTGTCCAGATATTTCTCGAATATCTCGCGCCGCATTTCCACTGGCTCCTGGTCCGGGACTCTGGGCATGGTGTACCAGATGTAATCCTCGTCTACATGGTCAATGACCATCCGCACGACTGTACCTTTGGTATCGGTGGTCGCATCTATGGCATCCCCCGGCTGGTAGGAGTGGCCGCCTTTGCTGGTGTAGATTTCCGGCTCACTGTTGCTTGCAATGCGCTCCGCGTCGGCTGTCATCTGCTGGATGAATGGGTCATTATCCAGCTTTTCCGGGTCCGCCACCTGACCGTTTACGATGCCTCGTTCCTCCAGAGACTCACGGATCGCAATGGGATCAATGTTGTCGAACCGGTCCTGTTCTTCTTCTGTATAGAAGCGGTCCTCCTGGATAAGCTGCGCAAGCCTGCGCTGGACTTTGGGCCAGGGCAAGGCCGTCCCCTCCGGGCTGTCCGGACGTACTGCGAACGGGGTTTTGCCGTCGCCGCCGTCAAACGTGCGGGCCAGCCATGCAGCGGTATCTTTCTCCCTCGCATGGGCTTCCATGTAGCGGACAACGGCGTGCTTGCTCTGAAGGTCGCCGTTCCATGCGCGAATGGCGTCATCAATGTCATCCTGTGAGAGAGGACGCAGCTGCTCATGGAGCCGTGGATAGGTCTCGTCGATGACTTCCCGGTGCAGCCGCTGGCGAAATTCCGGTACGTCGGAATAAAGGCGAAGCAATTCCATGTTGCCGGAACCCAGGACGGCGCGGCGGATAGCGGCGTTTCCCTCAATGACGGCGTTCTCATGGTCGCTGTGACCGCAGGCGTTGCGGTATGGCACATCCTCCAGAACAGCGGCAATCACAACGGGCCTGTATTGCTCATGCAATTCCCGGAGGGTCGGTTTTTCCGGTTCGGTCTCCGTATCCCGGAACACTCTGGTCCCGTCCGCACCAAATTCCGCTTCCTGAGCGTCGATGGCCTGTTCTGCCTCATGGTCGATAGAGGGCATGGAAAACTCCTGCCGCTCCTTACCGCCCTCCGGGACTGCACAAACTGTCACATCATGCTTATCCCGCAGCTGTTCCACAACCTGCTCCAGCCGGTTGGCAGGAAAACCGCACATCTCTACGCGGCCGCCGCCGGGAATCGCGCGGCTGCCCAGGCGGAGGTCCAGTTCCGCAGCAGCAATCTTGGCATCTTCACCATACAACTCAAAGAAATCGCCCATCTGATACAGGACCAGATCATCCGGGTGGCGTTCCTTTACGCCGTTGTATTCCCATATCTCCGGGTCCGGCTGCTGGGCTTGCATGGCATCTTCTTCAGCCAGCGCCTTTTCCGCCTGAATTTTTTCATACTCTGCCTGTTCTTTGTCCGTGAGATAGCGGCCCTTTTGAATCAAATCGGTAATCCGTTTGGCAACTGTTTCCCAGGAAAAATTCACATCCGGGCAGCCATCCTTTTTAAAGTGCAGACCCTTTCCGTCGTGATCTTCATTGCTGCCCACAGCGCCGGACAGGGCATGAGAGTGGCCGCCTATGCCGTACTCGCTCTTGAGAAAATTCACTTTTTCCTTGTTCGTATGAGGATTCTGGAAAAAGGCAAAAATGCGGCCCTTGCTGCCTTCAACGCCGCTGCCGCCGGTCATGGCGGCCTCTATCTCGTCCTCGGAGATAAATTGTCTGGCCGCAGGTACATCCGTCAGCTGAGAGGTAAAGGTGATACGGGGCATAGACAGCTCTTGCAGGTTTTTCCAAATTTCTCCGGGCTTGTGGTAGTGGAACCGCAACAGATCCCGGTCCTGTTGGTAAGCCGTCCAGAATGCGGCGTATTCTTCCGCAAGGCTCTGACGAAACTCCGGTTTATTCAGCTGGGAACTGAGCCATTCTGTTTCTTCCGGGAACCCGCTTCCATGTATGCCCGACAAGCTGGCAAGATACCCGGATTCTCTGGCTTCCTTGCTGAAATCGTGATACAGATACCATAACTTTTCTGCAAGAAGGGAGCGTTCATAGCCCGCCGATTCAGCCAGTTCCACATTGGTTGCAAACTGGCCCTCCTGCAAAAGCTGGCCGATGCGCTCGGCGGCGCTCTCCCAGGAAATGACCTGGGCGGACTTGTCGTAACGGGCAGACTTCCCGTGGGAAAGATGGATACCGTCCTCGCCATACCATGCGGTGACGCTGCCGATCCCGTTGCCTCCGTGAAAAAGGCTTTTCAGATAGTCCGCAATCTCGGCGGTGGGCTTCTGTTTTTCAAAAGCAGCGACAATGCGCTCCCTTTGGCGGTCGGTATTGCCGCCCAGCCGCAGCACATGGTCAATGTCCGCCTGGGCAAAAGAAAAAGCAGAGGATGTTTTCACATTCTCTGCTTCATCTATGATTCTGATTTGTTCTGCTTCGGAGAGGAAGAAACTCAGCTGTGAATAAGCTCCGCCATCAGAATCTCCTCGGCCTGTGCTTTGCAGGTGTTCATCAGGCCCACCCAGCGCATCGGGTCGCTGGCTTTCAGCTGCTCCGTCGCGCCCGCGTCTTTCGCCAGCTGGGGCATCATCTGCTCCAGACGGCTCTGCGCGGTCTCGTCGATCTCGATGAGGTGCGGGTACAGCTTCTCGCTCATCAGCAGCTGGTTGTACAGGATGGGCCGGTGTTCCTTCAGGTACGCTTTCCGCATCCTGCCGTACTTGCCCAGGGGCTTCTCCGGCTGCTCGGACAGCTTCAGGTCGGGAATCTGATAATCGCCGTTCTGGATGTAATTCATGGGATTCTTCATGGTGGGTTCTCCTTTCTTGCATGGCTTCGCGCTCATAGTTTTGGATGGTGACGCCGATCTGCCGCAATACCTGCTGGTTGATCTGGCTGACCGCCGTTCCCAGCGCCCCGATAGTGGCCGGAGTGTTGAAGTCGAAAATCGGCATGAAGTCCTCATGGCTGAAATACTGTTCCGGCTCCAATCCGCAGCGGGACATCAGGGCGTAGGCGATACTGACGGTAGCGGCAGCCTTAAACTGCACCTCGATGTTAAGTTCATCATAGTCCTCTAAAAAGGAACCGTCAACGATATACCGGAAGTCCTGCTGATGCTCATCCCAATATTCGTCTGCCAGTTTCCCGGCCACATCGGTAAGCTGCTGGGGCAGGTCGTTTCCAGCAATCCCGTAATTGCGTTCCAGCATGGCCGTTACGGAATCCATGTGCCGTTCTTCCAGTTTCCACAGCCAGGGGGTGCGGGAATGTTCACGGGTTCCGGTGTCGGAAATATCGAACACATAGCGCAGGCGGGGGCGGTCCCCGGAATCGTCCACCAGGGCGATGCCCTTGGAGCCGCGCCGCACATACCGGCCCATTTTTTCATTCCATAAATCATACTCCGCGCAGGCGGTAGCATCCGGGCGCTGGGCATAGATCATCATTTGTTCATGGAACGGGTACTTGTAGAGGCGGGCGGAAGTAGTGAGAAAGGCCGTCCATTCCTGCCAGCTGCCCACAAGCTGGGTCGCCACCTTATCAGCCATTTGCGCATACATTTCTGCTTTGGTTGGCATGATTTTCTGTCCTCCTTTCAATTTTGGGTAAAAGATAAGCAGGAAACCTTTGAAAAGATTTCCTGCCGGGTGATACTACTGTGAAAGTAAGGAGTTCGTTTAGTTCATTTTCGTATACTTCTCTAACCATTGTTTCCTCCTCAAATTCCAATTTATTCGATATTGAGTAGGCTATGAATTACCCACGGTTGAACTGTAACCATAACTGCAAACGTGTAAATTACAAACAAAAACACTTCCATTCTATTGTGGACACTTTCAACTTGAAACTGCTTTTTCAAATTTTTAGGCAATACTTTTGAGAGCAGATAATAAAGCAAATATCCTAAACAGACTCCCGCTGTATTTGTAATAAGGTCATTTATATCTGTTGAACCCCAGCCAAACATCTGAACAATTTCAACAGATAAAGAAAACAGAAAGCCCGTTAATACAACAGCCTTAATGTGGTAGTATTCCTTGTACAGTAATGGCAGGAAAAATCCAAATGGGACAAACAAAACAATATTTAGTATGGTATCGATTGGCCCAGTTATCATACCTATGAACGGAATTAGAGAAATATTGGGACGAAATGATATTGTGCTTGTATAACCAATACCTGTTACAGTCAAAATTCCGAAAAGATAATAACAAAACAAAAATACAGCGGTAATGTGGAGAATACTTTGCTTTCTTCCCACTTTTTTAAGGTATAGAAAATACAATATAAGGACTGGAACTATAAAAACATATCCACTTAGTGAACGGACGAGAATATCAGAAATTGGTATCATATTTTCACTCCTTACTTAAACTCAAAATTCCAATTTATCGCTTGTCATACGAACTGGAAGTTTACTGTTCTTGCTGAAATATAAAACTATAGATTACATCTACAGTCTTTTCAGCATTGGAAAAAAGGGAGGGATGTCCTCCGTTTTGGAAAAGATATACAGAAGATCGAGGAAGTATAGATGCCATTTCTTTGTATTCTTCTTCTATGTTATGTCGGCAACTTTCATCTTCTTTACTTCCCATGAATAGAATGTTGTCTTAGAGTTTTAATACGGCAATTAGCTCTTCTCCGTCCTTTTCTCCGGTCTCTATAAATCCAAAAGAGGCATACAAAGATTTGGCAACTGCGTTTTCTGGCTCATATGACAGCCAACAGAAATCGGCTTTACCACAGGGAAATGTTCTGATAAATCTTAACGCAAGTTCTACCGCCTGTTTTCCATATCCCCTGTTTTGATAGTTCTTATCTATCATCAATCTCCAGAGGTTATAATTCCCGTCTGCTATGGCAGGTGCATCTTTCCAATAATCATCTTTGTCATAACCAATCATCACAAAACCGACTGGGTTATTACCTTCAAAAATTCCAAATGGAAAAGCATACCCGTTGGATGTAATAGCGGTATACGCTTCAATAATACTAATATCATTACTGGCGACAAAATTTTTCTGACTATCTGAGACATTTAACTTTAGAATATCCCAGATATTTTCGCCATTTATTTTTTCCAGATGAATCATTCTATTTACCTCCACAAGCTCTAATTTGGCTTTATTATACTACATCCCCTTACTTTTGAAAATAAATGAATTGTAAATTTAAGAAAGGCTGTTACTCATCGAAATCCGGGTACAACTCCAGCTCGGCAAACTCAGAATCACTCATATCCTGGAGCTTCTGAAGGGCGCTGTCCGTCAGCTCCCGCAGTTCCGTTTCCTCCGGTGTGAGATAGCCGCGCATCTCCGTCAGGGCCTCGATCAGCCCGGTACGGCTTCCGGTGTTGTAAATGCACATCAGGTTCATTTCTTCAAAAGTAAAGTTGTTCATATCAAAGTTCCCTTTCCGCGCTCTTTTTAGGCGCTGTCTTTTTGTGTTCGGTTTTAGGTTGGCTTTTCAGCTGCTCCACAACGGACTTCTTTTTATCCCGATCCTCCCGATGGGCGGCGGCAGCCAAATCCATGAGGGAAATAGGCTGTCCGCTGCGGGCCTGCTGTTCCAGCTGGGCCACCGTCGGTTCCTTGGGGCCGTTGTTGAGAATACCGTCGATCATGCCGTAGTCGTCCTCCACGGTCATTTCCGCATTTTTCAGCGGATTATCCGGCAGGAATCCGGGAACCTCGGCAAAGCCGAAGCTGTCGCAGTAATGACAGGATACCTTGCCGTCCCGCTTGATGGCAACGATGTCGCTGACGCTCATGGACGGGTGGCGGTAGTCGGTGGGGTGTTCGTTGTTGAAGCGATAAAAAAGCTGTTCGGCAGTATCGCCCTTCAAATCGGAGGGCAGCAGCGGCGCGGTGTAGACCAGATCGTAGTTGTCTCGCTGCACCGTCTGCCCGATAGATTTGAGCCATTCCAGCCCCTCATAGCGGATGTCCCGCAGCTCGTCGGTGTGCTTCACCTGATAAATGGCAAAGCAATCGCCCTTGTGGTCGAGGAACGCCTGCTCCCGTTCCTGCTGGTGGTCCATACGCTCCTTGACCTGGGCATCGAAAGCCGGGCTTTCCTCCCATTCCTCGCGGGTAACGGCGAAGATCCCGTCGTGGGCGTCCAGGTCGGCGGTATCAAAAGCCATCGCCGGGTTCTCGCCCTGCTGGATGATGTAAACGGTCAGGTCGCGCTCCATCAGCTCATAGGCGCGTTCTTTGGAGAGGGGCAGAAGGTCCCCGTCCAGGTAGCCGCATTTCTCCAGATCGTCCTGGGTCAGCGTGGGGTCCGGCATGGGGTAGTCGTCCAGCGCCTGTTCCTGTGCATCGGGCAGCTGGGTGGCTGCGGCTTCTGCGGTTTGCTGGTAGGCCGCCTCCTGCAAAGTCTCGATCATAGAAATTGGTGCATACTTGATGGACTTGCCGCCCATCCCCAGGTCCTCGCAGATATTGCCGATTACTTCAGAGCGGCCCATGTTCTCGCCATCCAGCTGGCCGCCGTCCAACTGCTTCATGGTCGCCACATCATAGAGTGTGTAGTCCCATCCGGTCTCGCACGGCTGGATATGCAGGTAGGTTACATCGTCCAGCACCAGCAGAGCCTCCCGGTACTCGGCGCTGGGCTGGGCGCTTTCGGTATTGAAAGATAAGGGAAATTCCTCGTTGGAGTTCCAGGCTGTATCTACGCCCATCGCCATCGCTTCATCCGCCATCTTCACAAGGTTGGGATCAGGTTCCGGCTCGTCCAGCTGTTCCGGTTCAGCCATCGGCACCAGCTGATCCAGACGTTCCAACAGCTCCATAGCTTTTTCGTTGGCTCCTCCCGGTTCATTTTCATCGGCAAATTCCCGGAGCCAGTCCCGAATACTGCCGGAATCTCCGCCGTGAAGCGCAGCAGTCAGCTCCCGCAGAGCCTCCTCCCGGTCATCCACGCGATCACGGTATTCATAGGTGTCGTAATCAAAGGAGAACTGGTCGATGTCGGCGGCCAGCTGCTCAATGGGGTCACGTTCCGGCTTTGGCGCAGCGGTCAGGTCTATGCCGTGTTCCTTGCAGATTTCCCTGTAATGGCGCTCGATGTCGGTAATCAGCTCACAGGAAGTCTTATTGATGGTTTCCAGACTGGCCCGCAGTTCCGGCAGCTCCTTGCCATGGCTCCAGCTGGCGATATACCCGAAGCTGTTTTCTCCAGTCTGGATACCGAAATACTGGCAGACCGCATAGGAAATGCTCTCGGCCTCCACTTCCTCGGTGTTGCGGTCTTTCTTTTTGGGCGGTTCCTTGTTACCGGCCCTGGCCGCTTCTTCCTGGGCTTTGTCGTAGTCATGCAGCTTGCTGTGGGCGGTCTCATGGACGATGGCGGAAACGGTCTGTACTTCGCTCATTCCTTCACGGATGGCAATACGCTGCTGATCGGAAGAAAAATAGCCGTCCATCTCGGCGGCCATCGGTTCAAACTCAATGGGGACCGGGGCAGAACGCCGCACCGCTTCCAAAAACGCTTCATAATGCGGCACAGTCCCGGACAGAGAGGAAGCCAGTTCCGGTAGGGGCTTGCCGTCGGTCTGTGACAAATCAAACACCTTCACCGGGCGGAACATGGGGATCTCAATCTCTTTTTCCTCCATGACCGCCTTTCCGTCCGCGTCCAGGATCGGAGCATGGGTGTCCGGGTCCAGCTTCTGTTCCTCGATTTTCTTCTTATATGGTGTCGGGGCAATGATGGTAATGCCGTGTTCGCCCCGTTTCACATGGCGCTCAAACTGGTTCTTCCACTTATTATAGCCAGCTACCAGCGTGGCGTCCGGCTTCTGCATATAGATGAGCATGGTGTTATTGACCGAGTAGCGGTGGAACTTGGACATGACGGACAAGTAACGCCTGTATTTTTCGCTCTCGAATAACTCCTTGATACCCTGTTCAATGCCTGCCGTGATTTGCTGCAACCGTTCCCGGTTGGTGGGTTTATCAGCCATGATTTTCACTCTCCTTTCTAAATTGGCGATTTCGGATTGATGCCCGGCAATCCACAGCTTTTGATCCTCCGGGCTGTTCTCCAGAAAAAAATCCAGCAGATAGCCCATATAATCTTTTCTCTGAATTGCCTCCATGAAGCGGGGGTGTGGATTTTCCTCCGGCGTTTTTGGGGAATAGTCGGTTTCCCATTTTCTGAGCAGATGATAGTAGTCGGACAGGACACGAAAGGCATGGTCCCGGTTCTCCCTGAATTTCTGTCCCTCGCTTCTCTGCCGGATATAGAGCCTCCGGGGAGGGGCCTGACTGTCATAAGCCAGGCCAAAATCCTGGGCCAGCTTCTCGGCGGCCTCCCTGGGGGCGAGGTTATAGAGCCGGGCGGTGAAGTCGATCACATCGCCGGTGGCTCCGCAGCCGAAGCAGTAGAAGTATTCCTCGTTCAGCTTCATGCTGGGATGTTTGTCATCGTGAAACGGGCAGCAGGCCATGTTGTTTCGGTTGGCTTCGACCCCATACATTTGTGCCGCTTCCCGGACGGTGACAGACTGCTTGACGGTCTCAAAAAGATTCCCGGCCATACTCAACTGCCGGATTTCCTGACAGGCGGCTTATATCCGGCGGCCTTGGCGCGTTCGCTGGCGGCCTTACGGCGTTCGGCGCTGTATGGTTCCCGCACCGACACACAGCGTTTGGGAACGATAAAGGTCTGCCGGTCCTTTTTCACGATCTGGTCCGGGTACTTCTCCGCCAGCCGCCGCAGCTTTTCCAGCAGTTTCGGGTCGTGGGAATAGACCTCGGCGGTGGCCTCGGCCTGGTTATAGAGGATAATGGTCTCCTGTTCATACAAACTCAGCTTCATTTGCCGCCGCCTTTCTGCCGGTCAAATTCCAGCTTGAAGTTGGCGTATTTGCCGTCATCCTCCAGAACCACGGTGGCGTCGTAGGTCTTTCCGCTCTTTTCAGAGTACAGGCCGCTCACATGGGCGCGTCCATCCTTTAACAGCGCCGTCACGATAGCCTTGGTGGGCTGCTTACGCTTCATTTCCCACCACTTGCTGTTTTTCCAGATTGCAAATTTGCATCCTTCGTTCTGACAGAAGAAGCCCTTTTGCATTTCTGCAACCTCGCCGCCGCATCGGGGACATTTGCCCACCACTTCGCGGGGCGGGGAAAACAGATACTCGGTCCCCTTGATGACCTGATAGGTTTCCACCAGCTCCCGGAGCATGGCGCTGATTCCGGCCATGAAGTCCTCCGGGGACAGCTCGCCGCGCTCGATCTCACCCAGGCGGTACTCCCATTCAGCGGTCAGCAGCGGGGATTGCAGCTGCTCCGGCAGGACGGTAATCAGGGAAATCGCGTCATGGGACGGCAAAAGCTGCACGGTTTTCTTGCTCTTTTTCCGTTCCAGAAAGCCGGTGGAGACCAGCTTTTCCAAAATTCCGGCACGGGTGGCTGGGGTCCCCAGCCCTTTGCGCTCGGCATTCTCCGGCATATCGTCTTTCCCGGCAGTCTCCATAGCAGAAAGCAGCGTATCCTCGGTGAAATGCTTGGGCGGGGTGGTCTTGCCCTCTTTGACGGCGGCACCGGAGACCGGCAATTCCTGGCCCTCGGCCAGTTCCGGCAGCGCCTTGTCCTCGGTGTCCTTTTCCGGCTCCGCATTTTTCATGCTGGCTCGGTAGGCAGCGTCCAGCGCCCGCCAGCCTTGATTTTTCACCGTGCGGCCCTTGGCGGTAAACTCCGAACCGGCGCACTCCACAACAACGGCGGTTTCCGCAAAGGTATAGGGCTGGGCCACAGCGCACAGCAGACGCAGAGCCACCAGCTCCAGCACCGCTTTTTCGCCCGCCGGCAGGCCGGACAGGTCTGCGCCCTGGATGTTGCGGGTGGGGATCACCGCATGGTGGTCGGTCACTTTTTTGTCATTGATGACCTGGGCCGCATCACAGGAAATAGCAATTCCTTTCCGAAATGGCATGGCGTTGGCAACCAGATTGACCAGCACCGGCAATCCCTCCGCCATATCCGAGGTCAGGTAACGGCTATCCGTGCGGGGATAGGTGCAGAGCTTCTTTTCGTATAATGCCTGAAGATAATCTAAAGTCTGTTGCGCTGTATATCCCAGCAGGCGGTTGGCGTCCCGCTGGAGGGTGGTCAGGTCATAAAGGGCGGGCGGCTTTTCCGATTTGTCCTTGCACTCTACCTGCTTGACCGTCACATTTGTCCCCTGACAGGCTTTTTTCAGCTGCTCGGCGGCAGCCTTGTCCGCCATGCGCTCCCCGGAAACGGAAAAACCGGGCAGCTCCAGCGTGACCGTGTAAAACGGAACCGGCTTGAAGGTGTCGATCTCGGCCTCCCTCTGGACAATGAGGGCCAGCGTCGGGGACATGACGCGCCCGATGTTGAGGGTCCGGTGGTACAGCACCGAAAACAGCCGGGTGGCGTTGATACCCACCAGCCAGTCCGCCTTGGCGCGGCAGAGGGCCGCATCCCGCAGGCCGTCATAGTCCGCGCCGGGGCGCAGGTTTGCAAAGCCCTCCCGGATGGCGGAATCCTCCATCGAGGAAATCCAGAGCCGCTTCATGGGTTTTTGGCATCCCGCCAGCTCATAGACGCTACGGAAAATTAACTCACCCTCGCGTCCGGCATCACAGGCGTTTACCACCTCAGTCACATCCGGGGCGTTCATCAGCTGTTTCAGCACACCAAACTGTTTTTTCTTGTCCTTGCCCACCACCATCTGCCAGTGTTCCGGCAGGATGGGCAGAT
>JAHZGF010000005.1 GCA_019420945.1 Clostridiales bacterium | reverse complement strand
TGCCGCCCAGGGAGATCAGCATGTAGGACAGCAGGTTGATGGCCTTGTTGCGGTAATGGCCGATGCCAGCCACAAGGTCCGCGATGATCCCCATACCGATGTAGCCCAGAGAGAACGCCCAGTGCATCCCCGTGGCAAACCAGATGATCCCCATAATGATGCCGAGGATCGTGACGCTCCACCGCTTTTGCACCTTGGCCACCATCAGCAGATAGATGGGGCCGCACAGCAGGGCCGCCCCCATGGGCATATAAAAGGTCAAAACCGGGTTCGGAGCGAATGGAAGTCCACCGACCAGGGTAAACACAAAGAAAATGGCGCTGAATATGCCCGTAGTCACCAGGTCCTTGACAGTTAGGCCTTTCTTCCGTGAATTGACTTGATTGCTCATTGTTCTCCTCCTGATTCATGATGTGTTGACTTTTCGTAGACGATATGCTACCATTTGGTTAGAGTTGGCTAACCATCGCCTATACAGTACACGCGGTTCGGTCGCTTTGCAAGCGGTTGAGACGATGTTCGTCTCTTCGTTGCAATAGTTCGTCCAATCGTTGTAATCAGGAGGCGAGTTTTTTGTTATGTCTGAAATCACGGAACCATACTATGTATCCATGCTGAAGGGCCACGGTTTTACGCCCGACCCTGATGATCACCAGTATGGGGCTTTGGGCATCTGCTGGAAACTCTCCCCGGAAATCGGAGAGGGTTCCTACTGGACCTATGGACAGAAGGATCTCTACAACATCAAGATCCACAACTTCTCCTTCCATAAGGACTCTCTGCTAGAGTTCCCCCTGCCGGAGTGTCTGAGCATCACCCGTTATGACTCCATCTCCGGGGAGGAACTGGCGCCCTACCGCCGGCTGTCCGCGGGGTGCATTAAGACCTATATCGGTGGGTATGAGCCATACCAGGTCCTGATCCACAAGAACATCCCCATCCACTCCATCGGCATCGAGATCCTGCCGGCCTACTATGAGAACTACCTCAAAAGGCAGTACCCGGAGGAATACCGCAATCCGGTGGAGGCATTCCGCAAAATCGACCAGACCACTGATTTTCCGGAGATGTCCCGGCTCCTTTCGGAACTCCAGAACTATCGCGGGGATGGGATGGCTGCCAAGCTGTTCTATGAGAGCAAGGTGGCGGAGGCCCTGTCCCTGGTAGTGGAGTACCAGAAGAAAGGCCCGCCGGTCTCCAGCAAGTTATCAGCCCAAGATCTGGAGCGCATTCAGACGGTAGCTGCCTACCTGAGCGACCACTATGCGGCGAAAATCCCCATGGAGCGGCTGACGCAGATCGCCTGCATGGGAACCACGAAACTCAAGAGCAGTTTCAAAAAGGTCTACGACTGCACCATCACGGAGTACATCCAACAGCGCCGCATGAGCCAGGCGGAGTACCTGCTGACCAGCACCGACTTACCCATCGGCCAGATCGCCCAGACCGTGGGCTACTCCACCTCCAGCCGCTTTGCGGAGCTGTTCCGGAAGAGCACAGGGCTATTGCCAGGCGAGTTTCGGAAAGTCGGACGCCGGTGATGAAACATCAAAAAGGAACTGGAGACAGCCTCCCATTAAGGGGCTGGCAGCCTCCAGTTCCTTTCCTGATTTCCCGCATCTCCATTTTACAGCCTGCTCCCACCATCGTTTTTATGTATGCCAAATACTAGGAGTCCCCCTACTTCTTCCTCAAACGCCAGATAATATTCTCCACCGATGTGGTCCCAGGCAGATACTCCTCTCCCCAAGCCGCTGCATAGAGTTGTGCCTTTGAGAACACTTGCCCTGGTGAACTGGCCATGCAGGTAAGCAGAGCATAATCTCCATGGTTGAGCCGCACTTCCCTGCTGGCCACCAGCACACCTGCGGTGCTCATGATGGATCTCCAACTCTCCGATGCGCAGCACGGAGGAGACCGGGGCAACGATGGACCACTTTCGTTCTCTTGCCATTCAGTGCATCTACGACGGCCTTAAATACACTGCCGTCTAGGTCTGCGGCCCGAATGACGACGATTTCGTCCACTATATTACCTCCCGATTGCAAAAGGAGGGACCCGTTCAGGCGAATGCTGATAAGGAAGCATCAAAAATGAATAAAAACGGCTGACAAACAGGTGCTGTTAAAAGAACGCTCATGATTCCACGATTGAGAATCATGAGCGTTCTTCTTATTTTTTCTGGCCTTCTTTTATAGCCATAGCAATTTTTCGTTTATGATACTTAATTAAGGCATCCGCTTCCTGATCATTAAGTTTTAATACCCCTTTTGCTTTTCTTGCATAGTCAATAAACGTTTGTTTTTCATCATTGCGCGAATAAATACTATATAGTTCTTTTGCTGATATATGCTTGCCTTTAGTTGATGTCCAATTACTGCGTCCAATGGTATGAGCTTTTCGACGCATCCTGTAATAATATTTTGTTATCGCACGTGGCCTTATTCTAATGTTTTTGCCATCAAATAGAAATCCTAAGTAGTTTATACTAGATGGCTGATCACCCTCGTAGACTACTTCGTTCTTATAAGTATAGCAAGAAGTCTTTTCCTTTTGCAAGTCAATAAGTCCTTTCATTGATTCTACATAGGAAAAAATGTAACTTGTAAAATCCGCGATTTCGGCATCTCTCTCGTATGGCAAGACAATGATAAAATCATCTGAATAGCGCATATAAATCCCGCTTTTGCTGGCTACATAACGCTTAATGTATTTATCAAACTCTATCATGTAAATGTTGGATAGTACAGCGCTAATTGGGGAGCCTTGCGGAACGCCTACCCCAGAAACATTCTTTTTTATATCTTTTTTGCTTTTTTGAAATTGTTCCTTAGTAAGTACTGTATCTTTACTATTGATCTTTTTGCGAACGCCTCTTTCTGCAATGTTTTCGCCAGCTGCCTTTACAATATCTTTCCAACCCCAACTTGAAAAACGGGTGATATTTTTGAAAACAGAAAAGTAATCTTGAGGCAAACGCTCAACACCAAGTACTTCGCACATCATTTTCTTGAGATATTGATGTTCCAAATTATCAAAGAAATTAGTAAAATCACCTACTAAAATGAAGCACTGAGGAAAGTTGCGTATTGCATCAAAAGCATCCTTGGCAAAATCAATATTGTTTTTCCCCAAGTTATCTCGATATGCAATTGCAACGTCATCTATGTTATTTTCATAAGCCCAAATATTATACTGATAGTTTAATAAAAAAGCGTATCGCTGATATACACATCTATCTAAATGTGAGCAGTAGTATAACTCTCGTGGCTTTTTAGGTCCTTTCTTTCCATAACGAGAGTTTTTCTTCTCAAAATGGATAAATGGATAAAAACTATGCGTAACTATTTTAGCCCGATCCATTACGTATTTTCTAATAGAAGGCATGGATAATGACACGCGCAGGTCAAAATGCGCATAAGGCTTAGTATCATTGTGATGTTTAACAAAGTTAACCCATGCTTGACATATCTGGTTTGAACTACAATTATGACAAGATATAGGTTGTTGACATTGATTATATTCTTTTTGAGTTTTCATAATTTCTCCCAAAAATGCATCATGCCTGCTAACATGGGGGACAACATCCCTAAGTTAGCAGGCAGGTACATAAACATTATTGTTCTGGGTGCATCTGATAGCGTTCCGTAGTATAATCATACTGGAAAGGAGTATCATGTTCAACGAACCCAACCTAGAATTGGTGGTTCTATGTGTAACGTTACTCATAGAAACATCAATTCGGCCAGACTTGACAGAAATGCTCCGCCCCTACAGCCAAACGTGTAAGGTAATGATATTTTATACCTAAATACACGTAAAGTCAAGTTATTCTACGCATTTCAAACTGTGCAGCCAATGATTTGATTATGTGATATTCCCAGCACTCCAATCATGCCAGAAAAGTCCGGTAGTACTGCTATTTGATTCATACGCTGGCCGCTTCGATGGATACAGCCCTTTTCGCCCAAAGGGAATCCTTCAGCAGCGCCCGGCCCACGCCGACAAGGTCTGCCTTGCCCGCTTCCAACAGGCGGCGGGCAGCCTCTGGCTGGGTAATCCCGCCTGTGACCAGCACCGGCACGGACACCGCCTCCTTAACTGCCTGGCTCCAATCGCTGAAATAGCCCTGCTCCTTGCTGCCGCCCCGGTAGGGCCCGCAGAAGCCACCGGAGATGTCCAGCAAGTCCACGCCCGCCTGCTCCAGCAGCTGGCAGGCCCGGACGCTGTCCTCCACCGTGGTGCCGCCCGGCATATCGTCCCCGGTGCCCAGGCGCACTGCCAGCAGGAACTCCTGCCCCACGGCAGCCCGCACGGCCTCCACCGCCTCCAGCAGGAACCGCAGCCGCCCCGCTAAAGTGGCGCCGGTGTAGGCGTCTGTCCGATGGTTGGTCAGGGTGGAGTAGAACTGGTTCAGCAAATACCCGTGGGCGGCGTGGAGCTCCACCCCATCGAAACCGGCTTCCTGCGCCCGGCAGGCGGCCTGGGCAAAGGCTTCCACCACCGCTTGGATTTCCCCCACTGTCATAGCCCGAGGGAGGGGCGCCCCCGCCTTGGCACGGGGCGATTGCACAGCGCTGGCGCTCACCGGCTCCATGCCTGTGTCCTGGGGATTGGCCGCGCCCCCCGCGTGGCTGATTTGCGCCACGGCCTTCACCCCGCTGTTGTGGAGAACATCCGCCAGCCGCCGCAAGCCGGGAATGTCCTCCTCCCGGGCGATGGAGAGCTGGCCGCCGTGGGCCTTGCCCTGCTGGCACACAAAGGCGTGCTCGGTAATCACCAGGCCCAGGTACCCGCCCTGGGATTTTTCCTTATAGTATTCCACCAGGCTATCGCTGACGGTCCCATCTGGGTTGGGCTTTCCCGAGGCCATGGGCGGCATGACCAGCCGGTCGGACAGGTCCACCCCGCGGATTGCAATCGATTGTGTTAACGCGTTCATAGGGTTCCTCCTTACAGGGCCAATCCTGCCTCAAAGCCTTCCCGGATGCCCAGGTAGCCGTTTTTCACGCCGTTGGCATCGCCCACCTTGTACACGGGCCAGGGCAAGCCCTCCAGTTGGTCAAACAAGGCTGTGTCGGTTTTGACACCCACGGCAATCACCACAAAGTCCACGTCCTCCAGGGTGATGGCCTGGCCTTCCCGTTCCGCCGCGACGGTGTGGCTGCCAATCTCCAGCACCTTGGTGGAGGTGTACACCTGCACCCCAAACTGCTGGAACCGCTGCTTCATGTAGTAGGCGGTGGAATACTCCCCGTCCCCCATGATGCGGGGCTGCATCTCGATGACGCTCACCTGGCAGGACTGGCTTAGGGTGTCGGCGGTTTCGGCGCCCACCAGGCCGCCGCCCACCACCACGACCTTGCCCTGGACCTCCACCTTGCCCAAGAGCACGTCGTGGGCGTTGACCACAAAGTCCTGGTCCGCCCCCTTTAGGAAGCCGGGCACAAAGGGCTTGCTGCCGGTGGCCACAACCACCGCGTCGGGCTCATACAGGCGGATGAGCTCCCCATCGGCCTGGGTATTCAGCAGCACCTGGATGTGGAGCTTCTCCAACATGGCTTTCTGCCACAGCAGCAAAGAGGTGAACTCGCTTTTCCCCACGGGCATAGAGGCGGGAATCCACTGGCCGCCCAGCTGGCCGCTTTTCTCCAGCAGCGTCACCCGGTGGCCCTTCTGGGCCGCGGCGATGGCCGCCTCGCACCCGGACACGCCCCCGCCAATGACCAGCACCCGCTTGCGCTCCTTGGCGGGAGAGAAGTCGTACACGTCCTCCATGCCCGTCAGGGGGTTCACCAGGCAGCGGACACAGTGGCCTTTGCCGTTTTCTCCGGCGCATCCTTGCAGGCAGCCGATGCATCGCAGCACCTCGTCCTCCCGGCCCTCTTGGATTTTCTTGGGCATCTCCGGGTCCGCCAAAGAGGCCCGGGCCATGGTGACCAAATCGGCCTGGCCGAACTGCAAAATGCTCTCCGCCACCTGGATGTCGTTGATGCGGCCCACGGCAATCACCGGGATATGCACCGCGCTCTTGATGGCGGCGGCGTTCTGCACATAGGCGCCCCGGGCCACCACAGAGGGCGGGATGATGTGCTGGGTGGAGGCGTACACCCCCTGGGAGCAGTGGATGCAGTCGGCCCCGGCCTCTTCCACCAGCCGGGCCAGCACCTTGGCCTCCTCTATCTCCAGGCCGCCGGGGACGTACTCCACGGCGCTCATCCGATAGAGCACGGGGAAATCCGCCCCGCATTTCTGTTTGATGTTCCGGATGATTTCCACCGCAAACCGCGCCCGGTTCTGGATGGTGCCGCCGTACTCGTCACAGCGCTTGTTGGCAAAGGGCGAGGCGAAGGCCCCCACCAGGTAGCCGTGGGCCCCGTGGACCCCCACCCCGTCAAAGCCGGCCTGCTGGGCCCGGCGGGCGCAGTCTCCAAACTGCTCCACCAGCTGGTGGATTTCCTCCACCGTCAGCTCCCGGGGCGTTTCCGGCATGGAGGGCTCCCGGATGGGAGAGGGGCCCACAGGCCGCTCCCCGGTGATGGCGCTGCTGGTCTCCCGGCCCGCGTGGTAAATCTGGGCCACAATCTTCCCGCCTGCCTGGTGGACCCGGCGGGTCAGCTCCTGGTGGGGCTGGATTTGGCTGCCTTCCCACAGTCCCGGCAGCCGTGTAAATCCCCCGGCCTTGGGGGCGATGGCGTAGTCCTCGGTGATGATGAGCCCCCAGCCGCCCCGGGCCTTGTGCTCGTGGTAGGCCAGGTATTTCTCTGTGGGGGTGCCGTCGGGATTGCAGTAGTTTGTCACCATGGCGGAAACCACCAGGCGGTTTTTCAGCTCCAGCTTGCCAATGCGGAAGGGTTCAAAGGCTTTCATGTGTGGTCACTCCTTGTGGGGATTTCTTTGTCCCCAGCATACCACACCACGGAAAAACGCTCTCCCTCACAAGAGGGAAAGCGCCTCTTTTTTTCACAAATTTTCCCGCAGGCCCGGCGTGCAGTGGGCCAGCAATTTTTTCTCGTCCAAGATGGCCAGCTGTTTCCGGGAGGTGGCCAGCACTTCTTCCTTTTTTAAGATTTGCACGCACCGTTCCATCTGCGCCTGGGAGGCCCCGGCAATCTTGGCCAGCTCCCCCTGGGAGAGGGGAATAACAGGCTCCTTGGGCTGCACCTTGGTCAGGTACAGGTAGAGGATGTCGCAGACGCGGCTCAAGCAGGGCTCGAAGGTCTGGTTTACCCACAAACCCCGCGGCATAAAGAAATTGAGGTAAAAACAACTGCTGCAAGCTCATCCATACGCCGCAACAAGGCGGTTTCCTCCTTGCGGCAGCCTTGGCAGAAAATTCCACACTGTGGATCTTGCATTTATCGAAATTATGTTCTATAATATCCTCAAAAGAATATCGAACGCATATTCGATTTACTGCAACGAGGGAGGGATTCCATGGATGGTAAGAGAAAGCAGTTCGCCTGCGTGGACGCTAAAGCGTTTTACGCCAGTGTGGAGTGCGTAGACCGTGGCTTAGATCCTCTCACCACCAACCTGGTAGTGGCTGACGAAACCCGGAGCGACGGCACTATCTGCCTAGCAGTGTCCCCCTCCTTGAAAGCTTTAGGAGTGCCGGGGAGGCCCCGGCTCTTTGAAGTGAAGCAGCGGCTGGCGGAGATCAAGGCTCTCACGGGAAAAACCGTGCCGTACATCACCGCCATGCCCAGGATGGCCCGATACCTGGAGGTTTCCTCAGAGATTTACGGCATCTACTTGAAATACCTCTCCCCTAGTGACATTCATGTGTACAGCGTGGATGAGTGCTTTATGGACTTGACGCCCTACCTCCGTCTCTACAACATGACCGCCCATGAGCTGGTCACTACCATGATCCGGGATGTGCTGGCCACCCAGGGTATCACCGCCACCGGGGGGATCGGCACCAACCTGTACTTGGCGAAAATCGCCATGGACATCACCGCCAAGAAACTGCCTGCCGACAAAGACGGGGTGCGGGTGGCGGAATTGGATGAGATGAGCTTTCGGGAAAAACTCTGGACGCACGAGCCGCTCACAGATTTTTGGCAGATCGGTCCCGGCATTGCCGCTCGCCTTGCCCGCATGGGCATCCACACCATGGGGGATTTGGCCCGGTTAAGTCTACAAAACGAGGAGATTTTCTTCCGGGAGTTTGGGGTGGACGCAGAGATTTTGATTGACCACGCCTGGGGAATCGAAACCTGCGGTATGGAGCAGATCAAAGCCTACAAGCCCGCCACCAAATCTTTGGCAAATGGCCAGGTGCTGCCACGGGCCTACTCCTGGGAGGAGGGGCGTCTGGCAATCAAGGAGATGACGGAGCAGGTAGTGCTGGGCTTGGTGGAGCAGGGCTACGTTGCCGAGGGGGTCACCTTATATGTGGGGTATCAGATACTCAGCAAAGAAGGAGCCTCCAGTTACCAGGGTCCGCTAAAGGTCAATTACTATGGGCGGAAGGTGCCGCCATCCGTCCATGGCACCGGTAAGCTTGACGGGCCAACGGCATCCCTATCCCGCATTACCGAAGCCGTGTTGAAGCTCTATGACAAGCTGGTGGACAGGGAGCTGGAAGTACGCCGCATGAGCATAGCCGCCATCCGCCTGTCCCCAGCATCGAAGGTGCCGCCCCAGCTGAGCCTATTTGCCAGCCAGCAGGACGATGACCGGGAAACCGCCTTGCTGAAGGCCTCCATCGGCCTGCACAAGCGCTTTGGCAAGAACAGTCTGGTGCGCGGCATGGATTTATTTGAGGCTGGCACCACCATAGAGAGAAATAACCAGATTGGAGGGCACAGAAAATCTTAAAGTTTTTATTTTCTGTGAAATCCTTCCTTTTAGGAAATCTAAACTTTACCTGAAATATAGCACTCTTTCCGTTCTGTGTCATCAAAAAGTTGTGATTTCCTTTTGAATTTATTGTATAATTCTCCTGTTTACAAACCATCGAAAGGAGAATACAACATGGATCTACAGAAACTATTTAATTCTTGTGAAATTTTGCTGATGCAGATGAAGGAGGATGGTTACTGCGAAGACTACATCAAAAACGTAAGATTCGAAATTAACTGGATAAAGCGCAATCCAAAGCTGCTTCAATGCACTTCGTACCTCGAACTGTACGAAGAACGATTAAAAACAGGCAGAAATCCAGAGTCATCACAAGAGCGGATTTATCACAAACGGTCGCTCTTCACAATCCTCCAGCGGTTTGAAGAGAACAATGAGTTTCCAAATCATCATAAAAAAGTGCCGCTGGTACAAAAAAGTGCGTATTCAAAGTTACGCGGTGCCTTTAAAGAACTGGTGGATTATTATAAAAGGTACGCTATCCTGAATGATCATTCAGTAAACACGATTACAAAGTGTGTTTCAAAAGCGTCCTGCTTCCTGCTTCATCTTCAACGGAGTGGACACGATTCCTTAGAAACAGTGACAGAAAGCGATGTCATCTCGTTCTTTACTGATGATAATGGGGCACTTTGCCGCAGCCGTTCTTACAGAAAAGACGTTGAGTCCGTTCTCACAGCAGCTGAACCTTTGAATCCTTTGACAAAAAAGATTCGTTTGTTCCTGCCAACTATTAAGAGGCGACGGAAGAACATTCAATACTTTACACAAGAGGAATCCCTCCGGTTACGTGACGCTTTAGAAAACGGAGCCACAGAGCTGACGAAAAGGGATCTTGCCATCGGAATGCTTCTGTATTTCACCGGTCTGCGGGCGGGTGATATCAGCGACCTGCAACTTAACGAAATTGACTGGCAGTCAGAAATCATCTGCCGCAAGCAAAGTAAAACAGGGGTGTCAGTCGAGCTTCCCATGAGTGTCGGCGTTGGAAACGCGCTTTTTGAGTACATCACTAAAGAACGCCCCGACAAGCCGGATCCACATGTTTTTTTATGGAATAAACCGCCTTACATGCCGATTGATGCATCGGTGATCTGGCCGGTGACCGCACACATTTATAAGGCGGCCAGAATACGTCAAAACGCTGGTGACCAAAGAGGATCTCACTTATTCAGACACCATGTAGCCACGCATTTAGCTATGAAAGGATTTCCACAGCCGATTATCAGCGAAATACTTGGACATGAAGCACCGGAATCTCTGAACTATTATCTTTCGTCCGATATAGAGCACCTTAGAACCTGTGCTCTCAGCATAGAAGAGTTTCCAGTTGCAGAGGAGGTGTTCCGAGTATGAGTACTTTTCACTCCGGCTTTGCCGGTCATATCGAAGACTTTATACGGTATCGAAAGGCTTCAGGGATATGGAATGCCACCTATGAAAAAAACCTACTCCTGTTTGACCACTATTGTTCCAATACTTTTCCGCCTGGCGATCCTCTCTGTCAGGATATGATAGATAAATGGTGTGCGAAAAGAGAAACGGAGTTAAATCGAGCTTGTGACACACGAATCTGCGTGATAAGGGCGTTTATCCGTTATCTGAAGGATCGTGATCTGACGGATGTAAAGGCCCCTGCAAAGCTAAAAAAGGAACCAGCAACATATGTGCCACACGCATTCACAAAAGAAGAGCTACAACGCTTTTTCTATGAATGCGACAACATACCAGTAAATCGGTCTTTGCTTTCAAAAGTTCGACATCTCACATGCCCCGTATTCTTCAGACTATTATATAGCAGTGGAATCCGCACAACAGAAGCAAGGCTTCTGCGCAAAGCTGATTTCGATCCAATTGAAGGAGTGTTAAATATACAGAAATCAAAGGGCTATGATCAACACTATGTTGCACTTCATAAAAGCATGTCTGATTTATTGATCATATATGATCAGGCAATAGATAAACTGCTTCCGAACAGGACTTTTTTCTTCGAAAAGTATAACGGCGGTCATTATAGTAAAGGGTGGGTTACTCAAACATTCCATACTCTATGGAAAAAGGCGAACACAGCAAGATGTGTGGTTCCGTATGAATTGCGGCACAATTATGCCACCGAAAACATCAATGGTTGGACTGCAAATGACAGTTTTGGATTAAGCGAACACCTACTCTACCTTTCAAAATCCATGGGGCATAGAAATCTGTCCTCCACGCTTTACTATTATTCCATAGTTCCCGGATTTGCAGATATCATCCTCGAAAAAACGGAAATGGGATTTAACAAAATCGTACCGGAGGTGACCTATGAGAAAGAATAAAGCCGAAGCAGCCTTGTTCGCCCGCTATATCTCGGAGTTTCTCTATGATTATGCTCCCTGTTTTCTGACACATAGCGACCATACCATTAAGTCTTACAGGGATACCATTAACCTTTATGTTGCTTTTCTTGAAGGAGAAGGTATTACACCTTCATCTTTTGGCAGAAAGGCGTTCGAGAAACCTCTTATAGAAAAGTGGATCCAATGGCTTATTTCGGAACGTCATTCATGTCCGGATACATGCAATGTTCGTCTCGGATCTTTGAGGGTCTTTCTTGAATACATTGGCAGCAAAGACATATGCCTTCTTTATCTTTACCATGAGGCCAAAACTATCAAGCGTCAAAAATGTCAGAAGAAAAAAGTAAAAGGCTTGACCAGGGATGCCGTTTCCTCGATTCTTGACGCAATAGATACAACATCCATGATTGGGCGTAGGGATATGGCGCTTCTTTCTTTGCTGTATGGGACGGCAGCCCGTATTGGGGAGATACAAGCCTTAACAATGAAAGACTTGCATTTGAATTCTGTCAAGCCATATATACTGCTTCATGGTAAAGGTGGGAAAATCAGAACGGCGTACCTGCTGCCACGCATGACCGCTAACCTTCATGGGTACATAGCCGAGTTTCATGGGAATCATGCAAACCCAGATAGTCACTTATTCTATACTCGCGTTGGTGGTAGAAAAGAAAACAAGTTGACAGAAGCAGCAATAAATAAACGAATAAAAAAGTACGCATTTCTTGCCCATGAGAAGAATCCGGATGTACCACTGGATACGCATGCACATCAGTTTCGTCATGCAAAAGCATCTCACTGGCTTGAAGATGGTATAAATGTTGTTCAGATACGGTATCTGTTGGGGCATGAAAACTTGGAAACAACTATGAAATATCTGGACATCACTCCTTCTGAAAAAGCAGAGGCTTTAGCAACTCTTGAAAGAGAAAAGACAAGTACGCAACCAAAAAAGTGGAAAAACAGTGATGGAAGTTTGTCTGCATTTTTAAGATTGCCAAAATAACTAATCAATAACAGCAGGAGAGACCATAGGAAATCCAAACTTTCTGAGAAGAAGAATCAGTAACTCACAAGCTTCATGCCAAAAGTTGGGATTTCCTGAAAGAAAGGATTTCACAGACGATGAACGTCACACTGGCAGCATATCAGGACATTTTGTATTGTTCCAGGCCCGTTTCTCGCCACCCCAAAATGAGTATAGAGAACCGGGCCAAGCTGTTCACCCCTTTTTCCGCTCTACGGGGGTTCGACATTGAGATTTTGACACAGGAGCAGGACAGGCTGCTGGTGCCTCAAATTTCCCTCGCCAGCGACCGGGAGGAGGAAATCTACCGTGTCTTAAATGGGCTGCACCAGGGGGATTGGGCCACTGTCACCTATTTTGTGCCGGTAAAGCACATTGCACAGCAACTGCTGGGGGAATACACCGTGGTATCCGGAGAAGTAAAGCGAGTGGACGATGTGGAGCAGCTCTTGGTACTGGAGGGTTACCCTATCCCCTTTGGTAATATCCACGCCCTGACCGTGCAAGGAATGGAAGGAGCTGATTCCGCATGAAGGACTTTGCCCGCCGCAAGCAATATGTGGAAGTAGTGGCCACCCACTACATTGACGGCTCCGTGCGGCCCCAGAAAATCGTCCTGGCAACCGGGCCGGTCTACGAGATCGAGGACAGCCGGGAGGCGGCACCAGGAAAGGCCCACACCACAGGGGAACTGGCCCGGCGGTATGTGGTGAAGATCAAAGGGAAAGAGACCTATCTCTACGAAACCAGCGGGCGGTGGTTTGTGGAGATGAAAGCCTAGTGATTTCGCCGGGCTTCGTACCGGCGAGGTGTGCTGGCTGATTTGGCGGGACATCGGCTTAAAGGAACCGTGCCTCACCATTCACCGGAGTATACGGTATGGCTCCGTAGCGTCAACAGCGGCGTTCTGGTGGCCGCTGATTTTCTTATGGCCCCGGCCCAACTCATGGCGCTTTCATCCCGGTCTGCGATTCTCCCAATTTGGGGAAAGTGCGCAAGCCATCTTGAAAGGCAAACTCGCAGCCTGGAAAGCTGTTCCAGACAAGTGATTGGAACCCCTCTGCCCTATTTCTCCGACTCCACCAGACTGGCCAGGAATGGGACCCAAGCCCGAACAGAGACATGGGTGGTGTTGACGCACACGTCGAAGTTTTCCATATTCCGCCAGGGGCTGCCGGTATACAGCTCGTAGAACTTGGCCCGGCGGCGGTCTACGCTTTGGATCTTCTGCTTCAGCTCCCGGTCGGTCAAGTGCTCTTCAGCGGGGGCTTTCTCCCGGCAACGCTTCAGCTTGCTCTCCATATTGGCGTAAACCAGGACGCGGAAGGGCTGGCGGTCCCGCAGGATGTAGTCGGCACAGCGGCCCACAATGACGCAGCTAGACTTGGCCGCCATCTCCTGGATGATCTCCATCTGCTCCTGGTAAATGGACACCGTCTGCTCAAAGGGCTGGTTGGAGGCCGGGTAGAAGCTGTGGCCAATGTGGATGGGATAGGAAAAGGCGGGGCGATGCTCCACAATGGCCTGGACATACTGCTCCGACAGGGAGGTGCGCCGGGCGATCTCCTGAATGATTTCCTGGTCGTAGTAGGCAAAGTCCAGCTTTTCCGACAGGCGGCGGCCCAGCTCCCGGCCTCCGCTGCCAAACTCCCGGCTGATGGTGATAATACGATTCATAACAATCGGCTCCTTTTTACTCTAAGGTCGTAGTTTCTGAAAGCTTCCTGGGAAAGCTTCTCACACAAAACAGGTTTCTGGGGACTGGTTTCCACATGCAGGAATCAGTTCCCCGTCTCGTTGTTCATCCGTTTCGATCATCGCATCACCGTCCCAAATCAGTATATTTCTGCGTCAGCTATCAGGCTTCCGCCGAGGGCTCCTCCACGGAGTCCGGCTGGTGCAGCTGTGGCCGGATCTTCCGCAGGATGAACAGGGACATGACGCCGGAGAGCAGGGACGCCCCGGCCAGGTTCAGCCAAATGCCGTTGAGGCCCAAAGGCCACAGCACCCCCAGCAAAATAACGGGGAACACCAGGGCGGTGGACACGGAAATCACCGAGGCGGGCAGGGACTTCTCAATGGCCAGCATATAGCTCTGGGTGGCGAAAGAAAGCCAGCGGACAAAGTAGGTCAGGCAAAACAGCCGCAGAGCGCCCACGGACATGGACAGCACTAGTGCCCACGTCCCCGGAATACCGCAAGGCGATCCAAACCTGTGCGGCGTTGATGGAGCAGTTATCCCAGCGGCTCAGCAAAGAGGACTATGCTCTGGTGGAGGAACTCCGGGCGCAGAACGCTATCGCCCAGTGTGAGGAAAGCGAGAGCCACTTCAAGTATGGCTTTTCTGCGGGGCTGATCGTCCAGCAGGAAGCCCAAGAACAGCTGAACAAGAAATAAGCGATGATTAAAAAAGCCCACGCAGCCGGAAAGAACCGGAGGCGTGGGCTTTCTGTGTATATGATTATCGGAACTACCATTCCTAAAGGTGCGCCTTTTTAACGCCCATTCATATCCTTGTCAGGGCTGGTGCGATGCTTGGCCGGATATTCTGTCCGCTCTGTCGGGCGGTGTAGCTGAGCCGGAACACTCGGCTTGTCCAGCCCTGCCGACAAGGATGAGTGTTCTGCCTCTGCCTGTTGGAGCTGCTGTTCCAAACCTTTGAAAATCGTGAATACGTCCGGGAAAATCACTTTTGCCCCACGTTTAGCCAAAGCCAGTACACTGCGGGCGTTTTTCTCTACATCAGCTGCCACACGGCCATCAATCTGAATGGGCTGCTTGTTCTTGTCTATGTATGGAGTGAGATATTTTTCGGTTGCCGGACACATATTCTGAATCAGGAATGCCGTGTTTCTGCCAAGAACCGTGCCGAAGCGTATGGTATTGCATCGACCATACTTCTTGATTTTATCCTGTTCGATGCGCTTATATTTCTCGTATTTGGATGAAATGGGAACGATCCAGTAAATTTCGGGTATCCGTGCATCCGAAAACGCAAAGAAGCACGGACGGCTGTGTGGAACGCCGTCAATGGTATCTTTGTTCTGCATCAATTTGTCATCCGGGAAGTCCTGATAATACTCGTTAGATAGAAAATAGAGCTGCGCCCGTGGCATCAAGGTGTCCTCCTATACAAAAGTGACGCCCTGCCTTTCGACAGGGCGTCACAAACATTTGAATCCCGAACATTTGTAAGCCGCATATCGGGGAGCGAACAATATTTGTGATCCTGACCATTTATAAGCCGCATATCAGGGAGCGAACAATATTTTATCGGGGGACCTTCCCCTTCTAATAGTATTATATGCGATGGCGTCATTTATGTCAATAGCGAAAGGAAAGCGAAAATCCACCGCTCTTTGCTGTGTATAGCCTTACACATTTTTGTCAGGTTGTTTTCCCCGGCTCTCGTAGACATTGTACTGGTTCTTGCACCGTGGGCTGCAAAAGGCGGCGTTGGACCGGCTGTCCAGGAACACCTTCTGGCAGTGCTTGCACAGGCGCAGGGGCTGGTCACCGTCCACCAACATGAAACTGAACATCATGTGCTGATTAAAAAACTGTATGAAACCTATGCCATGGGCAAACTGGAAGAAAAACGGTTTGAGCTGCTGTGTGCGGAATATGAAAAAGAACAGGCGGAGCTGGAACAGCTGCTTGCCTCCGAGCAGGCACAGCTGGATCAGTTCCTTGAGGACACGGACCGTGCCAGCCACTTTCTGGCGCTGGCGCAGAAATATACGGATTTCACCGAGCTGACCGCCCCCATGATCCATGAATTTGTGGAGAAAATTCTGGTCCATGCCCCGGACAGAAGCACCGGGGAACGGGTGCAGGAAATTGAGATTTATCTGAACTTTATCGGGAAATTTGAAGTGCCCATGCCCGAACCCACCGAGGAAGAACTGGCTGCGGAGGAAAAGTGCCGCCAAATTTGGCGCAGCAGATCAAGGAGAAAAGCAGGGAGCGCAAAACTGTGAAAGCCGAGAAAAAGTCTCTGCCCGCATGGCAGGTGTTCAAGCACAAAGAACTGGCCGCTAAGATTGCGGCGTTGACTGAAGATTTGGAGGAACTGCGCTCTGAAAAGGCGTTGCTGTTGCAGCAGTTTGACTATGCCGAGGACGCCGGGGCTGAAACCTTCCGCAAAGACATCGCCGTACTGGAATCCAACCTGGAAAAATTGGACGAGCAGGAGCAGAAATATTCCGTCGAACTGGAAACCGCGCTGCATGAGTACGCCGAGGCAAAATCGAAGACCGCCGGCCTTGACCCGGTGGAACTGTACGAGGCCCGGCAGTCCATCCGGCCCGGACAGGAAGCAGCCGCCAACGAAAAGCTGGAGCAGGTGTTTGGCGAGAAATATTCGCCGCTGCGGTGGATGGACGCCAAACGGGCGCAAATGCGCCTGACCAACGATTCGGTGGAAGAATACGCAGCCCGCCAACTGGCGAAGCAAAAATGCAAATCTATGTTGCAGCCTGCCCGCAGACGGGAACAAGAACATGCGCTGTAACAAAAAGGCGGTGCGACCTGTTGGTTGCGTTGCCTTTTCCTTTTCATGTGCCCTGAAAAATTGTGAACCAAAAGCAATAAAACAGCCGGGGACACCAACTGCTTGTTCCAACGTATTTTGTAAGAAGTTTCAGAGCTCATCCAACTCGAAGCCCCGACACAGTCCCTCGTCGGCTGGATCACCGCCGGGCAGTGCTTTCTGATGGAAGCCAACGGCCGCCCCGGGGCCTGGTTCGTTTTGCAGCTCTACGCTCCGGACGCCCTATCCTGCCGCTAGCAAACGAAAAGGCGGCGCGAAGACAGCGGCCTCCACGCCGTTACCCCGCGCCACCATGCGGGGGCCTATACTGATCCCCATTTTGCAGGTGCCTCCGGGCACATGCTGGCTTTCTGCAAAGTCTGCTGCCCGCGGCTGTCCATCGAGGCGCCGCTGGATGATTCCCTCAGCCGATTCCACCTGTCTAACTGGCTGGACCAGGGCTTTGTGCCGGAGGCACGGGTGGCGGGCGGCAAAGCGGTTTTCCTTGTCTTACGCAATCGACGCATTTGGTTCTCCACCCCAGTCACGGATTGTGCTATAATATGGCTAACAGATGGCAGGTAGCGCCACTCCAGCGTGGAAAACCAGTCAGGGAGGTGGAGAACCATGAGCTACAAGGATGAATGGTTGATGATTGAGGCAAACGACGACATCGACGAGGACTTCCACCGGGAGCCGACCGAGGAATTTTTGTTTTACCGGGCGGTGGCCAACGGCGATGTGGAGACAGTGCGCCGCAACTGTGAGCAGGCCCGGTTTGAAGATCAGGAGGGGGTGGGCGTTTTGTCCCGCAACCCGGTGACCAACATGAAATACCACTTTGTGGTCACCACCGCGATGATCACCCGGATGTGCCGGCAATACGGCATGGAGCTGGAGCAGGCTTTCCGGCTCAGCGATTTTTATATCCGGCAGCTGGACGATATCCATACCGAGTCGGAGGTCTGCCGCCTGCACGACGAGATGGTGATGGACTACACCGAAAGGATGCGCAAATACCGGCACAGCAACGCCAATTCCAAACATATCAACGCCTGCAGGGAGTATATCTATTCCCACATCAAGGAGCGCATCACCATCGAGGACCTGGCCGACGCCCTGGGCGTTTCGGCCAGTTACCTGTCCCGCCTGTTCAAGAAGGAAACCGGGGTTTCGGTCAGCGCCTACATCCGGGATCGGAAGATCGACATGGCCAAGAACCTGCTGCGGTTCAGCGACGCCTCGATGATCGACATTGCCAACCGGCTGGCCTTTTCTTCCCAGAGCCATTTTATCCAGCAATTCAAGGAATCGGTGGGCATGACCCCCAAAAAATACCGGGACAAATACTATATGGTGGAGTGGAACATCGAGTCGGAACCCGACGCCCCGACGCAGGACGGATGCGGCAAGCCGCCTGCCGGGCCGGATAAGCCCTGACGGGCGCTGTTCCCACAACCGATAGAAAAACGCACAGCGGGAGGCATGAAAATATGCCTCCCGCTGTGGTTGTAAGGAGAAAAGCGTTCGTTAAAAATGGACGGGGCGCAGGCCAATCCAGCGCGGGCGCCTGCTGCGAGTCACAGAATCAGGCAAACCTCGGTTTCGCGGGTCAGCAGCGCGGCCGGGATGTAGGCGTCGGGCAGTTCCCGGCCGTTGACAGTCAGGCTGGTAAAGCCGCTTTCGCGGTGGTGGGGATTCTCCACCCGGATGTGCAGCCGGCAGCCGCGGAAATCCTTGTCCATTGTAAAGCCCGTCCATTCGCGGGGGATGGCCGGTGCCAGGCGCAGCCCATCCAGGTCAGGGCGCAGCCCCAGGATGCCCTCGACGCAGCCCACCATGACGGTGGAGGCTGTGCCGGTCAGCCAGTGCACCTGGGAGCGGCCAAAATGTTTGCTGGCCGGCCCTTCGGTGAACTGGCCGTAGCAGTAGGGTTCGAGGTGGCGCACCTCGGCGCGGTCGTTCTGGGCGGCGGGGGCGTTCTCGGCAAAGTAGGTGTAGGCGCGCTGGCCTTGGCCGCGCAGCGCTTCGGCAAGAATCAGCCACCCCTGCGTCTGCGAGAAGATGCCGGCGTTTTCCTTGGTGCCGGGGTTGTAGATGACGGCCAGCGCGCCGTCAAAGGCGTGGGCATGGTAGGGCGGGTCCATCAGCACCGCGCCGTAGGGGGTGTTCAGGCGGGTGTAGACCTGGTCCATCGCGCCCTCGGCCTGGTTCGCATCGGCCAGGCCGCTGATGACCGCCCAGCTCTGCGGGTTGAGCCAGAGGTTGGCTTCCGGGTCGGCGGCGGCGCCGATGCGTTCGCCCGCCTCGGTGAAGCCGCGGATGTACCGGTCGCCGTCCCAGCAGAGGGCCTGGATCTTGCCGCGGTATTCCGCCAGCAGGCCGTCCAGCCAAGCGTTGTCCTCCGTCTGGCCCAGCTTGCCGGCAAACCGGCGCAAAATCGACAGGGCGTAATAGAACTGCATCGCCACAAAACTGGACTCGCCGTTGGCGCCCAGGCGCAGGCAGTCGTTCCAGTCGGCATACAGCCCGGCGGGCAACCCGTGCGGGCCGAGATGATCCAGTGAAAACTGGATTGCCCGCTTGAGATGTTCGTACACCGTGGCGCTGCCCCGGTTGGCGTAGGGGATGACCTCCTGCAAAAAGTCGAGGTTGCCGGTTTCGGCCACATATTTATAGACGGTGGGGAACAGCCACAGTGCGTCATCGGCGCGGTAGGCCGGGTGGCCGGTTTCCTTCACATAGGAAGGGTCGTCGGGGGTGTCCTCATGGCCGGGGTTGTGGGTGAACTTGACCAGCGGCAGCCCGCCGCCGTTGTCCACCTGGGCCGAAAGCATAAAGCGGATCTTTTCGTAGGCCATCTCGGGTTCCAGGTGGATGATGCCCTGGATGTCCTGCACGGTATCCCGGTAGCCGTACCCGTTGCGCAGCCCGCAGTAGATCAGCGAGGCCGCCCGCGACCACACAAAGGTGATGAAGCAGTTGTAGGCGTTCCAGGTGTTGACCATCGTGTCAAAGGCCGGATCGGGCGTGTGGACCTGCAGGTGGTCGAACCGGGCGTACCACATCTGGCGCAGCGCTTCCACCTCCTGGCGGACCCGGGGTTCGGGGTCGCGGTAGGCTGCCAGGATCTGCGCCGCCTCGGCCGAGGGGCGCATGCCCAGCACAAACACCACGGTGCGGCTCTCGCCGGGCTGCAGCGTCACCGCACAGGACAGCGCGCCGCAGGTGTTCTCGTTGTAGCCGTCCACGTTGCCCAGGTCCCCGGCGGCCACCCCCTGCGGGTCGCCGTAGCTGTGGTAGCGCCCCAGGAAAGCCTGTTTGTCACCGCAGTAGCTGGCCACCGGCGCGCCGGCCAGGCCGAAGAACCGCTCGGTGACCTGTTTGTCGTCCACATCCTCGCCAGCGGCCAGGGCGTCCAGGTTGCCGTGGATCTGCTGGGTCAGCCGGTTGCCGGCGAACACCGTGCGGCTGATAAACAGCGAATATTGCAGGTTGACCTGGTCCTGCTCGTAGTTGCTGTGGTTGGTGAACTCGGCATAGCCGGTCAGGGTCAGGCGGCGGGGGGTGGGGCCGGTGTTGGTCACCCGCAGCGCCCACACCTCATAGGCGCAGCCGTCCGGCACATAGTAGGTAGCCTCGGACGAGATACCGGCGTAGTCGGCCAGCATGCGGGTGTAGCCCATGCCGTGGCAGCAGCGGCTGCGGTAGTGCGCGAGGTCCTTGCCCACCGGCTGCCAGGAGGCGGACCAGAAATCGCCGCTGTCGTCGTCCCGCAGGTAGAGATAGCGCCCCGGCTGGTCGAACTGGTTGAACACATAGCGCAGGATGCGCCCGTTGGCGCCCGACCGCGCAAAGCTGTACCCGCCCGCATTGTTTGAGATGATGGCCCCGTATTCCGGCGAGCCGAGATAGTTTACCCAGGGGGCGGGGGTGTCCGGGCGGGTGATGATGTACTCCCGGGCCCGGTCGTCAAAATGGCCGTATTGCACAGGTTGTCGCTCTTTTCAGTTTTTACTGCGCGGCGCGCAGGGTCACGGTGATGCGGTGGGGCGCGCCGGCGTTCAGCGCTTCGATGGTCACACGGGGGATCAGGACCGATGCCCTGCCGTCCACCGGCAGGGCGGCACCGTCCAGGCTGGCGGCCGCCACCCGGTATTGCCCGGCGTCGAGGCGGGCGGGGTTTTCGTAGCGCACGCACAGCGGTTTGCCGGCAAAGGTCAGCGACAGTTCGGCCGCGCCATCGCTGTCGAACTGCCCGGCCAGCAAAGCGGGGGCCAGCAGCAAATCGCCCGCTTGCCCGCGCACGCCGAACGCCTGGGTGATCATTGTCATCATGTACCAACTGGCCGCGCCGGTCAGGTAGTGGTACATGCCCCGCCCGTCAGCGCGGAAGTATTCCGGGATGCCCGGGTAGATGCGGCTGGTGTCGAAGTCAAGGGCGGTGTCCGCCAGGGCTTTCAGAGCCTTCCAGCCCTCGTGCGCGAAGCCGCGGCGGTAGAGGGCGTTCGCATACATCACCGCCATGTGGCTGAACACCGCGCCGTTCTCTTTTTCACCGTAGGCGAAGCCGAACATCCGCCCCAGGTCGAACTTGAGCTCATGGAAATCGGTATTCAGCCGGTAGCCGCCGATCTCGGGGCGGTAGAGGTAGTGGTCGGCGCTGGCCGTGATGCGCCGGATCTGCTCATCGGTGGCGACGCCGCCCATGATGGCAAACACCTGGCCGGTAAGCATCATCCGCACCCCGGTGGGGAACACACCCTCCACCGCCCGGCCGTGGTTGTCATAATAGCTGTTGTACCAGCCCTCGCCCGCCGGGCCGTCGATCCAGGCATGCTTGCGCAGCCAGCCGGTCAGCCAGTCCGCCCGGCGGTCGAGGGCTTCGGCCAGCGCGTCCAGCGGCAGCTCGATACGCTGCCCGCTGACGGTGTGGCGGCATTGTTCGGCGTACCGGGCCAGCAGCTGCCGCTTGGCGGCCGCGTCATCCCAGAGGGCGGGATCAGCGTCCAGCAGCACCGCCAGTTCCGCCAGCACCGGGGCGGTGCGCGCCCCGGTGCGGCGGCCCAGCAACCGGATCATGCCGGCCAGCTCCCGCAGGTTGCCCGCATAGGCGCAGGTAAAGGCCACGCTCTCCCCATGTTCCGCGGCCATGTCCAGTGCGTCATTCCAGTCGGCCCCCCGCAGGCGGTAGAAATTGTGGTCGCCCACCTCGTAAAAGGCGGCCAGTTGCTCAATGAGCAGATGCTCAAGCAGCGTGCCGGTGTACACCTGCCCCGCCGCGTCCCGCTGCCAGCCGCCCTGTTCGGGCCGGTAGTCGGGGTCAAGGGCGGTGCCGCGCAGCGCCTGGGCATCCTTGAAATAGGGCGCCTGGCGGTTGAGGATTTCCACATCGCCGGTCTGGTCCATGTACAGGCGGGTGGTCATCTGCGGCCAGAGCGCATGGTCCATCCAGACCCGGGCAATGCCGTTGCGGTCGGCGATAAAATTGCCGTCCCCCGCTCCGATGATGGTGGCGTTGGTGCCGTCGACGCGCACGCCGCCAAAGTTCTGTTCGATCATGCGGCCCACACCGCCGGGGTCCATCAGCAAGAGGGACAGGCAGTCCTGCCAAAGATCCCGCCATCCCCGGCCGCCCCGGCCGTAATCGTGGTGGGGCAGGAAGGAACAGCCAAACAGCCGCCGCAAAAACGGCTGAAAACAGACCCACCGCATCAGGTGGTCAAAGTCGGCGTCGCCGGTGTGGAAGGATACGTTGACCCGCCGCTGCCAGGCGGCGCGGGTTTCGGCCAGGGCCGCCCGGGCCTTTTCCTCGCTGCCGTAGCGCTGCCAGGCCCTGTCCAGTTCCTCCGGCGTCCGGGCGACGCCCAGCAGCAGCACATAGGCGGCCTCAGCCCCCGGTGCCAGCGTCAGGTCAGGGAACCGGAACGCCCCCATCGCCTCACGGCCGGCCGCTGTGCTGCCGGCCGGCACGCCGGGGCGGCCTTCCACCACGGCGCGGGGGCGCAGGTAAGTCCCTCCCTCGCCCAAAAAGGATTCCACCGTGGGATAAAACCCGTCCGGCTGCTGGCCGCCGGGCCCTGCGCCCAACACATAGTACAGCGTGCGGTTGGGGCGGTGGCCCCGCTCGTCAAAGGACATGGTGGGCTGCACGGCCACGCCGTGGGCGGTACAGTGGATGCGGTGCAGCATCGAGGTCACATTGCGGTGGTCGCGGATGTTGTCCGCGCTGCGGCCATAGAGGGGCACAGCGGCAAACGGGGTGGCCTGCAGCGTCCGGGCGCCGGTGTTGCGCACCGTCACCAGCATGACCTCCAGGTTGTCCGAAAGCGGGCAGAACAGCGTGACGCGGGCGGTGATCCCCAGCGGGCCGGAGGTGCGCTCCACCGTCTGCCACATCAAGCCGGCCTGCAGGCGGCTGTCCTCCTGATCTGGGGTGAATTTTTGGGCCTCCTGCCCGGCGGAAGTGCCGGTGCAGGACCAGGCCTGGCCGCCGCAGCGCAGCCAGAAGTTGCGGCTGGCGCGGTTGTCGTGCAGATTTTCTGCGCTGACCGGCTCCAGCAGAAACGTCTCCTGGTCCAGCTTGGCATCGCCGCCCAGGCCGGGGGTTACGGCGCTTTTCATGCCGGTATCCGACGCCAGCGGGAAATACAGATAGCTGACATTCTCCGGCCGGTTTACGGCGAAGCTGCCGCTTTCCTCCAAAAAAGGCATGTGAGACAACGCAGCCACTCCTTTCCTTTTATTTGTTTTTCCCATTATACCGGTCCAACAGGCACGCAAAAATCAAAACGTTGTGCAAAAATGACAGAATCATGACCATAGTTTCACAGAAGCTCCAAAATTCGGTCAAGAATTTGATATTTTTTTGAATTGCTAATATATTGGCGGCAGGGTTAGCCCCTATAATAAAGTCACAGTCCGACAGGGAGAACATAAGCCCTGTCCCCGCAAGATCACAGGGCACAGCCGCAGCAGTTTGGCCGCGGCGGCCGCGCCCCCAGACAAGGAGGAAAAACCATGAAGAAACCTTACTTGCCGGCGCGATGGCCGTCGCTTCCATCGCTGCGCTGCTGGCCGGGTGCGGCGGTAGCGGCAGCAGCCAGGCCGCCGGGGATGCCACCGCGAATACCGCTTCCGCCGAGGGCCAGGTCATCAACATCTATAGTTGGAACGATGAGTTCCGCACCCGGCTGGAAGCCGTCTACCCGGAGGTTGACCACACCTCGGACGACGGCACCGTGACCTACTTAAAGGACGGCACCGAGATCCACTGGGTCATCAACGCCAACCAGGACGGCGTCTACCAGCAAAAACTGGACGAAGCTCTGCTGAACCAGGCCACCGCCGCGGCGGACGACAAGATTGACATCTTCCTGTCCGAGACCGACTATGTGTATAAGTACACCGACGCCGACGCCGACGTGGCCATGCCGCTGACCGACCTGGGCATCGACCCTGACACCGACCTGGCCGACCAGTACCCGTTCACCAAGACGACGGCCTCCGACCAGAACGGCGTGCAGCGCGGCTCCACCTGGCAGTGCTGCCCCGGTTTGCTTGTCTACCGGCGCGACATCGCCAAGGACGTCTTCGGCACCGACGACCCCGCCGTGATCGGCGAGAAGGTCAAGGACTGGGACACCCTCAAGCAGACCGCTGAGGAGCTCAAGGCCAAGGGATACTTCACCTTCGCCTCCTACGCCGACACCTTCCGCGTGTATGGCAACAACGTCAGCCAGCCCTGGGTCACGGCGGGCGAGACCACCGTCAAGGTGGACCCGCTGATCATGGACTGGATCGAATCCTCCAAGGAATGGCTGGACGCCGGCTATCTCGACAAGACTGTCAAGGGCCAGTTCAACGATGACTGGAACAAGGCGATGGGTTCGGCCTCCAAGGTATTTGCCTTCCTGCTGCCGCCGTGGGGCATCGACTTCACGCTGGCCCCCAACTGGGACGGCGTCAATGGCACCTGGGCTGTGTGCAACCCGCCGATGACCTACAACTGGGGCGGTTCCTACGTCCACGCCTGCACCGGCACCGACAACCCCGAGCATGTCAAGGACATCATCCTGTCCATGACTGCCAACAAGGGTAACCTGATCAAGATCTCGAAGGATTACCAGGACTTCACCAACACGGTCAGCGGCATGCAGGAGGCTTCCACCGACGACAGCTTTGCTTCGAGCTTCCTGGGCGGGCAGAACGCCTACGCCTACTACGCCCCGGTGGCCGAGAACATCCAGATTGCGCCGCTGTCCGCCTATGACCAGGCCTGTGTGGAGCTGATCCAGAATTCCTTCAGCGATTACTTTCAGGGCAACGTGGACTTTGACCGCGCCAAGGAAAACTTTGAGACTGCCATCAAGGAGCGCTACCCCGACATCACCGACGTGCAGTGGCCGGAATGATCTGACTGTCTGTTTTCCACAGATAAAAGCTGCCGTGCCGGCACCCCCGGTGCGGCAGCTTTTGGGAAGGCAGTTTTGTAAAAAGGAACGGTGACCTATGAATAAGAAACCAAAACATTTGAGCTATGCCAAATGGGGCTAATGACATCCAGCAGGCCGATGTCCATGTGGCGCTTGATCGCCAGCTTGTAGTCCTTTTTGAACTTTGTTGTCCAAACAATGTCGCGCTTCATTTTTTCAGCTCCCGGAGGGCTTCTTCCACATCGGAGTAGTGCTTCACGCTGGGATCACGCGCAATCCGTTCTGCCTCCAACATGGCGGCAATTGTTTCTTTGTTGGGCTGTTCCAGCCTGACTTCAAAGGGAAAACCACCGGCGCGGAGCGACTGACGCAGAAAGACATTGATCGCTGTGGTAAGGTTCACGCCTAATTCGTTGTAAAGCGTTTCGCACTGCTTTTTGATGTCGCTGTCCATACGGACGCTGAAATTTGTCGTGTTAGCCATTGTATCAGCCCCTTTCAAGTTTATTGCACTTATAGTATATGCCATTTGCAACGCAAAATCAACTCAATAGCCTTGAAATTTACAAAAAATTAAGGAGGAACCGCCTATGACTACCGCTCACTATCTTGTGACCGTCCACCTGAATATCGATCTGCCCCTTGCCCTCTTGCAGCCGGAATCGGCAGACGCGCCCACCGGCCCGGAGCCGGAGGCCCATGCCTGCCAGGGCTGCGGCAACTGCGGCGGGTGTGGGAAGTGCCAGCATGAAGAAACTCTCATGCCTTTTCGTCCTCATTTCTCAATTCCTTGACGAGCGCCATAACATCATCTTCCGAGGTCAGGCCGGTGCGTTCTGCTTCTCCAGCCATTTCCTGCTGAAGCACCTGCATGGCATACACAGCAGAATTGACAATGCGGACGGTGTTTCCCTCGACGATAAAAGTGACCCGATCACCGTTTGACACACCAAGCACATCACGGACATCCTTCGGGATTGTGATTTGCCCTTTTGCCATGACTTTGGCATTGTCCACAAACGCATTTGCTAACATGATTTTGCACCACCTTTCTGAAATATGGAAAGTAGGGATTTCCCTACTTCTATTATACGCAGAACGGCAGAACGAGTGAAAAAATCAATGGAACCCGCTGAAAATATATTTTCAAGGCCGGTACGAGCCGCAAGATTGTGGCTTTTTTGTGAATTTGATTAAAAAGTCCTTGACAACTCGTTTCGGGCAAAACTTTGAAGTCGATCCTGATTTCCTGCGGCGCCCGCCTGGCGCCTTTTGACATCGCGGAGCTGCGGGACCTCATGGCGGAGGACGAGCTGGAGCTGGACACCCTGGGCGACCGCAAATCGGCGCTGTTCGTCATCCTCTCGGATACGGACAGCACTTTTAATTTCGTGGCGGCGCTCATGTACTCCCAGCTTTTCAACCTCCTGTGCGACAAGGCGGATGACTTCTAGTAAGCCGCCGTTTCTACTACGGTTTTACTACTTTTCAACGCCAAGTGAGGCTCCGAAATGCCATGATATGCGGGGTATCTTCCGAAACGCAAAATGCCGGAAATGCTTGATATAACAAGCCTTTCGGTTAAATGAAAAAGTAAAATCCAGTACAAATAAATGCAGGTCATGCAAAAGAAA
>JAHZGF010000049.1 GCA_019420945.1 Clostridiales bacterium | reverse complement strand
GTGCGTATGAGCGAGAACACGGTACGCAAGTACACACTGTGCCTTGAGGAGCGCGGACTCATCTCCACCGAGCCAACTGAAATCACCACCAGGGCTGGTCAGAAACGCAATGGGAACCTGCTGTACACGCTCCGTCCGATCCAGGAGGTGATAGATGAACACTACGACCGACAGCTGGAGCAGTTGGAGATATCTGCAGCGCGTCAGCGGACGACAACGGCCCAGGCCAGCATGTGACCGCCTGTGAGCCGCTGTGTGCGGAGATGGTGGTATGGGCAGGGTACAGCACCCTCGCACCACAAAGCGCGGTGTGGGGAGCTGTGTACCGCGGGCACCGGGATCGCCCGGGAGCCAAAATGAGCGGGTGAACCGAGGGGGCGAAAAAAGTGCAGGATAAAGCCGTGTTATCACGGCCTCAGACACCGCCCCGCAATGCGGGCCGGGGATGCGGTTTTGAAACGATTTCAACCGCTTTTCTGTATCTTTTTGGTGGGACCCGTGCTATCACTTTTTTGGCGGTGTAATCAAATCTGTTATCACCTGACCGAGAAATGCTGTGGTTTCAATGGGTCCCACAGTTTCAAATGTGCTATCACCACGATTTTGCTTGAATTGGAGGTTTTTCTGAATGGCAGACGAGAAAGTGAAATTCCTGATGCGGATCGATCCCGATACAGACCGGAATCAAAACCGCCATACCGTTAGCCAACTGCCGAAGCCAGAATGAGTTTGTAGAAAAGGCCCTGCAGTTCTATTGTGACTATGTAGCATCCCAAGACTGCTTCTCCGTTCTGCCGCCCATGCTGGTGGCGGCAATCCGGGCGACGGTCCAGAACAGCGAGAGCCACATCTGTCGTCTGCTGTTCAAGCTAGCCGTGGAGATGGACATGATGATGAACGTCCTGGCCGCGGCCATGGAGATCCCGGAGGAACAGCTGCGGGAGCTACGCGGCAGGTGCGTCCAGGAGGTGAAGAAGACCCACGGCATGATCTCTCTGGATGATGCGGTGGAATATCAGAATGGCGGGGACGGGGTGTAGATGACAGGCAAAGATGCTGAGTCATGACAAGGCAGACAAACGAAAAGCACCCCCACCACGACTGGCGGGGTGCGGAATGAGTGGATGGTCACATCATGAAAAAGTCCAAGCCCTTGTGCTGAGGCGCGTCGCTGTCATTCAGCTCCATAGACCGCGTCCAGGTCTTGACTGTCTGCTCCTGAAAGAAGCCGGTCAGCAAGCCCAGACCCTCCTGCTTGTCATACCATAACACCTTCTGAAATAGGAAAAATTTCGTCGGCCTCAGAACAGATACTTCTCCCGCAGGCCGCGGGCCTGGTCTTCTGAAATCTCTCCGCTCCACTGGGCGGAGTTGATACTGCCGTACAGCTCACACCACAGGCAGCCCAGATAGGAGACATGCTCCGCAAGCCCTTTCTGATAGGCGTCCAGATCCCGCTGGAGCGACGCGGGCAGGTCCTGCTCATCGAGCGGCTCCAGTTCCTCAGCTGGCAGGGAGCTGCGCTCTCCACAGCCGGAACCACCCACATAGAACTCCGCCATATCGTCCAGCCGCAGGCAGGCCAGACGGCGGTGCTCTGTGCGGTGATGACCGCAGCCGCAGTCGATGTTGATGATCCCATCTCCGCGCCAGATACGGAAATCCTCATCGTCCCTCCCGGTCAGCAAGTTCGTGGGCGTGTGGCCCACGATGCAAATGACGTCCGGGTAAGGACTCCCGCTCTCTGCGGACACACGGCCCCAGATACGGGTCTCGCGGTCAGTGCCGGGACAGCCGTGGACAAGGTGGAACTTTTGAGTACCGACTACAATGTCCAGATGGTCAGGCAGGCTGGCGAGAAAACGCAGGATCATATTCCGCTCATGGGGCGTCCGGTGATAGAGCAGTTCCCCGTAGGTGGGCGAACCACCGTTCTGCCGCCACAGGTCCCGCGCACCGTACTCATTATGAGGGCCAAGGGTATCCAGACACATCTGCTCGTGGTTACCCAGGAGCATGGTCATGTTGGGCGCTGCCATGATCTTCTGAAGGATATCCACTCCCATGGCACCCCGGTCGATCACATCCCCAATGATATACAACTGGTCAGCGTCGGAGAGCTGGATTAGCTCCAGCAGCCGCTCAAATTTGTCCAGCTCCCCATGGATGTCCGATACGCAGTAGATCATGGACCTCCCCCTCCTCTCTGAATGAACTGACTGAATCTTACCATAGCTTATGGAGGGGTACAAGTTTTTCCTCACTCCTCACCTCAAAAACTGCGCCGCCTAAACAATGAAAAGGCCACTCAGCCGATTCGGCAGAAGCAAGGAGGAATGTGAACTGCCCGAGGTGGGACGAATTGCGCCAAATCTGCTGGAGAGAAACTTTGAGGCAGAACGGCCGAACGAAAAAACGGTAACAGACGTCACAGAATTTCATCTTTTCGGGCAAAAACTCTACTTATCCATCCTGCTTGATCTGTAAGCCGGGACATTATAAGCTACACGATTTCAGATCGTCCGGACCTAAAGATGGTGACCTCCATGCTGGAGAAAGCGTTTCATAAAATTCCGGATGGGACAAATCTGATTCTTCACTCGGACCAAGGCTGGCATTACCACCATAGAAAGTATCAGGACATGCTGAAAGACAAGGGCATTCGGCAAAGTATGAGCCGAAAGGGGAATTGCCTAGATAATGCTGTCGTGGAAAATTTCTTTGGGCTCCTCAAATCGGAGCTGCTTTATCTACAAAAGTTTGCGTCCATAGAGCAGTTTAAAACAGAACTGGTCTCCTATCTTGAATACTATAACAACCGAAGAATCAAATTGAGCCTGGGTGGTCTGCCTCCAGCCGTTCATAGATGTAAAGCCTTTGGCGCTGCTTGAGCCAGTCGTAGTTGTCCAATATTTTGGGGGCAGTTCAAATTCCCGTATGGGTCACGGTTTGGGTCAGGGCAAAATACGGCGAAAAATTACCTTGGATATTTCCTCTCCTTTGCAGTATATTGTGCCCCTGAAAGGGGTGAGGGAGATGGTATATATTGAACGGCTCTATCAGATTTTCGGCGGAGTGGAGGTTTTCGAACATGACCTGCAACTGCTGGACGATGCACACCAGCCCCCCATTAGCAGTTAACAGCAGAGAATAGAGCGGCTCCGGATGACCGCATCGATGGCCAAATTCTTATAGCGCAAGCCGCTGTTTCATAGGGGAGTTTCTCAACCCGCTTTTAGCCAAGATTGAATCGCTTTATGAAGATCTCCAGATGGTATGATGGGTTACACGGCTGAAAATCAGGTGGTGCTTTTACCGATGGCAAAGGGACACTCGAGATTTTTACGCGGCTTCAATGTTGGTAATGAACGAGGGCGTCCATTGGAAGCGTTCGGTGAAGTTGTTAGACAGACAACGTGCAAAGCGAATCAATGATGCGAGGCTGATGAATGCGATCGAAAATCGATAGGGTTTGTGCGGATGATACAAATTTTAAGATATATTTTTTTAATTTTGTAGAATTAGAGCAGATATGTTGACAGAGAATACCTTACTATGATAAGCTTTCATAAATAAATGATATAACAACATATCAATATATCGAAATGGGATATTGGGGAAGACGAAGGTGAGTTCGGTGTGTGAAATAGCGGGGGATCGGGTATCCCTTTTGGTAGCGGATGAAAAACAGGTGCTGGAGTTTGCGGCCGAAGCCGGGTATGTCCTGTTGGAAAACGGTGCCGAAATTTCCCGGGTAGAGGAGACCGTGACCCGCATCTGCACCTACTATGGGGTACACAACGAGCACCTGTTTGTGCTGAGTAACGGCATCTTTTTTTCCGGTGATCCGGACAGTCCCAGACCTTACGCTCAGGTTCGGCACTGCCCGGTGAAGAGCCCCCAGCTGAACCGGGTCATCGCCGTGAACCAGCTCTCCCGTGAGATCGAGACCGGCCACTGTTCACTGGACGAAGCCCGATGTCGACTGGAGGCAATCAAAATGCTTTCCCCTCCATCGGACGGGCTTCAGGTGCTGGCCTCTGGTATAGGTAGCGCCTGCTTCTGCTTCCTCTTCGGCGGGGATTTGTTGGACAGCGTGGCGTCATTTTGGGCGGGAGGGCTGTTATGTATCTTCATGCTGAAGGTGGCTTTTTCCCATCTGTCGAAAATCGTGGGTACTGTGGCCGGGGGTATAGTGCTGACCCTGGCCTGCCTGATGTGCAGCGGGTTGGGGCTGGGAACCCATCTGGATCGGATGATCGTGGGGGCCATCATCCCGCTGATCCCCGGAGTACCCTTTACCAACGGTGTTCGAGACATTGCCCGGGGGGACTATATCTCCGGCCCCGTCCGGCTGCTGGACGCCATGCTGACCTTCCTTTGCATCGCTGTTGGCGTGGGTGTGGCTCTGTCCGCCTGCCGTCAGCTGGGAGGGGTATTCTGATGAGCGAACTGTTGCTCCAATTGATCATCGCGGGGGCGGGAACCGTGGCCTTTGCGTTGTTATATAGTGTGCCAGGGCGTTTTTTACTTCCCTGTGGACTGGCGGGCGGACTGGGCTGGCTGGTGTACATTCTTCTGGACGAGACAACTTGGTGCGGCAAAACTGCCGCCGTGTTTCTTGCGTCTTTAGTAGTGGTGTTTCTCTCACGAGGGATGTCGGTGCGGCTGAAGTGCCCTGCTACCGTGTTTATTACCACAGGGATTTTTCCATTGGTTCCCGGCGTGGGCATTTACTGGACGGCTTACTACATAGTTACGGACCAGATGGACATGGCGGCGGAGAGCGGGGTTGCTGCCTTAAAGACCGCCATGGCCATTGTCCTGGGGATCACCGTCATGTCCGAGGTTCCCAACCGATTTTTCCACCGATGATCCCTGTAAATCCTTCCGGCGTGAGGCAGGCACAGCCTGCTTTCGCACATATCTTATGGCAAACTGAATGAATGGAGGAGCGTCATGGACTACTTTACTTACAAACAGTATGAGCATGTCAAAGTGGATCCCGACGGGCGGAAGGTATTGTCCGTCAACATCAACCCAGAAAAAGCATGTATTTTCGACTGCAAGATCTGCAACGCCGGACGAACAAAATACCAGGGGGAGTGGCATGACTTCGGAGACCCCGCCGAGTCTCTGGCGGGGCTGGCTAAGCGTATCGAGGAGGAAAAGCCAGACATTGTGGAGGTCACGGGTGGTAAGGGCGATCCACTGACCAATCCGGTTCTCCGGGGTATTCTGGACTGTGCTCACAGCCGGGGTGTGGCCGCCCGGCTCATTACCAATTGCTATCTGCTGGGGATTCCCGGCCACATGGAGTTGGCTACCCAATTTGAGGAGGTGGTCGCTGGCTTCTGCTTCACTGATGAGGAGACATTCAACGATATCCACCGCCCCATTCCGGAACTGGCGTTCACTGCCTCCAAGCAGACGGAGAGCATGATTCGGTTCAGCCACCAGTACACTGGCAAATTTACTCTCCGGGCCTTGTTGGTGAAGGGGCACAACGACTCCGACGAGCAGGCGGCTGAGTTGAAGAAGGTCATTGACCAGATCAGGTACACGAAACTCTGGGTGGGGACCTGGCCCAAGTATCAGGTCAGTGACGAGCGAGTAGCGGAGATTGACCAGCTTATCCGGGCGTAACAGATGAAGAAGAGGAGTTGGGGAGATGAACTATTTTACTTTTAAGCAGGATGATGTGGTCCAGACGGATGAGGATGGCCGCAGAGTGCTGGCCGTGGACATCCAGCCGGAAAAGGCCTGTATCTTCGACTGCGTGGTATGCACCCGGGGGCGGACGAAATATCAGGGCGAGTGGCACGACTTCGGCCCGGCAGAGGACTCCCTGGCCAGCCTGCGGGCGAAGATCGCCCAGGACAAGCCGGATATCGTGGAACTCTACGGCCAGGGCGACATTCTGGCCAACATCCACCTGGGGGAGATCATCGACTGCATCCACGCTCATGGCCTGCCGGTGCGGCTGATCACCAACTGCTACCTGCTGGGCATCGACGGCCATATGGAGGTGGCCAGTAAGTGCGAAGAAGTGGTGGGCGCCTTCGGCATCATCGATGAGAAAGGCTTCCGGAAATACCACCGGCCTCTGCCGGAGCTGGGCTTCACCGCCGAAAAGCAGACCGAGAGCATCGTCCGGTTCAGCCAGCAGTACCAGGGGAAGTTCAAGCTGCGGGTCTTTTTCAGCAAGGGGTTCAACGACTCCGATGAACAGATTGAACAGCTCAGGGCCATAATCGCCCGGATCAGGTACGACTCCCTCTGGGTGGTGCCCACCAAGAAACTGGGGGTCAGCCCAGAGCGGATGGAGGAGATCCGGGCCGCGCTGGGTCTCTGAGAGACGGGAGAGACAACTGCCCGACGCCACCCGACCGGCGGCGTTCAGGGCCGAACAAAGGGAGGAAAACGGAATGTTTCACGAAATGGTACCCCAGCCGAAAATGCTGATCGTCATCGCGGCCTATTTCCTGGCCGTGTTCGCCTTCGCCTATCTTGCCAAGAAGAAGGAGAACCGCAAGAGCATCAAGGACTTCGCCCTGGCGGGTAAGGGCCTGGGATCCTTCATCCTCATGGCCACCTTTATGGCCTCCTGGATGGGCGGCGGCGCTGTGGCCGGTAGCATCAACTCCATCGCCTACACCGCGGGCCTGTGGCCCTCGATTCTCTACGCATCAGGAAGTATTTTGGCAATCGTCATTCTCTATGCCATCGGGCCTCTGGTCCGCAAACGGGGCAAGATCACCACTGCCGCTTTGATCGAGGGGAGCTACGGTACCAATGCCCGGGTTCTCTCTGCTGCTATCATCGCTTTGGCCAGCTTTTCCATCGTGTCCTATCAGCTGCGGGCCATGGGTGTCATCCTCAATGCTACCACCGGCTTTAACCTGGATCTGATGACCTTGATTTCTTGCGTGGTCATTATTATTGCCACGGTCTCCGGCGGACTTAGCTCCGTGGTGAAGATCGACGCGTTCTCCGTCTGCGTCATGCTGGTAGGCATTGTCTGCGCCTTTGCATATATCTTTACCCATGTGGGTGGTTTTAGCTGGGTAGTGGAGCAGACTGCAGCTTATGCCCCTGATGGACTTACCTTCACAGCTGGCTGGACAGCTAAGGACTATCTGGCAAACTACGCCCCTGGCTGTCTATTGGCCTTGGGCGATCAGAACCTCTACCAGCGCATGGCTGCCGCCAAAGGCGACCGGAATGTGCAAATTGGCATGATCGGCTGGGCCCTGGGCACCATCCTGGTGCTGCCTGCCATTGCGTTTTTATCCTACATTGGCCGTCTGTATTTCGGCGGCAACATCATGGCGTCTCAGTCCTTTATCGCGCTGTCCACCATCTGCCCTTGGGCCATCGGTGGCCTGATGATGGCGGCCTGCAGCGGCTTTATCCTGACTACCGGCAATTCCTATCTTCTCTCCGGCTCCACCAATGTGGCCACCGACGTATTTACACACTTCAAGAAGGACGCTACCGATATTCAGATTCTCAAGGTTACCAAGATCAGTATTGTGTTCTTCGGCGTGGCATCCCTTATCCTGCTGAAGTTCTTCCCCAGCATCTTGGCCATCCAGTACTGGGCCTCCACCATTGTGGGAGCAGGCATCACACCTTCTCTGCTGGCCTGTGTGGTTTGCCCGGAGAAAGTGACTAAGTGGGGCGGCATCGCCTCCATGGTAGGCGGCACCATCCTAACTATCGGTTGGGAGATGGCCGGACAGCCTTTCGATCTTGCGACCGTGCTGGTGGCCTTCCCGGTGTCCGTGCTGTTGCTGGTGGTGGTCTCTGCCCTCACACGGAAATCCGCTCCCACGGCCAACACGTGACTGATTCCCACCGCCTGTTCGCGCAGGGCTTGTATTTATCAGAGATATGCTATAATATCTATATAAGATAATGACCGTCTGGACCTGTTGGGTGCACAGACGGTGGGAAAGGGTTTTGTTTCTATGGGTGTTCCACTCTATCTGCGGATACAGCAGTATGTCCGGGAGAAAATCTCCTCCGGTGAATGGCCGGCGGACCAATTGATTCCCTCGGAGGCGGAATTGAGCCGCCAGTTCGGGTGCAGCCGTATCACTGTCACCAACGCTCTGCGGGAGTTGGCAAAAGAGGGGCTGATTTACCGTATCCAGGGCAAGGGAACCTTTGCCGCTCCCCGGGTACCGCCATCTGGGCTTTACGAGCAGCCCGGCCTATTCCAGTCCGCTCTTTCACTGGAGGATATGTCCCTGCCCGGCGAGCATGAATGCGTGTCCGTCCGGGTAGAAGCGCCAGGACGGGAGGTGGCCGGTCTCCTGCGGCTGAAACCGGGGCAGGAGGTCATCTCCATCGTCCGGCTGAAGTATGTAGAGGGTAAGCCCTTTTCTGTGGAGAAGGTCTACCTGCCCCATCTGCTGTTCCTTTCCGTGCTGGAGCAGCAGCTTGAGGAGTTGCCTTTTGGGGAGATTGCCCGGCGCTGCGACATTGATGTGGGTCGAAGCTACATCTCCTCGGAACCGGTGATCTGCGAGGCTGATGTAGGAGAACTGCTGGGCATCTCCGCCGGAGAGCCCATCCTGCAATTCTGCATCGAGATCTACGATACCCGGGAAACACCCATCGCCTGTGAGATGACTTACACGAAAGGCAGGCGGGAGCGCATCCCGCTGCAATGAACAGAGCCGATTCTTCGTCGGCTGCCGAATAGAGGAGGAATATCCATGCAAGCAGAAAATCGTCTGGCGGAGTTAGGCTATACCTTGCCTGCTGCTGCGGCCCCTGCCGCCGCTTACGTCCCGGTGAAGCAGGTGGGGGGCCTGGTGTTCACCGCCGGTCAGATCCCCACCCGGGACGGTGCGTTGGCTTATCGAGGCAAGGTGGGGCAGGACTTGACCCTGGAAGAGGCCCGGGAGGCCGCTGTGCTCTGCACCCTCAACCTGCTGGCGGCTCTGAAAGCCCACCTGGGGAATTTGGACAAAATCCGGCAGGTGGTGAAGCTCCAGGCCTTCGTCAGCAGCGCCGTGGGCTTTGACCGGCAGCACATTGTGGTCAACGCTGCCTCTGAATTGCTTTGCGCCGTCTTCGGCGAAAATGGCAGCCACGCCCGCACTGCTATCGGTACCAACCAACTGCCCCTGGACGCTCCGGTGGAGATTGAGGCTATCGTAGAGGTCTAAGGGTGCGGGCACCACTGGTGACATGCAAAACGGCGCCGGAACGGGAGCATATCCGTTCCGGTGCTTGTTTATTCAGGCAAGCTCTATTAAAGCTGAGACTAAGAGGACGAAATTGGGTTTGCCGGAAAATATGTGCCCTGCATTCCATCAGCAAGTGGCAGCAACGGACGGGGTGATGCCGGAAGACCATATGCTTCTTCGAGAAAAGATGGTCACAACGAGACCACAACCAGCGGCTCCTGCTTTTTCTGCCCTGAATGCCCCTATCTGTCCCTGTGCGGCCTCCCGCCGGGGACTTTCACCCAGTATGAAGAGACACTTCACGGGAGTATTTTCGCCCACCTTCGGGTGGGGCAAGCATCGCGTCCGGCTATACGCCGACCGCAGTTCCGGGCGGAAGCCCGGACCCACTTTGCGATCAGAAGCCGAAGGGCAGAGAAAGAAACCGGGCGCTGCCCGGTCATAGACTCTGCGACCTGCCGGGTTTTGCGATGCTGTAGCAAAGAAGAGTTATTTTTCTCTGTCATGGAGTCCCCCACTGATTCCAGCCCTGTTTGCCTTGTGGGCCGCTGTGTCGGGCGAATGGGGGCAGGGTGGCATCCGTACACCACACCCTTCCCGGCGAATTTAGGCCAGCTTGGGACGCTTGTGGAAGGAACTGCGGCAGCCAGCCCGGATTCCCTTTTCGAGGGTTTTGTGGAGCGAAAAAATGCCGGAGTCACTTGGATTCCACTTTCAACTGGCCCTCTCAAAAACTGCGCCGCAATTAAACAATAGAAAGTCAACCCCTATCAAGACCTGATATGCTAAAACAAAGAAAGAGCTGCCAGCGGCAGCTCTTTCTGAACTTTTTGATAATAGTCTGCCTTCCCCCTGGCTATTTCTCTCTTCTGTGGTATGGTATACTGTTGAGAAAGGGGTCTTGGAACGTGCAGCGAAAATTACTGACAAATGGAAACGTCTTCAAGCGGACAGACGGCCGCTGGAACGGCGTGGTCTGGTACGCGGACGAGCAGGGAGCCAAAAAGCGAAAGTCCTTCTGCGGCACCACCAAACAGGAGGTCAAGGAAAAAATCACCGCCTACCTTGCCGACTTCGACCGGCAGCTCACGGCCTCAGATGAGTCCAAGGCAAAGTTGGAGGAAAGCATGGGCAAATGGCTCCGGGTATTCAAATTCCCATCTGTGGAACGCGGCACCTACGACCGGCTGGAGTGCACCGCCAAGTACCCGATCCTCGGCGGCAAGGTGGTGGGTGACATCACCTCGGCAGATATCAAAGCCCTGCTGAATCACTGGATGAATGAGGGCTACGCCTACACCACGGTCAAGAAGGTCTATAACATCCTCACCGACTACTTCCGCTATCTGACCCAGCAGGAGTACATCCCGAAGAACCCGATGGCTGCGGCGCCCATGATTAAGAAGTCAAACTTCATGGCCAGCCAGGGCAAGGAGGACCTGCCGACCTCTGAAACGGTGACCATCTTCACCCCGGAGGAGATCGCGAAGTTCAAGGCCGAGGCTCTCCAGACCTGGGGCAACGGAACACGCATCTACCAGCAGGCGGCCGCCTATACGCTGATGCTGAACACCGGACTCCGGACCGGAGAGGCGCTGGGCCTGCTGAACAGCGACATTGATCTGGAGAACCGCGTCCTCCACCTTCAGAGGGGCGTGAAGGAGATCTCCCGGCGGGAGGGGAGCAAATCCACCAGCGGCAGAGAGGTAAAGGTCGGCAAACTGAAAACGGCCTCCAGCAAGCGGGATGTCCCCCTCAATCAGACGGCAGTGGACGCCATCCTGGATCTGAGAGCAGAACGATACTTCGGAGAGGACAGCCCTCTCATCTCGGATGAACACGGAGGCTACACTCGGCCTGTGAAATTCCGGAAACGATACTACCGCATCCTGGAAGCGGCCGGCCTGGAACAGCGGGGACTCCATACCCTCCGACATACTTTCGCCACCAATCTGGTCAACGGAGTCAAACAGCCGGATGGAACGATCCGCTCCCTCTCTCCCCGACAGGTGGCCGACCTCCTCGGCCACTCCACCTCGG
>JAHZGF010000048.1 GCA_019420945.1 Clostridiales bacterium | reverse complement strand
CTCCATTCATGCCAGAGCTTGCAAACTAAAGTGCGAAAAAATCTTGACACGACCCTGGGTTGCGATTTGGTATGCCGCCTTACAGACGGTTTTGATAGACCTGCATCTTTTTCGTCAACACATGACATGATAAGTTGACAAACCCAAAAGCCAGAAAACGGCTTATATCAAGGGTTTGTCAACTTTTCTTTTCGCTTAAAGTAGTGGAAAATGGATTTTAAGTGAGTCGAACCCTCTTGCATTTAAATATGAAGTATAGATGTTTAGGACACAGCTTCGGGCTGTGTCTTTTGTTATTCAAATTGCAATTATGAAAGGAACATGATAGGATGAATACGACAAAGAGTGAGCAGATCAAAGCTGGGCTTCGAAAAAGTTTCCAAACTGGGGAATCTGCAAAAGCCTCCACTGTGTGTTACGGATATAAAGTAACATCCGAAGGCAAGTTGGTAGCTTATCCCACAGAGGCGATTATTGTATTCCATATTTTTGAACGATTTGCCGATGGAGACAGTCTAGGGAAAATCGCTGCTTCTCTGGCCCGTATGAAGGTGAAATCTCCCACCGGCAAAGAGTTGTGGACGCGAGAGACAATTAGCAAGATTTTGAGTAATGAGAAATATGTGGGCGATGTGATTTTAGGAAAAACGCAGGTGCAAAATGGCGTGCAGGTCAAGATGGTCGATCACACTTCTCAGACAGTCATAAATGGTCATCATGAGGCAATTATCTCCAGAGAACTATTTGATATTGTCCAACAAGAAAAAGCCCATAGGAGCAGGCTAAAAAGTCATTCTCATGTAGTGTAAACTTTAAGGGGAAAATCATGTGGTCCGTCAGAACAATACCACCAAATAATCTCGTCCCCACGCAGCTAAAGGTGGCGGCATACTGCCGTGTCAGTACGAACAGCTTAGAGCAACAGACCAGTTTGTCCTCACAGGAACAATACTATGAGGAATGGATTAAGCGAATTCCTCATTGGACATTCGCCGGTATTTATTCCGACATTGGAAGCGGGACACAGGCGAAGGGACGCCGTAGATTTAATGCGATGATATCGGCTTGCCAGCGGGGAAAGATCGATACGATCCTTACAAAATCGGCACACCGTTTTGCCCGTAATACTGTAGATGCGTTGGAAACTATACGGATGCTGCGACGGTGGAAGGTCGACATTTATTTTGAAATAGAGGGAATCCATTCCCTCTATGAAAGTTCGGAGTTTCTTCTGGCGGTAGTCTGCGCTAGAGCACAGGAAGAAAGCTATTCCAAAAGCGAAGATATCAAATGGGGGCTGAGAAAAGCATTTGAGAACCCAGAGTCTAGGTATTATCAGAGAATCTGTTATGGATACACTCATAACAAAGATGGCCGACTCGTAATCAATGAGAAGGAAGCGCAAATCGTCCGGCTCATTTATGAGATGGCCGGTGAGGGTAAAAGTCTCTCAAGGATATCCTCTCGCCTAAAAGAAATGGGGATTCCTTCTCCGAGAGGCAAGGAGACATGGAGCAGGGAAACCTTGCGAAAGATTTTGAAAAATGAGAAGTATACGGGTAGTGTGATATTGCAAAAGACCTATGTAAAAAATTTTCTGGAACACAAACAAGTACAAAATGAAGGACAATTGGATCTATATCAGATAAATAACAATCATCAACCGATTATTGATGATAGATAAAGATGGTAGTATAGTCTCTTTTGATAGGGAGTGCAAAGACGGGATTTTTGTAGATTGAATGATTTTATTGCTAAATTTTATCATGCCATATTGTAGTAACATCTACTTCAAAGGAGAGACAGTATGCGAATAATAGGAATTGATATTCAGAATTTTCGAAAACTATTTGGATGTCACATTGATATCAGTAAAGAAACAACTCTGTTTGTGGGGGCAAATAACAGCGGAAAAACTTCAGCGATGGATGCTCTTGCAAAATTTTTAGCAAATCGCAGTTTTGTTTTTAATGACATAACCATTGCAAAACGTATTGATATAAACAGAATAGGAACTAAATGGGTGGAAGCGGATTGCGAGCAGCCTGCTGATTTATTAGATTGGGATACTATTGTTCCTAAAATGGATATTTGGCTTGATGTGGCTCCTAATGAAATGCATTATGTTGCCAGCATAATTCCTACCTTAAAATGGCGCGGAGGAAAATTGGGAGTTCGGTTAGCTCTCTTACCAAAAGATGTTTCTAATTTATTTAATGAGTATCGAGAAGCGTACTCTTCAGCTCGCACCACAGAACATGCAAGGGTTGAAAAAAGTTCTTTCAATCTCTTCCCAAAAGACTTGTGTGAATTTCTTGATAGAAAATTGACTACATATTTTTCTATCAAGGCATTTATCCTTGATCCGTCACATTTCGAAGATGCCCCTGTACAACCAACATCCTTTGAGGCAGAATGTTTAACAGATAACCCACTAAAGGACATCGTAAGGGTTGACATGATTGACGCACAACGCGGATTTGCAGATCCTGACAGTTCAGAAGGAACAGAAAAGGTTCGGAAACAGTTATCTGCCCAAATGCGCAATTATTATGAAAAACATCTAGATCCAGAAAAGGCTCCTTCTCCAGAAGATTTAGATATTTTAGAAGCTACTGAAGGCGCACGCCAAGTTTTTGATAAGACACTTGCATTAAAATTTGCTCCTGCAATAAAAGAATTAGAAGGGTTGGGTTATCCGGGTATTAGTGATCCCAAACTTACAATAACAACTAAAGTTATGACTAGCGAAACATTAAAACACGATTCAGCCGTACAATATGCGCTCAGTAAAACCGACAATACTTTGAAACTACCAGAAAAGTATAATGGGTTGGGTTATCAAAACCTTATTTCAATGGTTTTTGATTTGATGGGTTTTAGAGATGACTGGATGCGTGAAGGAAAAGCTAAAGATACTAATACCGTAATTGAGCCGATGCATTTGGTGCTGGTAGAGGAACCAGAAGCTCACCTCCATATTCAAGTGCAGCAAGTTTTTATACGCCAAGCATATAAAGTTTTAACTAACCATAAATTTCTCAAGCAAAACTTGAATTTTACAACGCAATTGGTGATCAGCACCCATTCGAGCCATATTGCTATAGAAACTACTTTTGGAAATTTAAGATATTTCAAACGGCTACCAGAAGGGACTGAATGCGCAGTAGCGACATCCAAAGTAATTAACTTATCTGATGTATTTGGGGATTCAGATCAGACCAACAAATTTGTTACACGTTATCTGCAATCAACCCATTGTGATTTGTTTTTTGCTGATGCAGCAATTCTGGTCGAAGGTGTAGCCGAAAGTATGCTATTACCACATTTTATACGCTCAAAGTTTCCAGAACTATATCAGCGGTATATTACAATTCTTGGGGTTAATGGACGTCATGCTCACCGGTTAAGTCCTCTGATTGAAAAGTTATGCCTCCCAACATTGGTTATTACAGATTTAGATCCAGCAGAAAAAGAAGGTTATCACAAATCTGTAGTTCCCAAGAGAGGAGAAGGCCAAATCAGTGGAAACTACGCTATTGCAAAGTGGCTGATGAAAGAAAAAGACATCGACAAGTTGGTAGATTATTCAGAAGATAAAAAGGAATTTTCTTTTGCTTCTCCGTATCGATTTTCTATTCGTTTAGCCTATCAAACTCCTGTAAAAGTGGACTTTGAAGGAGAAGAAAAAGAGGCCATACCTGGAACTTTTGAAGATTGTCTTATATATACAAATTATGATCTTTTCAAGAAGATAAAAGTCACTGATTCTGGGAACTTGGTTGAACAAACGCATGATTTACTTAACTCTAATGACACATTCGAAATGATCCATGAAAAAATTTATAAAATGCTGCGTGCAGGAAAATCAGAGCAGAAGGCAGAATTCGCATTAGACGTAATTTTTGAAATTAGTCCAGACGAGCTTTCGGTTCCACCATATATTAACCAAGGTTTAATGTGGCTACAGGACTATTTACATCCGGAGGATTAACGATGGATAAAATAAAAGAGGTAACCGAAGAATTATTAGATGATCATGTAGATGACCATGTAGATGAAGAAATTCAGAGATGCTTTTTAAAAGAAGATCCAAAATGTTTCTTTGTTTTTGCGGGAGCTGGGTCAGGGAAAACTCGAAGCTTAATAAAAACCTTAACTTTCTTGGATGAAACACTAGGTGACTGGCTTCTAACGAATAGAAAACAGATAGCCGTAATTACTTACACCAATGCAGCTTGCGATGAAATATCCAGGCGATTACATTACAAGTCGATTTTCTCAGTCTCAACTATACATAGTTTCTTGTGGGAGCTTATTAAAAACTATCAGTCAGATATCAAAGCGTGGGTAATCAATTCGATAAACCTTGAAATCGCAGAACTTGAAGAAAAGCAAAGAAAAAGCAAAGCGGGAAAAACTTCAGAAAAACGAGCAGAGGATATACGAAAAAAGCAAGAGCGACTAGCTAAAATCAATACGGTAAGAAGGTTTACCTATAATCCAAATGGAGATAATGTAGGATATGATTCTCTCAACCATAGTGAAGTAGTAAAAATGGGGTCGAAATTTATCTGTGCAGAAGATACTATGCAGAACATTTTGATTTCCCAATATCCTATTCTCCTCATTGATGAAAGCCAAGATACAAAAAAAGAACTGGTAGATGCCATTTTTACCGTATGCGAAAGGCACAAAGGAAAGTTCATAGTTGGCATGTTTGGGGATACAATGCAACGAATCTATCAAGATGGCAAAGAAAACCTTTCTCAGTGTATCCCTGATGACTGGGTAAAGCCCCAAAAAATCATGAACCATCGCAGTGCATCTCGAATAGTTACTTTGGCAAATGCCATAAGGTTTACAGTCGATACTCAACAACAACGCCCTCGGTCAGACGCAGAGGTGGGAAATGTAAGGTTGTTTATCGTTTCTTCAGATGCTAATAAAGAAGTGACGGAGCAGCGAGTTGCGGAAATCATGTCTGAAGAAACTGGTGATGGTGAGTGGCGTGACAGTAAACAATATAAAAGTCTCATACTAGAACACCATATGGCTGCTAGTCGCTTTGGCTTTTTAGAACTGTATTTACCACTTAATGAGGTTCCTGTATTTAACACATCTTTGCGAGATGGGTCAATTTCAGAACTTTCTTTTCTGTCAAAAGTTATATCTCCGCTTGTTCAGGCCTATAAAGGCAATAATGACTTTGAAGTACTAAAAATAGTCAAAGAGTATTCTCCTTTAATGGAAAGCAAGAAATGGATTTCTCTTGACGATCAAACAAAAGCACTGCAGCAAGTCGAAAGTGCTGTAGATAAATTGATGGAACTATGGAAAGATGATGCTATTCCAACTTGCTTGGATGTCCTCCGCTCAATTCAAGACACAGGGCTATTTAAACTGGATGAACGTGTAGATAACATATTGTCATCTCCTGCCGCAGACGAATCTATAAGGATAACGGCTTTAAGAAAGGCTCTATCTGTCCCATTTACCACTTTAGAAAAATATTTTGCATATGTCTCTGATAATACGAGGTTTGCAACACATCAGGGTGTTAAAGGCTTGGAATTCCCAAGAGTTATGGTTATTATAGATGACGCAGAAGCAAAAGGATTTCTTTTTAGTTATGAAAAACTTTTTGGCGTCAAACTAAAAACAGAAACTGATATCAAGAATGAAAGAGAGGGTAAAGACAATAGTATAACAAGGACAACCCGTCTGTTTTATGTTGCTTGTACTCGCGCACAAAAAAGTTTGGCTATAATTGCTTATACATATGACTGCGAAGCAGTGAAAGCAACTGCCATGAAAAATAATTGGTTTGAAGATGATGAAATTCGTCTTTTGGAGTAAGGCAATAAAAGCCGTTGCAGAAGTTATTAGACTGAAACGCTTCCAAAATGCTTATTCTGTTTCGTTGCAAAGCTTTTGAAAGTGTGCATCTTTTTTGTCCACACATTTCATTCATAGAAAACGCCGCAGTGAAAACTGCGGCGTTTTCTCGTTTGACCACAGAAATACCACAGACGGATTTCTGCTTTAACTACTTGACGGGTACCCCCTTTCAGGAGTGCCCGTCTTTTTTGTTTGTGCCAATACTGTTTAGCGCCTCCCAACTAATCTCGTTGGAAGTTGCCGCTATCTCTCAAACAGTCGCATTTTCAGCATAAATCTTCTCTTATATTTTCTGAGAATATTTCTTGACCACAAATTTGCCCATAGACAGAAAAAATCAGCCCGCCGGATGGGCACCTTCCATCGGCGGGCCGGTTTTGCAACATTTCAGCTTGCTTTGCGACTCCATCGTTTCCTTGCTTGGAAGTTTGTCATGGAATGTTCTCTCCGCTCTTCTGGTTGTTTGACCTCTGCTTTCGCGGTATCACGGTCAATCTTTTCCGCCGCCAATTGCTGCATCTCGTCGGTTATGTGGGAATATGTGTTCAGGGTAGTAGCGCTGGATACATAACACAAAATTGTCGGCAGGGTCTTGATGTCCATTCCGTAGGCCTAGGCGTTGGTTGCAAAAGTATGGCACGGACCATGAAATCTCACCCGTTCACATCCCGCATAATCCAAAATTCTGTGCAGGCGCTTATGGGGCGAGGATGGACGCATGGGCAAGTCTTCTTTCTTTGGGGATGGAAACATCCATCGTGAATCCACCTTGGTCTTATACTCTGCCAGCACTCGCCTGACGGATGGCGGCAGGATCATGGTACGAACCGCCGCTTTTGTTTTGGGTTCACAGATGACTACCTCTGATCCGACAATGCTAGCTTGCTTGTCGATCCGCAGCTCTCCAGTCGTTAAGTTCAAATCGTCCCACTGAAGGGCGGCCAGTTCCCTCAGTCGCAGGCCAGTGGCAAACTCCAGAGGGAAGAGTTCATAGTAATTTTCCTCTTTGGCCTGGATGAGTACTCTCTGCATAGTTTCCCCTGAGGGAATTTTCATCTCTTCTCGTTTTGCAGGCGGACACTTGCATCCAATGGCCGGGTTGCAGAGGATCAAATGCTCCTCAGCTGCTTTCTCCAGTGCCTGCCGGCATAGACTGCGGCAACATCGAATCTGGCTGTCAGCAATACCTTTTCCATTGGCATACTCATCTGGCTTCATCCACACACAAATTTGCTGCTTATCATTTTCTGTTAGTTTGTTCAGTGGAATATCGCCTAGCCTTGGTTTGATGTATAGCCGGAGATACCCTTCGTAGGTTCGATGGGTTCTGGGCCGGATTTATGGTTTGCTGTAGGTTTCGTACCAATAGTTCAGACACTCCCCAAATGGCATATCTGCCCGAACCTTGGACGGATTTGCAGGTGCAATGGTGTCTTTCAGTGTTTTCAATTTATCCACGCACTCACCTTTGGTCTTGGCCAGCACATTTTTCGTCTTGGGAAGGCCGTCCTTTCTCAGCTGGGCGGTGCCTTCGCCGTTTTTTGGCTTTCTTCCCATGGCTTCAACTCCTCTTCAAAGATATTTTTAAGAAATTCCTCTACGATCTCAGCCGCCCGCTTTTGTATATCCGTAGTGGTGTGGGTAGGTGTCTTGGGCGAACGCCGACCTGGTATGTCCCAGGATTCCAGACAGAGTCTTTACATCTACACCAGATGCCAACGCATGGGTGGCAAAAGTGTGGTGCAGACCATGAAACCGGATATCAGGCAGCTCCGCCCGTTTTAACAGGGCTTTCAGCCGATCATAGGCAGTACTCGGGTGGGTAGGCTGTTCTGGTTTCCACGGATGGGGGAAGATCCATTCCGTCAGAGCGGACTTTTTCCTCTCCCGGAGCAATTCTACAGTACTGGGCGGCAGGGTGATCGTTCTGGCACCAGCTGATGTCTTGGTATCCCAAGTAGTCAGTTTTCCGCCACGCTCCTCATGTACAGCGCGGCAAATCTTGAGCCTTCCATCATCTGCATCAAAGTCCCTCCACTGGAGGCCGCAGATCTCACCTCGCCGCAGTCCGGTTGTCAGTTCTGTATAGAAGAAGTCATACCAGACGGCATCCTCCCGTATAATCTCCACAAATCGTTCCAACTGCTCATCCGTTAAAATTTGTTTTGCCTCCCCCAGTGCTTCATGGAGCATGGAGTGAATCCCACGGACAGTACTGCTGGCAAGCACTCTCCTGTGGTTCGGTTTCCCTGACGAGCCAGCGTATCATATAACTTTTTAATGTCTTTTCCGGTTATCTGAGTGATTGGCTTGTCTCCCATAAAGGGAACAATGTGGTTCCGCACGGTACCTTCATATCGTCTCAAGGTAGAGGGGCGAATGTTAGGAGCTATGTTTTTCAACCATTGCTCCAGCCACTGGCCCAGTGCCATCCGACTCTCCTCAGTCAGCTCGACACTCTGATACACCTCAATACTCTGCCGGAGCTTAACTGTCAGTTCCTTCTGGATATCAGTATAGATATAGCGGAAGATGGACTCACCGTTCTCTTTGTGGCCCACTACGGGATGTGCCTTGAAATTAGGGACGGCTGGTTCACACACGTAGTCCCTCGGACACCGTTCGGCGCACATCGGCCCGGCTGTGGCTGAGCCCCCCTGGATCAAAGGCAGGGCAGTCTTATAACGGATGGCCTTGCAGCGGAGCTCACCGGCCATGTCCAAAGTCTCCTGTATCTTTCAGCTTTCGTGGCCGTTGACCGTCTCTTTAAAAAGTATCTACGCACCGTGCTCTGACTGCGCCGCATAAGCCAGCAGAAAAACCAACCTCCTGGATCTAATTTAAAAGTTATCCGACAAAAAGTGATTCCCGCACAAAAAAACACGCCCCATGCCGTCCGAAAATGGAATGGCATGGGGCGCAGCTTTATTTTATACCGGCCGAGCATAGGCGGAACTATGGTCGGCCCCGGCCCTTGCCGCCGGTGGCTGGATGCGGAGGACAGCACGTCCTCCCCTCTACAGACTCATATGGCTGGTTTTCCATCTCACCACAAATATCAAAAAACTGTGAGGATAAAGATAACTGGAATGCAATATGTACTCAGCGCTCCCTTTGTTCCGGGAGAGGAATCACCGAGTTGTTTGCCAACTCAATCCGAAACGCATATTTATCGCCGCGGACAATGGATTTTGTATATTCAATCAGGACATTGCCCTCATAGCTGTATCGCTCCAAAAGAGTACACGGAACATTGGATGAGATATGCAACAGCGTCCTTTCTTCTGAGCGCGGCATAACGGGCCGGAATTTTTCCGTGGCCCGATCTGCATGGAAGTTATACTGTTCTCGCAAAAACTCATATAGAGAGCCGCAGGAGAGCGCCTCCGTGTCCAGCGTCAAGAAACGGCTTTGGGGGAGAAAGGTGGTTTCCAGCATCAGAGGATACGTCCTGGCCGAGCGGAGCCGGAGCAGTTTATGGAACACCGTTCCCTCCTGATACCCGGTTTCAATCGCCAAAGACTTATCGGCTTTGACCAGATCATAGTGAATGACAGAATTCTGAATTAGAATATTGCTGCTTTTAAGCGTATCAGTAAACGAGTAGAAATCAGATAGGGGCTGGGTAAATACGAACGGCTTAATATAGGTTCCATTACCCTGGACCGAGTAAAGTACACCGGTTTCTTTCAGCATGTTGAGTGCACGCCGGAGAGTGCTACGGCTTGCGTTATACTTCCGGCACAACTTTTCTTCGGGGGGGAACAGTGAATTTTCCGGATAGAGCCCCGTCTGTATATCACGAAGCATCTCCGTGTAAACGTCTATATAGACCGGCCTTTGAGCCATACCGCACCCCCCGCTTGCCGCTGCTTCACGTCACTTCAGATAGCCAATCGCCCCATAGATCCTTACAAGTATTTTTAGAGACTATTACTATTTTGCCAATTATTTTATCATATGGGGAGTGAATTTACAAGGAAATATTTCCCTGTTAAAAAAAGAGATACAACTCAGGTCAGTTGTATCGATTCAAAATGCATACAACTGAGGGTAGTTGGCCTATTTTACCCAAAACCATAGACAAAATTAGCAAAAAACTATACAGTATATACAGAAGTAGCCGATCCGCACGCGTTATTACAGTTAAAAGTACCACATGGAGGAGCCAATATGAAGCAATGGTATGTCGGGGTAGACGGCGGAGGCACAAAAACCGCCGTCGCGATCTCCACCGCTGACAGTGTTCCGATCCAAACCATGACCTACCCGACCTGTTCCTATCAGTCCATCGGTATTCCGGAATCCGTTGCCCTGATCACGAAGGTGGTACGGGAGGCCCTCTCCGGGGGCGGGGTAAGCCCACAGGATTGTGCCGGGTGTTGCGTGGGTATGCCCTGTTATGGCGAAAACCCAGCAAATGACCGGGAGATCGTTCGCCTGCTGACGGATGCTCTGACTCCAGTCCCAGTGTATGTTGTGAATGACGGTGAAGTTGGCTGGGCTGGATCCCTCGCCTGTGGGGAGGGAATCCATATTGTTTCCGGCACAGGTTCTATCGCATTTGGACGCGGGTGTGACAAAGAATTTGCCCGCTGCGGGGGGTGGGTGGAGTTTTTTGGGGATGAGGGCTCCTGCTACTGGATTGGTCGGCAGGGAATGAGTCTGTTTTCCAAAGAGGCCGATGGCCGGTTGCCGAGGGGTCCGCTCTATGATCTAGTCCACGGGGAGTTTGGCCTGACGGAGGACTACCAGTTTATTGATCGGATTGTCCGGGAATTTGCCCCCTATCGGGAAAAAGTCGCGGGGTTCCAGCGGTACGTCCTACAGGCCGCCCGGGCTGGCGACACAGCCGCTGCCGCGCTGTATGAAACGGCTGCGCTTGAGTTGGCGCTCATGATTCGCACGCTCAAGGCAAAACTTCGTTTCTCCGCCGAGCCCATCAGCGTTTCCTACTCCGGCGGTATCTTCCATGCCGGAGAATTCATCCTGGCCCCTCTCCGTAAAAAGGCCGAAGAGCTGAACTGCATACTTTGTGAACCCAAATACTCCGCGACCGAGGGCGCGCTCATGTTGGCCATGGAACGGTTCCCTTTATCACCCAGTTAAATGTCCGAAGGAGAATGATGTTATGTTTTTGACCGAAGCTGAGATTCTGGATACCCCGCTGTCCCTGAACTACACCTGCCAATACTTTGAGAAGAACAAAAAAAATCTGGAGCAGTTCTTCCAGGAAAACCAGCAAAAGAAGTTTACCATTTTGGGCTGCGGCTCCAGCTATATGCTGGCGAAGAGCACAGCATCTCTGTTTGCGTCGCTCCCGGGAACCAGCGCAAATGCGATCGCCGCCGGCGACTACATTGTGGACCCTCTGTTCTGGTATGAGACGGTGAAGGGCAGCATCGTGCTCCTGCTTTCACGGTCCGGAAAGACCTCTGAAATGGTATGGGCCCTGAAGCACATCAAAGAGGCTCACGGATGTCCAGCGGTGTCCATCACAACGGAGGATGGGAATGATCTGATGCCCTTGTGCGACCTGAACCTGACGCTGAACTGGTGCCATGATGACAGTGTCTGCCAGACCCGAACTGTCACGAACCTGTATGCCTCCACACTGCTTCTGGCGGCGGAATACGCAAGGGATGACCGCCTCCGAGAGAGTGTCCTGGCAGCCATGCGGGAGAGCACCTCGTTTCAGCTGAAGTACCGGCCGGTGCTGGCCGAGATCGCAAACCTTGATTGGGACAATGTGGTGGTGCTGGCGGACGGCCCCATTTGCGGCATCGCGGAGGAGGGCGCCCTCGCCTTTACGGAGATCTCCATGCTGACAGGCCGCTATTTCCATCTGCTGGATTACCGTCACGGGCCTATCGTGGTCAGTGGAAAACGGACTCTGACTCTCGCGTTGCTGCGGCCCGGTGAAGAAAAGCTCCAAAGCGCTATGATGAAAGATGTGATTCAGCGCGGCGGCCCTGTGGTCACGATTTCCCACTGCACAGAAAATAGGTACGACGCGGCAGCCCATATTCAGATTCCGGAAGTCGGCGAGTTCGCCGCATGGGGCATTCTGTTCATCTATGTCGCGCAAATGACAGCTCTGCTGAAAGCAATTGCCCTAGGCGGAAACCCCGACCAGCCCAAGGGCCTGGACGCCTACATATCCCTGTAAATTTTTCTTACAAGGATCGTTTGCCTTGTCTGAGAGAAACGATTTGAAAACAGAGGGGAGAGGATAGCTCCAAATATGAAACTGCCGGATCAGGCGTCGTTAACAGGATAAGGACGGACTACAAAGGAGGAATAGAAGGGATATGAGAAATCGAAGGAAAGCTGTTTCGCTTCTAACGGGCCTACTCGTGACGGCCCAGTTATTTCCAACCGCGGCGCTTGCGGCAGACTCCAGCGAGTCCGCATTGAACAAGGCCCCCGGATATCAGGATTTTCCCGCCTATTACAGCGACAGTGCGCATGCCGATGACCAGGTGACTCACCCGGACGTAGTTGTCCTGGAAGAACCGTGGAACGGCTATCGCTATTGGGCCGTTTATACGCCCAACGTGATGCGGATCTCCATCTACGAAAACCCGTCCATCGTTGCCTCCAGCGACGGAGTGCATTGGGTAGAACCGGAGGGGCTTTCCAATCCCATTGAGCCGCAGCCGCCCAGCACCCGCTACCACAACTGCGACGCTGATATGGTCTATAACGCGGAATACGATGCCATGATGGCCTATTGGAACTGGGCGGATGACCAGGGCGGAGGCGTTGGGGCCGAAGTCCGGCTGCGGATTTCCTATGACGGCGTACATTGGGGCGTCCCCGTGACTTATGATGAGATGACCCGCGTATGGTCGAAGCCCACCTCCGACGCGGAGCGTCAGGTTGCGGATGGAGAGGATGACTTCATTACCGCCATTGCTTCTCCAGACCGCTACGATATGCTCTCTCCCACTATTGTCTACGATGACTTCCGGGATGTGTTCATCCTGTGGGCCAACAATACCGGCGACGTGGGGTATCAGAATGGTCAGGCGAACTTCGTGGAAATGCGTTATTCGGACGACGGGATCACCTGGGGTGAGCCAGTCCGCGTCAACGGCTTCCTGGGGCTTGACGAGAATGGGCAGCAGTTGGCCCCCTGGCATCAGGATGTCCAGTATGTTCCAGATTTGAAGGAGTTTGTTTGTATTTCCCAGTGCTTTGCCGGCCGAAATCCGGATGGCTCTGTCCTGCACCTGACCACATCAAAGGATGGAGTCAACTGGGCGCAGGTGGGCACCAAGCCCCTGCTGTCCCCCGGGCCAGACGGCAGTTGGGATGATTTCCAGATCTATCGCTCCAGTTTTTACTATGAGCCAGGCAGTTCCGCCGGAGATGGTACCATGCGCGTCTGGTACAGTGCCCTGCAGAAGAACACCAATAACAAGATGGTCGCGGATTCCTCCGGGAATCTGACCATTCAGGCCAAAAGTGAGGATGACCGCATCTGGAGGATCGGCTATGCGGAAAACAGTTTTGTTGAGATGATGCGCGTGCTGCTGGATGACCCCGGCTACACGACGCCCGCCCTGGTTTCCGGCAATTCCCTTATGCTGAGTGCTGAGACCACTTCCCTTCCCACAGGGGATGTCATGAAGCTGGAAACCAGTTTCGCGCCTGTGGACACCTCTGATCAGGTCGTGAAATATACCTCCAGTGATCCGGATGTGGCGACGGTGGATGAGTTTGGAACCATTACAGGCGTTTCTGTCGGTTCAGCGCGCATCATGGCGGAGACCCGGGAGGGCCTGTCCGACGACCTTGAAATTGCAGTGGTGGAGAATCCGTACACGCTGATTCCCCAGTCCAATATGACGGCAACCGCCACCAGCGTCTACGGCGGGACGACGGAGGGCCCCGCCTCCAATGTCCTCGATGGAAACGTCCGCACAATATGGCATACCAACTATGCTCCCAAAGATGAACTGCCGCAGAGTATCACCGTTTCCTTTGACCAGCCCTATACCGTCGGCCGCTTCGTCTATACCCCACGTCAAAACGGGACAAATGGCATAATTTCGGAGTATGAGCTGTACGCCATCCACCAGGACGGCAGCAAGGACCTAGTCGCCTCCGGCTCAGACTGGGCGCTCGATGCCAAGGATAAAACCGTGAGCTTTGCACCGGTAGAAGCCGTCGGCCTGGAGCTCAAGGCGATTGCCGGCGCAGGTGGGTTCGGTACTGCCGCCGAACTCAATGTGTATGCGTATGGTCCAATCGAGCCTGCGCCCGTATATGTCCCGGTGGATGACCGGGATGCTTCCCTGGTGTTTACGGGTGCATGGAATAACGACAGCAACGGAAGCTTTTATGAAGGGACGGCCCGTTATACCAACGAGATCGGCGCGTCCGTGGAGTTCACATTTGTGGGGACGGCCATTCGGTGGTATGGTCAAAATGATGTAAATTTCGGCGCTGCGGAGGTATACGTGGACGGCGTTCTGGCAGGGGAGGTAAATGTGTATGGGCCGGCGGCGGCTCAGCAGCTTCTATTTGAGGCGGACGGTCTGGCCTATGGGAAGCATACCATCCGCATCGTCTGTGTGTCTCCGGTGGTTGACTTCGACTATTTTTCGTATGTGGGAGAATAAAGCGATTCTAGCAGGCGACTTTCAACACAAAGGATTATAGAGAAGGAGGACTCGGAAATGCGTGGTAAAAAGTTCATATCACTCACGCTCAGTACGATGCTGTGTCTGCAGCTCTTGCCCACCGCTTCTTTTGCGGCGGCGCCTGCAACGGACACCGGCAACGCAGGACTGATTGCAGAAGGTGATTATGCCATTGCCGGCAATGGCGTCCGCGTCACTTATGACGCGGACGGGCAGACAATCACTCTGTACCGCACAGAGGGATCTGGGCTTATCCAGATGAGCAAGCCTTCTCCATTGGGAGGGCCAGTGATTGGAGGGCAGGAGGTTCAGGACTTCAGCCATATTTCATGTGATGTGGAGCAGAGCACCAGCGGAGTGATGGGCAGCGGTCAGAGAATGACCATTACCTCTCAGAGCATGAGCACGGGCCTAATTCGTACCTATGTGCTGGAGACCTCTGATATCGAGGAGGGTGTGGTATATACTGCAACATCCTATGAGGCAGGAGCTTCTGATGTGGAAGTGTCTTGGTTCATTGGCAGTGTGTATGAGCTTTATGGTGCGGAAGATCGTATCTGGAGCTATAACGGCGGCGGTGAGGGGCCGATGCACTACTATGATACGCTTCAAAAGATTGACCTGACCGACTCTGGCAAGTTCAGTAGGGAGAATAAACAGGATGACACGGCTGCAAGTATTCCTGTGTCAGATATTTACATTGCTGATGGAGGGATTACCGTTGGCGATGCTTCTGCAACCAGAAGGGAGGTACATACTCCGGTTCAGGAAACCAGTGATTCAGCTCAAGTTTCTATCGGGTGGCCAGGCAAAGTCATTGCCGCCGGAAGCGTGATCGAAATTGGTGAGAGCTTTGCTGTAGTCCATCCGGGTGACTATTATAACGGCTTGAGAGGTTACAAAAATGCAATGGATCACTTGGGCGTGATTATGCCTGCACCTGGGGATATTCCTGATAGCAGCTATGATCTCCGATGGGAAAGCTGGGGCTGGGGGTTTAACTGGACGATCGACTTAATAATCGGCAAATTGGATGAACTTCAGGCAGCCGGAGTCAAGCAGATCACTTTGGATGATGGTTGGTATACCAATGCAGGAGACTGGGCCTTAAATCCAGAAAAGTTTCCAAATGGAGCCTCCGATGCGTTGCGGCTGACAGATGCAATTCATGAGCATGGTATGACTGCACTCCTTTGGTGGAGACCTTGTGACGGCGGGATCGATAGTATACTCTATCAGCAACACCCTGAATATTTCGTTATGGATGCAGATGGAAGACCTGCAAGGCTTCCTACTCCTGGTGGTGGGACCAATCCCAGCTTGGGATATGCACTTTGCCCTATGGCGGATGGTGCGATTGCAAGCCAAGTTGACTTTGTAAACCGTGCAATGAATGATTGGGGGTTCGATGGCTTCAAGGGAGATTATGTGTGGAGTATGCCTGAATGCTACAATCCTGCACATAACCACGCCTCGCCAGAAGAATCCACTGAAAAGCAATCCGAGATATACCGCGTCTCTTATGAGGCTATGGTGGCCAACGACCCCAATGTGTTCAATTTGTTGTGCAACTGCGGTACGCCCCAGGACTACTATAGTTTACCATATATGACACAGATTGCTACGGCTGACCCCACTTCTGTGGATCAAACAAGGAGACGCGTGAAAGCCTACAAGGCACTGATGGGAGATTATTTCCCTGTTACAGCCGACCACAATAACATCTGGTATCCAAGTGCCGTCGGTACGGGCTCTGTTCTCATTGAAAAACGTGACCTTAGCGGTACTGCCAAGGAAGAATATGAAAAATGGCTTGGGATTGCGGATACAGTTCAGTTGCAGAAAGGCCGGTTTATTGGCGATCTTTACAGTTATGGTTTTGACCCTTACGAAACCTATGTGGTGGAGAAAGACGGGGTTATGTACTATGCCTTCTACAAAGATGGGAGCAAATATAGCCCCACTGGCTATCCAGATATTGAGTTGAAGGGGCTAGATCCAAATAAAATGTATAGGATTGTTGACTATGTCAATGATCGTGTCGTGGCAACAAACCTGATGGGTGATAACGCTGTATTCAATACACGTTTTTCCGACTATCTACTGGTTAAAGCGGTGGAAATTTCGGAACCGGATCCAGAACCTGTTGACCCTGATTATGGTTTCACCTCTGTTGATGACAGAGACGAGGCTCTTATTTACACAGGGACATGGCATGATGACAACAACGCATCTTTCAGCGAAGGGACTGCACGTTATACCAACAGTACGGATGCTTCGGTTGTATTCTCCTTTACTGGAACTTCCATTCGCTGGTATGGCCAGAGGGATACCAATTTTGGCACGGCAGAAGTTTATTTGGACGATGAACTGAAAACAACAGTTGATGCGAATGGGGCCGCAGAAGCAGGCGTATGTCTTTTTGAAGCGCTTGATCTTCCGGCTGCCGAGCATACCATTAAAATTGTGTGCAAGAGCGGAGTGATTGATATTGACCGCTTTGCATATGAAGCTGCTACCCTTGAACCCATCTATGAAAAGGTCGATGCGCTCTCGGATCGGATCACTTATGTTGGGAATTGGGAAGAGTATCACAACAGCGAGTTCTACATGGGAAACGCAATGCGCACAGACGAAGCCGGCGCTTATGCTGAACTGACTTTCCGTGGTACAGCCGTACGCCTGTATGCAGAGATGAGCTTCAATTTTGGCACTGCAGATGTCTATTTAGACGGAGAGTTAGTGGAAAACATAATCCTATACGGCCAGGAAGCAACTGGGCAGCTAATGTTTGAGCGTACGGGACTGGAGGAAGGAGAACATACCATTCGCCTTGTACAAAACGCCTGGAACATCAATTTGGACTATATTTCTTATCTACCAGAGCAAGATCAACCAACGCCGCCGGAGACGACGGTTACTGTTGATGCAATGGACGCCCAACTGGTGTATACAGGCGTATGGAATGATGACTATCATGACGTCTTTCAGGAAGGAACCGCCCGTTATGCCATTAGTGCCGGCGCCTCGGTCGAGTTCGAATTTACTGGAAGCGAAATCCGTTGGTATGGACAAAATGATTCCAACTTCGGTGTTGCCAGCGTTTATATCGATAATGAGTTTGTGCAGCAGGTAAATGTTAACGGAGCTGCGGCTGTGGGAAAGCTTTTGTTTCAAAAGACTGATCTACCAGCCGGTTCGCACACGATCCGCATTGTGTGCGATACTCCGGTTATTGATTTGGATTATTTGACTTATACCACTAAGGCATAATGTTTCATTCCAAATAAAATAGGAGGTTACTCATTTGGATAAAATTACATTTCTTGGCGCAGGCAGTACCGTCTTTGCAAAAAATGTTTTAGGCGACTGCATTACGACGGATGCTATGCGCGAGTTTGAGTATGCGCTCTATGACATTGACCATCAGCGGTTGGAAGAGTCCTATATGATGCTTTCTAATATTAACCGGAACTCTAACGACGGAAAGGCTAAGGTCGTCAAATATGCAGACCGGCTGGATGCTTTACGTGGAGCAAAATACGTCATTAACTGCATTCAAGTGGGAGGATATGACCCCTGTACGATTACAGACTTTGAAATTCCCAAAAAATATGGACTGCGCCAGACGATCGGAGATACGCACGGCATCGGTGGAATGTTCCGGGCACTGCGCACCATCCCTGTAATGTTGGACTTTGCGAAAGACATGGAGAAGGTCTGTCCTGATGCACTCTTCATCAATTATACAAACCCCATGTCCATGCTATGCTTGGCGATGTTCCGAGCCAGTTCTGTCAATACAGTTGGTCTGTGCCACTCCCACCAGGCCTGTGTACCTGAACTCCTCGCCGAGCTTGGCATGCCCTGGGACGGCGTTTCTTACAAGATTTCGGGCATCAACCACATGGCCTGGCTATTAGAGATTAGCCGCAACGGCGAGGATCTCTATCCCATCATCCGCAAGCGTGCCCAGGAGGGACCAATTTACGCCCCCACGCTTGCATTGCGTGAGTTACATCCTGAGTATGCGGACAGAATTCCGTCAGTGGCCGAGCAGTTTACTCCTGATAATCATCATGATATGGTTCGCTTCGAAATCATGAAGCAGTTCGGCTACTTCGTCACAGAATCCAGCGAGCACAGCAGCGAATATTACCCCTGGTTCATCAAAAAGGACCATCCTGAGCTTATCGACCGCTTTCACATCCCTCTGGATGAGTACCCCCGCCGTTGCCGCGATCAGATTGCGCGGTGGAAGCAGCAGGCCGAGCATCTGGTCCACAATGAGAACCTGACCCACACGAGGAGCAGCGAGTACGCCGCCGGCATCATCGAGGCACTGGAGACCGGCAGAACCTTTGGATTTGCTGGTAACGTTCTCAATACTGGGCTTATTGACAACCTGCCCTTCGATGCCTGTGTGGAAGTCTCCTGTATGGTAAACGAGGGTCATCTCTCCCCCTGCCACATGGGGCCGCTTCCCAATCAGCTCGCCGCGCTGAATCGGCGGCAGATCGAGGTGCACCAGCTCACCGTAGATGCCGCTCTCACCAGGAAGAAGGAGTACATCTATCAGGCCGCCATGCTGGACCCCCATGCCGGGAGCGAACTGACCATCGATGAGATCCGCAGCCTTGTGGACGACCTCATACAGGCCCACGGCGACTGGTTGCCGGAGTATCATTAAATAAATGCAAGAGCCACAGGGACCCATGCCAAGGTTATTCGCGCTTGCCCCGCAACTCGTTGAGGAAGAAACAAGGAGGGAAATTTTGTGTCTACCGAAGTCGTTAAGGAAGCTAAATTAGAGGAAGAACCAAGGCAATGTACCAAGAAGGAAAAGCTCGGCCACGCAATTGGTGTACTCGGGCATGATTCTATGTATACCTTGTGGTCTACCTGGACTACTCCGTTTTTAACGGATATTCTAAAGCTGCCCGCCGGCTTCCTAGCGTTCCTTTTTGGTGGGGCTCGATTCTTTGACGCCTTTACCGATATCTCTATGGGTATCATTGCAGACCGTACTAGGAGTAAGTGGGGCCGGTTTCGCCCGTGGCTTCTCCGCTCAGGTCCTCTTATGGGGATCTGTTTAGCACTCTCTTTCTTTAAGCCCGATATCGGCACCATCGGACTGTGCATTTTTGCAGGTATTATGTATATCATCACAGGCAGTATTGTGTTTACCTCCGTGGATATACCATTCTGGAGCTTGCCTGCGGCCATGACCAGCAATACGAAAGAGCGCTCGGAAATCGTTGGCTTCACTACCACCGCGTCCAATACCATTACTGGAATTATTGGATTAGTGATGCCAATGGCACTGGCCTTCTTTGGCGAATTTAACTGGTATGTTTACTTTTTCCTTGCACTTGCTGTTGCCGTCTGGGGTGTGACCATGTACCTGATTTCCTTCAAGTTGGTACGGGAGCATGTGGTACCAGACGACAGTGAGAAGTTTGAGCTCAAACTGGCACTAAAAAATATTTTTCAAAACAAGCCCTTGCTCCTGATCCAAATCTCAAATATCTTTTGCCTGCTAGGTATGATGCTGAAAGGCTATCTCAATTATTATTATTGTGTATATAACTGGGGCAGCCTGGGTTATATGACTGTGCTGAACTTGATTAATCTGGTTGGTATGGTTGTAGGCGCATTGATCTTCACCTTTCTCTCTCAGCATATTGGGAAAAAGAATTGCATGTTTCTCTTTGCCGGGCTCATGACAATATCCAGCCTCGTTCTCTACTTTGCCGGGTATCATAACGCTATTGTACTTTTTGCCACATCTTCTGTCTCAACTGTATGCGTTGGAGCTGTCATGGTCTGTGTCAACGCGATGATGATGGATACAATTGAGTATGGCGAATGGAAAACCGGCCAGCGCAATGAAGCTATGATTACCTCTACCCGTTGCTTCGTGACCAAGTGTGTCATGGCAGTCGCAGGTATCGCTGTTGCCGCTGTAATCGGTCTGACTGGCTACATTCCCCAAGAGACCGTACAGCCGGTGAACGTATTAAATTCTTTCCACTTTGTATATACGCTAGTCAGTGCTGGAATTATAATCCTTGCAGTTGTCCCCATGCTGTTCTATAAGCTGACCGAGAAGCGCCACGCTGAGATCATGGAGGAGTTGGCCGCCCGCAAAGCCAGCAAGACCCAATGAAGAAGTTCTTAAATTTTATCGTCTGAAAACAGAACGTGCCAATGGGGCACCCGGCGGCTATCGCCGGGTGCCCTCTGTGCAAAAGGAAAGGGGAAGCTATGACCAATCTACAAATTCAAAATCCGATTTCTGAACTCTTGCAAAAGCGCGGACAGAATCGTGAAATGGGCCTCTATTCTTGCTGCAGTGCCAACGAGTATGTAATTCGGGCGGCCCTTCGCCGGGCCAAGGACCGTGATACGGTGGTGCTGGTAGAGGCGACTGCAAATCAAGTGAACCAGAACGGCGGCTATACCGGTATGACCCCGGTAGCGTTCCGGGCGTTTCTGAACCGTTTAGCTGAAGAGGAAAATTTCCCGATTGACAAACTGTTCTGCGGCGGCGACCACCTGGGTCCGCTGACCTGGACCCATCTTCCCGAGGCTGAGGCAATGAAAAACGCAGGGGAACTGATCCGCTCCTATGTACTGGCTGGCTTTTCCAAAATACATATTGATACCAGCATGTGCCTGGCGGACGACGCTCCCAATGAGCGGTTATCGGATGTTGTGATCGCCCACCGCGGCGCCCAACTCTGCCGTATCGCCGAGGAAGCTTTTGCCCAATACAGTGCGTGGCACCCGGAAGCCCCTGCGCCGGTCTATATCATCGGCAGTGAGGTGCCCATCCCAGGCGGCGCCCAGGAAAATGAGGACAGCGTAACCGTAACCGCGCCGGAGGACTGCGAAGCCACGCTGTCCACGTTCCAGGCGGCGTTCTGCTCCAATCATTTGGAGGCGGCATGGGAGCGTGTGGTTGCCATTGTGGTGCAGCCCGGGGTGGAATTTGCCGACGAAAGCGTGATCGAATATGACCGGACGGCCGCCCACAGCCTGACGGAGCATTTAAAGCGGCACCCCAACCTGGTCTTTGAAGGACATTCCACGGATTATCAGCCGCGGCAATGCCTTCGAAAGATGGTAGAGGACGGGATCGCCATTCTCAAGGTCGGACCAGCTCTGACCTTCGCCCTCCGGGAAGGACTGTTTGCCCTGGAGCAGATCGAACGGGAATTGTATGGGATGATGGATTTCCCGTGTTCCCATTTTCGTGAGATCCTGGAGCAAGTCATGCTGGAGGACCAGGGCCAGTGGGCCAAATATTATCATGGCTCTATGCCGGAGAAGCGGTACGCCCGGGCCTTCAGCTACTCAGACCGGGCCCGGTATTACCTGACCAACAGCAAGGTGCAGGGTGCGCTCCGCCTCCTGCTGGATAATTTGAACACAGCAGGCATCCCAATGGCCCTGATCAGCCAGTATATGCCAGTCCAATACGCCAGAGTCCATGTGGGTATATTGCCTCCCAAGGCTGAAGACCTCCTGATGGACCGTGTGGGGGACTGCATCGACGACTATCTCTATGCGGTACTCAGGGACTGAAGCAAATCTGGAGAAAGCAAAGCCTTGAATACGGAAAGGGTGGAAATATTATATGGCACTGGTAAACAGCAGAGGACTTTTGAGGGATGCCCGTGCAAACGGTTATGCGGTAGGCGCGTTCAATGTAGAAAATATGGAGATGATGCAGGCTGTCATCGCGGCGGCGGAGGCCGAGCACGCGCCGGTCATACTTCAGACGACGCCATCCACATTAAAATACGCGGAGCCAGCAGTCTTCGCGGCCATGGCCCGTGCTATGGCCGGTAAGGCGTCTGTGCCAGTGGCTATGCACCTGGATCACGGAGACCGGTTTGGACTATGTCAGCAGGCCGCGTCAGACGGTTATACCTCCCTGATGATCGACGGCTCTAAACTGCCGCTGGACGAAAATATCGCCCTGGCCCGCAGAGTGGTGGAGATGGCAAGCGGGATGTCTTCCCGGCCTTGTGTGGAAGCGGAGCTGGGGAAACTGGGCGGTAAGGAGGATGATCTGGAGGTCAAGCCAGGTGAGGATCTTTACACAGATCCAGGCGAGGCGGCCCGTTTCGTCCGGGAAACGGGAATCGACTCTTTAGCCGTAGCCATTGGGACCGCACATGGTTTCTACAAGGGCAAGCCCAGGCTGGCCTTTGAGCGGCTGACTCAGATCCGGGAAGCGGTAGATATCCCCCTGGTGCTCCATGGCTCCTCCGGTGTCCCGGACGAAGATGTGCAGCGTGCGGTATCCATGGGTGTGTGTAAGGTCAACTTCGCCACGGAGCTTCGGGCCGCCTATACCCAGGCGTTACGGGACTGTCTGGCTCATGACGCCGCGCTCTACGATCCCAAGAAATATGGGGGCCCCGCGCGGGAGGCCGTCATCTCTCTAGTGCGGCATCGTATAAAAATTTGCGCTGGTAAAGTCGGCTTGATTGCTCCCTTGTAAGTATATATGACCTTTCTTTCCTAATGCATATCGTATTCTTTTGGTGGTAAAGGTATTTCAATCTGCCGCCTGTATCATGCAAAACGAACAGAGCCCGCATAGCTTTTCTAAATTGCGGAAAGCTAAACACAACCAATCGGAAGGGGTGATATGCTTGTTCAAGCACGAAAAACAACTGTTTCATCCAGTAGAAGTGGAGCAGCCCAATCCTCAGTATGCCGCACTATTGCAGGAGCAGCTCGGCGGCGGCAACGGCGAGCTAAAAGCTGCCATGCAATATATGTCCCAGAGTTTCCGCATCAGAAACCCCAAGATCAAGGATCTGTTTATGGATATCGCGGCGGAGGAGCTGAGCCACATGGAAATGGTAGCTCAGACCATCAATCTGCTCAACGGTCATGACGTGGAAGCAGACAAGGTCCAGGCAGGCGAGATCGAAACACATGTTTTGCTTGGCTTGAATCCCGGTCTCATCAACGCCTCCGGCTATTCCTGGACAGCAGACTATGTCACTGTCACTGGAGATCTCTGCGCGGATCTGCTGAGCAATATTGCCTCCGAGCAGCGGGCCAAGGTAGTATACGAGTACCTCTACCGCCAGATTGAGGACAAAAAGGTACGGGAAACCATCGACTTCCTGCTCAACCGTGAGGAGGCGCACAACCAAATGTTCCGGGATGCCTTTAATGAGGTGCAGGACAGCGGCTCCAATCAGGACTTCGGTACGACTAAGGCGGCAAAGATGTATTTCTCCCTGTCCAACCCCGGCCCCAATGCATTCGCGGGAAATGAAGTATCCGGGCCCAAGTTTGCAAAATAAAAAGCGGCAGGGGCCGTGTGGTCAAGAGTTCTTCTGCTTTATAAACCATTCTTTCCCTTAAGCCCTTGCTCCGCAGGGTCTTAATGGGTGCATTTTTATCATAGGCCAAAACAAGAGCCGACTTGTCAAACAAGTCGGCTCTCGTTTTATATCCTGCGCCCGTTTGTCATTCCGCCTCCCGCAGGCGCTCCACCACGGTGTGCCGGGCGATGGAGCGGTAGGTCAGCAGGGGGATCACCAACCCCAGGACCACGAAGATGGGGAAAATAAGCAGGATGGGCGCCAGGGTGAAACGGTAGGTGAAGAACCAGAACAGGCTGTTCACGGCGGTACCCAGCAGCGGCCCCATGACCACGGTGAGGAGCAGAGAGGCCAGCACGGCCGCCAGGGTGTAGAGGAGGCCCTCCAGCACCAGCATCTTCTTGAGCTGCCCGCCGGTCATCCCGATGGACTGGAGCACGGCGAACTCCCGCCTGCGGGTGATGATGCCGGTGAGCACGGCGTTGAAGAAGTTGAGCACGCCCACCAGGCCCACGATGAAGCTCAGCGCCCCGCCCAGCATCAGGAACATCCCCCGGAAGCCCTCAAACTCTGCGGCGTAGGTGGCCTTGCTCTCGTAATCGAGCTGGGGGTTGACGTTCTCCGTGTAGTCCCGGAGAAAGCCCTCCATATCCGCCGTCGCGCCGTCGTCCACGTCAAAGGCGTAGTACATGATATCCGCCGTGCCGGTGTCCTGGAGGAAGGTCTGGTCGTTGAGGATAAACTCGTCGGCCCCGTAATAGCGGTAGCTCAGGGCGGTGGGGACGCTGACCAAGGCTGCCACCTCATACTCGAGGTCCCGGTACTTCACCGCCCGGGCGGCAAAGGGCGCGCCCTCCGGAATGTCCTCCTCTCCGCCGTACACCTCGCCGGTGTTGGGGTTGTAGTACTCGTACTCCTCCACGTGCCGCAGTGTAATTTTATCCCCAAGGCGGGCCCAGTGGCTGTCCATCCGCGGGCTGCCGTAGTCGTCCTCGGAGTACACAGCGGCCACGTACCGCCCGCCCGGCTCGTAGAGCTTGGAGATATCCCCCTCCAGCACGGTCAGGCGGTCCAGGGCAAACCGCTCCATACCGTAGAGCTGGGCCCGGTCGGCCAGCAGGCCGTCCTCCGTGCGGTCCATGCCGGACACCATCTGATCCAGGGTTTCCGCGTCGTTCCACCGGCCCCACACCGAGCGGTAGTACTCCTCAGTGATGAACTCCTCCACCGGGGAGGTGCAGCCGTAGGTGCGGCCGCCGGCCGTGATGCCGCCCCGGGCCTCCACCTCTTCCACCGCGTCCTCCGGCAGGGCCATGTCCGGGTTGAATACCTCCCCGCCGGTCTGGAAGTGTCCGGCATCGGCCAGGATGAAGTCGCTGGCCGTAAAGGCGGCGATATACTTATCCATGTCGAAGCCCTTGGCGAAGGTGACTGTCATGGTGAGCAGCACCACCGCCAAGCACAGGGAGAGCACGGTAACCACCGTCTTGCCCCGGTTCCGGCCCAGGTTGGCCCAGGCCATGGAGAGCAGGGAGACCCCCTTCCCCGCCCGCTTCCCGGCCTTCCTGCGGGTTTTGCTCCCCTCGGTGTAGCGCACCGCCTCAACAGGGGACACCTTCGCCGCCATCCGGCCCGGCTTTCGGCAGGACAGGAGCACCGTCACCAGGGCGAACAGGGCGGAGGCCGCAAAGAGGACGGGGTTGACGGACACAACATTGGTCACGCCGTTCAGCCGGCCGATCACCGCCGGGGTGAGACCCGCCCCCACCAGCCAGCCCAGCAGCAGCCCCACCGGGATCCCCGCCAGGGAGAGGGCCAGTGCCTGGTAGCGGATGATGCGCTTGAGCTGGCGGCCGGTGGTGCCGATGGTCTTGAGCAGGCCGTAGAAGCGGATGTCGTTGGTGACGGAGATCTTGAACACGTTGTAGATGATCAGATAGCCGGTAAAGAGGATGAGCAGCAGCACGGCGGCAATGGCGGCCACCACCTGGACGTCCAATCCGCTGGCGAGCTGGGCGCCGGTGTAGCCCCAGTTGACGCTGGAGCGGACATAGCCCTCCCCGGCGGCGTCCTCGCTCTGGAACCCGTGGCCGGCCAGAATCTGCTCCATATCCCGCTCGATATGGGCCGAGCCGCTCTTGAGCATCACGTCCAGGTTCCAGGCGCCGGTCATGCCGTCCTCCGGGGCGTTGGGGTTCACCCCCGCCTCGTCCAGCAGGGCGTCCACCCGGCTCTCCGGGATGAGCACGTGGTTGGCTACGATGGCCTCGTCGTACTCCCACCAGCCGGAGAGGGTGAAGGTCTGAGTGGTCTCATGCCCGTCCACATCAAAGGTGAGGGTGAACCGGGCCCCCAGCTCCGGCTCCACGCCCAGCAGCTCCAGCACGTGGGTGTCGGTGGCCGCCTCGTCGGTACCCTCCTGGGGCAGGCGGCCCTCCGCCGGGTCGCAGTACATCCAGTGGGCGTCGTTGGCGTCGGCGTAGCTCACCTCCACGTGGGCTTTGTTGAAAGGGTCCTGAGTCGGCATACCCACGAACCGCCGCAGGCCGGCCTGCCCGATCAGGGGGTCGTCCTTCAGCGCCTCATACTGCGCTTCGGTCAGGTATTTGAAGCCGCCGTGGGAGTAGCCGCCCACCTGCCGGAAGTTGTTCTGCTGGAATCCGTCGTTGATGGACAGGGCGATGGTGAACAGGGAGGTAAAGAGCACCGTGGTCAGCGCAATAGCCAGCACCGCGATGAGGTTGCGGGTGCGGCTGGCCCGCAGGCTCCGCCGTGCCAGGGTGCGCACACACTTGCGGTTGGAGACGTTCATACCCTCGCCCCCTTACCGCGTGACGATGCGCCCGTCCTCGATGCGGACGATGCGGTCGGCCAACTGGGCGATCTCCTCGTTGTGGGTGATCATCACCATGGTCTGGGCGAACTTCTGCCCGGTGACCTTCATCAGTCCCAGCACATCCTGGCTGGTGCGGGAGTCCAGGTTGCCGGTGGGCTCGTCGGCCAGGAGGATGGCGGGCTTGGCAGCCAGGGCCCGTGCGATGGCCACCCGCTGCTGCTGGCCGCCGGAGAGCTGCCCGGGCAGGCTGTCCAGCTTCTTCTCCAGCCCCAGGACGGCGATCACCTCCCTGACGTAGCTCTCGTCCACCGCGCCGCCGTCCAGCTGAATGGGGAGGACGATGTTCTCATATACGCTGAGCACCGGCACCAGATTATAGGCCTGGAACACGAAGCCGATCTTCCGCCGCCGGAAGATGGTCAGCTCCTCGTCCTTCAGGGTGGACAGCTCCCGGCCGTCCACCGTCACCGTGCCGGAGGTGGGCCGGTCCAACCCGCCCAGCATGTGCAGCATGGTGGACTTGCCCGACCCCGACGTGCCGATGATAGCCACGAACTCGCCGTTCTCCACGCTCAGCTCCACCCCGTCCAGGGCTTTCACCAGGGTGTCCCCCGCGCCATAATATTTCTTCAGTTCCCTGGTCTGCAAAATCGCCATTTGGAATCTCCTCCTGTGGAAAAAATGGGTACTGCCTTCTGACAGTACCCATTGTAATGGATCAATCTTTCCACACTCTTTCTCAAATCTTACAGTTTGGAAAGATCCGCCCTATTCCCGCGGGAGATAGAGGGAAAAGGTGGTTCCCTGGCCGGGGTGGGAAGCCACCTTGACATAGCCCCCCTGCCGCCGCAGGATCTCCCGGACCAGGTAGAGGCCGATGCCCACCCCCTCCTCCGCCCGCACAGCGCCGCCCCGGTAGAAGCGGCCGAAGATCCGCCCCTGCTCCTCCTCTGGGATGCCGATGCCGGTGTCGGACACGTCCAACCGGCAGAACTGCCCCAGGGGGACAGCGGAGAGGGTCACCCGTCCCCCCGCCGGGGTGTACTTCACCGCGTTGTCCACCACATTAAAGAGGGCCTCCGCCGTCCACTTCCGGTCAAAGCGGGCGGCCGCCCCACATGGCTCCGCCGCCAGGGTGAGCCCCTTGGCCTCCGCCTGGGGACGGGCCTGAGCCAGCGCCCCCTCCAGCAGCGGCCCCACCGGCTGGGGCTCCGGCACGGTGGTAATGATCCCCGTCTCCAGCCGGGAGGCTTTCACCAGGGCCTGGATCAGAAAGGACAGCTTCTCCGCCTGCCGGGACAGGGTGGCCGCCTGGGCGGCCTGCTCTGGGGACAGCTCCCCCTCCGCCAGCAGGGAGGCGTACAGCAGGATGTTGGCGATGGGGGTCTTGGTCTGGTGGGAGATGTCGGAGATCAGGGTCTGTATGGCGGCCCGCTTCCCCTCCAGCTCCCGGGCCGAGGCGGCGCTGCCGTTGAGAAACCGGGCCAGCCGGCCCTCCAGGGCGGAGAGGCGGGACTCGTCAAAGCGGCTCTCCCGAAAGCTGCCGTCCACCGCACCGGCGAGCATCCGGTCCAGCCGGGCCAGCAGCCGCCGGGTGTAGAGCCACTGGGCCAGCCCGAAGCCCACCCCCAGCGCCGCCAGGGCCAGGGCCCCGCACACCGCCGGGGTCACCGTTTTTCCTCCCAGGTGTAGCCCAGGCCGTACACCGTCTTGATGGGGGCATCCGTCAGCTTGTCCCGCAGCCGTTTCACCGCCACCGACAGGGCGTTGGCATCCACAAACTCGCCCCCGTCCCACACCCGGTCCAGGAGCTGCTCCCGGGTCAGGGTCTGCCCCCGGTGCTCCACCAGCAGGCGCAGCAGCCGCTGCTCCGTCTTGGACAGCTCCACCTCCGTCCCGTTCCGCATAAAGCGCAGGCGCTCAAAGTCGAAGGAGAAGGGCCCCAGCTCCAGCGCGGCCGCCGGGGCGCTCCCCCGCCGCAGCAGGCGGTTCACCCGGGCCCGCAGCACCGCCAGGGAGAAGGGCTTGGTCATGTAGTCGTCCGCCCCCAGCTCCAGACCCGCCACCTGGTCACTCTCCAGGTCGTTGGCGGTGAGAATCAGCACCGGCACCCCGCTGGTTCGCCGCAGCGCGGTGAGAAAATCCAGTCCGTTTCCGTCGGGCAGGTTGAGATCCAGCAGCACCAGCGCGTATTCCTCTTCGCCCAGGGCCGCCCGGCCCTGGGCCAGGGTGGCCGCCACCCTGATTTCCCGGCCCTCTCCGGCCAGCGCCAGGGCGATCCCCCGCCCCAGCGCCTGATCATCTTCTATCAGCAGAATCCGCTCCATGCTCCGCCCTCCCCTGTTTCGCGCCTCTTATCATAACACACTCCGGTCCCTCCGGCAACCGCCGCCTTGTCCGCATAGTGCCGCCCGTTCCGCCATATCCTAGCGTTGTTCCCTTTGAACAGGAGACCGAATATAATTTCAAAAATTATATTTAAAGTTTCTATTGATTATATTGTGCGGCATGTGCTATACTAAAGATAAGGAAAGGTGATCCATATGAATCAGGAAAACGCACTCCCCCGCCGCAAGGCCATGCTCTATTATCCTTCCCAGGCAAAGCCGCGCCCGGTCAGGCTGCGGGAAAAGGACCGGGACCCCTATGACGGGCTGCGTCCCTGGTCCGCCATTACCCACGGCATTGGGGCCGCCCTGGCCCTGCTGGGCACCGTGCTGCTCCTGCTGCGCTGCGCCGCCCTCTCCCTCAGCCCGTGGCACGTGGTCTCCTTCCTCATCTACGGCGTGAGCATGGTGGGCCTGTATACGGCCAGCACTCTCTATCACTGCCGCAACGTCAGCGTCAAGGGCCGTATCGCCCTGCGCAAGTACGACCACGCCTCTATCTACTTCCTCATCGCCGGTACCTATACCCCTATCTGCCTGGTGGTGCTCCGCACCGACGGTGCCTGGGGCTGGGCCCTGTTCGGTGTCATCTGGGCCTTGGCCCTGGCCGGGCTGGTGCTCACCCTGGCCTGGATCACCGCCCCCCGCTGGCTCACCGCCGGCATCTATATCTTCATGGGCTGGCTGGCTGTGGTGGCCCTCGTCCCCCTGCTGCGCCTGCTCCCCCCTGCCGGCTTTTTCTGGGTGCTGGGCGGCGGCATTCTCTACACCGTGGGCGGCGTGCTCTACGCCGTCAAGTGGCCTGGCCGCGATAATCCCCGCTTTGGCTGTCACGAGATTTTTCACCTGTTCATCCTTATGGGCTCGGTGTTTCACTTCATGCTCATGTACCGGGTGGTCGCGTTTCTCTGAGCACAAGTAAAGGAGCTTCCGCCATACAGCGGAAGCTCCTTTTTGCGCGGTCATTCCTCTGCTGGAGGCTCCGGCACTTCGGGCAGCGGGCCCATGGTACCCACACAGCGGTTGATCGGGGTCCCCAGGTTGTGGAACTTCTCCTCGTAGTCGGTCATTACACCGTGGATGCCGTCGGCGTGCAGGTCGCGGGTGACCTCAGACACCCCAAAGCCCACCCTGGGGAACTGGAACAGGGACCACTCGAATAGATCCCGGTTGTCTGTCTTGAAGTGGATCTCCCCCGCCTCTGCCAGCACCTGCCGGTAACGCAGCAGGAAGTCCGGGTGGGTCAGCCGCCGCTTGGCGTGGCGGTTGCTGGGCCAGGGATCGCAGAAGTTGATGTAGATGCGGTCTACCTCACCCGGAGCAAAGAACAGCGGAAGCTGCGCTACGTCCCCATCCACAAAAAAGACGTTGTGCAGCTCCTGGGCACAGACCCGCTCCATGGCGATCACCATGGCGTCCGGCACCCGTTCCACCGCAATATAGAGCGCCTGTGGATTCTGCGCCGCAGTCTCCGCCGTAAAGCGGCCCTTGCCGCAGCCCAGCTCCAGAAAGACCTCCTTCGCCTCGGGCATCAGCTCCCGCCACTTTCCCTTCCGCTCCTCCGGGTCGGAAATCAGCACCCGGGTACAGCGTTCCATCCGCACTCCCAGGTTCGGTTTTTTTCTCATTCGCATAGCCTAGCTCACCTCGTATGGGCTATCATATCATATCAAAATGCCCTCTTGCAATCCTTCTGTCTATATATTATAATAGAAAAGCTGACTGAGCAACAAAGTGGAACACTCCAACAAAATATCCGGGTGTAGCGCAGTTGGTAGCGCGCTTGCTTTGGGAGCGTGAGGCCGGAGTTCGAGCCGCACTTTCCTGAAATCCCGGAAAGCTCTGGGACGCTAAGGCCGACGGAGTTTTGCCCCCCGCTGGGAACTGGTCAAAAACCGGCGCTGACCCCATATTTGACCACAATCAGAAAACTTCATAACCGGGTGTAGCGCAGTTGGTAGCGCGCTTGCTTTGGGAGCAAGATGCCGGGAGTTCGAGTCTCCCCACTCGGACCAACTAAGGTTGCTGAAAAAGATGCAACCCCTGAAACCCTTGCTGCGGCAAGGGTTTCAGCCGTTTCAGAGGACAAAATCGAGCACCAGACGAGATGGAGATGCAAAAGGCCATTTTCGTGATGTGGGGTGATTCGAACCTCTGAGCAAAGAGAAAACAGCGAGAGAAGCCCCGCTGGTAGTTCAAATCGAACTGCCAACGGGGGCTTCTCTCTTTTTATTACATAGCTGTTTCAGTTGGTGGTATTGCTTGCTTTGTCCTTGGTTCCTTGGTGGTCTTGGTAATAGCTTTCTGACATGGTTTTGGATATACTTGCGTTGCAAAACGAGGAAAGGAGAGCAGACCATGGCAGACAAGAAAAACCTATGCGCTCAAATCGACATCGCCCTGCACAACCGGGTAACAGAAGAAAAAGACCGCCTGGAGATGACCACCAGCCAGTACATCGCAGCACTGCTCACTGAATACTACAAGATGAAAGATGAGAATGGAGGAATCAACATGACAGGCAGCAGAACGATGGCATTCCAGATTCCCGAGGAACTCTTCCAGCGCATCAAGACCCACCTGGCCAGAGAAACGGCTCGGACCGGCGTAAAGCTCACCCAGCGGGACTTCGTCCTGGGCCTGATCGAGCAGGCGCTGGCGGAAGCCGAAGCCAGCCTGGCCCCACAGGAGGCCCCTGAGAGCACCGAGGAAGCACCGGAGGACAGCGGAGCCGCCGGTACCACCCCAGACGCCAGCGAGGCCAGCACGGAGGCGGAGAGAGACACAGCGGACATCGAACAATAACACAAGGAGTCAAAGCAAGGGGCCGGAGGACACATCTCAAGCAGATGCGTCCTCCGGCCCCTTTTTTGTTTTTCCTAGAATGGGGGTGAACATGATACAAACGTCAGAAAAAACTCGTTTTACAGAGGCTGAAATGGCCACTGTCCGAGACACGGACCTTCCAGATCTGCTGATCTCCCTGGGCTACCAGGTGAAGCGGATCGGCAGGTACTACACCACGCAGGAGATGGACAGCATCCGGATCAAGGACAGACGTACCTGGTTCCGCTACTCAGAGGGCATCGGCGGAGATGCCATCACATTCCTCCAGCGGTTCTACAACAAAAGTTTCCCGGAGGCTGTGGAGTACCTGCTGACCTGGCATGGCCGCGCCCGTGACTCTCCCCCGGCGAGCACTCCGCGGCAGACCAAGGAAAAGGAGGAAAAGGTCCCCTTTACCTCCCACCTGCCAACGTGGATCACCGAAGGGTGTTTGCCTATCTCCGCAAGCGTGGGATCGCAGCCCAAGTGATCCGGGGCTTTGTGGAGGCTGGATTGCTGTACGAGGACGCCCACCATCACAACTGTGTCTTTGTTGGCCGGGACCAATCAGGAGCGCCGGTATTTGCCAATCAACGAGGAACCTATGATTGGAACGGCAGCAGCTTTAAGGGGGATGTCCCAGGCAGCAATAAGGATATCGCATTTCGACTTTACTGTAGCAAGAAGCATGATGCAGTTCTTGTCTTTGAGGCCCCAATCGACCTGATGAGCTTCTGCACCCTGCACCGGAAAGTAACCTCCAACGCGGTGGCACTGTGTGGGCTGTACGAAGGAGGACTGCGGACCTATCTGCGAGACAACCCACACATACGCCGGATTATTCTGTGCCTGGATAACGATGAACATGGTCGGCAGGCAACCCAAAAGCTCCGAGAAATGTTCTCCGCAGAGGACTATGAGGTGTCTCAACAACTTCCGCCACAGGGAAAGGATTGGAATGAGTATCTGCTGCAACGAAATGTGCTCCGGGAAAGGGGGTGACGATTTCCAAAAGAAGAAATAACAATATGATTTCCGGCAAATCAAAAGAAAAATTGTTGTAGGAGGAATCCAGTATGAAACGCATTTTGACCACGATGTGCGCCCTGACCCTGCTCCTGGCGGCATCTGTCCCTGCTCTGGCCGCTGAACCAGAGCAGAGTGCCAGTTACTACCCCACATCGGTGGAGGAGTATATGGAGGGAGACAGCCCCAGGATCAAGAAAGTGTACCAGCTGTCCCTGGCAGATGACCCATCTCAGATTCCCACCGAGGATTTTGAGCGAGATGGCCGCCTCTATTATCTGCTGGATATGACGCGGAAGGACGAGGTTGGGGTGGACATCCAGACCATCACCCAGACCAAAACTCTGGCCAGTGAAACCAACAATATGGAGAAGATCCTCCAGAGTCTGGAACCGCAGATGGAGGTAACCACAGAGGACGGTTATACCGGCACTCTGACACTGGATCATACCACTGTCAAGGTAGCGGCAGACGGTTATGCTACCCGAACAAAGGATCTCTCCGCCACCCGCACCTATCCCAATCTCTCGGAAGCGGATCTATCTTTGATTCCAAAGAGCATTGAGGACAATGGAAAAAGCCTGACTCTGGCAGACGTCCAGTGGACCGAGACCAGTGAAGCCGGGGCGGACGGGGCCGTCACCCGATATACCGCCACCGCCAAATATACCGGCACTACCAGCAGCACCTATGCTACCGGCTACACTGTTACGGCAGACTATACCGGCCAAGTTTCCAAAACCAACTGCTCTGTGTTGACCTATACCGCCATTTTTGGCAGCATGGAGATCCCTTCGGAGCAGACTGACCCAGCCCCCACAGACATCCCTTCCAGCGAAAACTCAAACGGGGCCACGGCAGAGATTGACATCAAACAGCCCCTCCTGATTGGCGGTGCGGTTCTCCTACTGACTGCAGGTGGGGTTTTCCTGTTCAAGCGGTATAAAGGAAGGAGATGATTCAACTGAAGCTGAGAGCACTTCTGCTGGCCACCATGTTATGCGCCCTATGTGTGGGCCAGGCCAGCGCCCTGGAATATACCATGGAGGCCCCGGACGATTACCTGTTCGGCAGACCTACCAGCGATGACACCATCTACGAATGGGAAGATCCCAATGTAGACCGGAGTAAGAACACCGCCCTGATCCCGCCTGGATTTGGCACACCTACCAGTTACCTCCCCGGCAGTGGCGACCCTCTGACGCCCAATCTCATCCCCGGCGCTCTGGATGGCGGCGGGCTGGTGTCCCAGACAGGGAGCGTCAACTATCCTGTGATCGACACAGGAAATGGGGACAGTTCCGGCCAGGACGTCGGCTATACTGCCGTCACCAGCGATCTCTACTACTCCGGCGGACATCTGGGGACGCTCAAGATCCCGGCTATCGGCCTGTCTACCAAGGTCTACGAAGGGACAGACAGCAGCACTCTGGCAAAAGGGGCCGGTCATTTCCCTGGCACCAGCATCTGGGATGGAAACTGCTGCATTGCGGGTCACAACCGCGGTGTCCGGGATGATTTTGGAGACCTGCATACCCTGGAGCCAGGCGATACCATTACCTGGACCACCAAGCTGGGCACACGCACCTATCAGGTGGTCAGTGTAGAAAAGGTATTGGAGACAGATACCAGCGGCACCGCCACTACCAGTGACAACCGTATCACATTGTTTACCTGTGTGCGGGATCAGCGGGCATACCGCTGGTGTGTCCAGGCTGTGGAATGCTAAACGCAGTGCATCTCCCAAATTGGGAAATGCACTGCGTTTTTTTCGCTTAGTTTCTGCGAAACCCTGACTGAATTACTTCCAGAAAGAGGCGATGAACAGATTGTTGTTCATGCCTCTTTCAGTCTATTTTAAGGAGGGCTTATGAAAAAACTGCTTTCAATGTTTTTGGCCTGCGTTTTGCTGCTTGGAATTCTTCCGACCTCCGCTTGGGCCGCGGATAGTGTAGAAGCGGCGCTGGGCGAAGTGGACATTTATAACGGCGGATATGAGCTGGGTTATCTGTCCATCAACGGCGCGGTCAAGAAGCAAGACTACACCTATTTCATGTATAAGAGCAATGATGGGACAACCAAAGAAGTTCCGGCATATTGTGTGAATCCGTATCTCAAAGGTGTTCCCCAAAAGGTAGAACCCGGTGAAAGCATTAAATATCTTGCGGAGGAACGCTCCAGCGATCCCAAGGTGGTGGGCATTATCTCCAACGGTTACCCCCACCGCAGTCTGGGTGAACTGAATTTGGATAACAAGTATCAGGCGTATTACGCCACAAAGATGGCCCTCTGGTGTTATTTGCTTTCCACCTGGGACATCAACAATCTAAAGGTGGCCCCTGGCCTTTCCGGTTCTGAACTGGACATTGGCAACCGCATCCTGGCCGCCGCCAAGGACATCTACAAGCGCGGCACAACCTACAACTATATGCTCACGCCCAAAATGACAGCCACCCCGGACCATTCCGTGGCCTATCCTGTCAGTGTTGATGGTAAGGACTACTATCAGCAGGTGTTTACGGTTTGGAGTGAGACATGGGTCTACGATTACGACATTTCTGTCGCCTTCCAGGACCCCTCCGCCGTTCCCAATGGCACCCGGATTGTCAACATGGATAATCAGGATGTGACCTCTGTTGCTGCGGAAGGAACCGGAGACGGCTACTCCGCTCAATTCAAGGTGTTGTACCCCGCGGAATCCATCCAGAACCAGAGTGGCAGCGTCCAGCTTGCATTGTCTGCCTCCGTGGCACAGTATGCCGCCATGTATGCCGTCTGCCAAGAGAAAGACAAGTATGGTGATCTGCAAAATTATATCTGCGACCTGGATAACAATGTACGGCTGGATGTGGCTGCTATCAGTAACTATTATGATGGTCAGGACCCCGACCCGGATGAGACCGCGCTGAAAATCGTAAAGCTGGAGGAGGGCACAAAAATTCCACTGGAGGGCGCGGTGTTCTCTGTGTACGATCCAGAGGGACGCAAGGTTGGCTCTTTCTCTACTGGCCCGGACGGGACCGTGGTAATCCCTCTAACCCTTGAGGGCCACTATACGGTAACCGAGGAGATCCCGCCCCGGTATCATCTTTTGCCGGATGAGCGCACCCAGCACGCGGATGTGGAGTACAACAAGGTTGCAACCCTGACTTTCTGGAACGCCCCCTACGGCTCCCTTCGGGTGGAGAAAAAGAGTGACACTGGAGATCTGCTTTCCGGTGTAACCATCCAGATCAAGCACATGGAGAGCGGCCAGACCCGGAGCGGTCAGACCACCACCGGAGGTTCCATCACCTTCGACCAGCTTGAACCCGGCGCATGGGAAGTGCGTGAGCTGGCAGGAATCGAGGGCTGGAAAGCTGTGACCGATACCGTTCAGACGGTCAATGTGGTGTCAGGCGAGGAATCCACCGCTACCATTATCAATGAAGAACTTCCTGGTCTGCGGATCATCAAGTATGACCGAAAGACGATGGAGCTTATGCCGGATGTGGCGTTTGAGATCTTCCGGGATAATGTTTCCCTGGGCATCTTCCGTACCAATGAACAGGGCGAAATTCTCCTGGTCAACCAGCCCGAGGGCAGCTATCGGATCGAGGAACGAAACCCCGGAGACGATGAGCATATTATAGATACCACCCCCCAATATGCGGAGTTGACCACGGGCATGGGCATTGTGGAACGGGTGTTTTATAATGACCAGCTGCCCGGCATCCATCTTATCAAGGTAGACAGTGCGGATCTCAGTAAGCCGATTGCCAATGTCAAATTCCGCATTGAGGCGGTGGACGGCTCCTGGGGACCGGAGGAATATACGACTTCGGAGGATGATGGGACCATCGACCTCTCCAAGCTCCCCGTGGGCGCTTATGTGGTGACTGAACTGGAGTGTCCGGGATATGTAATTGACGAGGCACAGCGGATCATCCACCTGGATGGAAATGAGACGGCCCAGTTTGTCTTTACCAACAGCAAGCTGCCTTCCCTCCGCCTCACAAAAATCAGTTCGGATGGCTCCGCCCTGGCCGGAGTGACATACAGCCTGACCCGGATTGAGGATGGCAGCCGGTATATGGATCAGACCACTTCCAGCACAGGTACGATCATTTGGGAGGGCTTACAGCCCGGAGTATACTCCCTAAAGGAAACCGACACAGTATCAGACCACATTTTGGACGAAAAGGAATATCATGTAGAATTATTCCCCGGTAAGGACAGCACCATCGTTTTGGAGAACGATAAGAGGCCAAACCTCATCATTTGGAAGCGTGATGCTGACAGCGGCGCCCCCGTGGAGGGTGCGGTTTTTCTGGTGAAAGGTGCAGACGGGCATAGTGTGGCGGAGGTGACCACCGGCCCGGACGGTTCTGCTAAGGTCCCCAATCTCCTGCCCATGGTCTATGAGGTGATCGAGAAGTCCGTTCCGTCACCTTATCTGCTGGACGCAGACCCCCAGCTTGTGACCCTCTACCCCAACTGGGATCGGGATGTATATTTCGAAAACCACAAGGCCCCGACTATCGAAATCATCAAGGAAAATTCCATCACCCATGAACGACTGGCAAATGTGCGCTTTCAGGTGTGGTATGCCAGCAACGATACGGAGACCGGCGAATACAACGACCTGGGCGTATTCACTACGGACGAGATCGGGCGCATTGAACTGACCGGCCCGGCCAATGGCCTGCGCGACGGCTGGTTCCGGGTAAAAGAGCTGGAGCCGCCCACAGGGTTCTCTATCAAAGACAGCGATACACAGGAGGCGTTTATCCCTGCCGGAAAGGGGCATACCTTCCTGTTTGAGAACACCCCCTTGTCCGCCCTGATCGTTTACAAGCAGGACAGCGTGAGTGGGGAAGGCTTGAGCGGCTGCCGTTTTCAGTTGAGCTATTTAGGCGGTGAGACCAGCGGCAGCGGCGGCACCGTGATCGGCACCTACACCACCTCGGCAAACGGGTCCTTCACCGTTACCGGGCTCAAGGCTGGTTATTACATCTGCGAGGAGCTGGAGAGCGACAGCGGCCATGTGATTGACGCCGCGCCCCAGTCCTTCTACATTTCCGGGAAAGACCAGGACATTGTGACTCTCTACTTTTCTAACGCCCCCAAGGGAGCTGTTCTGGTCAAGAAGGTATCGGCGGCGGACAACACGCCGCTCTCCGATGTGGAGTTCCTGGTGACAAAATCAGACGGCTCCGTGGTGGGTGATGCCAACGGCAAGTTCGTGACGGATTCCACCGGCAGTTTTCTGGTGGAAGGGGTAGAACCAGGAACTACACTGATCATCAAGGAAACCCGTGCCAAGCCCGGCTTCCTGCTGGATGATGCACCTCAGACCGTTCAGGTCAAAGAGGGCCAGACCGTCACCGTAGAATTTCGGAACCAGCCCCTGGGCAATCTGGTAATTGAGAAGTGGGGACGGAACGGCTCTACGGAAGTCCCCCTGGAGGGCGTCAAATTTGAGATTAAGTACGCCAATGGGCAGTATGTGGATGCCGCAGAAGGCACGTTGTCCAGCAATGGTATCTATTATTCCGACTCCACAGGTAAGGTCATCTTGTCCGGGATCACTGGCACGGTGGTAGTGACTGAACTTGAGAGCGTGCCTGGGTACACTATCGACCCGGATAGCCAGAGCCAGACTGTCACCATTAACCCCAATGACACCCAGACGATCCGATTTTATAACAATGCTGTGGGCGGCGTGGAGTTGATTAAAGTCTCCGAAGCGGACAAGACGGAGCGCATCCCCAATACCACCTTTGAAATCCGGCGGGTGTCGGATGATGCCCTGGTGGACACCGTGACCACCGGGGAGAGCGGCAGCGTCTTTGTGACACTGGAGAATAACAATTATTATGCCGTGGAGATCAAGAGTGCCGAGGGGTTCAAGCTGGACAGCACGCCCCATTATTTCACCATAAAGAATGGGCAGACCACGAAACTGACCGTAACCAATGCGCCCATGTCCGGCATCCTGCTTCACAAAATTTCTACTGCTGATGGTAAGGGCATCCCTGGTGTGTCGTTCATCCTGTATGACAGTGGCCACAACCCCATCGACCAGCAGACCACCGACGACCGAGGCTATGCCTGGTTTGAGGACTTGACCGAGAGCGGCCGGTACTATCTGCGCGAACTGGAGAATGAGGGGTATATCCCAGACACCCAACTCCGTACAGTCTATGTCAAAGCCGGGGAAACCACATTGGTAGAGTGGGAAAATACCCCCATCACCGGACAAATCCAAATCGTCAAGAAGTCCGCCGACTACAACCCCACCAACGGCCTGCCTGCTGGAACACTGCTGGAGGGGGCCGTGTTTGAGATCTATGATAAAGCGGGTAATCTGGTGGACACCATCCGCTCTGATAGCCGAGGGCTGGCCGTGTCCAAACCTTTGCCTCTCTCCCGCTATACCATCCGGGAGGTCAAGGCTCCGGCCAACTACGGCGTAAATGAAACGGAACTCACCGCCTATCTGGAGCATGAGGGACAGATCGTAAAATTTGAGGTGACCAACAAGAGCCTGACCACCGGCGTATCCATCACCAAAACCGGCCCCAAGGAGATCATGGCAGGCCAGCCGGTACGCTATACCTTCTCCGGCATCGCCAATAGCTCCAATGTCCGGCTGGACAACTTTTATTGGCGCGATACCCTCCCCGCAGAGGTACGGCTGGACACGGTGGTCACCGGAACCTATAACTTCCCCGGCACCTATAAGATCACCTATCGTGTGAACGGTGGCGAGTATCGGACCCTGGCCGACAACCTGTCCACCAGTAAGAACTACACCCTGGCTGCCTCGGCCACCGCACTGGGCCTTGCCAGCAATGAACGGGTCACAGAGGTCATGTTCGTCTTTGGACAGGCCCCTGCTGGCTTTGCCCAGGTAGAAAAGCCGTACCTCCACTGCACCGCCGTGGCCAACCTGGCCTCCACCTCGTTTGTCAATGTGGCCGACGTGGGTGGCGTTTACAACGGCCAGTGGGTGCAGGCCGTCAGCCGTTGGGTGACCACGGTGTACGGCAAACCTATCATTCCCACCCTGCCCCGGACGGGGTATTAAGCCCTTGGGGGACTCGCAGAAGCTGTGAGTCCCCCTCTTTCTTATAACCAACTATTCTAACAGAAAAAGGAGAAATGAACGATGTTGAAGATCATTGCCACTGGAAATCTGACCAATGATGTGGAACTGAAGATGAACGAAACCACGGGCAAGCCCTATGCCATCCTGCGTATCGCCTCGGACCGTCGCTATCGGGATCAGGAGGGCAACCGGCTCACCGACTTCATCTCCATCAAGGTGCGCGGCCCCCTGGCCGAGTTCTGTGCCGCCTATGCCTGGAAGGGCTGCAAGCTGGCCGCCTCCGGCGACTTCGAGACCATCACTTTTTCTGACGATCCCACCCGCCAGCCCGGCTTTCTGATCAAGGCTACGGAGGTGGAGCTCCTCTCCCCCCGTCGGGCAGAGGATGCAACCGCTGCCGGGCAGAACCAGGCCAATGAGGCCGCCTGATGAAGAACACCGGGATCATTTACAGCAGCACAGAGCGCACCCCTGTCGTGCTGCCTGAGATGGCCGGGCTGCTCCCGCCTTTGAGCGAGGAGCAGCTCGGTGCGCTGGAGGCGGATCTCCTGAAAAATGGGTGCTATACCTCCATCATCGTCAATGAGGATCTGGTCGTCATTGACGGGCATAACCGAAAATCCCTGTGCGACAAGCACGGCCTGCCCTATCAGATGCTGGTGTTCGCCTTTGACGATCTGTTGGAGGCCAAGCAGTGGGCGCTGGACACCCAGAAGGGCCGCCGCAACCTGGACAAGTGGGAGCTGGGCAAGATCGCCCTGAAGCTCAAGCCGGAACTCGAAGCCAGGGCCAAGTCAAATCAATCCGCTGCAGGCGGTGATAAAACAGACAAGGGAGCGCTTTTGGTGAATTCACCAAAAGCGCTCCCCCCTGTGAACACGCGTAAAGAGATGGCACAGGCAGTCGGCATCGGAGATCAGACCATGGGGCGTATTATGCAGATCAACGAGCACGCCCCCGCAGCGGTCAAGGAGGCGCTGGACAAGAAGGAGCTGTCCATCAACCAGGGCTACCAGATCACCAAGCAGGTGGAGGATCTGCCGGAGGAGCAGCGGGAGCAGGCCGCCCAGGAGGCGTTGGACATCCTGAGAGCAAAAAAGGAAATCCAGGAAAAGGACGCGGAGATCGACCGTGAGGGGAAGATCGCCGGAGTCTTCTGCAAAGCATACGAAAAGGCGGTCCTGCTGGACCCCACAGAAGAAAATGTCCGTATCTGGGCTAAATGCACCCGCATGACCAGGGACGAGATGGAAGATGCGGTGAAAGAATCCCGTGAATTGGCGGAGGTGTTTCGGACCATTGCCGACCTCATGGAGCGCCTCCTGCCGGAGAGGGGGACGCTATGACGGGAATGAGTGTCCGCCAGTGGCAGGAGCGGTTCCGTGCCGGGGATTTTTCCTCGAAAGATCGTGCCGTTCAGTGTGAGGCCGGGTGGTATGACTGGTTCTGTCAGGATGACGCACTGGCCGGGCGGCTCCAGAAGTTGAGCAAGGTAGTCATGGGCATTACCGACCCGTATATCCTGGATCACTACTATGTCTGGTTCAAGAACAACTGCCCGCTGTCCGGCCCACTCTATGATGACGTGCGGTTTGAGCCGCTGCATGGCGACCGCAACGGGAGATATTTTGTGGTCATACGGGACAGTCCCCATGAGACCCATAAGTGGACCATCTGCACGGAGCGCCATGGATTTGAACAGCCGGAATTCACCTGTGCAAACGTGCGGGATATGCTTCGTCATATCAACACCATGGCCCCGGAAACCTGGCGCGGTGATCCGCAGCCTGCAAAAACACCGCGTTCCCCTCAAAAAAAGCGAAAGGAGGCAGAACGATGAACCGGGAAAACGCGGGTGCCAAGCCGACTGCTCCGCCCAGACTGCCGCCAGAGGCGGAGCAGGAGATCCTGGAGGCGTTGTTCGAGGGAATGGAGATCCATTCCAGCGAGATCGCCGCGATCCTGAAAAAGCATGGCGTGTGCGGGGATGTGGAGGCCCTTCAGGACAGCTACCGCAAGCGCTTGGGCCAGCGCCTCATGGCCAGTCTCCGGGATGATACCGGGCGGCGTGAGGTGCTGGCCAACGGAAAAGGCAGCTATGTAGTGCTGGAGGGCTGCGGCGACAGGCGGCAGCTCAAGCAGATCCACCGCCGCATCCAAAACCAGATGAATGGGCTGGATCTCTCGGCGCGGAAAGTGTCCAGCAGGCTGACTGTTCTGGAGCAGCTGGCCCACAAGTGGAGAAGGGCTGGTTGAGATGGACGCAAAGACATTCTATGAGCAGCTCGCCCCAGAACTGGACCCAGGGGGCTTCAAGCTGTACTTCACAGCCCAAAGGCTGACAGGCTTTGAGCTATATAAGCAGTTCCCTTATGAGGACTCCCGCGGGATGTTTGAAATGATGAACGGTCATCAGCTCATGCGCTATCTGCTGGCGGATCAGTTCCATGCCATCCGCTGGGAGATTGTACCTGGAACCTGCTACGAACGGGCCGTCCTTCTCCCTATCGACCGCACCACACCGGCATATCGGGCATTTGAGCAAAAGCTGTACACAGCGATACTGCAAAACTACCATCTAAATCCTCAGAAACAACATGATCGGAAGGAGCACGATACCAGATGAATGATGTAATTGTGATCGGCGTGGATCATGGCTATGCAGCCATGAAAACTGTCCACTTTTCCTTTCCCACCGGGTTAGTGGAGTACGAACATGAGCCGTACACCCAGAAAGATGTGCTGGAATACGGCGGCAGATACTATGTGGTGGGCAGCGGTCGCCAGCCCCTTCAGAGAGACAAGACTCAGACAGAGGACTACTATCTGCTTACCCTGGCAGCCATCGCCAAGGAGCTGGAGCACCGGGGTGCAGAGCACACCGCCAGCATCCACCTGGCGGCGGGCCTGCCCCTGACCAGCTTTGGCCGGGACAAGAAGTCCTTCCGTTCGTACCTGTACCGGGATGGGAGCGCCATTCCTTTTCGCTATGAGGGGCAGGACTATACCATCACCATCCAAGAGGTGTCCCTGTTTCCCCAGGGCTATGCTGCCGTCCTGACCCAGACGGAGCTGCTGGACGAACCGTCCGTCATTGTGGCAGACATAGGCGGCTGGACGGTGGATCTGATGCGGCTGGACAACCGCATCCCCAACGCTGCCTCCTGCCGGAGTCTGGAACTGGGCATGATCCGCTGTGTCGATGAAATCAGCGAACAGGTGCGCCGGTTGTTCGGACTGTCCATGACGACCGCTCAGATCGAAAGCGCCCTGCGGGGCAGCTCCGGCGGGATGGACGAGCGGATCAGAGCGGTCATCCATGCCCAGGCGGGCAAGTACGCCCGAAACCTGCTCTCGGCAGTCACAGAGAGCGGCTTGGACATCCGAGCCATGCCCGCCATTTTCCTGGGCGGCGGAGCGGCGCTCTTAAAGCGCCACCTTTCGGCCACAGACGGCCTGTGCCGCCCGCTTATCCTGGATGACGTATCCCTGAACGCTAAAGGATATGAGCGCCTTGTGGGGCAGATGTCGCGGGGTGTCGGCAATGGCAGGTAAGCGGCGGCTCAACCTTTCTTTTTCTCTGACATCACCCCAACAGCGTGATGCATGGCACATTCTTAGCTCCATCCCTGCCGGGCAGCGGACAGACGCTGTGTGTCGGATGGTGTGTAAAGCCCATGAACAGGATGCCCTCCTGTCTGCCATCCGTGGGCTGATTCGGGAAGAGTTGCGCAATTTGGATCTGACAACAGAAAAAAGCCAGCAGGCACAGGCCGGGGACATGGATGAGAATGTCCTCGGCTTTCTTCTTGCCCTGCAGCAGGAAGGAGATGAGATCACCTGATACGCCATTTTGATATGTTCGCCGGGATCAGCGGTTTTCGAACGGATACAGTGTTTGCAAGGTTTTGAAACATCTTTTAGAAGGGAGCAGTGACATGAATGAAGTAGGCCTAAAAGATCAGTGTTTCGGCGTGGAAGTGGAACTGACCGGAATTACTCGTGAACAGGCGGCCCAAGCCTTGGCAGATTATTTGGGGACGGAGCCTCGCCGTGGCGATGACTACTACGACAGCTGGTATGTGCGGGATGGGGAGGGAAAAGAATGGCGGCTTATGAGCGATAGTAGTATCCGTGGAGAACAAAAAGTGGGTGCCAGATACACCTCCACCTCAGATCCGAGGTATCGTGTGGAAATGGTCACGCCCAAACTGACCTATGCGGAATTGCCCAAATTTCAGGAATGCGTCCGCCGTGTCCGCACCGCAGGAGGAAAAGTCAATTCCTCCTGCGGTATCCATATCCATGTGGATGCTGCAAACCACAACCGGCAGTCGCTAAAAAATCTCATCGGGATCATGTATTCCAAAGAGGATATTTTGTTCAAGGCATTGCAGGTCAATGAGTCTCGGGCCTCCAGGTGGTGTCAGAAGGTACGGGAACCCATGCTGCAAAAGGCACGCAAGCTTTCATCCGAAGAAACCAAAAACCTGACACAGCTGGAAGCCATCTGGTACGAGGGGGACAACGGCAGTACAGAGCACTACAACTGGACACGGTACTATGCGCTCAATCTCCATTCTGTGTTTTACCGAGGGACCGTGGAATTTCGCTGTTTTAACTCCACTCTCCATGCGGGCCGGGCTGCCGCTTATGTGAATCTGTGCCTTGCCATATCGGCCCAAGCCATCGCCCAGCGCAGCACCGTCATGCGCAAGACGCAAAGTGACAACGAACTGTTCACCTTCCGGGTGTGGTTGGTACGCCTTGGGTTGAATGGACCGGAGTTCAAGCACACGAGGGATCATCTTCTGGCCAACTTGGACGGGGATCGAGCATGGCGCTATGACAAGGACAGTTACGATGTCAATAAGAAAAAGAAAAACCGAAGCAGTGAGGTGGCACGATGAAAATACGCATTGAAGATACCGTGTACGAGGGTACCGGGACAGAAATCATGGATCAGCTTCGGAAAGCTGCCTTTGACCCCACGGAGTTTCCGGACACAGAAAGCTATATTTGGCAGCTTCGCAGCAACTTCATCCGCATGACGGATCAGGACTGCATTCTGCCGGATCGCGGTGTGGAGGCGCAGGCGCAGACCATGATCATGGCGCTGGCGAAGATCGGCGCGCTGGAGGTGTTGAACCATAGCTGAAGATAAATTGTATTTCGCCTACGGCAGCAACATCAACCTGGATCAGATGGCCTACCGCTGTCCCGCGGCCCAGGTGGTGGGGCCGGTCGTGCTGGAGGGATATGAACTGCTGTTTCGCGGCAACGCAAGCGGAAATGGCGTTGCCACCATCAAGCCCAAGGAAGGGCAGCAGGTACATGGCCTACTTTGGCGGATCACACCGGGCTGTGAGCGGTCTCTCGATCTCTATGAGGGATATCCCCACCTATACGAAAAAGAGTCTGTTGCTGTGCAGGACAGTGCGGGACGGCAGCTGACCGTCATGGCCTATGTAATGACGGATGGGGATCGGTGGCGCTCTCCTGCCCTGCCCTCGGAATATTATTACCAGGGCATTCGGGATGGCTATCGCCAGAACGGACTGCCACTGTCCAAATTAAAACAGGCGTGGGAGTATTGTGCCAAGGAACTGGATCAAGAGAGCAGTAGACTCAACCGTATCTGCGGCGGGCAGGCCAAATCGCCCAAGAAGCAACGTGGGAAAGAGCGATAGGGGGAATGATCGCACATGAAAGTATTAGTTGTAGAACCGCAAAAGCCCTGCCGTGTGCAGGAGATTGAAAGCCTCCCGGATATGCAGCAGCTCGTAGGAGGAGATATTGAAGCCGTGTACCCGTTCCAAGAGCCGGTTGCCCTGGTGTGCAATTCTGAGGGAAAGCTCCTTGGTCTGCCGATGAATCGTCCGCTGTTGGATAAGGACTATCTGCCCTATGACATCATCCGCGGCACCTTCTTCGTCGCTGGACTTGGCCAGGAGGAGTTTATTTCCCTGACGGATGAGCAGATTCAGCGATACAAGTCCCTGTACGACAACATGCAGATCCTTCCTGTGCGAACGGCAGCCGGAGAACAGGGACGGATCGTTAGCGACCAACACATAAAAAAGAAAGGGAAAATCGACCATGAGAGATAAATACATTTTGACCGCAGAGTCTGTTACCGAGGGCCACCCTGACAAACTCTGCGACACCATCGCGGATTCTGTTCTGGATGCCTGTCTCAAGGGTGACTCCTCCGCCCATGTGGCCTGCGAAGTACTGGCCACAGCTGGCAAAGTGCTGGTGGCCGGAGAAATCTCGGCAAAGGTCATGCCGGATATCCCCTCCATTGTCTGCCGGACCATCCGGGAAACTGGGTACACTGGGCTGGACTATGAGATCGAGGTCATCACCCACGATCAGAGCGACGATATTGCTCACGCTGTGCGGGAAGGAGTCCAGACTGGGGCTGGCGACCAGGGGATCATGTATGGCTTTGCCTGTGATGAGACAGAATCCTATCTTCCTCTGCTGGTCATCCTGGCCCACCGGCTCACCCGGCTGCTGACCAACGCCAGAAAAACCGGGATGATCCAGGGCCTGCGTCCGGACGGCAAGGCGCAGGTGTCTGTGGAGTACAACTTCGATATCCCCGTGCGTCTTGCATCGGTGGTTCTGTCCTGCCAGCATGACCCGGAGAAAGACCTGGACCAACTGCGGGAGGAACTCATGGACCATGTGATCCATCCCGCACTGCGGGAGTTGCCGCTCGATGGGGAAACGGAGATCCTGATCAATCCATCGGGGCGGTTTGTCTATGGCGGATTTGAGGCGGATACCGGCCTTACGGGCCGCAAGCTGATGGTGGATACCTATGGCGGACTGGCCCCTCACGGCGGCGGCGCACTGTCTGGTAAAGACTCCACCAAGGTGGACCGCAGCGGAGCCTACATGGCCCGCTATATAGCAAAAAACATTGTATCTGCCGGTCTGGCGGATCGCTGTACCGTCACTCTGGCCTATGCCATCGGAAAGGCAGAGCCTGTGGCGGTCAACGTAGATACCGAAGGGACCGGCGAATACCGGGATGATGTGCTGGAACAGGCCGTCCGGGCGGTCTTTGACCTGACCCCTGCCGGGATGTGTCACGCCCTCGGACTGGATAAGCCCATCTTCGCTCAGTTCTGTAACTATGGCCACTTTACCCATCCGGACGCACCCTGGGAGCAGACGGACAAAGCGGAGGTACTGTGCAACGCCTGTCGCATCAAGGAAGCAGGTGTGTCGGACCGTTGAAACATGTTGCCTCCTGTTCCTTTGGCAAGGACAGTCTTGCCACCATATTACTGGCTCTGGAACATGGGGAGCCTCTGGATGAGGCAGTATACTGTGAGGTCATGTTTAACAAGGAGATCTCCGGCGAGGTGCCGGAACACCGAGATTTTATCTACACCACCGCCATTCCGGCTTTAGAACGCAGGGGTGTGAAGGTAACCGTCCTGCGCAGTGAGAAAACGTATGTGGATCTCTTCACAGGCAAAATCACCCGCGGTCCTAAGAAGGGCCTTCTGCGTTCTTTTCCCATCTGCGGACGGTGTGCTGTTCAGAGAGATTGCAAGCTGAAACCGATCCTGCGATACCAAAAATCGCTGCCGCCCGACACAGTTCAGTATATTGGGATCGCCAAGGACGAGCAGGAACGGCTGCTTCGATTGGCCGGAAACCGGGTCTCCTTACTGGACAAGTACAACTGTACAGAGGAAGATGCAAAGCAGCTCTGCCAGCGGGCAGGGCTGCTTTCGCCTGTCTACACATTTACAACCCGCGGGGGTTGCTGGTTCTGCCCTAACGCCAAAAGAAAAGAACTGCGCCATCTCTATGACTACCACCCAAACCTGTGGGAACGGATGTTGGAGCTGCAGGCCTTGCCCAACAAGGTAAGCGAGAAATTCAATCGCAGCGAGACCTTCTCCGACATTGACGCGGAGTTCCGTCTGGAAGATGCGCAGGAGAGTCTGTTCCAAAATGCTGCATAAAAAAGGAGATGAGAACAACGAGCAATCAGAAATATGAAATCACGGAGATCTCGCATGAAAAGTATCCCTTTCTTCATCGTATCCGGGCACTCCGGGATGTGAGTGCGGAGGTCAAAGCCGGTGATTTAGGTGGCTTTGTGGAGAGCGAGAGCAACCTTTCCTTCGAGCCGGACGATAGCGCATGGATTTTTGACGATGCCATTGCCTGTAATGACGCCTATGTTGACAAGGGGGCTATTCTGCGCGGAGAGGCGGTCGTCTGCGACAACGCTTATATCTCTATGGGCGCTGTCCTTTCCGGCCATGCGCGGGCAGAGGACAATGCCTATATACGAGGCGCTGTGCTCAGCACCTCTGCCAGGGCCTCCGGGTTTTCCATGATCCTTAATGACAAGGATACCATGGGCGTTCCCATTCTGTCCAGCCACTGTGCGGTCTATGGCAAAGTATCCGGGGATGTGCGTCTGACAGGCAGCGCATTGGTGATCAGCGGTGAGGAGATCCGCAACGATACGCTGGACACCCTGGTGATCAGCGGGAAAAACCGTTCTGTGATCCGGGATTCGTCCCGAGACGAACTGGCTCCTCAACAACCGTCCCCTCCCACGCCCCAAAAACAGAAAGGCTGTGAGATGAGCAGATGAGCAACTTTTTTGAGCAGGAACTCCGCAAACTGTTTGCGGACGGGGCTGTGATCCATGATCCGGTCTTTGTAGGCCGTGCTTGCCTGGGTGGCTTGGACAGAAATCGTCAGGTGAGGGCTGAATTTGTTACACTGGGCCATGCGGATCACTATGCAGCTCTTCGCCTGACGCTGCTGGACAGCAATCAGGGTGTGGTGGACAAGCTGACTCTTCGGTTCAAGGATGTATGGGGAAAACAGAAGATCCCCAACAACCCCTACCTGCGGGATGGCGTTGATCCGCATATTTGGGTAGATGGTGACCGGATCGATTGGTATGCCTACCATCCCTCCCAGGAGGACTACCGGCAGCTCCGGCAAATGGCCAGCGACTATGTGGAGACTTTTCGCATTCAAGTCCCGGCAAAAGACCACGGACCCAAATTGGTGTACATCTGCGCGCCCCTCCGAGGTGAGGTAGAGAAAAACATTGAGTTCGCCAGACAGAAAGCCCAGGAAGTCTTTCAGGCGGGCGACATCCCAGTCTGCCCCCATCTCATGTTCCCGCCCATCGCAGATCCGGGCAATCCGGTGCAGGATCAGGCCGCACGGGAGATGGGCCTTCGGCTGGTAGAAAAGTGTCAGCAGGTCAATGTCTATGGACCGGTCACGGAAGGGATGTGGGCGGAGATCCATCGCGCCAATAAACTGGATATCCCAGTGGTAACCGATTTGAAAACGAAGGGACGCACTTCGCCCAGAAGAAAGAAAAGCGCCAAGCGCGAGGAGGTCAAATGATCCGAGAAAAGACCACGGAGGACTTGCGGCACATGACCGATGAGGAGGGGCTGATCCTCCAGGGCTGCGGCGGCGACCTTCAGGAATGGGTGGACGGCATCAACGAGCTGCTTACTCAGGAAGGAATCCTGCTGAACGGCTCCAAGTTCGAAAACGCGGCTACATTCCAGCACGACGGTCTCACAAACCTGCTGTTCTCTTTTGAGGGGGTTCAGCTGAATGTGGGAAAGCTTGCGATGTGGCGGATTCAGACACACAGCCAGTTTGGAGGCACTTGGCTGTCCGACTATGTACCCAATCGGCTGGGTGGTTTCCTGGATCAGCCGAACCAGCAGGAGCGAGCAAAACCGTACTGTTCGCTGATTGAGCAAGACGGTAACATCTTCAACCTGATGGGGGCAGCGTCCAGAACGCTCCGGAAGCATGGCATGGGTGACCAAGCCAAAGAGATGTGCGACCGCATCACCGGAGGGAATTGCCACACTTACCATGAGGCGCTGTGTATCATCAGCGAATATGTGGAGACGGATCTGCCCGCGCTCCAAAATCAATCCAAAGGAAAGAAGGAGAAACATGCCTATGAGCGATAATATCACTGCGATTCATCCCAGCTGGGAGATCATCCACGGCGACGCACTGAAGGTCCTGCGCGAGTTTGCCCCTAATACCTTCGATGCGGTCATCACCGATCCCCCCTATGCCTCTGGGGGTCGAACCCAGGCGGAGAAAAACAAGTCCACCGACAAGAAATATTCCAGCATGGGGGAAAGCGCACCCCCTCCCTTTGATGGCGACTCCAAGGATCAGCGATCCTGGACCCGCTGGGCCGCTGAATGGCTCTATGACGCCCGCAAGGTCTGTAAACCCGGTGCCCCTGTGTGCATGTTTATCGACTGGCGGCAGCTCCCCGCAGCCACTGATGCGCTCCAGTGGGCGGGGTGGATCTGGCGCGGTACCGCTGTCTGGGACAAAGGCAACAGCCGTCCCCAGAAGGGCCGTTTCCGCCAGCAGGCTGAGTACATTGTCTGGGGTTCCAACGGGGATATGCCTATCAGCAGACCTGTCCCCTGTCTGCCCGGCGTATTCAAGTATGGCAATCCCCAGAACCGCATCCACCTGACGGAAAAGCCCTTGCAGCTCATGCGGGATGTGGTGAAGATCACCGAGCCGGGCGGACATATTCTGGACCCCTTTGCCGGTTCCGGCAGCACGGTGCTGGCTGCCGTGCTGGAGGGTTACTCCGCCACTGGCATCGAGGTTACGGATGCCTATGCCGCCCTGTCCAAGGAACGGATTGAGCGGGAACTGGCCCAGGGTGTGTGACGGTGTACTGTCTGCCGATTGTCCTTGATGAGTTTTCTGGTAGTATATTGTAGTTTGGGCAGGGTGTCGCATTAGACACCCTGCCCGGATTTTTTAACCTTCAGGGTGCTAACATAGACACCCTTGTGTGGAGATAATCATGTCAGAGGAATATTGAGCATTCCAGCCTGCAAGGTAGGCGTCACCGCTCTGGTCCAGAGCGGTGATTTTTCTTTTCCATGGAGCTGGCAGGCTCTGCCCGCCATGATCATAATCCACTTACCGCTTGAAAATAGGTCCCGCTTCGGCGGGGCCTAGCCAACGCCGCCTGGGGCGGCGTTGGGCAAGCATAGCGCAAATGTACATTTTGCGCGCTTGCAGGGGAAACCCCTGACCCCAATGCCGCCTGCGGGCGGAAGGTTTGCGGCAGAGCCGCAGAAAGGAGGCACGCTTGGGGCTCCCAAAAGAAAAACACCATCTGCACATTGAGCTGACGGCGGAGCAGTATCAGCAGCTCTGCCGTCAGGCCAAACTCTGCGGGCTGTGTAAACGGGCTTATATCGTCCGGCTCATCGACGGGACTCCGATCCGGGCCAGACCCTCCCAGGAAATCAAGGACCTCCGCACGGAGATCCATCACATCGGCAATAACATCAACCAGATCGCCCGCAGCGTCAATGCCGGTATCGCCACGGCAGAGGATGCCAGGCGTGGACTGTTCCTGCTGGATAAAGTCTATGAGTTGATGTACCAGGTGGCCAATCCGTAATGGCTGTCACCAAGATCCTGGCCCGAAAAGGTCGGCTGGATATCGGGATCGACTACATCCTCAACGGCGATAAGACGGAGCAGAAGATCCTCACCGCCCATCAGGGCTGTGAGCCAGGCCGGGAATGCCGTCAGATGCTGGAGACGAAACGGGACACTGAAAACATGGGGGGCGTCCAGTATTACCATATTGTCCAGTCCTTCAAGCCCGGTGAAATCTCTCCCGAGCTGGCTCTGGAAATTGCCAAGACTTTCGTTGCGGAGCATCTGGACGGTTACGAGGCGGTAATTGCCACCCATGTGGATCGGGGGCATATCCATTCGCACATTGTGTTCAACTCTGTGAACGCGGACACCGGCGAGAAATATCATAGCAATGCCAGAAGCTATTACTGCCAGATCCGGGCCATCTCAGACCGGCTGTGCCGGGAGCACGGCCTCTCTGTGATCCTATCCGGAGAGACCTCCAAATCCATGAGCTATGTGGAGTGGCTGCATCAATCCAAAGGTCAACCCACCTTCCGCTCCATGTTGGAGGCGGATCTCCGGGAGTCCATTGAGGACGCCAATGACCTAGGGCACTTCTTCCTGCTCATGGAGCACAAGGGCTACGAGATCCGCTACGGAAACCGTCTGGGATTCCGTCTGCGGGGCCAGGAGCGGTTTCAGTATCCAGGCAGAAAAAATGCCACCTTCACAGAGAACGGTATCCGTGCCGCCATCCTGGGCAATTTGGAGGAAATCGAGACAGGTCAACGGGCCGCATTTTCTGACAGGCCCATGTTTCGTCCCTACCGCAGACACCCCAAATACACGGGTTTTTTGACCCTGTACGTTCATTATCTCTACCTGCTGGGAAGAATCGAACAGCGACAGTATCCCCCCAGGATGACGCCGCACCTGCGGCAGGAAGTCATGAAATTTGAGCAGTACCGGACACAGTTTGCTTTCCTGCGAGAGAACAACATTTCCACCACTGACGAAATGACCGCCTATCAAAGCCGCACAGAGGAAACACTGGCCGATCTGATGAAGCAGCGCACCATCCTCAATGTGCGCAAAAAGAAGCGGCAGGCGCTGTACGACGCCCTGGCGGATGTGGAGGCCCTGGCACCGGCCAAGGTATGCTATGAGAAGGGGCTGTCCGGCATGGAGGAAGAGTTTGCCCGCTACATGCAAGCCGTGCGCCTATTGGAACGGTGCGGCATCCCCTCTGAGCATCTGACACAAGAAAAAACGGAGGTGTATAACCAGCTTGCCGAGCTAAACCGGCAGATCCGCGCAGAACGCAAAAAGCTGGCCCTGTGCCGGGAAATCCAGACGGCAAGTAAGCAGATGGAAGAAGATATCCGCAAAACTGAAACAAGAGGAAAAGAGGTGGAGCACGATGAACATCGGAGGCGGTGAGGCTGCCGACCAGATGGTTCGCATGATGTTGACCGGCACAGAAGTGACAGTTCGGTTGGGTGCATCTGCTCTCAAAAATCTACTGGCCATCACGCTGGCTTTGGCAAAGCATCACAAGACCCTATCCGGGAAGGTCAACATGGGAAAAATGCTCCGGGAGACACGGGATATCCGAATGTTCCCCATGTCGCCGGAACAGTATCAGGCATTCAAGCAGAGAGCGGTCAAACAGAAGATCCTGTTTTCTGTCATCCGGGATTCAGATGGGCGGGGCAAGGTGGTAGATGTGGCCATGCCAGTCACAGAGCTGGAGCGAGCCAATCTCATTTTTGAGCGCATCCGATACCTTCCGCAGGATCGCCAGAGTACACCAGCCAAGGAGCAAGCCCCCATGCGGGATTCCGTGATCCGGGAGGAAAGAACGCCAAAAAAAGAGTCTCGGTCGGAGTTCGACTTGGCCGGTATCAGCGGCAGCTCCAGTATCTCCAAGAGCAAAATCAGTACGGAGACGACTCATAAGCGCCCCTCTGTTCTGGCACAGCTGAAGGGATACCGGGAACAGCTAAATCGGCAGCACAAAGCGGCTCCGGCCAGAAGCAAACAAAAAGGACGCCCCAAGCAGAGATAATGCCCCTACGGTTGGGGCGTATGTTCACACTCACAATCGATTAAAAACAAATCATTTGGTGTGCAGTTTAGCAATAAACACAGGGTTTCAATTCGCTCCAATTTGATAGACTGAGTTTCATTGTTCACCATGCGGTTGAAATTCTGATAGCTCATTCCAAGTTGCTTATAGAGCCAATATTTTGTCCTGCCCTGTTTCTCCAGCAATTCCAACACATTCAGTTTCACCATATCTCATGCTCCTATTATCTGATGTTATGGTTAGATAATAAGGAATTGCTCACTCAAGGATATAGACTATTACATTAGATAATGTTATAGTCTATGTCGAAGGAGGAGTGGTTTATGCATGAGCAAGAACTACGGCAGCATCGTTGCTGCTTTACGGGACACAGACCAGAAAAGCTGAACATCTCAGAAGAACAGCTATGTGTACGATTAGGACTGGAAATCGACCGAGCGATAGAGGATGGGTTTACTACATTTATTTCAGGGATGGCAAAGGGGGTGGATATTTGCGCGGCAGAGCTGGTTCTTAAACGCAGAGTATCAGATGCCCGACTGAAGCTGATCTGCGCACTTCCGTATGAAAATTTCGGACTTCATTGGAGTACGTCGTGGACTGATCGTTATGTGGAGGTGATATGGCACGCAGATATGGTGCGCTGTATTAGTCAGGAGTTCTCCTATTCTGCATACCAGCGCCGCAATGAATGGATGGTAGATCACTCCGGGCGGGTGATCGCGGTCTATACGGGTGAGAGCGGCGGAACCAGAAATACCATCGCTTATGCCAAACAACAGCACATTCCGTGTGTTATCATCACACCATAAATAGGGGGACTCAGCAGACGAATCCATCTGCTGAGTCCCCTGTGTTTTGCTTGGAGGTGAGTTTCCTGAAGCAAAGTTCCAGGGCCGGGAACATTGTCCTGGCCCTGTTTTTTTATGTTCCGGTGGTCTGGGGCGCATTGCTCATTGCCCAATCCTTTGGGCATGGATTGCCGGAACTTCTTACCAACCTGACAGCGGCGCTCCAGCATCCGCTGGATATCCATTGGACAGACAAAAGCCTGCTGTCCATCCTGATCTGTACCGGCCTCTATATCATGGGCCTATGTATCTACGCCTCGGAACAGGGGCGCACTCGGGACGGTGAGGAGCACGGCTCCGCCGCCTGGGGTTCACCCCGGCAGGTCAACGCCATGTTCCGCCAAAAAGAGAACAAGATCCTGACCTGCCATGTCCGCCTGGGCCTGGACACCCACAAGCACCGCCGCTCCCTCAACGTCCTGGTTATTGGCGGCAGCGGCGCGGCCAAGACCCGCAGCTATGTGAAACCAAACATCCTGGAGGCCAACACCAATTATGTCATCACTGACCCGAAAATGGAGGTGCTCACATCCACCGGAGGATGGCTGAAAAGCAAAGGGTATGAAATCCGGGTGCTCAACCTGGTCAACCTGGAGGAGTCGGACGGATACAACCCATTCCGCTATCTGAGAGATGAAAAAGATGTCCTCAAGCTGGTCAATAACCTCATCCAGGCTACCACACCAAAGGGCAGCCATGAATCTGATCCGTTTTGGACCAAGGCGGAGACGGCACTCCTCCAGGCCATCATCCTCATGCTGTTCCAGGAGGCTCCAGAGTATGAGCAGAACTTCTCCATGGTCATGCGGGTGCTGGAATATGCGGAGGTTCGAGAGGAGGATGACGAGTATCTCTCCCCCCTGGATCTGCTGTTCCAGGCCATGGAACGGGAGAACCCGGAGAGCGTGGCTCTCAGGCAGTACAAAGTATTCAAGCAGAGCGCGGGCAAGACAGCCAAGAGTATTTTGGTCTCCGCTGCGGTTCGTCTGGCCCCCTTTAACCTGCCCCAGATCCGGGCCATCACGGATCACGACGATATGGACCTCTATACTCTGGGAGAAAAGAAATGCGCTCTTTACGCCGTGATCCCGGACAATGACAACACCTTCAATTTCTTGGTGTCCCTGCTCTATTCCCAGGCCTTTCAGACACTTTATTACAGCGCGGACCAGATCCATCATGGGGCGCTGCCCCGGCACGTCCACTTTGTATTGGATGAGTTCGCAGCCATGCCGCTGCCAGGGTACACTCGTGAATTGGCCACCATGCGTTCCCGCAACATTTCCTCCAGCACCATCATTCAGAACATGGCCCAGATCAAGGAGCTGTACAAGGACTCCTGGGAGACCATCCCCGGCAACTCGGACACCATCCTCTATCTGGGCGGCAACGAGCAGAGCACCCATAAGTACATCTCCGAGGCCCTGGGCAAGGCCACCATTGATACAAAGACCCATGGGCAGACCAAGGGCAAATCGGGCTCCTACTCCACCAATTTCCAGATGAGCGGACGGGAGCTGCTTACCCCCGATGAGGTTCGTGCGTTGGATAATCGCTATTGCATCTTGTTTATCCGGGGAGCAAAACCCGTCATGGACCTAAAGTATGAACTGACCGAGCACCCCGCTATCCGCTACACCGTGGACGGAGGCGGAGCGCCGTACATTCACCATGGACACAACACCACACCGGCCATTCCAGGCACACCGTTCTTCCAGGTTATTTCTGCCGATGAAATCAACAAAGAAAAGGAGACTGCAGCATGAAACATGATCTGACCACCCGCAAGTATGAGCGCCGCGCACGGAAACTGTACGCCCTGTTTTCCTGCCTCGTTCTGGCGCTGACCGTTATGGTTGTCCCGGCCTTTGCCGCAGACGATCCGCTGACTGTCGTCAACAACCTTTCCGAGTTCATCTTCTCCCTGATTCGAGCCATCGGCCTGATCCTGCTGGGCTTCGGTGTCCTCCAGCTGGGCCTGTCCCTCAAGAGCCACGACCCCTCTCAGCGGGCCAACGGCATGCTCACCATTGCTGGCGGTATTGTGATCACCTTTACCAAGGAGATCCTCACTCTCATTACCGGATAAAATTATAAATTTAAGTAAAAATGCTGTGGATATCAGCATCCACAGCATTTTACTAATAATTTAAGAGGCCGGTAAAAGAGCAAGAATTAAGCAACAATTTTGTCAACATGAGAACTGCAAAAGACGCAACTGTTAAGAAATCCGAAACCATCGGCAACACCTCCGCGATAGTCAGTGACAGTTGCCCCATATATGGTCGCCCTGCTATCCGATGGCTCTCTCTACCGTGCCTCCTGGGGCCAAGTGCAGTATAGCATTTGTAGCACAATTTTTCAATCACAAGTCTTTTATTGAAGGAGGTGATGCAACATGGGCAGTGGAAACTGGATCGTAGACAATCTGAATTCCGCACTACAGACCTGGAACGACAAACTTGCAGAGATCTGGACTTTGATCAGCACCACCCCGGAGGAATTCAAAGGCGGCGGGATCTGGAACGTGATCGTCAGCATCAACGGCGCGCTCCAAGCCATCGGCTACGCTCTGTTGGTACTCTTTTTCGTGATGGGCGTAGTCAAGACCTGCGGCAGCTTTACCGAGATCAAACGCCCAGAGGTGGCCTTCAAGTGCTTTATCCGCTTTGTATTGGCCCAGGCGGCAGTGACCTATGGCATGGAACTGATGAACGCCCTGTTCCGAATAGCCCAGGGTGCAGTATCCACCATCATGGACGCATCCGGCATGACTGCCATGTCACCCACCACACTCCCGGAGGAACTCATTACCGCCATTGAAAGTGTAGGACTGTTGGAATCCATCCCCCTTTGGGCGGTGACTCTGCTGGGCTCCCTGTTTATCTGGGTTCTATCCCTCGTTATGATCCTGACCGTTTACTCCCGCTTTTTCAAGCTCTACATGGCCACCGCCATCGCGCCTATCCCCCTGGCCAGTTTCGCGGGACAGCCCTCCAGCAGCATCGGCGTCGCTTTCCTCAAAAGCTATGCCGCCATCTGCCTGGAGGGCTGTATCATTGTGCTGGCCTGCGTCATTTTTTCGCAGTTTGCCTCCGCCCCGCCCGCTGTGGGCGACGCTTCCACAGCACCGGCTACACTGGTCTGGAACTACATTGGCGAGTTGATCTTCAATATGCTGGTGCTGGTTGGTTCCATCAAGATGAGTGACCGGATCATCCGGGAATTGATGGGGCTTGGTTAATCATCGTCAAACAGGTCGTCCACCTGGATCTTATATCCGCCATCCGCTTCTGGTTTCCCGTACATTTGGGCCTCCCGCATCCGGTTGAGCACGATGAGTTCCAGCATCTTGTCCTCTCTCCTCCGGAGCAGGATGTCCTGAACCTTCCGAACCAGAGAGACCACCCAGGACAGAACTACAACCGCCAGCAGCGCATACCAGATGACGTTGGCCAGCGTTTGATTGGCATAGTACCATTCATGAAAAACGGTGGGAACGATCAGCGCATAAACCAGTGGGATGGTCAGGCGAAACACCGCTGCCAGGCGGAACACAATGGAGAGTAAGATCATTACGCTCCCGAGCATCAGATATGCCATACGCTCAACTCCCTTCCTAAGTTGAGCAAATGGTACCATAGCCGGACAGGCTTTGCAACGGTCTGTCCATGAAAACCAAACAGAAATGCAGGAGGTGATACCTTGGAGGTACGCATCAATAAAGAGGTGCGGAATTACCAGGAAAGTCTATTTTTCGGCCTGTCCCTGCGGCAATTCTTGTTTGCCCTGCTGGCCGTTCTGGTGGCGCTGGCCGTGTACTTTTGCCTGCACCCGGTGCTTGGAACAGGCGAGATCGGATGGGTGTGTATCCTGGCCGCGTTTCCCTTTGCCCTAGGCGGTTTTTTCACCTACAACGGTATGACGCTGGAACGCTTTCTCATGGCTTATATCTGCTCGGAATTTCTCATGCCCAAACGGCTCTTATTCCGAACGGAGGATCTCTATGTCAAACTTATGGAGCACATATCAATAAAGGAGGCCATCCGACTTGATTAAGACCCTTCAAAACACACTGAAGCAGGACAAAGAGCACCTTTCTGTGCCAAAGTCCGTACAGGATACCATCCCCATCCGCCGCCTCTGGCCGGATGGGCTTTTTCAGTTTGGCGGGAAATTCTCAAAAACCGTCCGCTTTTCCGACATCAATTACGCCATCGCTTCCAAAGAGGACAAGACGTCCATGTTCCTGGGCTACTCGGAACTACTCAATGCCCTGGACACCGGCTCTACCACCAAAATCACCATCAACAACAAGCGGCTCAACCGCCGCAACTTTGAGCGGGAGATCCTGATCCCGCCCCAGGGGGATCATCTGGACGGAGGCCGTTCGGAGTACAACGCCATGCTGCGTGACAAGGTCACCGACTCCTCCAACAGCATGGTGCAGGAGCGATATGTCACCGTCTCCACCCATAAGAAAACGCCCGAGGAGGCCCGGACCTTCTTCGACAGGGTCATGAATGATGTGACCACCCGGCTCAATCACCTGGATTCCCACTGTGAGGAGCTGGACGCGGTGGAGCGGCTGCGTGTGCTCCATGATTTTTACCGGGTGGGCGAGGAGTCCCGGTTCCATATCGACCTGCGGGAGTGCATGAAAACAGGACGCTCCTTCAAGGACGCCATCTGCCCGGACAGCATGGAGTTTCGGAAGGATCACTTCATCATGGGCGATAAATATGGCCGGGCCATGTTCCTCAAGGAGTATGCCAGCTACATCAAGGACTCCATGATCAATGAGCTCACCAGCCTGAACCGCACCATGATGCTGTCCATCGACGTGATCCCTGTCCCCACCGATGAGGCCGTGCGTGAGATGCAGAACCGCCTGTTGGGGGTGGAGACCAACGTCACCAACTGGCAGCGGCGGCAGAACAGCAACAACAACTTCTCCGCGGTGGTGCCCTACGACCTGGAGCAGCAGCGGAAAGAGACGCGGGAAATGCTGGATGATCTAACCACACGGGATCAGCGGATGATGTTCGCCGTGGTGACTCTGGTGCATCTGGCCGACAGCAAGGAGGAGCTGGACAGCGACACAGAGACCCTCCAGTCCATCGCACGCAAGCATTTGTGTCAGCTGACCACTCTGAACTGGCAGCAGGACGCGGGCCTTGTCACCGCCCTCCCCTTGGGTCTGCGGCGGATCGACGCCCTGCGCACCCTTACCACCGAGGCCCTGGCCGTCCTCATGCCCTTCAAAGCCCAGGAGATCCGGGACCGGGGCGGCATCTACTACGGCCAGAATGTCATCAGTAAAAATCTCATCATTTCCGATCGCAAGCAGCTCCTCAACGGCAACGGATTTGTTCTGGGCGTGTCTGGCTCCGGCAAATCCTTTACCGCAAAACGGGAGATTACAGCCCTGGCCCTCTCTACCCAGGATGACATCCTGATTATCGATCCGGAGTCGGAATATCGGCCCCTAGTGGAAGGGCTGGGCGGCGAGGTGGTGGAGATCTCCGCCACCTCCAGCAACCACATCAACGCCATGGACATGGAGCAGGGCTATGGCGAGGGGGAAAACCCTGTGGTGCTGAAATCGGAGTTCCTGCTTTCCCTCTGTGAGCAGTCTGTGGGGGCTGGAAAGCTGTCTGCCAAGGAGAAGTCCATCATCGACCGCTGTACGGCACAGTGCTACCACGACTATGTGCGGGACGGCTGCCGAGGCCAGGCCCCCACACTCCAGGACTTTCACGCCGAACTGCTGCGCCAGCCGGAGGCAGAGGCGCGGGATGTGGCTCTGGCCCTGGAACTGTTCACGGAGGGCAGTCTCAACACCTTTGCCAAACCCACCAATGTGGACATGAGCTCCCGCATCGCCTGTTATGACATCCGGAAGCTGGGCAAACAGCTGCTCTCCATGGGCATGCTGGTGATCCTGGACAGCTTTCTCAACCGAATCACCCGCAACCGCCGCCTGGGGCGGAATACCTGGATCTATATCGATGAGATCTATGTGCGTCCGGAAGCCGCCTGAAGCAACGCAGGCAGCGCGGGAC
>JAHZGF010000047.1 GCA_019420945.1 Clostridiales bacterium | reverse complement strand
CACCGTCACGGTGAACCGCTCCATTGGGCGGGCCACCTGGTATTTCGTGGACGAATTTCATCTGCTCTTGAAGGAGGAACAGACGGCAGCATATAGCGCTGAGGTCTGGAAGCGTTTCAGAAAGTGGGGCGGCGTCCCGACTGGGGCGACACAGAACCCGAAGGACCTGCTTTCCTCGCCGGAGATCGAAAATATTCTGGAAAACAGCGATTTTATCTACCTGCTGAACCTGTCCGCGGGCGACCGAAAGCTGATGACGGAGCGGCTGAACATCTCCGCGGAGCAGCTTGCCTATGTGACCAACGCGGACCCCGGCAGCGGCCTTCTGTTCTTCCAGAATGTGATCCTGCCCTTCCGGGACGAGTTCCCGAAGGATACGGAGCTATACAAACTTCTCACGACCAAGCCCGGCGAGGTCGCCCACGACGGGGAAAGCGGATAAGGAAAGGAAGGGACAAGATATGAAACATGTGATCGACAGTGAAACCTACGAAAAGCATATCCGTGACGAGGTGCATCTTTACGGCCTGCTGCATCAGCTCGCGTTCCTCGCCGGGAAGGTGAAGGACGCGGATGACATGGCAAACCTGGTCGAGACGGCAAAGCATTACGGTGAGGTCGCGGAAGAAAAGTTTGATGACTGGCTCATTCCCGGCCGTTATCTGGTGTTTGGCGACCAATCTGACCTTGCCGAGCTGAAGGAGGCGGAGCTTACGCCGCTGACCGCCGTACTGAAAGAGCATGACGCAAAAATTAGGGAAAAGCAGCGTGCCGCCGCTCACGATCCCGCCTACATCATTTCCGGCAGCGCCTTCCGTATGCTGGTGGGCGATCTCTTTGACCTGCTGGCACAGTACGGCTTCCTCCGCAATCGTGTTCTGGATATAAAAACGGAGCGGCAGCTTGCGCGGCTGCAAAAGAATCTCTCCGGCGAGCACCCGGCGATCCGCAGGATGTACCGCAGGTGGGGCATCCCGGACAGCACAGGCGTCACGGGCTTCGATATGCTGGAAAGCGCCATCCGCCGGACGCACCTGATGCCGTATGACCCGGACGACAGCGAGACCAGTTATGAGTAACCTGCCACATTGGGAGAATACAAACTTTATTTTACAGAAAAGAGGTGGTATAATTTTCATGGGGTGATATTATGGCAAAAAACTCATTAGATGAAACAAGGGCATTAAAGGTATTACTTGCACAAGTACGAGGTTTCTGTGAAAGTATTCAGGACATACTTCACAACAAGGACACCGCCGAAATTGGCCGATACACCAGTTTCAGAGATATGGCCCATACATACAATGATTTGGCTGAAACCGCACGAGTTTTATTACGGGTACCCTCTATGTTTTACACGTTTAATGTAGACGAAATGCCCAGTTGGGGAGATTCGGTGTGGCCTGTACAGAAGAAAATACTTGAACAAGTGTGGGTAAGCGCCAAACTGTTGTATTCCAGCTTGGAAGGTAGTATTGACTTTGTTGACGATGAATTTGATAATCTTGAAAACTTTATTCAATCGCGGCTGCGTGCAGTCATATTTGAAAAGCCTCAAAGGGAGGTTGAGGTGCAAAATGCTATTGAATCATTGCTGTTAGGTCGCGGCCTAAGTAAAGGCAGCGACTATGACAGAGAAACAGGAAAATTTGAGTTTTCAGGTAAAGAATACATTCCAGACTTTATAATCCCCAAACTTCAGCTTTGCATTGAAGTCAAGCTATTGAGAGACGGAAGAAAATCAAAAGTAATTGAAGAAATAAGTGCAGATATTACTGCTTATGCAAAACAATATGAACGTCAATTATTCGTTGTATATGATTTGGGTGTCATTCAAAACGAGGAAGAGTTTAGACGGGATATTGAAAATGCAGGAAATGTGAAGCTGATTATAGTAAAGCATTGAATATATCGTTCAACGCCCGCCTCAAACAAGAGGCGGGTTTTCTTATGCCCAAAATCAGGAGGTGAATACAAAATAGCAAATCAACTGACCCATGTGAGCCTGTTTTCCGGCATTGGTGGGCTTGATCTGGCGGCGGAGGCGGCGGGCTTCCGCACCGTCTGCCAATGCGAGTGGGCAGACTACCCCTATTCCGTTCTGGAAAAGCACTGGCCGGAGGTGCCGAAATTCCGGGATATCACTACTTTTACGAAGGAGGCGTTTTTTGAAAAAACAGGACTTGAAACCGTTACCGTCCTCTCCGGCGGATTTCCCTGCCAGCCCTTCTCCACCGCAGGGCAGCGAAGGGGCTTTGCGGATGAACGCTACCTGTGGCCGGAAATGTGCCGCGTTATTACCGAACTGCGGCCCCGTTGGGTGCTTGGGGAAAATGTTGCTGGCTTCATCAATATGGGGCTCGACAAAACGATCTTTGACCTGGCAAAAGCGGGATACGCTGTTCTCCCATTCGTATTTCCGGCTTGCGGCGTCGGCGCATGGCATGAGCGCCAGCGAACTTTTATCGTCGCGGCTGATGTTTCCCACGCCCCTTGCCTCCGACAAGAACACCTGCCGGGACGCGGCCAACCTGGATGTGTACCTCTCCGACAACGGGATCTTCCGCAAGGTGAACCGGAACGGGGCCATCTGGAGCCTGAGCCTGTCGGCGGCGGTGTTCTATCTGACCCCGGCAGCGTCGGAGGGCTACCGCTCCACGCTGAAACCCACGGCCTTCCGCAATCAGGCGCCGTCCTCCAACCTTTCCGCCCAGGTGATCCGGCAGGAGCGTCCGGTATCCGAGACGGCGGCGCTGAACCCGGACTGGGTGGAATGGCTCATGGGCTTCCCGAAGGGATGGACGGACGTATCCTCTGGGCCGCCGAACCGGAAGGAGTTCCCCGTATCACCGAAAACACCGCGGACCGCGCCCTACGGCTGAAAACCCTGGGCAACGCGGTCTGCCCGCCCCAGGCATACCCCATTTTCAAGTATATCTCTATGATCGAGACGGGCGAGTGCGTGAGCATTTGCCCCTACGGAAAGGCAGGTGGTGAAGCATGAAGGAATGGAAAGCCGCTGAGAAGGAAACGCAGAAGATGACCCGTGACGGGGCTATTTCCGTCAACATGGTCACAGGCGAGGCGAGCCATGTTTCAGATCGTGCGCCGGAGCAGGACTATTCCCCCTCCGGCGATTCCACGGCGCTGGCGGGGACTGCCCTCCACCATCTGGACGACCGGCGCGTCCGGAAGTCTCAGAAGAAAAAGCGGCGGAACCGCCGCAAAGCCTACCGGGAGGGTACGGCGGCCAATGACCGTCCATCCTCCCGTTTGCAGTTCTCGGACGAGGAACGCGCCGCGCCGGAGCTGCAAAAGGTGATCCGCAAGTCCGATAAGGCGGCGGATAAGCTGGACGCGGCACGGGCCGCCGTCCCCGAAAAGCAGCCCTCTTTCCATCAGCCGGTGAACCAGCTGGCGCGTCCGTTACAGGAGATCGGCCACGCCGCCCATGCGAAGGTGCATGAGGTGGAGCAGGAAAATGTCGGTGTGGAGGCTGGGCACCTGACGGAGCGCGGCATGGAAAAGGCTGTCCGCTACGGGAACCGCAAACTCCAAAACTGGCAGGCGGATCGCAAGCTGAAACCCTGGCGGGAGGTATCCAGCGCAGAGCAGGCGGCGGTCCAGGCCAATGCGGATGCGCTGTATCAAAAGGCACTGCGGGAGAATCCGCAGCTTGCGGCCAGCAACCTCATTTCCCGGATGTGGCAGAAAAAGAAGCTGCAAAAGCAGTATGCCGCCGCATACCGGGCAGCGCATAGCGCCGGGGATGCGGCGGCAGCGGCGCAGACGGCAGCGAAGGGCGCAAAGAAAAGCGCGGACGCGGCGAAGAAGGCCGGAGAGTTTGTTTCCAAACACAAAAAGGCGTTTTTGATTGTGGGCGGAATCGGCCTGCTGCTGGTCATGCTGCTGGGGCTGCTGCAATCCTGTTCCTCCATCTTCGGCGGAGGCGTGTCCAACATTGTCGCGTCCTCCTATCTCTCTGAGGATTCTGACCTGCTGGCGGCAGAGGCCGCCTACTGCGCGATGGAGGATGAATTGCGGGAGTATCTGGACACCTATGAGCAGACCCACGACTATGACGAGTACCATTTTACTCCGGACGAGATCAAGCACGATCCCTATGTGCTGCTGTCCATTCTGTCGGCGCTCCATGAGGGCCAGTTCACCATTGACCAGGTACAGGATGATCTTCAAATGCTGTTCGACAAACAATATATCCTTACCGAGACGGTCACCACGGAGACCCGATATCGCACCGAGACGAGAACAGACAGCGAGGGCAACGAATATGAAGTGGCCGTTCCGTACACGTATTACATCTGCACCGTGGAGCTTGAAAACTTCGATTTGAGCCACGTTCCCGTTTACATCATGGATACCGAAACGCTCTCCATGTACGCCGTGTATATGTCCACGCTGGGGAACCGCTCTGACCTGTTCCCGTCATCCGGGTATGTGGACAAGTACATCACGAACCCGCCGGAGGACTATGAAATCCCTGCGGAACACCTGTCTGATGAACGCTTTGCGGCGCTTATTACGGAGGCGGAAAAATACTTGGGATATCCCTACGTCTGGGGCGGCAGCAGCCCCTCCACCTCGTTTGATTGCAGCGGCTTTGTCAGCTATGTTCTGACCGACAGCGGCCTTTGCAATACCGGGCGGCTGGGCGCCCAGGGCCTATACAATATTTCCACGCGGGTATTCGATCCGCAGCCGGGCGACCTGGTGTTTTTCATTGGGACCTACGATACCGCGGGTATCTCCCACGTTGGCTTCTATGTGGGACTGGACGAAGCAGGCAACCCCATGTTTCTGCATTGTGGCGACCCGATCCAGTACGCGAGGCTCAATACAAGCTACTGGCAGCAGCACTTTTACGCCTACGGCAGACCGCCGTATGATTGATGGAGGTGAGTATATCAATATTGTTTCCTATGGCGGCGGTGCGAACAGCACCGCCCTTCTTGTTGGGCTGCACCAGCACCGTATCCCTGTTGACCTGATCCTGTTTGCGGATACGGGCGGTGAGCATCCCCATACCTACGCCTATCTGGATATCATGGATCGCTGGCTGGAGGATCACGGTATGCCGAAGATCACACGGGTCTATAAGACCACAAGGGACGGCAGGCGGCTGACATTAGAGGATGAATGTCTGAAAAGCGGTACGCTGCCCTCCATCGCCTACGGCTTCAAGCGGTGTTCTCTGAAACACAAGATCGGACCGCAGGAAAAGTTCTGCAACAACTATCCTACGTGCCGCAAGGTCTGGGTCAGCGGGAAAAAGGTGGTCAAGTTCATCGGCTATGACGCTGGCGAGCACTACCGCAGCGATAAGGTCCTTCTGCGTGATCTGGCAGACCCAAAGTACAGCAAGTGGTATCCCCTGATGGAATGGGGCTGGGACCGGGAGGCGTGTATCCGGGCAATCGAGGCGGCTGGCCTGCCGCAGCCGGGAAAGTCCTCCTGTTTTTTCTGCCCCAGTATGCGGGCGGAGGAGATCATCGATCTGCGGGAGCATTACCCGGATTTGTTCCGGCGTGCGCTGGCAATGGAGGATAACGCAAGGGCCAACCTGAAAACCGTTCAGGGACTTGGACGCAACTATTCATGGAGAGAACGATTTGGAAAGGAGTTTATTTGACTATGGCAACTACTGAGAAGATCCGTCGTGACATTGAGAAGGTCCGGGAGAAGATCACGGAGCAGCAGAAGCGCCTTCGTGCGCTGGAGGCACAGCTTGCGGAGGAAGAAAATCTGGAAATTGTCCGCATGGTAAAGGCTGTCCACATGGACAACAGGGAACTGACCGCCTTCTTGCGCGCCTACGCCAGCGGCATGATCTCCCTGCCGGAAGGGATGATGGAAAGGGAGGGCACCGCTGATTCCGACATGATGGAGGGCGCCGACGATGAAGAATAAGCACATGATCCGCACGTTTGCGGTGCTGCTGGCCGTTATGCTCTGCATGACGGCCTTTTCCACGGTCGCATTTGCAAGCAGCGAGGATACAGTGCCTACCTCTGAGGCACAGACGGAACCGACTGACAGCGCGGATATCACCGGGGACGATCTTTCCGAACTAATCTCCACGCTGTTTGGCTCTGTGCTGGGCGGCGCAGAGAAATCCGGTAAGACCGGCACCGTCACCACCAATGGTGGCAAGCTGAATGTCCGCACGGGCGCTGGGCTGGATAACTACGCTTTCGCGCAGCTCCCGAACGGAACGGTGGTAGAGGTCGTGGGCACGGATGGCGACTGGTATATGGTCCGGCTGCCGGAAAAGATCGGCTACGTCTATTCCGGCTATATGACGCTCAGCGATACGGGCGGCGAGGCTGACGGCGGCCTATCTCTGTCCATTGATCCCGACAAATTGAGCGAGCTGTTTGAGCAGCTTATGGGCGGCAGCGGCGATGCCGCCCTGACGCCGGACGGGAACCTTTCGCTGATCGACGATATCGGCAGCAGCACCCGGAGCGGCAAGCAGTTTATCACTGTGGAAACGAGAAACGGCAACGTGTTCTATCTCATTATTGACCGTGACGACGAGGGCGAGGAAACCGTGCATTTTCTGAACCAGGTGGATGAA
>JAHZGF010000046.1 GCA_019420945.1 Clostridiales bacterium | reverse complement strand
CGTACGGTTCTTAGACGGGAAGGGGCGAGTAATCGCCCCGACCTAGTCGACTATTGTGCTCTTCGTGGTCATGTGCTACAAGGGCATCCACACCGCAGTTGCGGCGCTCATCGCGTCCGCCATTGTGGCTTTGGGCAGCTCCAGCGGCTTTATCACCACCATTACCACCACCTGGTCCACTGGCCTGGGTAACTTCGCCATTCAGAGCGGCCTGGCCTTTATCTCCGCCGGTATGTTCTCTTACCTGATGCGGGAGACCCGCTCCGGCGAGGCCATCGCAGAGAAGTTCATCGCCATCATCGGCGCTGACCACTCCCCCTACATCATCGCGGTGACCGCCGCCGTGCTCCAGCTGGCCGGCATTCAGAGCTATATCTTCATTGTGGCCACCATGACCTTCTCCCTGATGAAGAAGGCCAACCTGCCCATCTACATCGGCTACGCCGCCTGCATTGCGGTGCCTCCCATCGTGACCTTCACCATGCCCGGTGTCACCGCCATGCCCAACGTGCTGCCCACCACCTTCCTGGGTACCACCACCTGGGCTGCTCCGGTGCTGAGCCTGGTGACCTGCGCTGTGGGTATCGTTCTGATGATCATCTACATGCAGTACCTGATCAAAAAGGCCCGGAAGAACGGCATTGGCTATACTACCGACGAGGCCGACGAGTACGGCGCCAATAAGCTGTTCGGCGACATCGAGCTGCCCGCCTTCTGGAAGTCTGTGCTGCCCATCATCCTGGTCATCGCCCTCACCGGCGTGTTCCAGCTGGGCATCAAGATGTCCGCCATGAACGCCCTGATCTTCGGCATGTGGATCACCTCTGCTGTGGTGGTGCTGCTGAACTGGAACACTGTCATCCATCAGATCAAGATCACCCGGGCGCTCAGCCAGGGCTGCACCGAGATGTTCCCCTTCATCGTCATGTCCGGCTGTGTCTACGGCTTCGGTATGGTGACTCAGGCTTCCGCCTGCTTCCAGCCCCTGCTGGATATGATCATGGGCATTCAGCTCAACCCCTACATCACCTGCTGGCTGTCCGTGTGCCTGATCGCCGCCCTGTGCGCCGATGGCGTCAGCGGCATGGTCATGTGGCTGTCCATCTTCGGCTCCCAGTATGGTGTGGGCAACACCTTGGGCGTCAATCCTCAGGCGATTCACCGTATCGCGGTGTCCGCCGCCACCACCTTCGACTCCCTGCCCCACTCCCCGATGTTGGCCCAGGGCATGGCGGTCTTCAAGACCAACATGAAGGAGTCCTACAAGTACAGCTTCATCCTGACGGTCGTGTTCCCCGTGATCTTCAGCCTGGTGGCTGTGGTGGGCGCCATCATCTTCTATTGATGATCTGACCCCTCCCTGAAACAAACCCAGAAGCCGGGATGCACGCATCCCGGCTTCTGTCCGCATTCCCGGTTTGACAGCACTCGGGAAAAGTCGCTATTCTATAAAAGGCTGATCCTCCCGCCTGGAGGACCAGAGCCACTCATCTTGAGAAAAAGGAATTGTTCCCATGAAGAAAGTCTTTTCCAAGCGTAATCTGATCATCATGTTTTTCCCGGTGGTTTTTGTACTGGTGATTCTGACCCTGGGGCTGCCCCAGCGGGTGCTCACCGCCGCAACCATTGGGGGAGAGAAGTACACTGTGGTGGATTACAACTTCTATTACTATGAAGCGTACTACAACTATGTCAATGACCACTACGACCAACTGGGGGAGCTGGGGCTGAACATCAATGCCAGCCTGAAATCCCAGCAATACGATGAGGACACCACCTGGGAGCAGTACTTCCGCCAGAGGACACTGGAGGACATGCAGGAGTACGCCATTCTCTGCCATGAGGCGGAGCAGGCGGGCTTCGACGCCTCAGAGGAGATCGCAGCGACGCAGGGAGAAAAGCAGGCGCTGATTCGGGACTATTGCATTGCCAACAACATTGGCGATGTGAACAAATATCTCTCCCAGCTCTACGACGGAGGCATGACAGAGCAGGTCTATTATGAGCAGCTCTCCCACCGCACTCTGGCAGAGTGCTATCGGGAGCAGGTGCTGGCAGAACTGGCCCCCGACGATGCGGCAGTGGCGGAACAGGCCCAACGCTACGGCGGCGAGGAGGAGTATCAGACTGCCGATGTAGTGGTGGCCTATTTCCCGCCAGCCACGGACCGGGTCACCGGCCAGAGCGAGGAGCGCCAGTGGCAAAATGCCGAGACCCTGGCCCAGGCGGCCCAGGCCCGGGCGGAGGAGCAGGGCGGCGATTTGGAGGCCTATCTGGAGGTGGCCGCTCAGTTCAGCCAGCTGGAGGATGAGGACCATCCCGATGGACACTTCCCGAACCTGACCAAACAGGATGTGGAAGAGGTGCTGGAAGCCTGGTGCTTTGACCCGGCCCGTCAGAGCGGGGACAGCGCCGTGCTCCGGGACGACACCGGCTGCTATCTGGTGTATTTCAACGGTTTCGGGGAGAGTAACCTGATTCTTCGGGCCCGGGCAGATCTGCTGGATCAAAACTATCAGCAGTGGCTTCAGGACCGGCAGGAGAATTTCGCCATTGAGACCAACGGCCTGGGCATGTTGATCGCCCGATAAAAAGGAGGGAGCGGTATGAAAGAACAACAGCCGAAACAGTCCGCCCCTCAGGGGAAACGGACGAAATCCACCCGCCGACAGCGGCTGGTCCAGATTTTGATGCTGGTAGTGGTGGTGCTGATCATTGCCGGGGTCTGGGTGATCCGACTGCCGAAAAACTATGTCAATATGTTTTTGGACCACTACGATGGTACCACCTCGGTGGTGTCGGAGATGAAGGGACTGGAGCGCACGGAAGCGGAAGAGGCCCTGCTGCTGCCTCTGCAGCAGCAGTTTGACGACTGGAAGCAGACCCACCTGCGGGATGCGGTGGAGGTAACTGCTCAGGATGGGACTATACTCAAAGGCGGATTGTATGATGCCAAGAGCGATGTCACCGTGATCCTGCTCCACACCTTTGACGGCAGCAGCACCGACAGCGATTACCTGCTGGCCAGCTATTTTGCCGACAAAGGTTTCAATCTTCTGCTGCCCGACAGCCGGGCTCATGGGGAGAGCGGCGGCGACTGCGTCACCTACGGCCTGCTGGAAGGGGATGACGTGGCCTGCTGGGTGCGTATGCTGCTGGAGTGCTACGGCGGCGACCATCAGATCATCCTCCAGGGGGACACCCTGGGGGCCAACGCAGCTCTGGCCGGGGCCGCGGCGGTGGAGGCGGATCCGGATTTGGCGGGGAGCGTCAAATTTGTAGTGGCGGAGAGCCCCATTACCAACCTCTACACCGAGGCGGTCTATTTGATGGGAAACCAGTTCCATCTGCCGGGCTTCATGGTGGCCATCGGGGATGGGTTTGCCAAGGGCAGCCTGGGCCGGAGCATGAAAGCGGTGAATTTGTCAGAGATGACCCAGGACTGTCAGGTGCCGGCCCTGGTGCTTCAGGGCACCGGGGACACCATCGTGGATCCGGATCAGGTCCAAGCCTTCTGTGACAGCTATCCGGGACCGGTGGAGTGCATCACCGCCGACTGCGGTCACGGGATGGTCTATCCCACCCGTCAGGCCGACTGTGAGGCGGCGCTGGATGAGATGCTGGAGGACTATCTGGCATAACTAATTGCATAAAAAAGCCTGTGGCCCGGAACACTCCGGGCCACAGGCTTTTTTTGTTGGAACGGTTTAAGCCCGGCCTTTGTCCCAGCGGTTCAGCAGCTGGGCCAGGGGAGAGGGCCAGGGGGCTTCCTCCGCCCAATGCCAGGTCAGAGCCCCGGTGGGGCAGGCCCGGATGCAGGCGGGATCGCCGCCGGCCTGGATTTGGGCCAGACAGCCGTGGCACTTTTCCATCCGCTCCCTGGGGCGCTGTTCCCCCGTGGGCCGGAAGGAGATGGCCCCGTAGGGACAGGCCTTCTCGCAGAGGTGGCAGCCCACGCACCCGGCGTTGTCATAGCCCACCAGCCCGGTCTCCGGGTCACAATAGAGGCAGTCTTTGGGACAGGCGGGGACGCAGGGGGCATCGGGGCAGTGGAGGCAGGCGGCGGAGAGATAGACCAGCTCCGTCTCGCTCTCCCCACACAAAATCCGGCGGTAGGGCCGCTGACCCGCCTCAATGTCGATGTCGTTTTCATCCATGCAGGCGATGGCGCAGGCCCCGCAGGCGGTACACTTTTGGGCGTCAAAGTCAAATACCAGCTTCATGCTTTGTCCTCCTCTCGCTGCACGCTGCACCGCACGCTGCGGTAGCCCGGAAAGCCGGAATAGGGGTCGTTGTGTCCCGGAGGAATGATGGAGTTGACGTCAGCTTCCCGGTAGCCGTGGTACAGGAACACAGTGCCCGGCTTCACAGTTCGGGTGGGATTGGCCTTCACCGTGATGGCCCCCACCTCCGTGGCAAGCCGGATGGCGTCGCCCGGGGCAATGCCCAGATGTTGGGCGTCCCCGTCGTTCAGGTCGGCAGTGGGCTCCGGCCGCAGGGACCGCAGCCAGGGCACGTCGTGGAGCCGGGAGTGGAGGGCGTGGGGCAGCCGGGCCCCGGCCACCAGTCGGAAGGGGTATTTCTCCGGGTCTGCGTCATTGATGCTGTCCCGCCAGGTGGGCAGCGGGTCCAGTCCTTCAAAGTCCTCAATGACGGTGGACCAGAGTTCAAATTTGCCGGTGGGGGTCTGGAAGCCGTGCTGACCCACGGGCACCACTTTTACCCCCTCCAGCTTTTGGGGGAACTGGCTGTGGGCCTTTAAAAAGTCCAGGTCGATGGGGGTGTTCCGGAGCATGTAGCGCACGCAGTTCTCACTGCCGGAGCGCAGCAGTTCATCCTCCAGCGCCAGCCGGTTGGCCAGCTCCACGATGATTTCGTCGTCGGGCCGGGACTGGCCCAGAGGGGCGATCACCGGCTGGGTGAACTGGCCGAAGCCGCCCCCAAAGACCTTGAATTCTCCTCGCTCCAGGGAGGAGCAGCAGGGCAGCACGATGTCCGCCAGCTTGGCGGAGTCGGTGAGAAACAGATCGATGTCCACAAAGAAGTCCAGCTGTTTCAGGGCCTCTTCCAGTTCCCGGTCCCCGTTGAACATCCGGAAGTTCATGCCGTGGGCCCAGAGGGCCTTCACCGGGTAGGGGGTGCCCTCCTTGATCTGGCGGGCCAGGTCGTTGCCCTGCATCTCGCCAACGACCTTATCCCAGAGGGGGAACCGCTGGGCCCCCACAGGCCGGGGGGCATCCTTGGGGTACTGCTCAAAGGGGAAGGCGTGATCCATGGTCTCGAAGCCCGCCATGGAGTGGGCGTATGTCAGAGGGGTCGGGATCATGCCGCCGGGCCGGTCATAGGTGCCCATCAGGGCGGACAGAGCCATGACCGCCCGGTGGGTCTGCATGCCGTTGGTGTGGTGGACGATGGCGGCTCCGGACTGATTGATGGCCAGGGGCATGTTTTCGTGGATCATCCGGGCCGCCAGTTTCAGCTGATGGGCGGGCACGTCGGTGAGGGATTCCACCCGCTGGGGCGTGAAGTCCATGACGTAGTCCCGGTAGGCCTCGTAGCCGTAGACATTTTGGGCTATGTAGTCGTGGTCCACCCAGTCGTTGACGATGAGTTCCCGGGCCAGACCCAGGGCCAGAGCGCAGTCAGTGCCCGGCTTGATGCGCAGATGGAGGTCACACTGTTTTTCCACCGCGGGCGTAATCCGGGGGTCCACGATGATGACCTTCATACCCCGCTGCCGGGCCCGTTCCACGCCGCCGGCCATCAGATACTGGGCATAGTAGGCGTTGTAGCACCAGCCCAGGAAGATGCCCGCCCGGCGCAGGTCCGGGGCGGCAAAATCCGCCCCGGTGGCCAGCCGCCAGGACATGATGGTGGAAGTGAAGCAGGAGGAGGATTCGGTGCCGTAGTTGACGGAGCCGAAGGAATAGCACAGCCGCTGCAAAAAGGGCCGGTACCATTTGTTGTAGCCTGAGTAGAAGGCCACGCTGCTGGGGCCGTACTGGGCTTTCAGAGTTTGGAGCCGGGGGACAATCTCGTTCCAGGCCTCCTCCCAGGAGATGGGCTCAAATTTCCCCTCCCCCCGCTCTCCCACCCGGCGCAGGGGGGTGAGCACCCGATCCTTCCGGTAGACGTACTGCCGGGTGGCCAGCCCCTTGGGGCAGAGCAGGCCGTGGTTGGTGGGGTGGTCCTGGGTGCCCTCTACTTTGATGATTTTGCCATCCTTCAGATAGCAGGTGATGCCGCAGTGAGGACCCGGGGCGCAGATATCGCAGATGCTGTTGCGGGTGGTGATCCCGGTGTCGGGGCCCGGGAGCTTGGAGTGCAGTTTTTCTTTGGCGGTGGCCATAGGGCGTCACCCTCCTTTGGGGAGAATATGAGGGGGTTATTCGGAAACCTGATTGGTCAGCTTGTCTCCGGCCTGGAAAGCCTTGGCGTTGTCCAGAGTGGTTCGGGCGATGCTGCCCAGGGCCTCCCGGGTGAAGAATCCCTGGTGAGAGGTCAGCACCACGTTGGGGAAGGAGAGCAGCCGCTGCACCGTGGAGGTCTGCAAAATGGAGTCGGAGAGATCCTCAAAAACATATTCGGTCTCCTCCTCGTAGACGTCCAACCCCACGGCAAAGAATTTGTGGTCCCGGATGCCGGCAATCAGATCCTCAGTGCGGATCAGGGCGCCCCGGGAGGTGTTGACCAAAATGACCCCGTCCTTCATTTTTGCAATGGAGTCGGCGTTGATCAGGTGCCGGGTGTCCGGAGTCAGGGGGCAGTGAAGGCTGATCAAATCGCTGCGGCGGAGCAGCTCATCCAGGGAGACAAAGGTGAGCCAGTCCAGATCCTGCCGGGGATGGGGGTCGTAGGCCAGCACCTCCATGCCGAAGCCCTTGCAGATCCGGGCCATGGCCAGGCCGATCTGGCCGGTGCCCACAATGCCGGCGGTCTTGCGGTAGAGGTCCACCCCCATGAGTCCGGTGAGGGCAAAGTTGTTTTCCCGGCATTTGATATAGGCCTTGTGGGTGTGGCGGTTGGCGGTGAGGGCCAGGGCCATGGCGTGCTCCGCCACCGCCTCCGGGGAGTAGCCGGGCACCCGCAGCACCGGGATCTGGTGCCGGGCGGCGCACTTCAGGTCCACATTGTTGTAGCCGGCGCACCGCATCAGAATGACTTTGATGCCGCAGCTTGCCAGCCGGTCAATCACCGGGGCGGACAGATCTGCATTGACAAAGGCGCAGACCCCCTCGTAGCCCTGGGCCAGGGGGGCGGTTTCCGGAACCAGGTTGGCCTCGATATAGGTGATCTCCAGGCCGGGATACTCCGGGAGCAGCAGATCAAAGGATTCGATGTCATAGGGCTTGGCCCCGTAAAAGAGAATTTTCATACTGGGATTTCCTTTCTGTCCATGGATGGATAAGGTTAGCCTTTGCCGCCGGAAGGGCGTTTATACCGGAGTGGAGGCCTCCGGCGAAAAACCGCTCTTTTCACGGCCAGACGGTTGATTTTTCCCCCGGACAATAGGTAAAATAAAGAGCAATGAAAACGGCAGGGGAGGAAATCAGATGGGACAGCATAACTGTTGCGCGCTGATCCTGGCAGGCGGGCGTTCCCGCCGCATGGGCCAGGATAAGGCCCTGATCCGCTGGGGAAACGAGACCCTGCTGGAGCGAGCGGTTCAGTTCTGGCAGACCTCCGGCCGGGTAGACCGGGTGCTGGTGGCGGAGGGAACCCCGGGGCGGCTGGGAATGTTGCCCGCCGGGGCGGAGCCGGTGGCGGACCGGGTGCCGGGCCAGGGTCCTATGGGAGGACTGCTGGCCGGGTTTGAGGTCTCCGGGGCGGAATTGCTCTATGTCAGCGCTGTGGACATGCCCAATTTGACCACGGAGGCCATCCTGCCGCCCCCGGAGCATGATGTTTCCGTCTACCGCCGGGACGGTCGGCCGGAGCCGTTGTTCGGGGTGTATCGCCGTAGCGTGGTGCCGGCGGCCCGGGCTCTGCTGGGGCGGGGGGACGGAAAAATGTCCCATTTGCTGCAGGCGGTAAGAACCGACTATTATTATACACCACCCTGCCTGGAAAGGGTACTGCAAAATCTCAATTCTCCGGCGGATTGTCTGGCGGCCCGGGCCGGCTCACCCCCTATGGTGGCGGTAACGGGTTGGTCCGGTTCCGGCAAGACCACCTTTTTGCAGGGCCTGATTCCCGCTTTGGGGCGCCGGGGACTGCGGGTGGCGGTGATCAAGCACGATGCCCACGGCTTTGAGATGGACCGGGAGGGAAAGGACACCTGGCTGTTGTCCCGGGCCGGGGCGGAGACTGTGGCCCTTCTGGGGCCAAACCAGTGGGCGGCCCTGGGCAGCGGAGAGCGCAATCTGGACCAGCTGCGCCGGTGCCTGCCCCCGGTGGATCTGATCCTGGGGGAGGGCTTCAAATACAGTGCTCTGCCCAAGTTGGAGATCTGCCGCTCCGCCGCCGGCACTGAACCCATCACCCGGGACGACAGCCTGCTGGCTCTGATCACCGATCTGCCCCGGGAGGAAGCGGTACTTCAGCTGGGGCTGGAGGATTTTGAGGACTGCGCCGAGCTGCTCTGCCGCAGCTTTGGCCTGGGTCGGGAGAACCGTTAAAGGGCGGCGCAATTGACAAAGGACAGAGGATTTTATGGACGAGAAACAACGCATCTGTATTATTTATACCGGCGGCACCATCGGCATGGTGCCCAGCAATAAGGGCTATGTCCCAAAGGCCGGGGTGTTTGAGCCCTTGCTGCGCAGCATCAACGACATTCACCGGCCGGAATTTCCAGACTGGGAGCTGGTGGAATTTTCCCCTTTGCTGGACTCCTCCAACATCGCTGTCCAGGACTGGAACAAAATCGGCCGGGTGATTGCCCGGCGCTATGAGGAATTTGACGGCTTTGTGGTGCTCCACGGCACCGACACCATGGCCTACACCGCCTCCGCCCTCTCCTTTATGCTGGAGGGGCTGAATAAGCCGGTGGTGTTGACGGGTGCCCAGATTCCCCTGTGCATGATGCGCAGCGACGGGCTGGATAACATTGTGAACGCCATTCTGATCGCCGCCTCAGGCCGGGTCCGGGAGGTGTGCCTGTTCTTCGGGGGCAAGCTGCTCCGGGGCAACCGGAGCACCAAGACCTCTGCAGATCTGCTGGAGGCCTTCGATTCTCCCAATGCTCCCTGCCTGGCGGAGACCGGCATCGAGATTCAGTACCACCAGGGAGAGTTGCTGCCGGGCCAGCCCGGGCCCTTGCGGCTGCAGGAGTTTGTGGAGGTGCCCATCGGGGTGCTGAAGGTGTTCCCGGGCATTCAGTTTTCCCTCTTTGAGTCCATCATGACGGAGAAGCTCAAGGGAGTTGTGCTGGAGGCCTTCGGAGCGGGCAATATTCCCAGTGGCGCCGATTCCCAGCTGCTGCCCCTGGTGGAGCGGGCCTATCGCAACGGCACCATCATCACCGTCTGTTCCCAGTGTCCCCAGGGCTCCGTGAGCCTGGGTACCTATGAGACCAGCCGGGGGCTGGCCCGGGCCGATGCGGTCAGCGGCGGCGATATGACCATTGAGGCAGCGGTGACCAAATTATATTATCTGTTCAGCTGTGGCTACGATAAGGAGACCATCCGGGAGAAGATGGAGCAAAATCTCCGGGGCGAGCGCAGTGAGATGAAATCAATTTGAGGTGATGGATGATGAAAAAACCGACGATTTCCCCCAAGGCTATGTTGGCCCAGGACGCAGTGGTCTGCGGCGACGTGACCATCGGGGCGGACAGCAGCCTTTGGTTCCACGCGGTGCTCCGGGCGGAGTCCGCCGCCATCCGGGTGGGAGAGGGCAGCAATATTCAGGACAACTGTGTGGTCCATGTGGACCCGGGCAATGATGTGGACATCGGGCGCAATGTCACCGTGGGCCATGGCGCCATCCTCCACGGCTGTTCCATCGGGGAGGGTACCCTGATCGGCATGGGCTCCACGGTGCTCAACGGGGCAAAGATCGGGAAAAATTGCCTCATTGGCGCCGGCAGTCTGGTGACCCAGAACGCGGTAATTCCCGACGGACACCTGGCCTTCGGCCGGCCCGCCAAGGTGGTGAGGCCTCTGACCCAGGGGGAGAAGGAACAGAACCTCCGCAGTGCCCAAGACTATGTGGAGGAGGCCCGGGAATACTGCCGGGCGGGGATAATGATGCCTCCCAAATAAGTTCCGGCGACATCAGAACAAATCCGGTACAACCTGGGGTGTGCCGGATTTGTTTTATGAACAGAGGAATGTTGTAATGTGTAGATTTTGGTGGATCTGCCTGCTTTGCTTGAAAAAAGCCGGATTTATGCTATAATAATAAGCTATAATAAAATGAGGTAGATTTATGATTGGATCAAGGATAGGGATCCAGGAGACAAGCAGGCCCAGAGCTCAGATTACGGAGGCATTATGAGAGCTGTAGATATAATCATCCCAGTCTATAACGGTTTTCAAGATATTCAGCTTTGCATGGAGAGCATTCAGCGGAATACGGACCTAACCACACATAGAGTTATTTTTGTCAATGATAAAAGCCCTGATGAGCGCATTCTCCCTCTGCTTCAGGGTTATCTGGCAGATCATATTGAACTGATCGACTCCCCGGAAAACCAAGGCTTTTCCGCCAGTGTCAATAAGGGGATGCGTTACTCAGACCGGGATGTCATTCTGCTCAATTCTGATACTGTGGTGACACCCGGGTGGGTGGAAAAAATTACTGCCTGCGCCTATTCTGCGCCGGAAATCGGAACGGTCACCCCGCTGTCCAACAGTGCCACCCTGTGTTCGGTGCCGGTAATGTGCCAGGACAATCAGATTCCCGAGGGATTTACCATCGAGGAGTACGCTCAACTGGTTGAGCGCTGTAGTCTGAAGCGTTACCCCCGCATTACCGTGGCGGTTGGCTTCTGCATGTTCATTAAGCGGGAGGTGATTGACCAGGTAGGGGTGTTTGACGCTGCCACCTTCGGCAGGGGATATGGTGAGGAGAATGACTTCTGCAACAGGGCGGAGCAGTACGGCTACATTCACGTAATGTGTGACGATACCTTTATCTATCATAAGGGAACCGCCTCTTTTGACACTGAGGAAAAGAAACGGCTGGTAGAGGAGCATGATAAGATCCTTCTGGAGCGGTATCCTGCCCAGATTCAACAAAACCACCGCTATTGTGTCAACAATCCGGACCAATATATCCGGGATAATATCAATCTTTACGCCGGCCTTAACAACGGCAGGCGCAACCTGCTCTATCTGCTGCATGAGGATTTTCAGGAGGATCTGTTCCGGCATCCCGGTGGCACTGAGTTTCATGTCCGGGATCTCACTATGGGGTTACGGGAACGCTACAATGTGTTTGTGCTCTGTCGTACCGGTGAAGACCTGTGCCTGACCATCTACCGGGATCAGGAGACCACGCTGCTGAAGTTTCCCATTGGTCCCGCCCCAGCCTGCCAGATGTTTACCAATCGCCGGTTGGTGGAGCTGTTTCGGCTGATTTTGAGCGCTTTTCGTATTGATTGGGTGCATATCCATCATGTGTTGCGGTTGTCTTTGGATCTGTTCCATTGCGCCCATGAAATGAATATTCCCGTGGTGGCCACCCTGCACGATTACTTCTATATCTGCCCCACCATCAAGCTGCTGGATGGAGAGGGGAAGTTCTGCGCCGGCCACGGATCTCCTGAGCGGTGCGCCACCTGCCTGAAACGCCAGGAGGGGATTACCGCCCAGATGGACTATCTGCGGCACTGGCGGGAGGAAATGGAAAAGGCCCTTTCTCTTTGCCAGACTTTGATTGTTCCGTCCCGGGCTGCAGCAGATTTGTACATTGATAATTTCCCGTCTTTGGCGGATCGCATCCAGGTAATAGAACACGGCTCAGATCTGCAGGATCAAGTGGTAGTGGAACATATTTCCCAAGTGAGCCAGATTGAACGGAGTCGGCATGCTTGTGTCTGCGTGGATTTCTTGTTTAACCAGAAGACAGAGCCGGATGCCATCGCAGGCTGGGCATTTCTAAAATATGTGGATTCCAGCCAGGTGGATGTCATCGTGGAGATTACCGAGAGGACAGGAGCAGTCCATTACATTCGGGCCAACCGGTATCCCCGGGAGGATGTGCAAAATGAGATTTGCGGCGGAAATTCCATGTACCTGGAGTCGGGTTTTTCCGTCTCGGTGCCCAAGTATCGCTTTGCCTCAGGGGCTTTGAAAATTCGTATTTTGTTGCAGCATGACGGACATACCTACACTGATGGTCGGGTTTACACTCAGCACAATGTCAGTCTGGTGGGAGACAAGAAGGGCATCCGGGTAGCGTTCTTAGGTGGGTTGGTGCCTGCCAAAGGCAGTGCCATGGCCTATGAACTGATTACCCGCAGTAAGGATGACATTCAATGGTTTACCTTTGGTTCCCTGGGAGATGAACGTCTGCTGAAGTTGAATCAGGATAATTTCACGAAAGTAGGTACCTATACCAGGGATACCATTTATCGTATGCTGAGAGAGTTCCATATCGACTTGATCTGCATTCTGCCCACTTGGGCGGAGACCTTCTGCTATACTCTGTCGGAGGCGTGGTTGGCGCAGATTCCGGTGCTGGTGACGGATATCGGCGCCGTGGGCGATCGCGTCCGGGAGGCAGGGGCAGGTATTGTAGTGCCGTTAACAGCCACCCCCGAAGAGATTCTGGATCAGATTGAACAGCTTCAGGCGGAGCCAGAGCGTTACCAGGTGCTGAAAGAGGCCTTGCAAACCACGCCGGTACGGAGTATTGAGAAGATGTTGGAGGATTATGCACAACTTTACAACGGATTACCGGATTTGGAGCGGCACTATGGAGCGGTATCCTATGAGACTGTTCTTGAGGCACTGAGTGTTCAGCGGGCTTCCTACAATAAAGCAGATATGGAAAAACTGCGCAAGGAAATGGCGGAGCTGAGAGCCAAGGAACAGCTGTTGGAGTCTATCCAGGCCTCTAAGTCTTATCGGCTGTCCAGAGGGCTGTCCCGACTGGCTTCTTTCTGGCGGCGGAGCCAATAATTTGTTTTCTATCCAGAAAATGTATGCTGGCCTGGACGCTTTCGAGCGTCCAGGCCAGCTTTTCTTGGCTGATTTTCATTGAAAAAAAGGTCGGATTATGGTATAATTTTTTTCGTTTCATTTGTTGACGAGCCGAAAAAATATATGGGCGAAGGGATTGCTTTGCCGGGATGCCTGTTCGGGCACAAAAGATAGGAGGGGTCAAATCCGGATGTTCTCTGGGATAAAGGAAAAGTTTCGAAGAGAGCTGAGAGAGAAGATAACACTGACAAGAGGTATTATTTTTGGGGCATTGGCCCTGTTTTATTTGCTGCTGTTGATTTTGTCTGCGGTTCCGGGGATTTCCGAAGGGTTGACCCGGCTGATGGGAACGGAATTCCGTCTGCCTGGGCGCGTGATTTGCAGTATGTTCCGCCGGATTCTGGTGATATATACGGCAGGCCTTGGACTGTATGCTGCCTTTGTGGTGGGCAGGAGGCTCAGATCCGGGTTGGATCGGTTGCAGGCGTGGCTGACCCGGCGGTGCAGTGGGTTGATGAAGGTCCGGGAGGAGCGGTCGGTGCGGGGCTGGCTGGTCCGGCACTTCCTGATACCCCACAACACGGATCTGTTTGCGGTATGCTGGATCGGAGTCTATGTGCTCCAGTTTTTCCTCTGTCTGGCGGGACTGGGGCCGGTGGCTTGGCTGCTGTTGCTTGTGCCATGTTTTGCGCTGGGCCTGCGGATTGGTCAGGGAACCCCAAAGCGTCCGGGACTGGTGTCCAGAATCTTTTTTGGATTCCTGGCCCTGATCATGGCGGTGTGCACCGTTCTGTTGGTGAGCCGCTTTGAGGCGTTGCACACTCTTGTGGCGGCGGGAGATCAGACCCAAGGTGTGCTGCAGTTCTGGTTGATGACGCTGGTGGGGGTGACGGTACAGGCACTGCTGCTGAGCCGTTACGCCACCCAGGAATCCAAGGAGTATCGCGCTCGCAGCCTGACACAGACGGTGGCGGTATTGACCCTTTTGTACTTGATTTTGGAAGTATCGCTCAAAGCGTTGATCAATGATTTTGCCCTGGCCGACACGCTGACCTATGCCGGCACTGAGGTGTTTTCCGCCTTGACTGGGATTAATCTTTTCTTTGTGGTATTAATTGTGCTGTCCCTGTCTGCAATTTGTGGTCCAAGGCTGGGGGGCGTTTTGAGCTTTATCCTCTATGTAGTGCTGTTTGTGGGCAATGCCATTAAGATTTTGTACCAGGGATCGTTGTTTACTCCCATTGATCTGTTGGTGGTGAAGGAATTATTTGAGATCGCTCCCCAATATATCGGCACAGCGGGAGTTGTGCTGCTGGTAGTTTTTGTGGTGCTGCTGGTGGGATTGATTTGTTGGCAGATCAAGCGGGTGGCCCGATTTCTGTACCCTCATCCCAGTATCCTCATGATGCTGATTGTGCCAGTTTTGATTTTCTTTTCATCCCAGTTGTATCAGTCCACATACAGCGGCATTGTGTACGGTCATGCCAGCTGGCTGCCAGCGTATACATATTGGCGGGTGAATGGAACTGCTGTTTATAATTTGTATAACGCGGTAGACTTCCTTGAAATTATTCCCAGCAAACCTGAGGGCTACTCCAAGGAAGCCATGGAGCAGCTGGAACAGGAGTTTGATCAGTATGCTGCGGAGACTGAGTCGGATGTGCAGCCTGATGTGGTGCTGATTATGGCAGAGTCCTTGTTTGATATCAGCCAGATGGAAGGGGTCAGCTTTAATCAGGATTTGACGGAGACGGTCCGGACATATCAGGTCGGCAATATTGTTTCTCCTCGCTACGGAGGAGGCACTGCCGGCGCGGAATTCGAGGGGATTACCGGATACTCAAACGTGTTCTTTGTCAATGAGCTGATTGCATATACTGCTTATTTCAATGATTCAGAGAAGAGAGTTCCCAGTATTGCCTCGGTATTTCATGATGCAGGGTATGAATCCACGGTGATTCATCTCAATGATCCCCAGTTCTACAACCGCAAGCAGGCGTTTGAAGAGCTGGGATTTGATCAATTCCTTTCTATCGTGGATTTTGCCTTTACAGAGGAACAGAAGAACGGAGACGGCTATGTGCAGGATCAGTATTTCTTCGATGTGATTCAGGAGCAATTGGAAAGCGCGGAGGAACCGCAGTTCATTTTCGGCATTTCCATTGAAGGACACAATCCGTATGATGCTAAATATGAAGAGACCTCGGTGAAAGTCACCAGCGATGGCTTTACAGAAAGCGAAATTCATGAGTTGGAGCAGTATGGCCAATCCGTGCTGAACTTTGATCAGGCCCTGGGAGAATTTATCGAGTATCTGCAACAACGGGAAAAGCCTACGATTGTGTATGTCTGGGGCGATCATTTGCCAATTTTGCAGGCATACCAGAAAACGGCTTATCTTGACAGCAGCATGTATGCCCGGTACACTACTCCGTTCGTAGCTTACTCCAACTACAGTGACATCAGCGCGGATGTGGACTATATGACGCCCAACCAGATCACGCCTCAGATCCTGATGGATGCGGGGATTCCTCACAGCAGCTATTATGATTATATTTATTCCCTGCGTGAAGACTATCCCGTTGTCCACCATGACTATACCACTGAGCTGGACAGCGAACGCATGCAAAAATATTGGGCGATTCAATATGATCTGATGTTTGGCGAGCAGTATCTGCTGGATGATGATTGATGCATTGATAAAGAAGAGGGAAATCGGATGAAGCGGAATAAGAGTATTGATATTGTGCGTGCGGTTGCCATTCTGATCATCGTTTTCTATCACGCCTATGTGCTGACGGGGAATCCATATAGCGGATCCTTTTTGAATCAGTTCCTGGTGTTGGGAGGCGAAGTGGGCGTCACCCTGTTTTTTCTGATCAGCGGCTTTGGAATTTACCTGTCTCTGGCCTCCGATGATGGAAAGGGCCAACTCACCTATATCTCATTCCTGCGCCGTCGGGTGGTGCGAATTCTGCCGCAGTATTATGTCTGTTGCGCGGTGCTGCTGTTGTTTTCTGAGCAGGCATCGCTGCTGAGCAAGGCCGGTTTCCCTCATTTGATTACCCACGCTCTGCTGATCCACAATCTTTGGCCCAGTACCAACGGTAGCATCAACGGGGCGCTGTGGACAATGGGAACGGTGTTTCAGTTTTACCTGATTTCCGTACTGCTCTATCGGGCCATGAAGCGGAAGCCGATTCTCACGCTGGTGGCCTCGGTGGCGGTTTCAGTGCTGTGTAAGTACCTGATTTACCACATGGGACTGGCCCCCAAAGGAGTGGACAGCGTTCTTTATTTCATTTATGGCCGCCAGTTGGTGCCAGCTTTGGACAACTTCATGGTGGGAATGTTCCTGTCCTGGTTGTTGAAACGCAGGGAAAACCAACAGAGTTCCGCGAGCAGACAGTGGCTGAATTTCCTGCCTTTTGTCGTTGGTGTGGCGGCACTGGTCCTTTGGATGATGCCCGTCAGCCGCTACGGCCTGTACGGGGATTTCCCCCTGGCCTATATCTGGCACAGTGTGTTGGCGCTGCTGCTGGGCGTTACGGTGTATTTCTTCTCTCGATTGCCCTTGAGATTTGGTTCGCCTCTGTCCAAAGGTCTGCTCTTTGTCTCCAGAAATCAGTATGGAATCTATCTTTGGCATATGCCCTTGATTAAAACGCTGTTGGGTTATTCCGCCGCTGTGCAAGGTCTGCTCAACCATAGCTTCGCTGCTGCTTTCTTGTTGATCCTGGCGCTGACCATTGCGGTGGGCACGGTCTCCACCCGGCTGATTGATCGAGCCTGAACAAAAAATAAAACGCGCGGGTTTCGCAAGATGCGAAACCCGCGCGTTTTTCATTTGTTTGGCTATATTCAGCCAGCGTAATAGGAGTAATAGGCCCGACCATAGTTGGCCCGCAGCTCCTTGACAGAGTTGCTCTGGTCGGCGGGGCGCTCAAACTGGGTCAGCACGATGTCCGACGCAGTTTTGACGCTGGTGGCGGTGGTCAGAGTTTTGACCACAGTGGGGTAGGAGGCGTTCAGCTCCTGCCACAGGAAATCCAGCTGCATGTTCAGATCACCGATGGAAGTGCCTCTGGACTTGGCGTAATCATATAGGGCCTGCTTCCGGCTCCAGTAGGTCCACTGGGCCAGGCCGTATCCGGCGCTGTCCCGGGAGAAGGAACTTCTGACATCGGTATAAGTCTTGTAGCGGTAGCTGCCGTTGTCCACGGTGGTGGTGTAGCTGGCATCGTTATAACCCAGGCTGGATTCGAAGCTGTTCTGCAGATTGGTGGAGTTCAGCCCGGACTCAGCAAACAGATTGCCCATCAGCGCGGCGGCACCGGCCTCTGTCATACCCTTGCCCACCAGGAAGTTCCAGATCGTCTGGGCTGTGGCGGTATTTCCGGGCCGGGCACCAGTATAGGGGGTGATGGTGGCGGCGCGGAGCATTTTGTCTCCGGTGCCGGCATTGTAGTAGCAATGAATGTTGTATACGCCGGTGTCAAACCTGTGGTTGGACAGGGGAACAGAGTAAACCCACTTGCCGGAGCTGTAGGCGGCAGTGTACCAGATCAGATCATCCTGGCCGTTGTTGGCACTCCATACAGCAAATTTTACAACAGAGGACTGGGGATTCAGGTTGGCGCCGCTCAGGGTAATATCCATGTAGTCGGTGTTGCTGTTCATAGACACTGTCATCAGGGCGCTGTTCTGGCTTACCTCAACCGTCTGAGTGATACACTGGACGGCGTACCAGCCGCCCATGGTGTCTCGGGCATAAACATGGATGTTGTAGACACCGGATTCGTAGTTGTGGGTGCTGGTTTCTACGTTCACATACCAGCTGTTCCCGTTCCGAGAAGCGGTGGTCCAGATCAGGTCGTCCTGGCTATTGGCGCTGGTCCAGACGGCAACCCGAATTTCCTGAACCGCTTCCACCGGGGACACATTGGACAGGTCTACCCGGAAGCTGCCGGACAGGCTGTCGATGGTGGTGGCAGTGGCAGTACCGCTCACCTTGGAGACCGTGGTGGAGGCACCGGCCACATAGCGGCTGCCGGAGGCGGTATAGGCGTAGCAATGAATGTTATAGACGCCATAACTGTTGTGGTTCTTCAGGGGAACCGTGGCAGTGATGGTGCCGTCACCCTGGCGCTGACCGGTGTACCAGACCAGGTCATCTTGGCCGCCGTCGCTGCTCCAGACTGCGAAGCGGACAGAGGTGACGTCTTTGCCCATCAGATAGTTGCTGAGGGTCAGGCTCATGGTGGCCCCAGAGGCATTCCACTGGGGGGTTACCACAGGATTTCCGGCCTGAAAAGATACCGTGTGATCAATGCAGTGGATGGCATACCAGCCGCCCATAGTATCCCGAACATAGACGTGGATGTAGTAGGCACCCGTCTCATAGTTGTGGTCGTAGGTGTCCACATCAATGTACCAACTGTCACCGCTCCGGGTGGCGTCGGTCCAGATCAGATCATCCTGACCATTGGCGCTGGTCCAAACGGCAATGCGGACTTGGCTGACGGCTTGGGGATTGTTCACCCCGGCTACCGTGACGCGGAAGGATCCGTTGGAGGCGTTGGTGGTGCTTACCGAGGCAGTACCGGACACCTTGGGAATGTTAATGGAGGCACCGGCCACATAGCGGCTGCCGGAGGCAGTATAGGCATAGCAGTGAATGTTGTAAACGCCATAGCTGCTGTGGTTCTTCAGAGGAACTGAGGCAGTCAGCGTGCCGTCGCTCTGGCGCTGGGCAGTGTACCAGACCAAGTCGTCCTGGCCGCCGTCGCTGCTCCAGACCGCAAAGCGGACAGAAGTGACATCTTTGCCCATCAGATAGTTGCTGAGGGTCAGGCCCATGGTGGCTCCTGCAGGATCCCACTGGGCAGACACAACAGGGTTTCCGGCCTGGAAAGATACCGTATGGTTAATACATTGGATGGCATACCAGCCGCCCAAAGTATCCCGAACATAGACGTGGATACAGTAGTTCCCCGTCTCGTAGTTGTGATCGTAGGTGTCTACGTCGATGTACCAGCTGTCGCCGCTCTGAGTGGCGTTGGTCCAGATCAGATCGTCCTGACCGTTGGCGTCGGTCCATACGGCGATGGAAACTTGGCTGATATTCAAAGGAGTATTGACGTTGGATACTGTGACCCGGAAAGAACCGTTGGCTGTATTGGTTGTGCTTACCGAGGCTATGCCGGAGATTTTGGGGATATCAATGGCAGTGCCAGCGGCATACTGGCTGCCGGCGGAAGTTTGAACGTAGCAATGGATGTTGTAAACCCCATAGCCCGAGTGGTTGCTCAGGGGAATGGCGGCAGTCATGGAGCCGTCGCTCTGGCGTTGGGCGGTGTACCAGACCAGGTCGTCCTGGCCGCCGTCACTGCTCCAAACCGCAAACTTGGCGCTTTGCATATCGCTGGTGACACCGGTGAGACGGGCGGTCAAGGTCCCAACTCCCGTCTGGGTCACAGTGACGGCAGGGGTATTGGTGTTGCCGGAGCTTTCAGACAGCCCCAGATAGTTGGCAATGCCGGCGGCATCCGCCTCGCCCAGCTTTTGCAGCTTGGCGTCGCTGGACAGGAAGTTCTCAAAGTCGCTGGCACCGGACAGGAAGGCGTGTTCTACGAGGATACCGCAGATGTCCGCCTCCTTGCACTGGCGTATCACCTGAAGGGAGTCCGTATCATTAAGCCCCCGATCCCGGAGGCCTAGGGCAACAAGCTGATTTAGAATGGACTGAGCCAGATCTTTGCCATCGGTACTCAGATTCGGCCGGTAGTCCTGGTTGGGATAGTAAATCTCAGCACCACCCGCAGAGGAGTCGGAGTAGCTGTTCAGGTGCAGCGCAACAAAGTAATCCGCCCCCACCCGCTGGGCGTAGGCCACCCGCTGGGCATTACAGGTAGAGGAGGTGACGGACTTCCCGCCATAAGGGCAGTTGTTGGAGTCCCGGGTCAGATAGACAGTGACGCCCGCATACTGCTCCAAAGCCGCCTTGCAGTACTGGGCGATCTTCAGGTTCAGTTCGTATTCGTTATATTTGATACCATTATAAGTGCTGTCGGTTCCACTATGGGACGCATCATGCCCGGGGTCCAACACAATTACCACATTGCCGGACTTTCCGTCCTCCAGGGACATGGTGGAAATACTGTTCTGGAGGTCGGCGTTGTTCAGGGCCTCCTCCACCGAGTCGGCCAGTTCCTGATCTCCGCCGTTGTCCAGGGTGGACACGTCAAAAACTACGTCGGCCTGTCCATCGCTGGAAGAGGCGTCGGAGTCCTCTTCCACCGCCACGGCGTCGGGGGCAGTCTCTACATCGGTGTCAACACCGTAGACGGCATTGATGCCGATGTCGGCAAACACCACTTGAGTCTCCACGCCGCCATAGGTATAGCGGATGGATTCCACTACGTATGTACCGCTCTGACCCTCCGCATAGGAGATCTGGAACAGGGCGGCGCCTGCAGTGAGTTCAGAGGCGCTGTAATCCATGGTTTCGCCGGTGGACTGATTGCGCAGGGTAATGACCGCCTGCTCCATCGTCACCGTTTCGTCTCCGATGCCCACCAGGATTTCCTGGGTGCCCGGAGTGGTCACCGTGGGGGAGTTGACCACCACATAGCTCAAAAGCGGGGACTCGTCCTCAGACACTTCCTGCTGATCGGGGCTCTGCTCCTGAACTGTGGTTGCGTCGGTGGAGGATTCCGCATCTCCGATGTTCAAGGACGCTGAGTCCTGAGCAGAGGGAGAATTCGTTTCCTGATCCGCACCTTCTGTACTCTGATCAGGCTGGACAGGAGATGAGTCGCTTTCCTCCTGAGAGGAGGAAAGGTCCGTGTCCGAAGTGGTTTCCCCGGAAGCCGAATCCGGCTCAGAGCTTTCCGGGGCCGTTTCGGTGGTGTCCTGCGCCGAGGCGGAGCCGGAGTCCGAATCAGCGGTGGATTCGGTTTCGGTTACCGCCTGAGCACCGGACGTATTTTCTCCGGCGGTTGTTGTGTCCAGAGCGCCGACGTATTGCAGGCACAGGCACAGACACAGCAACAACGCCAGCATCCGTTTGATTTGTTTGCTCATAGTTACTCCTTCCTAATCTGTGTCAACAAGATGACATAACACAGCAATATTGTAGCAGAACAGAGGAAAAATGCAAGCTTTTTCGACAAAATACCAACTTTTCCTATTCGAAATATTACAATATAATAAAAAACTGGCGAATATAAGCAGAATTTAATGAAATATGAGAACAGAATGCCGGGGAAGACAAAATCCGCTGGTTATTTTACAAAAGTTGTGCTACCATCTATATTGTACTATTGTAATCAACATTGTCCCGGAATCGGGACTGAGACACTACAACGGCACTGCAGGAGGAAATGTTTATGGGCAGAACACCCATGGTCAGCGTTGTATTAAATGTATATAACGGCGCTGCTTATCTGCGGGATTGTATGGAAAGCGTATTGGCCCAGACATTTAGCGACTGGGAGTTAATCATTGTGGATGACGCTTCTACTGACACCACGCCTGAGATTCTAGCTTCTTTTCAGGATCCAAGGATTCGTGTTTATCGCAATTGTGCCCGTCACCATATTTGTTTTACCTGTAATGTGGCCCTGTCCCACAGCACAGGCCAATGGATTGCCCACATTGATCATGATGACTTGTGGGCACCGGACAAGCTGGAAAAGCAGATTGCCTATGTGACGGCCCACCCGGAGGTGGGGGCCTGTTTTACCTTTGCCGACATTATTGGTCCTGATGGCAAGACCATAGAGGGGCCGCCTCAAATATGGCGATATTTCCACACCACATTTCCGGACCAGAGGAGCTGGGCCCGCCATCTTTTCTATGAGGGCAATGCCCTGTGTCACTCTTCCTCATTGGTACGCAGAGATCTAATGGGAGGCTATAACCTTTTTTTGCGCCAGCTGCATGATTATGACCTCTGGTGTCAGCTGGTGGGCAAAACCCAGTTTTATGTGTTGCCGGAGGAGCTGGTGCATTACCGGTGGGAGGAACGTCCGGAGAAGGGCAGTGCCTCCACCCCCGACAATATGATGCGCACCTATAACGAGTATGTGATCGCCAAGGAGCGGCTGTTGAGTCGGCTCACGGATGAACAGCTGGTGGCTTGGTTCGGCAGCGATTTCCGCTGTCCGGATGCCGCCACGCCGCTGGAGCTGCAGATCGAGCGGGCTTTTTTGCTCTGCGGCTGCGGTCAGACCGACAGCCCGGTGACGGCCCCGGGCCTGGAGGCGCTGGAGCGGGTGATGCGGCAGCCCGGCGCTTTGGAGGTGCTGGAGCAGCGCTATCACTTCACCCTATTCCAGTTGTATGACATGACCGCCCAAAGGGCCTACTATCAGCCCGTCCTGATGGAATGGCTGCGCGCCGGAGCCGCCGCCGAGGCCAGTTGCCGGGAGCAGGCAGAGCAGTTGCGCCAGGCCGGAGACCATGTCCGGAATGTGGAGGAGCAGCTGCGCCAGGCCGGAGACCATATTCAGAATGTGGAGGGACAGCTGCGCCAAGCCGGGGACTATATCCAGGATGTGGAGGGACAGCTGCGCCAGGCCGGAGACTATATCAAGCAAATTGAGGAACGGTGTCGTCAGGCAGAATATCAGCTTGAACAGCAGCAGTTGACCTGCGCCGCTCTGGAGCAGGAGCGGGACCGATACCGGGCGGAGTTGGAGCGGGTGACCTCCAGTGCCAGCTGGAAAATGACAGCCCCGTTCCGGGCAATCAAATCAGGACGAAAAAAATAATTTCCTGACGCCGTAAGTGGAGAAAAGAGAAGAGGACAAAGCGATGAAAATAGTGATTTTGGATGCCTATGTGGAGAATCCCGGAGATCTGAGCTGGTCACCCTTGGAGCAGCTGGGGGAATTGAAGGTCTATGATCAGGTACCGTCGGAGCCAAAGGAGATTATCCGCAGCATTGGCGATGCGGAGATTGTAGTGGTCAATAAGACTCCCATTGGCCGGGCTGTCATCGACGGCTGTCCCGGAGTGAAATGCTTCTGCATCCTGGCCACCGGGTATAATATCATTGACGTGGACTATGCCCGGCAAAAAGGAATTCCCGTGTGCAATGTGCCTGCCTATGGGACCCATGCCGTGGCACAATTCACCATTGCGCTGCTGCTGGAGATCTGTAGCCAGGTGGCCCTCCACGACCGCACGGTCCATGAGGGCAAGTGGCAGAACAGCCCCCAGTGGTGCTATTGGGAGTGCCCGTTGACGGAGCTGGCGGGCAAGACCATGGGCATCATCGGCTTTGGCCGTATCGGCAGACAGGTGGGGCAGATTGCCAGAGCCCTGGGGATGCAAGTGCTGGCTTACAGCCGCTCGGAGTGTGAGGAGGGGCGCCAAATCGGCGAATATGTGGATCTGGCCACGCTGCTTGCCCGGTCCGACGTGGTGAGCCTCCACTGTCCTCAGTTTCCGGAGACCGAAGGGATCATCAACCGGGATACCATCGCCCAGATGAAGGATGGGGCCATTTTGCTCAATGCCAGCCGAGGTGGCCTGGTGGTGGATCAGGATCTGGCGGACGCTCTGGAGCGGGGCAAGCTCTCTGCCGCCGGATTGGATGTGGTATCTCAGGAGCCAATTCAGGCGGACAACCCGTTGCTCCGGGCCCCCAACTGCATTATCACCCCCCACATTGCCTGGGCGGCCCGGGAATGCCGCCAGCGAATCATCGATACCACCGCCGACAATATCCGGGCATTCCTGGCAGGAGAGCCCATTAACGTGGTCAACCCATAAAAATATCAGGCGCCCATCCCTTGGGGATGGGCGCCTGATATTTTTTAATTATTCAAACCGCAGCCACCGAACCTCATCCCAGCCGGTGGTGTCAAAGGCAGCGCGAATGCCCTGATCCATCAGCTGCAGCTTTTGCCGGATTGCCGGGGAACTGAGTACCGCCTGAGAAAGACCGTCATCCCCCATCACATATTCCATGATTCTGGCCCGATCCTCTTTGGCAAAGGTTTTGGAGTAGTCATCCACAAAATAGAAGGGATTCTCTCCGCCCAGATAAGTCCAGCGCCAGAGTGTGCCATCCGGGTCGGACAGATTGTATTCGTTGCGGTATTCAAACCCCTCGGGGTTACAGCTGTCCCAGCTCCCGTCATAAAAGCCCATAAAGTCGCTGTTGAGAATCTTATTTTCCGTGGCGTGCCAGATTTCGTGATACAGATTACCCTTCAGCTCATAGAAGGAGATATTCAGACCGATGTACTCCCGGGAGCCTACCCCGTATTGGAAGGCGGCCACATTGATGGGGTCGCTGCTGCCAATGGGTCCTACCAGCAACAGATAGATACCGCTGTCCTGAGATTCCGAGCAGAACTGGCTGAAAAAGCCCTGGGGGTAGTTGGCCAGAGCCTCTTCTACGCCGTTTAACGCCCGGGAGATGCTGAGTGCCTCGTTCTTCCAGCCTGCCTGGTCGCTGGTGGTCACGGTGTAGCCGGAGGCGTCACAGGGGTCGGCACACTGGGCGGAGAGCAGGATGTGGATGTCGTACTGGGCCTCCAGTTGATCGGCCCGGGCCCGGACACCGGACAGGTCCGGAGAAAGTTCCGGAGATTCCAGCTCTGCCAGACAGTTTTGCCACAGCTGCTGGTCGATGCGCTGGGGAGGATCTGAAAGAGGGATCTCTGCCGGGGAAAAGTCCATGGCCTCCGGGTTGATCCGGTAGAGCTGGTAGCCGTTCTGATGGTACACACAGCTCAGAATCAGAGAAGCGTCCGGCAGATAAACCGAGGCGGACACGGCCCCTTCCAGGCCCAAAGAGTCCAGGGGACAGCTGGACAGACCATCCGTCTCCAGACGGTAGAGGGTGGTGCGCTGGTTGTCCTCTCTGGAGGAGGACTCCTGCCAGCTGGCATCGTACACCTGCAGGGCGTAACAGGAGTCTGCCAAGGGATAGAGGAAGGTGGACTCGTCCTCCAGCTGGTTCAGATTGACGCAGCAGAGCGGAGCATCGGACTCCAATTCCCCCCAGATAAGATAGTTTTCTCCTGTTTCGTAGTTGTTCCAACGGCTTTGGAAGTTCTGGCCGTAAAAATAGGGGAGATTCAGGCCCTCTTGCAGCAGCAGCGGCTCTCCACTCTCCCAGTCAATGAGGGCAGGGCAGCTCTCCTGGGAGTAAAGGGAGGGATAAATCCATCCTGTCAAACAGTTCTGGGTGGGATGAATTCCACTGATACCGTTGAGCCGGAGGCCGGCCCCCAGGGAAACCTGAGTCTGGCTGCCGGTTTCCAGGTCGTATTGGTAGAGCACATCCTGGTCTGTGAAATAGTAGCTGCTATGATCCTGGGAGAACTGTCCGCCCCCCACAGGCACATCCAGAGGAGTGACCCGCAGATGCTGGTCCAGAAGATAAAACTGATCCCGCTCATAATTGATCATCAGGGCAGTACCATCTGAGAAGGTGCGCTGCAGTGAAAAGCCTCCCTTTAGGGTGGCGGAGCGCAGAATTTTGTCTTGAACTACGTCCAGAATGACGCAGCGGGTGTTGGAGGGCTGCCCTTCTGCCTCGGTTTCGTTCCAACAGACCAAAACAGTTTCCTGCCCCAAAGCACCCAGGCTTGGAAAGTGGTCGGGGGAGAGGTCGGATAAAAGTGTGACCGGGTCCAGATCCGTTTCCGGTGTTTCCGGCTCCTGGACTTGAGGAGCACCAGAAGAGGAGGCAGCGTCCGGCAGGACAGTCGGGTCAGTGGACTGTCCGCATCCGGCGCAGAACAGCAGCGCCAGCGTCAGCAGCAGGCAACCCAGCGGTTTGGGACAACAAAACAGGGGAGTGGGGCGGGCCTTCATGGAGGACACCTCCTTCCGGGAATGAAAGAAAACAGACAAAATTTTACAATATTATCATATGCCAGACCGAGCCAAAAAGAAAGGGAGAGCGGCTAAAGATTTGGTAACAGATAGTTTCAAATCTGCTCCCCGGCGGGATTCCCGTTTCCCCGCTGGAAAACTAGGAGAAGGTATGGTATACTAAAAATCTCATGCCGGATTGCCGGACCTATTTTTGCTGCGAAGGAATTGATACCATGAACGAAAAAGAAGTTGCGGAGCTGCGCCGCCGCCTCCGTCCTGATAAGAGCAACATTACACATATTCTGGGGTGCTATGTCAACGAGCGAAAGGAGATTATCTCCCAGTTCAATGAGCCTCTGGCCCTGATGACCGCGGAGGACGGGGAAAAATTCCTGGCGCTGTTCCGCAAGGTGCTCACCGGTTCCATTGGCCGCAATTTGCTGGACCTGTCTTTCCGGACCCAGCAGGTGGTGGACAGCGACGAGCACCGGCTGCTGATGACCCTGCGGGACTCTGCCCTGGGGGATGAAAATGCGGTACAGGCCTTTTTCAGCCGGGTGATTCAGGCTCTGGATCTGGAGGGCAACAGTCTGATCCTGCTGACCTACAACACCTATGACGTCTATTATAAAGGAAAAGACGACCTGGAGCAGAAAGACAACTCGTCCGAGCAGTTCCGCTATGTGCTCTGTGCCGTCTGCCCGGTGAAGGAGACCAAGCCCGCGCTGAACTATAACAACCGGGAGAATAAATTCCACATCCAGGCCCCGGGCCAGGTGGTGGGTTCTCCGGAACTGGGCTTTATGTTCCCGGCCTTTGATGACCGGGCCACCAACATCTATAATGCGCTGTACTACACCCGCAACGTGGAGGAGAGCCACAACGACTTTGTGGATACCCTGTTCAAGACCCCGGTGCCCATGCCCGCCATGGTGCAGCGGGAGACCTTCCAGACCATTCTGGGAGAGACCCTGGAGGAGGAGTGCAGCTACCAGGTGGTGCAGGCCATACAGGACCATCTGACCCAGATGATCGAGGTACATAAGGAGAGCAAGGAGCCGGAGCCGCTGACTGTCTCCAAGCGGGGACTGCGGGCCATCCTGAGTGCCAGCGGGGTCAGCGATCAGCACGCCGAGGCCTTTGATGAGCAGTTTGATGCCCAGTTTGGCGTCAATACGGAGCTGAGCCCACAGAATCTGGTGGACACCAAACGGCTGGAGGTCAAAATGCCCGACGTGGTGATCCAGGTCAACCCGGAGCGCAGCGAGCTTTTGCAGACCCGGATTGTGGACGGCGCCAAGTGCATAGTCATCCGCGTCAGCGAAGGGGTGGAGGTCAACGGAGTGGCCATTCAGATTGAGGAGGAAAACCGGACCGAATCTTAAAGAAATTTAATCTTCCTTTCACTGGTGTTTGTTTCGAACTCGTATTATAATGAGATCAAACAATACCGGCCGGGAAGCCGGTGTTGGAAAGGAGAGAATGAAGAATGAAACACAACGTCAAAAAGCTGTTGGCCCTTGCTCTTTCCGCTGTGCTCTGCCTGGGGGTGTTGTCCGGCTGCGGCAGCTCCTTTTCCGCTACGGATCTGGTGAAGGGCAACCTGGATCTGATCTATCTCAATCAGTACACCGATACTTATCTGAAGAGCGTGAATCTGACCAAGGACGAGGCCAACCAGCAGTATGAGGATGGCATTGCAGTAGAGGTGGAATATTTCTGCAATTACTTCAGCATCGTGCTGGATTCCTGCGATGACACCATCGAGCCTCAGATCACCGAGCTGTACCATCAGATTTACGAACACAGCAAATTTGAGGTGGGAGGCGAGAGCAAAAACGGCGACACTTATCTGGTGGAGCTGACGGTCTATCCCATCGACATCATGCAGAAGGTCATGGAGGAGGATTCCGAGACCATCAGTGCCACTTGGGAGGAAATGAATGCCGCCGGCGGACTGGATACCGAGGAAGCCTATGAGACTGCCTGGGCCCAGCTTATCATCGACACGGTGTCTGCCCATGTGGATACCATCGGATATCTGGAGCCTCAGACCATCTCTGTTCAGGTCACCAAGGGCACCGATAACCGCTACACCATCGACAGCAACGACTTCAGCCGCATCGACGGTCTGATCATCACCTACTGATCCAATAAAAAACAGACACGCTCCGTCCAAAGGCGGAGCGTGTCTGTTTTTATGCCGCGGCAGAGTCAGTGCCAACGATGCTGTTATACCCCTGTCAGATCGAAGGGGGGGATGTATTGTTCTGAGGCGGAGTCCTGCTCCTGGGTAAAGCCGGCAAGACCCAGCAAATCCATGTATTCCCGGGCCTTTTTTGCCTCGCCCCGGCGCAGGGGCCGGTTGATTTCGGGAAAATCCGAGGCGTGGCCATAGGGGATATACTGGCTCATCAGAGAGAAGAGCACGTCTCCCGGGGCAAAGCTGTCCTTCACCCAGTCCATCACCTCTTTGGCCCCCTCCAGCTGCCCCGGCAGGATCAGGTGCCGGATGATAACTCCCTTTTTCAGCAGTCCGTCCTGGTCAAATTGGCAGGGGCCGACCTGGCGGAACATCTCCAAAATGGCCGCCTTGGCCACCTCCGGATAGTCCGGAGCCTGGGAATAGCGCTGGGCAGAGGAAGCCTCCACATATTTTAGGTCGGGCAAATAAATGTCAATTTTACCCTCCAGAGCCCGGAGGGTGTCCACCTTATCGTAGCCCCCGGTGTTCCAGACCACCGGCACCGGCAGGGGCTCCTGCAGCAGCTGGGCGATCACATGGGCATAGTGGGTGGGGTTCACCAGGTTGATGTTGTGGGCCCCCTGGCCGATGAGCTCTAGGCAGATCTCCCGAAGCCGCTCCAGAGTGACGGGCTTTCCAAAGCAGTCCCGGCTGATCTGCTCATTCTGACAGAAGGCGCATCTCAGGCTGCACCCGGAAAAGAAGATGGTGCCCGACCCTCGGGTGCCGGAAATGGGAGGTTCCTCCCACTGGTGCAGGGCGGCCCGGGCCAGTACCGGCACGGCGGGCATTTGGCAAACGCCTCGGCCTTCCGACTCCGTCCGCAGCGCCCCGCAGTTTCTGGGGCATAAGTTACAGATCATCCTGTGTCATCTCCCATTTCTCCAGCCGCTCCAACACGGCGGCATGAAAACTCTGAAAGGCATTGGGAACCGCGTAAACCTGCTCCAGCTGCCGCTTGCTGGCCCAAACCCAGCCCTCCGGCAGCGCCGGAGTGGCGGCGGTGATGGCCTGGGCCTCCATGTGCCATTCAATATGAGTGAAAATGTGCTTGCCCCGGCCCACCGATTCCCCGGCGGCGGGGACGATGTGCCAGCCTTCCAGAGGGTCCGGTTTTTCCGTCAGCTCGTTGGGATACTCCCACAGCCCCGCCAGCAGCCCGCGGCCGGGCCGACGCCGCAGTGCCACCTTGCCGCCGTAAAAAATCAGATAGACGGTGCGTTCCTCAACCTTCCGCCCCTTTTTGGGAGCTTTCACCGGCAGCAGAGCGATCTTGTCCTGGGCCCGGGCCACGCAGAATTCCTTGACCGGGCACCGGTCGCACAATGGTGCTCCGTTGGGCAGGCACACCGTGGCCCCCAGCTCCATCAGCGCCTGGTTGAACTGCCCCGGGGCGTTTTGGGGAATCACCTGCAGCAGCAGGCGCCGGGCGGCATCCTTGGTATCCTGCCGGGCAATGTCCCGCTCATCCCCTAAAATCCGGGCCAGCACCCGCAGTACGTTGCCGTCCACCGCCGGCACCGGAATGCCGAAGGCAATGGAGGCAATGGCCCCGGCGGTGTAGTCGCCAATGCCCGCCAGGGCCCGGATGGCGTCGTAGTCGTCGGGCATCTGGCCCCCGTGGCGCTCCAGAATCTGCCGGGCGGCCTTTTGCAGATTTCGGGCCCGGTTGTAGTAGCCAAGCCCCTGCCACAGCTTCATCAGTTCATCCTCAGGTACCTGGGCCAGATCCTCCACCGTGGGGAGCGCGGCCATAAACCGCTCAAAATAACCGATGACTGCCGCCACCCGAGTCTGCTGCAGCATGATTTCCGAGATCCAGACCCGGTAGGGGGTGACCTCCGTGCGCCAGGGCAGAATCCGGGCGTTCTCCCGGTACCAGTCCAAAAGTGGAAAAACCACCTGGGTCAGATGTTGTTCCTGATTGTCCATGTCCGTCACCTCCCGGATTAAAATGCCCTCCTATTATACCGGAAGGGCGGGGCGGATGCAATCGCCGGATTGACAAGGGAAGCGGCGCTGTGCTAAAATCCCAATGTATGCGGGTATGACGGAATTGGCAGACGTGCAGGATTTAGGTTCCTGTGGAGAGATCCGTGTGGGTTCGACCCCCACTACCCGTACCAAAAAAGGAAGGACATCCTTGGTGGATGTCCTTCCTTTTTGTTTTCATATGCCTCAATAATGATACTTCTTTCGCATGGCCAGCCAGAAAATAGTTGTCACCGCCGCAGCCATAAGTTCCGCCACCACAATGGACATCCAGATGCCATCCAGATCCCAGATCAGGGGGAAGGTGAGCACCGCCAGCACCTGGAACAGCAGAGTCCGCATAAAGGAGATCAGAGCGGACACCAGACCGTTGTTGAGGGCGGTGAAGAAGGAGGAACCAAAGATGGAGAAGCCGGAGAACAGGAAGGAGAAGGAGTAGATGGCAAACCCCCGCAACGTCACCGACAGCAGCTCGGGGTCGTAGGAGACGAACAGCAGCGACAGGGGCCGGGCCAGCAGTTCCGCCGCCACAAACATCCCCAGGGCGAAGCAGCCCACGATCAGCAAGCTTTTGCGCAGCAATCCCTGCAGTTCCCGATGGTTGCCGGCCCCGTAGTGGTAGCTGATTACCGGGGCAGTGCCCACGGAGTAGCCCAGGAAAGCGGCCAAAAACACAAAGTTTACATACATCAGCACCCCGTAGGCGGCCACACCATTCTCACCGGCATACCGCAGCAGCTGAACGTTATACAGCATGCTGACAATGGACATGGAGATATTGCTCATCAGCTCCGAGGAGCCGTTGGCGCAGGTTTGCAGCAGAGCCTTCCAGTCAAAGACCGGTTTGCCCAGCCGCAGCAGGCTGGAGTTGGGGCGGGCGAAATAGATCAGAGGCAGAATGCCGCCCACACACTGACTCAGGGCGGTGGCTGCCGCGGCCCCCTCCAGCCCCCAGGAGAATACCGCCACAAACAGTGCGTCCAGTACCATGTTGGTCAGACCCGCCGCCACCGTGACATAGAGGCCCAGTTTGGGCTTTTCCGCTGTGGAGAACAGGCACTGGAACTCAAATTGCAGCACATAGGCGGGAATGGCGATCAGGAACACCCGGCCGTATGCCAGACTGTCCGTCAGCAGCTGCCCCTCCGCACCAAGAAAGACGGCGATGGGGCGCAGCAGCAGAAAACCCACCGCCGCCAACACCACGCCGCACAGGATAGAGACATAGATCAGCATGGAGAACAGGCGGTTGGCCCGCTCCCGGTTGCCCTCGCCCATGGTCTTGGCGATCAGGGCGCCGCCGCCGGTGCCGAACAAAAAGCCTACGCAGCCCAGCAGCATTAAAAAGGGAATGATGAAATTGACCGCGGCAAAGGGAGTTTTGCCTACATAGTTGGATACGAAAAAGCCATCCACCACGCCATAGATGGAAGTAAAGACCAGCATGATGATGGAAGGAAAGGTAAAACGCAGCAGCCTGCCAAGGCTGAAATGATCAGACAGACGTATCATGGTGCACCTCTTTCAAACCAGCGGGAGGCAAATTCGGCCACAGCCGGGGCCAGCTCCCGGATCGTCCAATCGGTGGTGTTGATAATTGTGTGATATTGGCTCCGATCTCCCCAGCAGCTGCCGGAGATCAGCGCCCGGGTCTGGGCGCGGCCCTTGTCCACGGCCCGGATGTTCCGCTCCATTTGCCGTCGGGACAGACTTTCTCCCTCCGGCGCTCGCTCCCGGCAGCGCCGCAGTTTGGCCTCCAGGTCCGCACAGATAAAGATGGTAAAGGGGTCATAGGCTTCCAGCAGAACATCCGCGTTGCGGCCTACGATAATACAGTCCCTGTCGGCCTGGGGGATCTTTTCGATGACCGCTTTTTGCTCCAGCAGCAGAGCGGTAGCCGGAGCCTGGGACAGAGCGAGACCGGCGAAAGATCGTCGGTAGGTCAGGGGGATTTCCCGCCAGCCCTGGTGTTCCAGCATCCGGGCCACATGGCCCTCATCCAGGCCCTGGGGCTGGGCAATGGCGGTAATGATCTCTCGGTCATAGTAATCCCAGCCCAGCAAGTCGGCCATGCGCTTGCCCAGCTCCCGGCCGCCGCTGCCGAATTCCCGGCTGATGGTGATGATCTTCATGCCCGTTCCTCCTGCCGCAAGGCGCGCCCTTTTTCCTGCAGAGCGGTGAGGAAACGCTCTGTCAAAGCCAGATAATTCTGCACATCCTCCACCGGCCAGGAGGCCAGAATGTCGTTTTCCATATCAATGATCCGTCGGGCGGTTTTGTCTGCCAGGATTTTGCCCTGTTCCGTCAGATAGACGTCCTTGGCCTTGCCGTCCACCGCCATGAGCTCCACCATACCCTGGTCCTCCAGCTTTCGGATGGCGGAATTGACGGTCTGCTTGCTCAGACCGTTCTGCCGGCAGATCAGGCTCAGCGGGCAGTGATCCCCCTTGTCACAGATGGTATACAAAATTTTTGAGACACTGTCGGAAAGGCCCAGCTGCAGTGAGATGTCGTGATAGGCAGCCTCCATTTCACCCAACAGATGATTAAATCGCTGATTAAATTGCTTGATATCGACGCCGGGGTGGTTCATAACACTTCCTCCTTATAGTACGAAATCGTACTCTTGTATAATAGTATGAAATCGTACAAAAGTCAAGCCCCCGGCAAAGGCCACCCTAAACGGTTGCAGTAAAAGAGGGTTGACAGGGAAACGGGGATTTGTTATACTCAACACATCAAAAAGTTTTGATGTGAGGTGAGGATATGGATCACGACTATCGGGAGCAGGCCAAGGTGTTCAAGGCCCTGTGCGACCCCAAGCGGCTGGCCATTCTGGAGCAGCTGCGCAGCGGGGAGAAATGCGCCTGTGTGCTGCTGGAACCCATGGATCTGACCCAGTCCGGCCTGTCCTACCACATGAAGATATTGTGTGACTCCGGTCTGGTCACCAGCCGGCAGGAAGGGAAGTGGACCCATTATCAGCTCAGCGAGACGGGCCGGGACCGAGCCCTGGAACTGCTGCGAGCGCTGACCACCCCGGACTGCCAGGGCACAGACTGCCCTTGCTGTGGGAAAGAATGAAAAAACGCCATCTGATCAGATGGCGTTTTCCTTGGGACAAAACATCAAAAAATATTGATATGAAGCGGAGGAGATGGGAGAATGGTATGGAATTTCATTCAAGATGAGCTGCTGGGCATGCAGTGGCTCAACCGGCTGGTGGGACGGGGGCTTTCGGCTCTGGGGCTGGATGTGACCGGGCGGCTGGGAGGCAGTTTGCAGTTTTTTCTCTATGATGTGGTGAAGATCACCATTCTGCTTTGTACCCTGATCTTTGTCATCTCCTATATCCAGAGTTACTTCCCGCCGGAGCGCAGCCGCCGGATTTTGGGACGGTTTCACGGCATCTGGGCCAATGTGATCTCCGCTCTGTTGGGGACGGTGACCCCCTTTTGCTCCTGTTCCTCCATCCCGCTGTTTATGGGCTTCACCAGCGCCGGGCTGCCCCTGGGTGTGACCTTTTCCTTCTTGATCTCTTCTCCCATGGTGGACCTGGGCAGTCTGGTGCTGCTGATGAGCATTTTCGGGGCCAAGGTGGCAATCATCTATGTGTTGCTGGGACTGGTGATTGCGGTGATCGGCGGTACCGTTATTGAGAAGCTGCACATGGAGCCCTATGTGGAGGAGTTCATCTTCTCGGCCCCCGCCGCAGGAGCGGCGGAGGAAGTGGGGCTGACTCAGCGGGAGCGGCTCATTTACGCCAGAGATCAGATGCTAGGTACCTTTAAAAAAGTGTTCCCCTATATCCTGGTGGGAGTGGGCATCGGAGCGGTGATCCACAACTGGATTCCCCAGACCTGGATCGAGACCGCTCTGGGCAGCCGCAATCCCTTGGGGGTGATTCTGGCCACCCTGGTGGGGGTGCCCATGTATGCGGACATTTTTGGCACCATCCCGGTGGCGGAGGCGCTGCTGGCCAAGGGGGCTCAGCTGGGCACCATCCTGTCCTTTATGATGGCGGTGACCACCCTTTCGCTGCCCTCGCTGATCATGCTGCGCAAGGCGGTGAAACCCCGGCTGCTGGCCCTGTTTGTGGGCATCTGCGTGGCGGGCATTATTCTGGTGGGCTATCTGTTTAACCTATTGCAATTCAGTTTATTTTGACCGATAAGGAGGTTTTTTGAATGGGACTGTTCGGAAAGAAAAAAGAGGAGAAAAAGACTTGCTGCTGCGGTGGCAGCTGTGAGGCAAAGCCGGCGGCACCGGAAGCCAAGCAGGAAGGCACCGGGATCCAGGTGCTGGGCTCCGGCTGCGCCAAGTGCAACAGCCTGGAAGATGCGGTGGTGGAAGCGTTGGCAGAGCTGGGGCTGGAGCCCCGGGTTGACCATGTGACGGACTTTGTCCAGATCGCCGCCTACGGGGTCATGTCCACTCCGGCTCTGGTGGTGGACGGCCGGGTGGTCTCCCAGGGTCGGGTGCTGAACAAAGCCGAGGCCATGGACTTGATTCGGAAGGCCCGGGGGATCTGATATGAGCCGGAAACCCAAAGTGGCCTTTGTCTGCGTCCACAATTCTTGCCGCAGCCAGATTGCCGAGGCGCTGGGCAAGCTGCTGGCCTCGGAGGTCTTTGAAAGCTATTCCGCCGGCACCGAGACCAAGCCTCAAATCAATTCCGACGCGGTGCGGCTGATGAAGCAGCTGTACGACATAGACATGGAACAGAGTCAGTACAGTAAGCTGCTGGAGGAGCTGCCGGCGGTGGATGTGGTGGTGACTATGGGCTGCAATGTCCAATGTCCCAGCCTGCCCTGCCGCCATCGGGAGGATTGGGGGCTGGAGGACCCCACCGGCCGGGGAGACGAGGCCTTTTGCCAGACCATCGCCCGGATCCGGGAGAAAGTGGAAGATTTGCGGGACCGGATTCGGAGGGAGTCCGGGAGTGCCGCCGACTAAAACAGAAACTTGGCCCGCCGAACTTTCTTTTTCGGCGGGCCAGGTTTATATCACGGGATCACCTGCGGCGCTGTGGGATTCAGGACAGCAGCGCACCCCAGGTGGCGGGGTCCACGGTGCCGGTAGCCTTCAGGTTTTTATCCCGCTGGAAGAACCATACGGCATTTCGGGTGCCGGAGCCATAAACCCCGTCGAACCCCTTGGGGTCGTAGCCCCGGGCGTAGAGAACGCCCTGGATGATGCGGGTCAGATAGCTTTTGTCCCCGGGGGCCACCGATACGCTGGCGGCCTGGGTTTTGGGCCCCCAGACGCCGTCGGGGGTCAGGCCCGCTCCGTAGGTGCGGTTGAGTTCTATTTGCAGTGCTTGGGTGGCCCCCCGGCGGGTTTTGGGGCCCCAGATGCCGTCCACGGCGATGCCTGTCCCGTAGTAGGCGTTGAGCCAGGTCTGGAACTGGGCGGTGTAGCGCCGGGTCAGCTGCTGATCCAGGGCCAGGCCGGTGATGCCCCGGACAATGGCGGTGGCCATGGCCTCGGCGTCGTAGAGGGCCACATCGTCGGCGTCGTCCACAAAGCAGCACTCCACCAGCACTGTGGGGGCCTTGCTGTTTTTCAGCATATACAGGTTGGGGCGGATCTGCACCCCCCGGTTCTGAAATCCCAGGTTGGAAATGGCCTTGGAAATGGATTCCGCATAGAAGTAGGCGGGCTGGTCGGTGTTGACCACCAGCACCTCGGTGCCGGAAGTCCGGCCGTCCCCTTCAAAGTCGTAGGCCCCTGCATTGAAATGGATGGATACATTTAAATCGGCGTTTACGCTGTTGTTATTGGAAACTACGTTGCGCAAAACCGCGTTGGGGGTCATGCCCATGTCGTCGGTGGTGTCATAAACCGTAAAACCCAGCTGCCGGAGCTTTTGGATCACCAGGGCTGTGATAATTCGGTTTTCCGTCACCTCGTTAATGAGGCCAGAGGCCCCGGGAACGTTGGCGTTGTGTCCGCCGTGTACCGTGATCACCATATGTAAAACCTCCTTTTTTCCATTCTATGAGAGAGCGGGAGGGCTGTGCCGGGATGTAAAATTAAAATCCGGTTGAAAAAGTCCTGCTCCACTTGCCCCATGTGGGGAAAGCTGATATGATCGGACTGATAAAGGCAGAATGTAGGAAAGGAGAGACTTCCATGAGTAAGAAAACCACCGATATTGTAGCCTATCTCACCTGGATCGGCCTGATCGTGGCCTTTGTGGCCGGAGATCGGCAGCGCTCCAGATTCCATCTGAACCAGGCGCTGGTGCTGGCCATCCTCAGCGCCGTTTGGACCGTGGTTTACCGCATCCTCTATGTGGTACTGAATATTGCCACCTTCGGCCTGATCGGCGGAGTCCTGGGAGCCGTCAATGCCCTGGTCACCATTGTGCTGCTGGTACTGATGATTCTGGGCCTGGTCCACGCCATTCAGGGAGAGGAAAAGCCCCTGCCCCTCATCGGCGGCATTGTGATTTTCCGCTGAATGAACCGCCATATGGAGAAAACTCCGGCTGTCCCCCAGGACAGCCGGAGCTTTTTTGTGGAAAAAGGCAAAGAAAAAACGTGTCCCGCCGGAGAAAACCGGTTGACACGCGTTGCATGATATGATACAATAAATCGCTATTATGGGCGGGTAGCGCAATCCTGCCCCACCTTAACCACATGCGAAGTATAGCACATCACCGTGGCTGTTGCAAGTGGGAATTTTGAGAAAAATCCAACTGACCCGGGCGTGCCAATGGCGCCGCCCACCGCTTCCTTTGGACATTTTGATGAAAACGGAGTGTGAAGAACATGGTCAAAGACGTATATTATGGCAATACGCTGAGAAAAAGCTTCGCCAGACACGACGAGATCATTGATATGCCCGACCTTCTGGAGATCCAGAAGAAGAGCTATCAGTGGTTCCTGGACGTGGGCCTGAGAGAGGTCTTTCGGGACACCGCCGCCATCACGGACTATCAGGGCAACCTGGAACTGAGCTTCATCGACTACACCATGGACGAGAAGCCTAAATACTCCGTGGAGGAGTGCAAGGCCCGGGACGCCACCTATGCCGCTCCCATCAAGGTGAAGGTCCGTCTGCGCAACAAGGAGACCGAGGAGATCAAGGAGCAGGAGATCTTCATGGGCGACTTCCCCATCATGACCAAGGGTGCCACCTTCGTCATCAACGGTGCCGAGCGCTCCATCGTCTCCCAGATCGTCCGTTCCCCCGGCATGTACTACGGCCGCACCGAGGACAAGGCGGGCAATGTGACTTACAATACCACCGTGATCCCCTACCGGGGCGCCTGGCTGGAGTATGAGACCGACCTGAGCGACGTGCTGTGGGTGCGTATCGATAAGAACCGCAAGCTGCCCATCACCTGCCTGCTGCGAGCCATCGGCCTCAAGACCGATGCCGAGATCCTGGAGGTCTTCGGCGAGGATCCCCGGATCGTGGCCACCCTGGAGAAGGACACCTGCAAGACCTACGAGGAGGCCCACCTGGAGATCTACCGCAAGCTGCGTCCCGGCGAGCCCCCCACGGTGGATTCCAGCGAGACCCTGCTGCAGAACCTGTTCTTTGACGCCCGCCGCTATGACCTGTCCAGCGTGGGCCGTTATAAGTTCAATAAGAAGCTGGATATGGGCCGCCGTCTGGCGGGCCATGTGCTGGCTGCTCCGGTGGCGGACCCCTGGACCGGCGAGGTCATCGCCGAGGCCGGCGAGAAGCTGACCCGGGAGCGGGCCCAGGAGCTGGCTGCCCGGGGCGTCAACGACGTCTATGTGGACGTGGACGGCACCTCTGTCCGGGTCTTTGCCAACAATATGATTGATCCGAAGCCCTATCTGGACTTCGATCCCGAGGAGATCGGCCTCACCGAGCGGGTGCGCTTCACCGTCTTTAAGGACCTGCTGGAGCAGTACAGCGGGGAAGAGCTGCGCAACGCCCTGGAGGACGCCCACGATGAGCTGATCCCCAAGCACATCATCATCGATGATATGCTGGCCTCCGTCAACTACCTGAACTGCCTGGCCCATGGCATCGGCACCGCCGACGACATCGACCACCTGGGCAACCGCCGCCTGCGCTGCGTGGGTGAGCTGCTGCAGAACCAGTTCCGCATCGGCTTCAGCCGGATGGAGCGGGTCATCCGGGAGCGTATGACCATTCAGGACCTGGAGACCGTCACTCCCCAGTCCCTGATCAACATCCGGCCCGTCACCGCCGCCATCAAGGAGTTCTTCGGCTCCTCCCCCCTGAGCCAGTTCATGGACCAGACCAACCCCCTGGCCGAGCTGACCCACAAGCGCCGTATCTCCGCTCTGGGCCCCGGCGGCCTGAGCCGTGAGCGGGCCAGCTTCGACGTCCGTGACGTCCATTACAGCCACTACGGCCGTCTGTGCCCCATTGAGACCCCCGAAGGTCCCAACATCGGTCTGATCTCCTACCTGGCCTCCTATGCCCGGGTCAACCGCTACGGCTTCATCGAGACCCCCTACCGGGTGGTGGAGAAGCCCACCGGCTTTGTCACCGACAAGGTGGAGTATATGACCGCCGACGTGGAGGACGAGTACACCGTGGCCCAGGCCACCGAGCCCATCGACGAGAACGGCTGCCTGGCCAATGCCCGTATTACCTGCCGTCATCGCGACGAGATCGTGGAAGTGGACCGCAGCGAGGTGGACCGCATCGACGTCTCCCCCAAGATGATGGTGTCCGTGGCTACCGCCATGATCCCCTTCCTGGAGAACGACGACGCCAACCGTGCTCTGATGGGCGCCAACATGCAGCGTCAGGCCGTGCCTCTGCTGGTCACCGAGGCCCCCATCGTGGCCACCGGCCAGGAGTACAAGAACTGCCAGGACTCCGAAGTGGTGGTGCTGGCCGAGGGCGACGGCGAGGTCACCCGGGTGTCCGCCACCAACATCACTGTGCGCTATGACGACGGCCGGGTTGTGGATTACCCCCTGACCAAGTATGTGCGCAGTAACCACACCACATGCATCAACCAGAAGCCCATTGTCAACGCCGGTCAGCGGGTCCGCTACCGGGAGACCCTGGCCGACGGTCCCGCCACCTGCAACGGCGAGATCGCCCTGGGCCGCAACATCCTGATGGGCTTCATGACCTGGGAAGGTTATAACTACGAGGACGCCGTGCTGCTGAACGAGCGCATGGTGCAGGAGGACGTGTTCACCTCCATCCACATCGAGGAGTTCGAGACCGAGGCCCGGGACACCAAGCTGGGGCCCGAGGAGATCACCCGGGACATCCCCAACGTGGGCGAGGACGCTCTGAAGGATCTGGACGAGCGGGGCATCATCCGCGTGGGTGCCGAGGTCACCGCCGGCGATATCCTGGTGGGCAAGGTCACCCCCAAGGGCGAGACTGACCTCACCGCCGAGGAGCGTCTGCTCCGGGCCATCTTCGGTGAGAAGGCCCGGGAGGTCCGTGACACCTCTCTGAAGGTACCTCACGGTATGTCCGGTATCATCCAGGACGTGAAGGTGTTTACCCGGGAGAATGGCGACGAGCTGAACCCCGGCGTGAATATGTGCGTCCGTGTCTATATTGTGCAGAAGCGTAAGATCGGCGTGGGCGACAAGATGGCCGGCCGTCACGGTAACAAGGGCGTCGTGTCCCGGATTCTGCCCCGGGAGGATATGCCCTTCCTGCCCGACGGCACCCCCCTGGACATCGTGCTGAACCCCCTGGGCGTGCCTTCCCGTATGAACATCGGTCAGGTGCTGGAGGTCCATCTGGGCTACGCCGCCAAGACCCTGGGCTGGAAGGTGGCCACCCCCATCTTCAACGGCGCCAACGAGAAGGACATTCAGGAGTGCCTGCGTATGGCCGGCCTCAACGAGAACGGCAAGAGCTGGCTCTACGACGGCCGCACCGGCCAGCGGTTTGACAACCCCGTCACCGTGGGCTATGTGTACTTCCTGAAGCTGCACCACCTGGTGGATGATAAGATCCACGCCCGTTCCACCGGCCCCTACAGCCTGGTCACCCAGCAGCCTCTGGGCGGCAAGGCCCAGTTCGGCGGCCAGCGCTTCGGCGAGATGGAGGTGTGGGCTCTGGAGGCCTACGGCGCCGCCTACACCCTGCAGGAGATCCTGACCGTCAAGTCCGACGACGTCACCGGCCGTGTCCGCACCTACGAGGCCATCATCAAGGGCCACAACGTGCCCAAGCCCGGCGTGCCCGAGTCCTTCAAGGTGCTGATCAAGGAACTGCAGTCCCTGTGCCTGGATATCCGGGTGCTGGATGCCCAGGGCCAGGAGATCGAGCTCAAGGACGACGAGGACGACGGATATCAGCCCTCCAACCGGGATTTCGACGATTTCGGTTACAGCTCCGACGAGGGCGAGTTCGCCCAGGCCGGCGGCTTCGCCGTGGGCGAGATGAACGAAGAGGGCTCTGTCGACGAAGCTCCCGTCTTTGAGGAGTCGGGTGAATTGTTCATCGACGAGGACGAGGAATAAGAAAGGGGAGGCAAGATTCATATGAGCTACGCTGAATTTGACGCGATCAAAATTTCTATCGCTTCTCCGGAGCAGATTAGAGAGTGGTCCTACGGCGAGGTCAAGAAGCCCGAGACCATCAACTACCGCACTCTGAAGCCCGAGCGGGACGGCCTGTTCTGCGAAAAGATCTTTGGCCCCACCAAGGACTGGGAGTGCCACTGCGGCAAGTATAAGAAGATCCGCAATAAGGGCAAGATCTGCGAGCGCTGCGGCGTGGAGGTCACCCGGGCCAAGGTGCGCCGGGAGCGCATGGGCCACATTGAGCTGGCCGCCCCCGTGTCCCACATCTGGTATTTCAAGGGCATTCCCTCCCGGATGGGCCTGCTGCTGGACATCTCTCCCCGGATTCTGGAGAAGGTGCTCTATTTCGCATCCTATATTGTCACCGATCCCGGCTTTACGCCGCTGACCAAGAACCAGATTCTCTCTGAAAAAGAGTACAACGACATGCGGGAGAAGTATGAGGACGATTTCGACGCCGGTATGGGCGCCGAGGCCGTCAAGAAGCTGCTCCAGGATGTGGATCTGGAGGCCCTGTCCGTGTCCCTGCGGGCGGAGCTGAAGACCGCCTCCGGCCAGAAGAAGGCCCGCATCGTCAAGCGCCTGGAGGTTGTGGACTCCTTCCTGGCCTCCGGCAATAAGCCCGAGTGGATGATCATCGACGTGCTGCCGGTGATCCCCCCCGAGATCCGGCCCATGGTCCAGCTGGACGGCGGCCGCTTCGCCACCTCCGACCTGAACGACCTGTATCGCCGGGTCATCAACCGAAACAACCGCCTGAAGCGGCTGATCCAGCTCAACGCCCCGGACATCATCGTCCGCAATGAGAAGCGGATGCTCCAGGAGGCGGTGGACGCCCTCATCGACAACGGCCGCCGCGGCCGTGCCGTCACCGGCGCCAACAACCGGGCTCTGAAGTCCCTGTCCGACATGCTGAAGGGTAAGCAGGGCCGGTTCCGTCAGAACCTGCTGGGCAAGCGTGTTGACTACTCCGGCCGAAGCGTTATCGTGGTCGGCCCCGAGCTGAAGATCTATCAGTGCGGTCTGCCCAAGGAGATGGCCATCGAGCTGTTCCGCCCCTTCGTCATGAAGAAGCTGGTGGAGGACGGCGAGGCCAGCAACATCAAGTCCGCCAAGAAGATGGTGGACAAGGGCCATCCCAAGGTGTGGGACGCCCTGGAGTTCGTCATCAAGGATCATCCCGTCATGCTGAACCGGGCACCTACCCTGCACCGTCTGGGCATCCAGGCCTTTGAGCCGGTGCTGGTGGAGGGCCGCGCCATCAAGCTGCACCCCCTGGTGTGCACCCCCTTCAACGCCGACTTCGACGGCGACCAGATGGCCGTCCATGTGCCCCTGTCCGCCGAGGCCCAGACTGAGGCTCGTATCCTGATGCTGTCCGCCAACAACCTGCTGCGGCCCCAGGACGGCAGCCCCGTCACCGTGCCCACCCAGGATATGGTGCTGGGTTCCTACTACCTGACCTACGAGAAAGAGCGGATCCACGTGCCCGAGCGCACCTTCCAGACCGCTGCCGAGGCTGCTGCCGCCCTGGAGGCCGGCACCATCGACGGCAACGACATTATCTGGGTGGCCGACACCGTGCACGAGGGCCGCTATGAACCCTATGTCCGCACCACCGGCTACCTGGCCAAAGAGGCGGCGGAGCAGGGTACCCTGCCCCGGGAGTTCTATCGTGTGTTCGGCAGCGACACCGAGGCCCTGCTGGCCTTCGATCAGTGCATGCTGGAGCGCAAGAAGAAGAACACCAACGTCATTGACCTGGCCCTGCCGGAGAACCAGGACGAGCTGGACATCCACGAGCCCATTCTGGTCTGGCGCAAGGGCACCTGCAAGGGTGAGCCCTATGAGGGACTGGTCCGCACCACCGTGGGCCGGCTGATCTTCAATGACAAGATTCCCCAGGATCTGGGCTTCCAGGATCGGGACAATCCCGAAACCTGCCTGAACCCCGAGATCAACGAGGTCTGCGGCAAGAAGATTCTGGGCAAGATCATCGACCGCTGCATTGCCAAGCACGGCTTTGCCATCTCCGCCGGGGTGCTGGACGCTGTCAAGGCCCAGGGTTACCACTACTCCACCCTGGCCTCTCTGACCGTCTCCATCTACGACATGACCATTCCCCCCAAGAAGTACGAGCTGATCGAAAAGACCCAGGACACCGTGGTCCAGATCGAGCAGCAGTTCAAGATGGGTCTGGCCACCAACGACGAGCGCTATCGTCTGGTGGTCAAGGAGTGGGAGGCCACCACCAAGGAGGTCTCCGACGCCCTGATGGAGAACCTGGACCAGTTCAACCCCATCTTCATCATGGCCGACTCCGGCGCCCGTGGTTCTATGGCCCAGATCCGTCAGCTGGCGGGCATGCGCGGCCTGCTGGCCAACACCGCCGGCCGTACCATCGAGATCCCCGTCAAGGCCAACTACCGTGAAGGTCTGAGCGTTCTGGAGTACTTCATTTCCTCCCGTGGCGCTCGTAAGGGCCTGACCGACACCGCTCTGCGTACCGCCGACTCCGGTTATCTGACCCGTCGTCTGGTGGACGTCTCCCAGGAGGTTATCATCCGGGAGGCCGACTGCGGTACCACCGACGGTATCAACGTCTACGAGCTCAGCGAGGACGGCCAGATCATCGAGGAGTTCTCCGAGCGTATCAAGGGCCGCTTCCCCGCGGAGCCCATCTGCGATCCCCAGACCGGGGAGGTGCTTTTCGACACCGAGCATATGCTCAGTGCAGACGACGCCAAGGTGCTGGGCGCCCACGGTATCAGTTCCATCAAGGTCCGCAGCGTGCTGACCTGCCGTGCCCGCCAGGGCGTGTGCTCCAAGTGCTACGGCATGAACATGGCCATCGGCGAGCAGGTGGGCATGGGCGAGGCCGTCGGTATCATCGCTGCTCAGTCCATCGGCGAGCCCGGCACCCAGCTGACCATGCGTACCTTCCACTCCGGCGGCGTTGCCGGCGGCGACATCACTCAGGGTCTGCCCCGTGTTGAGGAGCTGTTCGAGGCCCGGAAGCCCAAGAAGATGGCCCAGCTGGCGGAGATCTCCGGCAAGGTGTCCATCGAGGAGTCCAAGAAGGGCTCCCTGGTCAACGTCAACATCACTGCCGACGACGGCGATGTGCGCACTTATCTGCTGCCCTACTCCAGCCTGCTGGTGAAGGAGGGCGACTATGTGGAGAAGGGCTTCCAGCTGGTGCCCGGTGCTCTGTATCCCCAGGACGTGCTCCGCATTCGCGGTATCGCCGCTCTGCATGAGTACCTGGTCATGGAAGTTCTGAAGCCCTACCGCAGCCAGGGCGTGGATATCAACGATAAGCATATCGAGGTTATCTGCCGCCAGATGATGCGGAAGGTCCGGGTGGAGGACGCCGGCGATTCTGATCTGCTCAGCGGTTCCACCATCAACCTGATCGCCTTCGAGGACGCCAAGGCCGCGGTCCAGGCCCGGATTGACGCCGGCGAAGTGGGCGAGGACGGCGAGGAGCTGAAGCTGCCCACCTGCACCCGTCTGCTGCTGGGTATCACCAAGGCTTCTCTGGCCACCGATTCCTTCCTGTCCGCCGCCTCCTTCCAGGAGACCACCAAGGTGCTCACCGAGGCCGCCATCAGCGGCAAGGTGGACCACCTGCTGGGCCTGAAGGAGAACGTCATCATCGGCAAGCTGATCCCCGCAGGCTCCGGCCTGTCCCAGTATCGCCAGTGCGACGCCATCGACGACGAGGGTGACGTGCAGAGCGAAGCTGCTTCCGAGGAAGCGGCAGAGGATGAGCTGCTCATCAGCGACGACATCCAGCTGGTTTCTGTCTCTGCGGAGGCTGAGACCCAGGAGGATGCGGAATAAATGAGACTTTCCCGAACCCGCACCAATTTTGGTGCGGGTTCGGAGAATTTCCTCTTTACATTTCTGAAATCTGTGCTATAATAATTAAGCTGTCAACAGCATGCGCCCGTGGTCTAATGGATAAGGCACTGGATTCCGGTTCCAGTTACTGGGGGTTCGAGTCCCTTCGGGCGTACCAAAAGAAAGACATCTGCGAAAGCAGATGCCTTTCTTTTTTTATGCAGAAGAAGCAAAGCCAGACACATCGGATCATACCAACTTTTTGGTGCCGCATACTTTAGGGTGAGGACACATGGAAAACCTTCGACAGAAAGCATGGGGATTCGGACGGGCTTTTCCGTTGCGGTTTTGAGAATTTTAGATTATACTATATCTGTACCAGTATGCGAATTTGGAGGCATTCTATCATGGAACTGAACGTGCTGGCCGTGGGAGATGTGGTCTCCCAGGCCGGACTTGATTTTTTGCGCCGACATCTGTCCCGGCTCAAGCGGGAGCATGGGGTGCACTTTACCGTGGTCAACGGAGAAAACGCCGCCGGCATCGGCCTGCTGCCCAGCCAGGCGGAGGATATTCTGGACAGCGGGGCCGACGTGGTGACCCTGGGCAACCACACCTGGAGCAAGCTGCAGATTGCCGACTATCTGGACACCGCTCCCTGTGTGCTGCGGCCCGCCAATTTTTCGGAAAAGGTGCCGGGCCGGGGCTATGGGGTCTTTGACGGCCCCCACGGCCTGCGGATCGGGGTTATGAACCTGATCGGCCGGGTGGAGCTGAGCCCCAATGTGGACAACCCCTTTACCACCGCCGACCGGCTGCTGGAGCAGAAGGACGCGGACATTGTGCTGGTGGATTTTCATGCCGAGGCCACCAGTGAGAAGCTGGCTCTGGGCTGGTATCTGGACGGCCGGGTGGCCGCCCTCTGGGGTACCCATACCCATGTGCCCACCGCCGACCCCAAGATTCTGCCCAAGGGCACCGGCCACATCACCGACCTGGGGATGACGGGCCCGGCGGACTCCATCCTGGGCATCCGGCCGGAGCAGTCCATCAATCTGTTTCTGGGGGGGCTGCCCCGCCGCTATGAGGCTGCCCCGGGCCGGTGCAAGCTGGAGGCGGCTCTGTTTACCATTGATACCAAAGAAAAGCGTTGCACCCGGGTGATCCGGGTGGATCTTCAGGAGTGAGCGTATGATTCGAGTGATACATACCGGTGATCTGCATCTGGACTCCCCCTTCCGGGGGCTTTCGCCGGAGAAGGCCCGGCAGCGCCGGGAGGAGCAGCGGAACCTGCTGGATCGGCTGGCGGCCCTCTGTGCCGAGCGGGAAGCCGACGTGGTGCTGATCGCCGGGGATCTGTTTGACGGGGACGGAGTCTATTACGAGACCACCCGGATGCTGGCGGACGTGTTTGGCGCCATGAAGGCCCATATCTTCATCGCCCCGGGCAACCATGACCCCTATTCCGACTATTCTCCCTACGCCTCGGTGCGGTGGCCTGATAACGTCCATGTGTTCCACTCCGAGTATTTTGAGCGGGTGGAACTGCCGGAGCTGGGGGCGGTGGTCTACGGCACCGCCTTTACTTCCAAGTACCGGGACAACTCCCCGCTGGAGCATTTTAAAGGGGACTATGACGAGGGGCTGACCCGGCTGATGGTGCTCCACGGGGATCTGTCCACGGCAAAAAGCCGCTACGGTGCCCTGACCGGGGACCAGCTGTCCGCCACCGGTATGGACTATATCGCCCTGGGCCACATCCATAAATATACCGAAGTGTGGCAGAAAAACGGTACCGCCTGGGCCTATTGCGGCTGCCCCGAGGGCCGGGGGTTTGATGAGACCGGCGACAAGGGGGTGCTGGCGGGCACCGTGGCCCCGGGAGAGGTTTCTATGGAATTTGTCCCCCTGTGCCAGCGCCGGTATCAGGAGATCGACGTGGATGTGACGGGGAAGGACCCCGCCGCCGCCCTGATGGAGGCCATCCCCCTGGGCTCCGGTCAGGATATCTGCCGCTTCCGCTTTGTGGGAGAGCGCCGGGAGGAATCCTTGAATCTGGGCTATCTCTCTGCCCGGGTGGAGAAGAAGTTTTTTGACGTGCAGCTGCAGGATGCCACTCGGCTGGAGACCGGACTCTGGGACCGACTGGAGGAGGACAATCTGACCGGGCTGTTCCTGCGCAATTTGAAGACCCGGATGGAGCAGGCTTCCCCGGAGGAGCTGCCCCTGCTGGAGCGGGCCGCCCGGTTCGGCCTGTGCGCCCTGGAGGGGAGGGAGGAGCCTCGATGAAGATCAAACGTATGACCGCCACCTTCGGCTGCCTGGACCATCAGACCCTGGAGCTGGAGGAGGGGCTGAATATTCTTACCATGCCCAATGAAGGAGGCAAATCCACCTGGTGCGCCTTCCTGCGGGTGATGCTCTATGGCCTGAACACCCGGGAACGGGACAAGAAGGGCTTTCTGGCGGACAAAACCCGCTACCAGCCCTGGAATGGCGGGGCCATGGAGGGGGAGCTGCTTTGCACCTGGCAGGGCAAAGATATCCAGATCCGTCGGTACACCAAGGGATCCGCCGCCATGGGAGGCTTTGAGGTCACCTATGCCGACAGCGGCAATCCGGTGCCCGGCCTGACAGCGGACAATCTGGGGGATGTGCTGGTGGGGGTCAGCCGCAGTGTGTTTGAGCGCTCGGCCTTCCTGGGCCAGGCTGCTCTGCCGGTGTCCCAGACCCCGGAGCTGGAAAAGCGGCTGTCCGCCCTGGTGTCCTCCGGGGAGGAGGACGTGTCCGCCACCCAGGTCCGGGACACCCTCTCGGACTGGCAGCGCAAGCGCCAGTACCGCACCAAGGGGGCCATTCCCACCCTGGAGGCCCGGCGGAGCGAACTCAATTTGGCTCTGGAGACGGTGCGGGATGTCACCAGCCAGATCCGAGCCAGCAAGATGGAGATTGACAAATACGACGAGATGCGCGCCAAGCTGAAGCATCAGATCGACCTTTATCACGCCAAGAGCGACAGTGCCCAGGCTGAGGCCTATGCCCAGGCGGAAGGGGAGCTGAAGCAGGCCCAGCAGCAGCTGGAGCGGCTCCAGGCCCAGCTGCCGGAGGAGGGGCTGCCCCCCAAGGAGGAGCTGGAACGGGCCCGGGATGAGGTGGCCCAGCTTCGGGGGCTGGACAACAGCCTGAAGCAGGCCGCCCAGGAGGTGCCCGCCGCACAGGAGGCCCTGGAGGCGGCCCAGACCCGGGCGGAGGACCCGGTCTATTCGGGAGAGGCCGCCGAGGCCCGCAGCAAGGCCCAGGGGGCTCAGCAGCAGATTGAAACCCTGGAGCGGAAAGCCGTCGCTGCCGTCCGGAACCGCTGGCTGCTGCCGGTGATTCTGATTCTGGCGGCGGCAGCCCTCTTTGGGGTGTCCTACGCCGTCACCGGCGCTGCGGCGCTGCTGCCGGGGCTGGGAGCCGGAGCTTTGGCCCTTTTGGGTGTGGTGCTGGGCCTGGTGAGCCATGGCAGCAAAAAGCGCTGCCAGGCGGAGATCCAGAAGCTGCTTCAGCAGTTCCAGGTGGAGACCAAGCAGGAGATCTCCCAAAAGGCGGAGGACTACTGCGCCCGGCTCTCTGAGGCCCAGAAGGCCCGGGAGGAGCTGGAGCGGACCCAAAAGGCGGAATCCGATTTGGAAGCGCAGCGCCAGAGTGCCTGGAACGATTTGCGGGCGCTGGTGGACACCTTTGCCCCGGAGGTGAAGGACGTGTTCGGTTTCTCCGCCGCCATTACCCGGGCGCTCACCCTGCTGGACTCCCTGGACAAGGCCCGGCAGCGCCGGGAGAGCGCCCAGCGGCTGTTTGACACGGTGGCGGCCCACGGCAAGGGCTGCGCCGGCGCCATTGCCGAGGAGCCCTCGGTGACTCTGGAACAGGCCCAGGCCGGCTTCCAGGAGGCGGAGCGGCGGCTGAACAGCCACCACAACGACCTGTCCATGGCCATGGGCCGCCGCAGTACCCTGGGAGATCCGGAGACCATCCAGGCGGAGATTGAGTCCATCGACCGCACCCTGGAGAGCTGCCGCCGGGACTACGAAGCCCTTCAGATCGCCCTGGAGGCCCTGGAGGAGGCGGATGCGGAAATGCGCAACCGGTTCTCTCCGGAGCTCAATCGCCGTTCTGGGGCCTATCTGCAGGCCCTCACCGGCGGGAAATACCCCAAGGTGCGGCTCAATCGGTCCCTGGAGGCTGGAGCAGAAGAACAGGGTGGCGTAGTGGTCCGCAGCATCCTCTCCCTGAGCCAGGGTACCGCCGATCAACTCTGGCTGGCGGTGCGTCTGGCGGTGTGTGACCTGGCCCTGCCCCAGGAGGAGCGCTGCCCCCTGGTGTTGGACGACGCCCTGGTGAACTTTGACGATCAGCGGGTGGTGCCCGCCCTTCGACTGCTGAAAGAACTGTCCCAGGACCGGCAGATTCTGCTGTTCAGCTGCCATGACCGGGAAGAAAACCTGGTGAAGGGAGGCGCCGTCTGATGAAGGGAAAACGGGAAGCCTTTGACGTGACGGCCCAGGGTAACGCTCCGGAAGAGCGGAAGGACCAGGAGGGATGGCGCCAAAGCCTCTTTGAGTGGCTGGAATTGCTGGCGGTGGTGCTGGTGATCATCGTCACGCTGTTCACTTTTGTGGTGAGTATTGTGGGGGTGGACGGCTCTTCCATGTATCCCACCCTCCACGACCGGGATCTGATGCTGGTGCAGCGGATCGCCTATACCCCCCGGCAGGGAGATGTGATCGTATTGCGGAAGGACCACACCTTTGGGGATCAGGCTTTGGTGAAGCGGGTCATCGCCACCGGAGGCCAGACTGTCTACATTGACTACGACAACAACACCATCACCGTGGACGGTGAAATCCTGGAGGAGCCCTACCTGAACTACGAGCATGATGACATGTATGGCAGCGACTACATGGCGGACAAAGTGGACCTGGACCCCCAGTATGTGAACCAGGAGTTTACGGTGCCGGAGGGCTGTATCTTTGTCTGCGGAGACAACCGCAATCACTCCAGCGACAGCCGGGTGGCCCAGCTGGGCATGGTGGACGAGCGCTATGTGATTGGCCGGGTGCTGCTGGTGTTCTTCCCCTTCTCCGATTTCGGGTGGGTACGGTGATTAGGTTTTGGACCTGCGGCGGAAGTTTGGGACAGAACTGCTTTTAAAATGGAAATGATAATGTAGCAGGAAACGATTGGCAAGATTGGGACAGGGAGGCAGAGGCTATGCATTATCGTAAAGACCGGCACGGAGAGGAGTTGTCCATCCTGGGGTTTGGCTGCATGCGCTTTCAGCGCAAGCGGGGCAGCATTGACTTTGAGGAGGCGGAGCGGGAGATTCTGTCCGCCATCCACCAGGGGGTCAACTATTTTGACACTGCCTACATTTATCCCGGCAGCGAAGAGCTGTTGGGGGCGGTGCTGGACAAGAACCACTGCCGGGATCAGGTGAACATCGCCACCAAGCTGCCCCATTACCTGATCCGGAAGAGCGACGACATCGAGCGCTTTTTTCAGGAGCAGCTGCGGCGGCTGAAGACCGACCACATCGACTATTACCTGATGCATATGCTGCCGGACGTGACCACCTGGCAGCGGCTGAAGGACCTGGGGGTGGATCGGTGGCTTCAGGAGAAGCAGGCGGCGGGAATCATCCGCAACGTGGGCTTCTCCTACCACGGCAACACCAACGCCTTTCAGGAGCTGTTGGACTGCCGGGACTGGGATTTCTGCCAAATACAGTATAACTATATTGATGAGCACACCCAGGCGGGGCGCCGGGGACTCCAGCACGCCGCGGAGAAGGGGATTCCTGTCATCATTATGGAGCCCCTCCGGGGCGGCCGTCTGGTGAACGCCCTGCCCTCCAAAGCCCAGAAGGCCTTTGGGGAGTTTACCCCCCGGCGCACCCCCGCCGAGTGGGGGCTGCGCTGGCTCTGGGATCAGCCGGAGGTGACGGTGGTGCTTTCGGGCATGAACTCCCTGGAGATGGTGGCGGAAAACTGCCGCATCGCCTCGGAGGTGGAGGCCGGAGAGCTGGGTGAACCGGAGCGGGAGCTCTATGAGCGAGTGAAGGCCGCCATCAATGAGAAGATCAAGGTGGGCTGCACCGGCTGCGGCTACTGTATGCCCTGCCCCAAGGGGGTGGACATCCCCGGAGCCTTCCGGTGCTATAACGCTCGGTATACCGAGGGATTCTATACCGGCATGAAGGAATACTTCATGTGTACCACCCTCCGGGGCAAGCGCTCCAACGCCTCCCAGTGCGTCAAGTGCGGCCGGTGCGAGACCCATTGTCCCCAGGGCATCCACATCCGGGAGGAGCTGGACAACGTGAAACGGGTGATGGAGGGGCCGGTATACGCCATTGCAAAAGGCGTGACCCATCTGTTGGGCAGATTCTGAGAAAAACGAACCAGGGGGGCACCGCTGATGCGGTGTCCCCCTGATTCGTTGTATGGGCAGCCCTCAGTCCTCCAAAAGGGCCAGCGCCTCCGTCACATGCCGTTCCCCGTTGTGGATGTTGCGGCTGACAGTGGAGACATTGACGTCCAGCAGCTTGGCAATGGACTGTTGACTGAGTCCCCGAGCGTAGTAGAGGTAAAGGCACTGCCGCTGCCTGTTGGTGGCCCGGCGGCGCAGAGCCCGGACGATGGCCTTTCGCCGGGGGGACAGCCCCACCTCATCGCCATTATTGGCGTGGGCGGTGCAGATCGACAGATCCTGCACCAGGGGTTTGGGGTTTCGATAAACGGGTCTGGACATGGGTGAAAGCCGCTCCTTTTCTTGATTAGTCATCGTTATACTCCAACAGCTGGGCGCCCAACCTCCGCTGGGCGGCAAAATAACTCTGGGCGAATTCCGCCAGGCATTCTTCGCAAATGGGCACACCGTCAATCAGGTAAACCAGGTCATCAGCATAGATTTCTCCGCCGCATTCGTCGCAGCAGCAGGTGGGATTGTCCTGGTCAGTGTGATAGGGGTCAAACAAACGCAAATCGAGTTCCTCCTCTTGTTGAAAAGAAAAATGAAAAAATGCAAAAAAACCGTTGACAAATGAGATAAGCTCTGGTAATATATTTCATGCTGAGTCGCGAGTTCAGCAGAAGCTTGCTGGTGTAGCTCAGTTGGTAGAGCAGCTGATTTGTAATCAGCAGGTCGGGGGTTCAAGTCCGTCCACCAGCTCCACAAATCAATATGGAAGAGTACCCAAGTGGCTAAAGGGGGCAGACTGTAAATCTGTTGGCACCGCCTACAATGGTTCGAATCCATTCTCTTCCACCAAGCCGGTCACAAACGTGACCGGCTTTTTTCTGCGCGATCCTTTCAATCTCTGTTGTGAGGCGTATCCATATGACACAACAAACAAAACGAAATCTGAGGCAGCGGGCCCTGCGCTTTATTCGTTCGGAGACCGTCCTCTGTGTGGCGGTGGTGCTGGCCTTGGCCTCCATGATTGCCGTACCTCCCAGCCCCGGTTATGCCGGGTACATCGACTGGGACACCCTGGCCCTGCTGTTCAGCCTGATGGCGGTGATGAAGGGCTTTCAGAAGTTGGGGCTGTTCACCTACCTGGGCAGCCGGCTGCTGCAGCGAACCGCCAGCACCCGGAAGATGGTCTTTGTGCTGGTCTTTTTGCCCTTTGTCCTCAGCATGGTCATCACCAATGATGTGTCTCTGATCACCTTCGTCCCCTTTGGACTCATCGTGCTGCGGATGATCGGCCGGGAGAAGCTGGTGGTGCCCGTGGTGGTGCTCCAGACGGTGGCGGCCAATCTGGGCAGTATGATGACCCCCATGGGCAATCCCCAAAACCTCTACCTCTACGCCCAGTCGGAGATGGGCTTTGGCCGGTTCTGCCTGCTGATGCTGCCCTATGGGGTGCTCTCAGCGGTCTGTCTGGCGGTGCTGGTGCTCTGCTTGAAGTCTGTCCCGGTGTCCGGTGCATCCGTAGAGACAAAGTTGGGAGGCGCTCGGGGACTGGTTTGCTGCGCCGCCGGATTCGGGCTGTGCCTGCTGGGGATCTTCAATATCGTCCCACCCCTGGCGATTGCCGCCGTTACCCTGGTTTTTCTGCTCTTTGCAGACCGAAAACTGCTGGCCAGCGTGGATTACTCGTTGCTGGGCACCTTTGTGGCCTTCTTTATCTTCGTGGGCAATCTGGGCAACATCGCCATTTTCCAGAACTTCCTGGCCTCTCTGCTGGAGCACAATGTGGTGCTGGTCTCGGTGCTGGCCAGCCAGGTCATCAGCAATGTGCCGGCGGCGCTGCTGCTGTCCGGATTTACCGATCACTGGGCGGAGTTGATGGTGGGCTGTAATCTGGGAGGACTGGGTACCCTCATCGCCTCCATGGCCAGCCTGATCTCCTATAAATTTGTGGTGAAGGATTACCCGGAGCAGAAACGGCGCTATCTGTTCTGGTTTACTGTGTGCAATCTTGGGCTGTTGGTGGCTTTGGTGCTGCTGGATTTCCTGCTGAAGGCCATTGGCTGAACCAAAGTCTGCCTCAGCTGTGATTATCATCCCTCTCTGTTTTGCCCCGGCGGGTTTTGCCCGTCGGGGCTTTTTTTGCGGTGGAGCAGGGTGGAATGCACCACCATTTGGTGTTAAATATAGAACAGCTGTTCGATTAACTGGGACAAGGATACCACCAAATGGTTATAATGTCAAGGGAAAAATAGGAAAAAATTTCATATTGACACCATGCGGTGATAAAATGGGAAAAATGAAATTGTAAACGGTGATGCTAAGTGATAAAATAAAGAGGATACAAGGATCATGGGCCGGAGGAGGGAGGCGCAGCGATGGAACGGGTGGAGACATTGGGGAGCCGATTGGGACAGCTGATGCGGGAGCGGGGGCTGAACTACGAGGCCCTGGGGCGTCTGTTGGAGATGAAGCCCCAGACTCTGAACCGCTATGTACTGGGTCAGCGGGAGCCCAAGGCCGGGGTAGTCATGGAGATGGCGGCCCGGCTGGGGGTGGATGAGCGCTGGCTGCAGGGATACGATGTGCCCCAGGTGCGGCAGGCCATGCCCGGGGAACAGATGGTGCCGGTGCTGGGAGCCATTCGGGCCGGAGGCCCCATTGTGGCCCGGGAGCAAATTGAGGGCTGGGAGCCCGCCGATGTCACCGACCCCTCCGCCTACTTTTACCTGCGGGTGGAAGGGGACAGCATGATCAACGCCGGCATCTGTCCCGATGACAAAGTGCTGATCCATCGCCAGAACGCCGCAGAGAGCGGCCAGATTGTGGCCTGTATCGTGGATGGGGAGGCGGCCACCCTGAAGCGTTTTCGGCGTCAGGGGGACTTTGTGATCCTCCAGCCTGAAAATTCCGCCTATGAACCCCGGATTATCCCCGCCCGGGAATTTGAACTGGGCAGCGCGGTGATTCTGGGGGTCGCCGAGAAGCTGGTACGAAATTTGAATTGATCATTGGAGGTTGTTTCGTATGGAAGTCAAATCCAGAGATGAGATTGAGGCAAAGTATCACTGGGATCTGGCCAGTATCTTTGCCACTGACGAGGTCTTTTTGCAGGCGCTGGAGGAGGCCAAGGGCTATCCCGCCAAGTGCGCCGCCTATCAGGGCAAGATTTCTCAGTCTGCCCAGGAGCTGCTGGCCTTTCTGCGGCTGGATGACGAGGCCAATATTGCCCTGTCCCGGCTGCTGAACTACGCCCAGCGCAAGAGCGACGAGGACACCCGGGTTTCCAAGTACCAGGACTTCGCCAGCCAGGCCATGAGCCTCTATGTCAGTGTGGCCAGCGCCTGCGCCTGGTTTACCCCGGAGCTGCTGTCCCTGGATCAGCAGGCCATGGAGGCTTTCTATCAGCAGTGCCCGGAGCTGGAACTCTACCGCAGGAATCTGGACCGGATCTTCCGCCGGAAGGAGCACACCCTGTCTCCCGCCGAAGAGGCCCTGCTGGCCAGCGCCGGGGAGATGGCGGCCCAGCCCGACAACATCTATTCCATGTTTGCCGACGCCGACCTGACCTTTGCCGACGCGGTGGACAGCCAGGGAGAGAAACACCCTGTGACCCACGGCACCTATGGGCCCCTGCTGTACTCCCAGGACCGGACCCTGCGGAAGTCCGCCTTTGAGTCCTGCTATGCCGGCTACGGCCAGTTCCGCAATACCTGCGCCGCCACCCTAAACGCCCAGACCAAACAGCTGAAATTCTTTGCCGATGCCCGGAAGTATCCCAACACCCTGGCTGCCGCTCTGGACGAGACCGAGGTGCCGGTGGAGGTTTACACCAACCTGATCGACGCGGTCCATCGGAATCTCCCGGCCATGCACAAGTACACCCGGCTGCGCCGGAAGCTGCTGGGAGTGGATGAGCTCCACTTTTACGACCTCTATGTGCCCATGGTGGGGGATGTGGATATGCACTTCACCTACGAGGAGGCCTGTGACCTGATCCTGAAGGCCCTGGAGCCCATGGGGGAGGAGTACTGCGCCATCGTCCGCCAGGGCCTGGCCCAGCGCTGGATCGACGTGTATGAGAATCCCGGCAAGCGCAGCGGCGCCTATTCCGCCGGAGGCTACTCCATGCACCCCTTTATCCTGCTGAACTTCCAGGGCACCCTCAACGACGTGTTCACCCTGATCCATGAGATGGGCCACTCCATGCACACCTATCTCTCCTGCGCCACCCAGCCCTCCTGCTACTCCGAGTATGTGATCTTTGTGGCGGAGGTGGCCTCCACCTGCAACGAGGCTCTGCTGATGCAGTACCTGCTGAAGAACACCACCGACAAGCGACAGCGGGCCTATCTGATCAACTACTTCCTGGAGCAGTTCCGGACCACCCTCTATCGCCAGACTATGTTTGCCGAGTTTGAGCTGGAGGTCAATCGGATGACGGAGCGGGGGGAGGGCCTGACCGCCGACGCCCTGTGCGCCATCTATCGCAAGCTCAACGAAGACTACTTCGGGCCCGACATCGTGGTGGACGACGAGATCAGCCTGGAGTGGGCCCGGATTCCCCACTTCTACTACAATTATTATGTCTACCAGTATTCCACCGGCTACGCAGCAGCCATTGCCCTGTCCCAGAAAATCCTCCAGGAGGGCAAGAGCGCGGTGGAGCACTATCTGAACTTCCTGAAGGGCGGCTGCTCCAAGCCTCCCATTGACCTGCTCCGGGGCGCTGGGGTGGATATGGCCACTGCTCAGCCCATTGATGAGGCCCTGAAGCTCTTTGACGGCCTGATTGATGAAATGGACCAGCTGGTTCAGTAAAAAGAATCTGACGCAAAATAAGAGACATCCCGCCGGTTGGCTGGGATGTCTCTTGTTGTATTAGGCGGAATGCGGAGGCGGGCTGACTCCAGAACACCAGCAGAGTTGCCCCTCGGTGGAAGAGTTCCAGCCGATCGGTGCCCTTTTCCCCGCGCCAGCGGCAGGGGGACGCTTTATCCTCGTCGTCAGTTTCTTCCCGGAGAACCGGAATAGGGCAGTAGCCTTGTTCTTCCAGTTGGGCTATATACTGGTCTGCCTCCTGGCGGGACAGATTGACCAATGTCATGGTGTAATGGGTGCCGCTTGCCCCATGGATCACATCCACTGAGGCCAAAACCCAACTGGAAGCGGTGGGGAGGGGCAGCCCTCGGGGCCAGCGGAGCAGATTCCAACTGGTCGGGGAAAAGAGTGACCATATTAAAATTATGGTAAACAAGATGCCGCAGCCAAAACGCTGATATGGCAAACGTTGATGTTGGGGTCTCATAATAATCCTCTCTCGGCCTGCGGAGATGCAGGAACAGTGTCGAGATAAGTATAACCTGAAATAGGTTAAAAAGCAATACTCTGATTCAGATTAAACTAAACTGGACTGGATCGGAGGTGAGTGACATGTATCCTAGAATTCGGGCCATGAGAGAGGACCGGGATCTGAATCAGACCAAGGTGGCCAGGATGCTGGGCATGTCCCAGACCGGATATTCCAAGTATGAGACCGGGGAAAACGATATTCCCACCCAGGTGCTGGTAAAGCTGGCGCTGTTCTATGGTACCAGCATCGACTATCTGTTGGGGCTGACAGATCAACCCCAGGCCTATCCCCGCCCCCGTTGACAGAAGGCGTTGACGCAGCTGTTCCAAAATGCAAAAAAGCGGCCCCGAAGCAATGCTTCGGGGCCGCTGTGCTTTTTGTTACGGATGGATCAGATTACTTGTGATCCACGGTGAACATATAGGCGATCAGGTCCAGCACCTTGTTGGAGTAGCCGATCTCGTTGTCGTACCAAGAGACAACCTTCACGAAGGTGTCGGTCAGAGCGATGCCGGCGCCGGCGTCGAAGATGGAGGTGTGGGTGTCGCCCAGGAAGTCGGAGGAGACCACGGCGTCCTCGGTGTAGCCCAGGATGCCCTTCAGCTCGCCCTCGGAGGCCTTCTTCATGGCGGCGCAGATCTCGTCATAGGTGGCGGGCTTGGCCAGGTTGACGGTCAGGTCGACCACGGAGACGTCCAGGGTGGGCACGCGCATGCTCATGCCGGTCAGCTTGCCGTTCAGGCTGGGGATAACCTTGCCCACGGCCTTGGCAGCGCCGGTGGAGGAGGGGATGATGTTGCCGGCAGCGGCACGGCCGCCGCGCCAGTCCTTCTTGGAGGGGCCGTCCACGGTCTTCTGGGTAGCGGTGGTGGAGTGAACGGTGGTCATCAGGCCCTCGGTGATGCCGAAGTTGTCGTGCAGCACCTTGGCGATGGGAGCCAGGCAGTTGGTGGTGCAGGAAGCGTTGGAAACAAAGTCCATGCTGGTGTCATAGGTTGTATTGTTGACGCCCATCACGAACATGGGGGTGTCATCCTTGGAGGGGGCGCTCATGATGACCTTCTTGGCGCCGGCGTCCAGATGGCCCTGAGCCTTCTCCTTGGTCAGGAACAGGCCGGTGGATTCCACAACATACTCGACGCCCAGCTCACCCCAGGGAATCTCCTCGGGCTTGAACTTGGCATAGACCATGATCCGCTTGCCGTTGACGGTGATGGACTCGTCATCATACTCGATGGTGCCGGTGAACTGACCATGCATGGTGTCATAGCGCAGCATGTAGGCCATGTAGTCGGGGGTCATGCCGGGGTCGTTGATGCCCAGGAACTCGATGTCCTCCCGGTCGATGCCGGCGCGGAAGACCAGACGGCCGATGCGGCCAAAACCGTTGATGCCAACTTTGATGCTCATGAAAGAACACTCCTTTTTATTGCGTTTCAGGGTTCCAATGATTTACGCCGTTATTATAATCCGAATTGTTCCATTTTAAAAGAGGGAATCTTAAAATTCAGCGTTTTCACGGTGTTAATTGAGCGAAAAAATGAAAGGAAGCAAAATATATCGTCAAAACGACGAAACAGAGACAAAAATACATATTTACGCAACAATTCAGCCAATAAAAAGAACTTTTTCAAAAGTTTTCTAAGAAATTCATTTTTTCCCTGTCAGTTCAAACTTTTTGAATTCGACATGATTCGACAGAATTCTTGCGCCCAATGCCAGGATTTGCTATACTAAAGCCAAACTGTTCACAAAGAAAATGGGCACCCTATTGTGGAGATAGATTTGCGGAGTGAGCGAATGAAAGAATTTACCCTTTCCGGGCCCGGATGGTTTGACGCAGTGCCGGACCCGGTGTTTTGGACCCTGCGGGGGACCGTTGCCTATTATAACCCCGCCGCTGAGGCTCTGGCCCGGCGGGAGGGCTGGGAACTGGCCGAAGGGGAGGCACTGCCTCAGGTATTGCAGGGTTTGGAGACCCAAGGAGCCGAGAGTTGCTCCCTGGGCGGGGAGCACTGGGTTTGTCGCAGGGCGGAGTTGGACGGAGGCGTTCTGTACCAGCTCTCTCTGGCCCCGGAAGCCCCCTTGGTTCCGTTGGATCGCCTGAGCCAGATTGCCGGACAGCTGCGCATCCCTCTGGGCAATTTAATTGGCGCCAGCCAGCTGCTGGAATACCCCCGGGAAGATCGTTCTCCGGAAAAGACGGAGCAATACCGGGCCATTCAGCGAAAAAACTATCATATTTTATTGCGGATGCTGGACAGCCTGGAATTTTTGGGCACCACCTCCGGGGAGCAGGTCCGCTTCCACCCGCAGGTGCTGGATTTTGGAGGCCTGTGCGCCGATGTGGTGCGCCGAGTTCAGGGGGTCGGAGACCAAGCCGGCTGTGCGGTAACGTTGGAACAGCGCAGCGGAAACCTTCTGGTACGGGGAGAGGAGCGGATGCTGCGCAGGCTCCTCTACCAGTTGCTGTCCAATGCCATCCGGGCCGCCGGAGACGGAGGCCGGGTATTGCTGCGGCTGGAGAGCCGGGAAAAGCGCTGGGTGAGACTCACGGTCAGCGACAGCGGCGAGGGCTTTTCCCCGACTCAGCTGGCCCGGGCCTTTGATCCAGCCCGGGGCAACGATCCCCTGGCGGAAGGGGAGTGGGGCCTGGGTCTGGGCATCTCCATCTGCCGGATTGTGGCGGAGAAGCACGGCGGCCGTATCGCGCTGCTCAGCGGCGATGGAGGCAAAGCGGTGGTAGAGCTGCCGCTGTGTACCGATCTGACCGCCGGGGAGCTGCACACGTCCCAGGATTTCGGCGGCGGACTGAATGAGACCTTGATTCAGCTGGCGGATGTGCTGCCCTGGCAGTGCTTTTTGGCCGACGTGGATTAAAAACAAAATGAAACAGCCCCGGCGCATTGTGCGCCGGGGCTCAGTTTGTCGAAAGACTGTAAGTTTTAACAGTTTCACAGAATTCCGTCCTCCGAAGAGGACGGAACAAAATCTAATTTTGGTCATTTCCGGGGACATGCGCCTCGGAAATGACTCTTCTCATGCAGGACGGGGTGACTTTTGCGTTAGCAATCGAGCCCTGTCCTGCATGCCGCCCCGTTGTCGAAAAAGGCCATAGGCCTTTTTCGACAATCTCAGCCCCGGCGCATTGTGCGCCGGGGCTGTTGTGTTACTTGTCGGAGGATGGTTCCGCTTCTGCCGGGGTGGGTGCTCCGGCTTGGTCAGAGGATGTGGCTTCCGTGGCGGCGTCAGCCTGTTCCGGGGACTGCTGTTCCTCCCCGGCGGCGGCGTCAAAGTCAGCGCCGGTGATGAGCATCAGATCTTCCTTGGTGGGAGCTTCCATGGCGGCCACCCGGTCGGACTGCCGGGCAATCAGCTCCTCAAAGAGGTTGCGTACCTCCCGGGCGTTGCCGAAATTCTCGTCCCGGGTCTCATAGGCCTCCGCCAACAGCTGTTTTGCCTTATCCCGGGTCTCCTCCGAGAGCACATAGCTGTTGCGCTGGCACTGGGATTCCAGAATTTCAAACAGCTGCTCAGCGGTGTAGTCCTCAAAGTAGAAGTATTTGTTGAACCGGGATTCCAAACCCGGGTTGGAGTGGATGAACTGTTCCATCAGGTTGGTATAGCCCGCCACAATGACAATCAGGTCATCACGATGATCCTCCATGTTTTTCAGCAGGATCTCAATGGCCTCTTTGCCGAAGTCATTGGCCCCTTCCTGGCTGGTAAGGGAGTAGGCCTCGTCAATGAAGAGTACGCCGCCCATGGCCTTGGCAATGATTTCCTGGGTTTTGATGGCGGTCTGTCCCACATAGCCCGCCACCAGGCCGGAACGGTCAGTCTCGATCAACTGCCCTTTGGACAGCACTCCGATGGCGTGATACAGCCGGGCCAGCAGCCGGGCCACAGTGGTTTTGCCGGTGCCGGGGTTGCCCAAAAAGACAAGGTGCAGGCTCATGGGAGGAACCGAGAGGCCGTTCTCCTGCCGCAGCTTGCGTACCTTCACCAGATTGATGAGGCTGCGCACGTCTTTTTTTACCTGATCCAGGCCGCACAGCTGATCCAGCTCCGCCAGCAGATCCTCCACGGACTCTGCCGGGGGAACGGGTTCCTCATCCCCCGCACTCTGGGTTTCCGCCTGGGTTTCCTGGATAGCCTGCTCCTCCTGAGGGCCCTGCTGGGGAGCGGGAGGGTCAGCGGGTGTGTGGGTGCGGGTATCCCCGGGGCCTCCGGCGGCGACCAGGATTTGAGTGCAGTGGTCCACATAGTCCGCTTCCTCCTGGTTGACTTCGTCATCCACAGCGGCGAAGAGCAGCAGCAGAATGGAGCACAGTTCGGTGAATTTGCCGGCGTGGTTGCGGCGGCTGCCCCGGTCGGAGCGGACCAGTTCGTAGAAAAAGGCCGGGGGAGCGAAATCCGGGGCACCCTCCACAGCGGCGCAGAGCTCAAAAAAAAGTACCGAGGGGGCCTCGTTGTCACCGGAGCAGATGGCATTGTAGGCGGCCACATGGCGTTCCGTCACCGGCCCGCCGTGCTTCCAGACCGCCAGGGCGCAGCGGCGAAAAAAGGGGTCCGCCTCCTGAACGAAGTTGAGCCGCAGGGTGGGGTCTCCCAGCAGACGGGAGAAAGCCTGAATACCCGCCCGGTATTTCTTCTGTACCATGGCGGTGGTGATTTTCTCTTTGCTCATGTGGCACCTCCTGCCTCCGGAGTACTGCCCCGGGGCGAATTGATCTATGGGATTCTATTATGTGTCCTCCGGCCCAAAAGTAGTGGGGAGAAATCGGAAAAACACCGGCAACTGGAGAACGATTAAAGGGACAAAGGGGACGTTTTGCCCTGGATTGAACAAATATCATTATAGTACCCGGGGCCATGCCGGTCAAGATTTCGGGGCGGAAAGAGGAAATGACCACCACTAATTTTGTCGTTTTCCTGTTGACGAGAAGCCAAGAATTCGGTATGATAAATTATGTAACCTTAAGACGAGGAGGAACCATTCTTCATGGACGATTATTACAGCGATAACCAGCCTGAGCTGATCCACTGCAAATTCTGCGGCGAAGATTATGCGGCGACCTATAAGGCCTGCCCCTTCTGCCATACTGCGCCCAACGGCAAGAAAGTGGGCGGCAACCGGTCCGGCCGCAGCAGCCGGGCGGGCAATCGAGTCCGGACCAATACCCGGGGCGGTGGCTATGGCGGGGCCAGAAGCCCGCTGTCCATTGTGGGAATCATCCTTTCGATTATTTTGATTCTGGCGGCAGTGGTCATCGTAGCCGTACTGGTCAAGACCACCCTGTTTGACAAACCGGAGCCTCAGTCCAATACCTCCAGCCAGACCAGCACCTCCCAGCAGGCGGACGCCAGCGGCACCGGCAGTCAGCAGGCTGATCAGGGCACCCAGAGCACGGAGCCCCAGATTGTTGCGCCGGACAGTGTGACTCTGGATCAGGCAACCCTGACGCTGAACGCCGGTGAGACTGCCAATCTGACCGCCACCATCGCACCCACCGGCTGGGTGGGACAGACAATCTGGACCACCAGCGACAGCAATGTTGCCACTGTGGATGCCTCCGGCGTAGTCAGCTATGTGGGGGCGGGCACCTGCACCATCACTGCCTCCGCCGGCGGAGTTACCGCTGCCTGCCAGGTGACCTGTAATGGTGCCGACGCTGGCGGCGATCCTGCCACTGAGCCTGGCACTACCGCCGCATCCAGCATTGTGGTCACTGCCTTCGGCAATGCCCAGGACGGCGACTTTACCCTGAACATGGGTGAGCCGGTGCCCTTCAAGGCCACCGGCGGCGACGGTACCAACTATGCCTGGTCTATTGCGGATCCCAGCATTGCCAGCGTGGATCCCACCACCGGTGAGTGCACCGGCCTGGCCGAGGGCAAAACCACCATGACCGTCACCTCCGGCGGCGAGACCGCCACCGTGACCATTCGGGTCAAACCCTGATCTTCAGATCAAACTGAGCAATACGAATCCCCGGCCTCCCATCAGTTGGGAGGCCGGGGATTTATCTGTTGCAGAGAGAAAGACTTTCTTTTCCGGAAAAAGAAACGGCCCCGGGATCGCCAGGCATGGGATCCCAGGGCCGTGTTTTTGTATGTAGCTTATTGCAGCATGGCCTCAGCCAGGGCCTCCAGAGCGGGCAGATCGCTGTCCTTCAGGGCACCCCGGATGGTAACGGTGGGCTCCACCAGGGTGATCTCCTTCATCTGGGAGAGTACTTCGCCCATGGTCTTGGCGGCGGAGGGAGCCCAGGAGCCATTCTCCACCAGCGCCACGGTGCGCTTCTGATAGTTCTTGGCCTTCAGATGGTGGAGGAAGTCCTCCATGCAGGGCACTACACCGGCGTTATAGCTGCTGGCGCAGAGCACCACCTTGCCGTAACGGAAGGCGTCCTCCAGAGCTTCGGCCATGTCCTCCCGGGCCAGGTCGGTGATGGCCACCTTGGGGCAGCCCTTGGCCTCCAGGATTTCCTTGAGCTTGTGGGCGACCTGGGCGGTGTTGCCGTGGAGGGAGGCGTAGGCAACAAACACGCCCTCAGACTCCACCCCGTAGCTGCTCCAGATCTGATACTTCTCCAGATAGTGACCCAGGTTTTCCTTCAGCACCGGGCCGTGGAGGGGGCAAATGATCTGAATGTCCAGGTTGGCGGCCTTCTTGAGCAGGGCCTGGACCTGGGGACCGTACTTGCCCACAATATTGAAGTAATAGCGCCGGGCCTCGCAGTCCCAGTCCTCGTCGGCGTCCAGGGCGCCGAACTTGCCAAAGGCGTCGGCGGCGAAGAGTACCTTGTCGGTCTTGTCGTAGCTCACCATGACCTCCGGCCAGTGCACCATGGGGGCGCAGATGAAGGTGAGTTCGTGCTTGCCCAGGGAGAGGGTGTCTCCTTCCTTCACCGTCTGGGTGTTGCCAGGGGTGATGTTGTAAAGGGGCAGCATCTGCAGCGCCTTGGCGGTGGCCACTACCTGGATGCCGGGATACTTGTCCAACAGGGCCTGAATGCTGGAGGCGTGGTCGGGCTCCACATGCTGTACCACCAGATAATCCGGGGTGCGGCCGGCCAGAGCCTCCTCCAAATTGGCCATAAATTCTGCTGTTTTGCGGTGGTCTACGGTGTCCATCACCGCCACCTTCTCGTCCAGGATGACATAGGAGTTGTAGGCAATGCCGTTGGGAACGATATACTGTCCCTCGAACAGATCCAGATCCCTGTCGTTGACACCGATGTAACGGATGTCCTGTGTTACCATGTTCAATCCCTCCAAAAAATTCCGGGCCGCCCAGGAGGACGGCCCGGTCGTTTCATTCGGCCACATTATGCCATGAACCGGCAAAAATGTAAAGTCATTCTCACAAAAAGCCCCCAGCACGGGAAAAATTACTGGGCAGTCGATTCCTCGTCCTGTTTTGGCGGCTGGGGAATGCGCTGTACCTCGATTTCCAGCACCCGGTGGTAGTCGGTGGCGGTGACGGTGACATGGAGATCTTCGTAGTCAAAGCAGTCTCCCTCCTCGGGAATCCGGCCCAGCTGCTCCATGACCCAACCGCTGATGGAGGTGCAGTCGGAATCCACGTCCAGGTCAAAGAACCGATCCAGTTTGTCCAGATCGGTGGAACACAGCACCCGGTATGTGTTCTCGCCCACCTTTTGGAAGTTCTCAATCACCTCATCATGTTCGTCCCAGATTTCGCCCACCAGCTCCTCCAGGATGTCCTCCATGGTGACAATACCCAAGGTGCCGCCATACTCGTCACTGACCACGGCGATATGGGCCTTGTGTTTCTGGAGCACCTTCAGCAAGTCGCTAATCTTGACGGACTGGGGCACATAGACAGGCTCCTTCATCAGTTCAGTCAGAGGTTGGTCGCTGATACCGGTGCCGGTATAGAAGTCCTTCTGGTGGATGACGCCCACAATGTTGTCAATGGAGCCATCGTAGACCAGCAGCCGGGAATAGCGGCTCTCGGAAAAGCTGTTGGCCACCTCTTCCTTGCTGGCGGTGACAGGTACCGCCTCCAGATCCACCCGGTGGGTCAGGATGTCCTCGGCGTCCAGGTCGGTGAACTCGATGGCGGAGCGGAGCAGATCGCCCTCACTCTGGTCAATGCTGCCATCCTGGGCCACCTCTTCCACCAACATCAGAAGTTCATCCTGGGTCATCCGGTGGCTGTCATCGCTCTTGAAGAGCTTGGTCAGCAGCTTTTTCCAGAGGGTGAACAGGAAGTTGATGGGGGTAAGTACCCAGATGACCACCCGAATGATGGGGGCGGAGAACATGGCGAACTTTTCCGGATTCTCCTTGGCCAGACTTTTGGGGGAGATTTCACCGAAGATGAGCACCACAATGGTAATCACGATGGTGGAGACCGTGGCGCCGATCTTGGGCAGCATTCCCACAAACAGCAGGGTGGAGATGGAGGAAGTGGCGATGTTGACCACGTTGTTGCCCACCAAAATAGAGGAAAGCAGCTGGTCGTATTGCTCTGACAGCTTCAGTGCCAGGGCGGCCCGGCTGTTGCCCTTTTCTGCCATAGCCCTCAGCCTGGTCTTGTTCAGCGAGGAGAAGGCGGTCTCCGTGGCGGAAAAATAGGCGGAAAACAGCAGCAACAGCGCAATGATCAGGATCGATGATATTGAGTCTTCGTTCATAAAAAAAGCAGTATCTCCTTTTCCAATGGTTTCTTTTGATGAATTTTCTGTCCAATTTCTAACATGTCATTGTATATGAAACCAAACTATATTATACAGGATTTTCCGGGGAATGCAAAGGATTTCTGGATTGACTCGAAAAAAACACAGATCTAAGAAAAAAGTACTTGCTATTTCCGGGCAATGCACTATAATGAAACGCGACAATTTAATAATGGGAGAAGAAGTTATTTTGTTGTAACGCCCGGGCACCAGTTCGGGCGGAAGGAGAATCAGCAGTGAAAAAACGTATTCTTGCAGTTTTCCTGGTTTTGGCGACGCTCGCGTGCTTACTCTGCGCCTGCGGAGGAGCAACGACTGAGGTCCCCGCTTCCAGCGACGAAACTACCGCTTCTTCCGGGGATTCCTCGGTGGCCGCCAGCGAGAGAGCATCCGCTAACGAGATCATCGTGGGCATTCCCCAGGACTTGGACAGTCTTGACCCCTACCAGACGGGGACGGCAGGAACTCGAGAGGTCATGTTTAACATCTTTGAAGGCTTGGTGAAGCTGAACAGCGACGGCAACTATGTGGACGCTGTGGCTTCCTCCCACTCCGTTTCGGAGGACGGCCTGACCTATACCTTCACCCTCCGGGATGGCGTGCTTTTCCATAACGGCGAAGCAGTCACCATGGAGGATGTGATATACTCTTTCGAGACCTGCGCCGCTACCACGGTCAATGAAGCCGTGGCCGCGGCGCTTTCTGATGCCCAAATCACCTCTGAGGGCAATGATCTGATCATCACGCTGGGCCAGGCCAACAGCGACTTTTTGGCCTATGTGTCCAACGTGTACATCACCCCCGCCGGCTATGAGGATCAGGCCACCGCACCTGTGGGCACCGGTCCCTTCCGGTTCGTGTCTTACAGTGTGCAGGAGAGCTTCGTCATCGAAAAGAACGAGGATTATTACGGCACTCCCGCCTACCTGGACAAGGTGACCTTCAAGATCTTTGACGGCAGCGATGCGGAGCTGCTGGCCCTGGAGGCGGGCTCCATCGATCTGTGCGCCCATCTGCAGTATGACCAGGTCAGCACCCTGAACAACGGTTATACCGTGCTGGACGGCACCATGAATCTGGCGGTGGCCCTGTATCTGAACCACGATGTGGAGCCCTTTGACAACGAGAAGGTGCGCCAGGCCCTGTGCTGGGCCATTGATGTGGACCAGGTTATGGCCTTCGCCACCGGCGGCCAGGGCGTGAAGATCGGCTCCTCCATGTTCCCCAACTTCACCAAGTACTTTGACGCCTCCCTGGCCGATAATTACGGCTATGATGTGGAGAAGGCAAAGCAGCTTTTGGCGGAGGCGGGATACCCGGATGGCTTCAGCTTCACCATCACCTACGCCACCGAGTATGAGCACCCCTATGGGGACATGGCCGCCGTCATCCAGCAGCAGCTGGCTGAGGTAGGCATCACTGTGGAGCTCAACCCCATCGAGTGGGCCAGCTGGTACACCGATGTCTATCAGGGTCGGAATTTTGAAACCACCCTGGTGGGCTTTGACACCAGCGTACTCACCGCCAGCGGCATGCTGCAGCGTTGGACCACCGGCGCCAGCAAGAACATGATCAATTACAGCAATGCCGACTATGATGCGGCCTATGCGGCTGCCCAGGCCACCCAGGATGACGCAGAGCAGACTGCCCTGTACAAGCAGTGCCTGGAGATTCTGAGCGATACCGCCGCCAACGTCTATATCCAGGACCTGGCGGAGTATGTGGTCATCAATCCGGCTCTGGAGGGATATGAATTCTATCCCCTGTATATCCTGGATATGTCCACGGTGCGCTATACCGCCGGCAATTTTGCCAGATAAGCAAATCTAAACAGAAAGAAGGGAGGCGAGGAGTATGAAATACATCTTGAAAAAACTCTTTGCTCTCATTATTACATTGTTGATTGTTTCATTCCTCGCCTTCCTCGCTTTCTCCATCATTCCGGGAGACCCTACTGCCAAGATTCTGGGCATGGACGCCTCTCCGGAACAAATCGCCGCCCTCCGGAGCCAGCTGGGGCTGGACCGGCCGGTGCTGGTCCGCTACTGGGAGTGGCTGACCAACTTCCTCCGGGGAGATTTCGGCACCAGTTACAGCTATAATCTGCCGGTTGGCCAGATGCTGGCGGACAAGCTGCCGGTGACTGCGGCGCTGACTCTGTTTTCCTTCCTGTTCACAGTGGTGCTGGCCATCCCCCTGGGAATTTTGGCCGGCAGCGTCCGCAGCAAGGTGCTGGATCACATCATCACCGCTGTGGACCAGATTTTCATGAGCATTCCCCAGTTCTTCATCGGTATCATCATGTGTTTTACCCTGGGCCTGACCTTCCGGCTCTTTGTGCCGGGAGAGTTTGTCTCCTATACTCAGAGCTGGCCCCAATTCCTCTATTACCTGATCTTTCCCGCCCTGGCCATCGCCATTCCCCGCATCGCCATGACCGTCAAGATGCTGCGGGGTTCCATTCGAAATGAGTTGGGCCGGGACTATGTCCGCACCGCCCAGAGCCGGGGCAACGCCCGGCGGGCCATTTTGAGCCGCCATGTGGTGCGCAACGCCATGATCCCCGTCATCACCTTCCTGGCCATCTCCATGGCTGAGATTATGACTGGTACCATCGTGGTGGAACAGGTTTTTACCATCCCTGGCATCGGCCGGCTGCTCATCAGCAGCATCAGCAACCGGGATTTCCCGGTGGTCCAGGCCATTGTGGTCATCATGGCCGCTTGGATCGTGCTGGTGAACTTTTTGGCCGACGTCATCAACCAGTTGGTGGATCCCCGGATCCGGCTGCAGTGACAGGGGAGGTCGAGACCAATGAAAACGAAAAAGACAAGGAGCGCCAGATGGAACTCCTTTACCTATATCGGCGGCACCCTGGCCGCCTTGCTGACCCTGCTGGCGGTGGTCAGTATCTTCTGGACCCCCTATGACCCCACCGAGATGGACGCCATGGCCAAAATGGCGCCCCCCAGCCCCCAGCACTGGCTGGGCACCGATAACCTGGGCCGGGACGTGTTTTCCCGGATCATGGATGGGCTGGGTACCTCTTTCCTGATCGCCATCAGCGTGGTGCTCATCGGCTGCATTATGGGCATCCTGATTGGCAGCCTCTGCGGTTACTACGGCGGTATCGCCGACGCCATCCTCACCCGGGTGTGCGACACCATCACCGCCTTTCCCGCCATGCTGCTGGCTCTGGTCATCATCAGCGTCATCGGTGGGGGCCAGTATAACATCATTATCGCCTTGGGCATCCTCTTCATCCCCAGTTTTGCCCGCATTGTCCGCACGGAGTTTGTCCGGGTCCGGAACCTGAACTATATCCAGAGCGCCCGGCTCATGGGGGTCAGCGATCTGCGCATCATGGTGTGCCACATTCTGCCCAACACCATTCCTGTGCTGCTGCCCGCCATCACCATTGGCTTCAACAATGCGGTGCTCAGTGAGGCCAGTATGAGCTTCCTGGGCATCGGCATCACGCCTCCCCAGGCCAGCCTGGGCTCCATGCTCAGCGACGCCCAGTCCTACCTGCGCAACGCCCCCTGGTACGCTCTGAGCACTGGCTGCGCTGTGGCGCTGCTGATTTTGGGCTTCAGCCTGCTCAGCGAGGGGCTGCAGCAGTCTGACCACCGGAACTGAGAAGGAGGGCGACTATGGCAAATCTGTTGGAGGTCCGCGATCTGCGGATCCACTTTCATAACGCCGCCCCCACCCGCAACGCCGTGGACGGGGTGTCCTTCTCTATGGAGGAGGGGGAAATCCTGGGCCTGGTGGGGGAGAGCGGCAGCGGCAAGACCGTCACCGCCATGAGCGTCAGCGGCCTGCTCCCCCGGGGCAAGGCCGATGTCAGCGGCAGCATCACCCTGGACGGCAGAGAGATTTTGCAGTGCTCGGAGCGGGAGCTCCGCTCCATCCAGGGATCTGATCTGTCGGTGGTGTTCCAGGAACCCATGACCAGTCTGGACCCGGTGATGCGCATCGGGCCCCAGGTGGAGGAGAGTTTAAGGGTCCACACCCGTTTGAATGCCGAACAGCGCCGCCAGCGGGCCCTGGAGGCCATGGCCCAGGCGGAACTGCCAGACCCGGAACGGATTTATCGCCGCTATCCCCATGAGCTCTCCGGCGGTATGCTCCAGCGGGCTATGATTGCCGCTGCCATCGTCAGCCGTCCCAAGCTGCTGCTGGCAGATGAGCCCACCACCGCCCTGGATGTGACCATCCAGGCCCAGATCCTGGAGCTGCTGAAAAAGCTCAACCGGGAAAACCATATGGCCATCCTCTTCATCAGTCACAACCTGCAGGTGGTGCGCAAACTGTGCAACCGGGTGGCGGTGATGCAGGGAGGCCACCTGGTAGAGGAGGGACAGGTGGAAGATATCTTCCGCTCCCCTCAGGCGGAGTACACCCGGCGGCTCATTGCCGCCATTCCCACCCGGGATAAGAAGTTGACATAATTATAGCGCCCAAAGGGCGGGAACAGGAGGGATAAGCCATGGCGGCAACACCGGTGTTGGAGGTCCGGCATCTGAACAGCTATTATCAGGAGGGCCGGGCTCTGCTGGGCCGAAAGGGTAAACGCCGTCAGGTGCTCCACGACATCTCCTTTGAGATCGGTCAGGGGGAGATTGTGGGCCTGGTGGGAGAGAGCGGCTGCGGCAAGACCACCCTGTCCCGGACCATTCTTGGAATGATCGGCGATTATGAGGGAGAGATCATCCACCACTCCCAGCGGCCCCAGATGGTGTTTCAGGACCCCTACAGCAGCCTGAATCCCGCCCGCAGCATTGGCTGGATTCTGGAGGAGCCCCTGCGGGCCCAGGGCAAGCTGTCGGCAGCGGAGCGGAAAGAGGCAGTCAGTAAAATGCTGGCCAAGATTGGCCTGGGTCCCGAGTACGCTGACCGGCGGCCCCAGGAACTTTCCGGAGGCCAGCGCCAGCGGGTCAGCATTGCCAGTGCCGTCATCACCCGACCCGGGCTGGTGATTGCCGACGAGCCTGTCAGCGCCCTGGATGTGACCATCCAGGCCCAGATCCTGGAGCTGCTGGTGGAGCTGAAGAAGGAGTATGATCTGAGTTATCTTTTCATCAGCCATGACCTGAATGTGGTCTACCAGATCTGCAGCCGGGTGCTGGTGATGAAGGACGGGGCCATCGTGGAGCAGAACACGGTGGACGAGCTTTTCGATCACCCTCAGCATCCCTATACCCGCCAGCTGCTGGCGGCGGCGGAATAAAGAAAACAGCGCGCCCAATGCCAATTCAAAATGGCATTGGGCGCGCTTTATTTTGTCTGTTTAAGCTCTGGCACAGGCCTCTTTCAGCCGCTGGGCCAGTTGGGGAATATAGGGGTTTCGATTGCCCTCCAGGCTGGCGCAGACCACGCTCTGATAGGTGCCGCTGGGGATGACGCGATAGCGCTTTGGGTCGAAGAGCTGTACCCGTTCGTCGATCAGCCCCACTGCCTGGCTGGTCTCCACTGCCGCCAGGCCGCTGGCCAGGTTGTCCACCCGGAGAAAACCCTTGGGACGGATGCCCAGCAGAGACACCAGCCGCCGCAGATAGCCGTCGGAGCCATCTCCCTCCCGGGAGCGGGTTTCGCAGATAATCTGACCTGAAAGATCCTGGGGAGACAGAGTTGCCCGCCGGGCCAGAGGATGATCCCGGCTCAGGATAAAATAGGATTGCTCCAGCATCAGCTCCACATAACGAACGCCGGAGCGTCCCTCCATAGCATGGTCAAAAGTGATGGCCGCATCCAGCCGCCCATCGGAGAGCTGTTCCAGCAGGGTGGGGTTGTCCAGCCGGGCCAGGGTAATTTCCAGGTGGGGAACCTCCTGCCGCAGCGCTGGGATGACCTGCTGCAGCTCGTCCATCCCCAGGCTTTCCAGCAGACCGACAGCCAGCCGCTGCCGCTGGCCCTGCATCCGTCGCGCGGCCTCGGCGCAGACTTGCTGAAAGGTTTGGTCCGCCTGGGCAAAGAACTCATAGAGCAACGCTCCGCCTTCCGTCAGAGTCACGCCCCGATTGGTGCGGGTAAACAGGGGAAACCCCAGTTCTTTTTCCAACGCGGCGATCTGCTTGCTCACCGCAGGTTGGGCCACAAAGAGCTGTCGGGCGGTTTGGGAAAAGCTGCCGGTGCGGCAAAGATGAAGAAAATAGTGGATTTGCAGACTGTTCAACCGACAGCCCTCCTCTCCTGGGTTATGGTCGGGCCTTACCCCGCCCCTTGATCAGGGCGAACTGATAGGCCTCGTCAATCCAGCCCATCAGCTCCTCGTTCAGTTCCTCTGGGCGAGTCACCGGCACGTGGTGGGTCCAGCGGTGGGGGCTGGCCTCGGTGACCACAGAGATCCGGGGATCCTGTTTCGGATAGCCCAGCCCAAAGGTCACCAGCAGGTGCTCCTTGGGGCAGCCCGGCACCTGTTGGAACGAGACCACCGCAAAGATATAGCGGTTTTTGAAGGAGATCTGGGTTTTGGTGACCCGGATGCCCAGATCGGGATAGGCGTTTACCAGCTTATGCCGCAGCGCCTCATAGACTGGAAGCATAGTGGGCATGGAGTCAAAAAACAACAGTTCTTCTGGTGACACGATTCCCATCTCCTTTCCACCACCGACATTATAGCATTCCGGCACCTGGAAGAAAAGCGGGAACAGCCTTGCAGGCCTGACCTGTTGGAGGAAGCACCTGACGGTAAATCAGGCGGACTGCTTGGCGGCTTTTTTGCCGCTGACCATGACCAGGCAGATCACCATGGCCACCACATAGAGTGCCAAGGTGGCGATCAATACATAGTCGTAGGTGCGGCCGGTCTGAGCCAGAATCAGCTCGGACATATTGTTGCCGGTGAGGCCGGCGAAGGCCCAGGCGGACAGGGCCAGGCCGTGAATCTTACTGATCCGGTCCATGCCGAACCGGGAGGACAGCAGGGCAGGCAGGGTGGAGAAGCCGCCGCCGTAACCGGCGTTGACCACAATGAGCAGGGCCACCACAATGACCCCAAAGATGGGGGCCGCCGGCCCCCGGGAGATGGCAAAGGTGGCCACAGCCACGGCGGTGATGAGGATGCAGGAGGCGAAGATGATCTTGTAGACGGTGTTCCGGTCCTGCATTCGGTCGGATATGGTGGAGAAGCCGATGCGGCCCAGGGCGTTGAAGGCGGCGGTCACCGAGGGGACGATGCTGATGACGGCGGCCAGGGCGACGGAACCGGCAAAGGCGGTGCCCAGAATCTGCTTCTCGTAGGTGATCAGGGCCAGACCGCAGTGGATGTTCAGGAAGAACATGAGCCAAATACCCAGGAAAACCTTGTCCTTGAACATCCCCAGCAGATGAAAGCTGCTGCCCTTGTCCTCAGGCTCCACCCAGCCCTGGGGTTTCCGGAGCAGAAAATGCCCCAGCATCATCATGACAAAATAAACAGCCCCCAGGATGTAGAACATCTGGGCAATGCCCAGCCGGCTTTGAATCAGCTCCATGATGGGGGTGGCGATGGCCTTGGCCAGGCCGAACCCCATGATGGAAATGCCGGTGGCCAGCCCCTTCTGCCCCTCAAACCACAGCATCAGGGTTTTTACCGGGGTCAGATAGCCGATACCCAGGCCGATGCCCATGATGCAGCCGTAGCAGATAAAAATACCCACCAGAGCCGCCACCCCGGTGGCAAACTGGATACACAACCCGGTACCGATCATGCCGGCGGTGAAGCAGAGGCAGGAGACCAGAGAGGAGCGGTGTACGTCCCGTTCCACCATCCGCCCGGCAAAGGCGGCAGACATCCCCAGAAAGAAGATGGCCAGGGAGAAGGCCCACCCTACACTGAAGGTGCTCATGCCGATGTGCTGGGCGATGGCCTCCTTGAAGGTGGACCAGCAGTAGACGGTGCCAATGGAACAGTGGATGAGCAGGGCGGGTACCGCAGCCCGCATCCATTTGTTTTCAAGCCAGTTCATGAAAATTCTCTCCTCTCCAAGAAACACAAAAGGGCAATGCCGCAAAACTGCGACATTGCCCAGACGGTCGGCGTATTTCCCGGGGCCATGGGCCGCGGGTCTTCCCCACACTGTGTTTCACCACATAACCCGTCAGCGGAGAAGATGATAGTACTCTACCATAAATCCACAAAACTGTCAACATGTGGTGTATAAAGAGATCGAACTACAAGATGTTGTACTGAATAATAATGTGCATAGGGGGATTATGTTAAAATATTGCCGCTCACGGGAGAAATACCCGTGAGCGGCAGATGTTTCACAGAGCCAAAACTGTCGAGCATTATTGGAGTAGGGCAGACCTCTTTTGCCACAGGAAAAAGAGAATGAGGCTCAGGGTACAAGTGCCTCCGCCAAACAAAAATGCCGCCGGCAAATTCCAATCCGATAAAGCGCCAAAAATAAGGTTGGTTCCAATGGCTATGCTGTCCATAATCATGGCGTAGACGCTGAGCGCCGTAGCACGGTTTTCTGACTTGATCTGTTTGTTTTGAAGTTTGACCTGAAAGGGCTGAAACAGTGTGTCGGAAAGGCGCAGGGTCAAAATACTGATGACAGACGGAAGAGGGTGCTGTGTCAATCCTAGAAACAGGCAAGAGACAACGGCAAGGCCGCAGAAAAGGGAAAAGGAGCGATGAACCCCTAATCGCTTGGTAACAGCGGCGGAATATACGCCGAGCAAACCCAGAACTGTGGCAATGATGTAAACAAAGCCGATTGCAGAGCTATGCAGGCCGCAGCGCTCGTATTGCAGCTGATTCAAAAAGACTGTAATTGTCTGATGGACCTCCGACATCAATGCGGCTGCAATTAGGAATAAAAGCAGCGTCTGATTGCGGAGGGCCTTTTGAAGTGTTATTTTAAAGGGCTCTGGTTGTATTTCCTCTGATTTTATTTGCTTAACCTCTGTTAGACCAAGAGAAAGCAGTGCGGCCAGGCCGTAACTGATCACAGTAAGAAAACCGGCCATAGCATAATTATCCTGCACAAATACAGAGAATACCACTGCGGCGATCAAAAGACCCGCCATACCCATGCTGTTGTAGATTCCAAACACTTTCTGACTGTCTTTGCCTTTGCAGGAAAGGTACAAAATGCTGGAATCCACACCGGAAAATCCTGCCAGCACTATACTGAGCATAATGCGCTCAGCTAAAAAGCCGCTAAACTCGGTGGCCTTCCAAAAAACAATCTTAGATACAAAGTAAAGCCCGGAGCAGAAAATCATCGTTTTACGGTATCCGATCTTATCTGCCACAACGCCCCAGGGAATTTCAAGCGCAATACCCAGCGCCAAAGAAATACTTTCAATGACCGAGATTTGGAAAACAGTAATGCCCTGGGCCTGCCGATACAAGGTAGCAACTGGACTGTAAAAAACCATACCCTGCAAGAGCCCCATGGCGTACATAATATATATATTTTTCTTCATGAAAAAAGTCCTTTCTGCATTTTAAGCACAACAGACAGACGCCATTATGGGGGCGTCAAAAATCAATTGATAAGCTGTGCTTAAAATCAGATCGGACAATTCATTAGGCAATGTACCTCTATGTATTAAGATCAATCATCATAATTTATTATAGCAGATCCAGGTGCAGGGTTCAACCTGCCGTCCGATGACATGCTTGTTGCCGCAATCATGACATTATTCACCCGAGGGCAGAAAAAGGCGTCCAGGGAGCCCGCCGTAATTGGGGGCTCCCTGGACAGGAGAGAGAAGAAAAATGAAGAAGAACAATCGCAAAGGAACGTTACCAGCCGCCCTGGCCGTTGCCGCCCTGTCCGAAGAAGTAGTTAAAGAAGTCTTCCGGGGACATGTTGTTGTAGTCCTGGCTGCCATAGTCCTGGCCGTCCTGGGGCTGGCTGTTGTCGGTGCTGGAATCGGAGGTGGTGTCGTTAGTGGGCACTTCCTCGTCCAGAGTTACGGTGATGGTCAGGGTTTCGCCGTTGCGCCACACGTCCAGGGTCATCTGATCCCCGGCGGAGCGTTCATTCTTGGCGTTGACCAGCTCTTCGTAGGTGGTGATCTCCTGGCCGTCCACGCCGGTGATGATGTCACCCTGCTGGAGGCCGGCGGTCTGAGCGCAGGAGCCATCGGTGACGGAGTTGACATAGGCGCCCACCACCATGTTGTACCGCTGGGCGTCCAGAGCGGAGACGGTGGAGACGGTAATGCCCAGAGAGGGCTTGCCGGTGATATAGCCGTACTGCATCAGATCGGTGATCTTGGAGGAGACGTCGGCATAGGGAATGGCAAAACCGATGCCCTCGATGGAAGCAGAGCTGGAATAACCGTTGGAGGAATACTTGGCGTTGACAATGCCGATGACCTCGCCATAGGCGTTGAACAGGGGGCCGCCGGAGTTGCCGGAGTTAACGGTGCAGTCGGTCTGCAGCACGTTGATGACGCTGCCGTCGCTCATCTCAATGGCCCGGTCCAGAGCGGAGACCACACCGGTGGTGGTGGTGTTGGCCAGGGTGCCCAGGGCGTTGCCGATGGTGGTGACGGTATCGCCCACCTGCAGCTGGCTGCTGTCACCCAATACCACGGGTTTCAGGCCGGTGGCATCGATTTTCAGCACGGCGATGTCGTTGTCGGCGTCGCTGCCCACCAAGGTGGCAGGATAGCTGGTGGAGTCGGAGAAGGTGACGGCAATGTCGGTGGCGCCGTCAATGACGTGGTGGCAGGTGACGATATAGCCGTCATCGGTGATGACGAAGCCGGTGCCGGCGCCGCTGCCGCTTTCGCTGCTGACCTGAATGGAAACCACGCTGCCGGAATAGGCGTTGTAGATTTCGGAGACCGACATCTCCTCACCGGCGGAGACCTGGTTGGTCTGGACGTTGGTGGTGGGGGTGCGGTCACTTTCCAACACAGTGGAAGTGGAGGTGTTGGTGGCCTGCTGGTTGCGGCCGGTGCTCACCAGGGCAAAGGCGCCGCCGCTGACACAGCCGCCCACAATGGCGCAGGCCAGGCACAGAGCGATGAGCTTGGGGGCGGTCCAGCCCTTTTTAACCTTGGCGGCCTTCACCTTACCGGTATGAGGCGGAGTGGGCGGAGTATTGGAGCCGCCGAAGCCGCCGAAGGGGTTGCTGCCGCTGTAGGCACTGCTGGAGGGTCCGTAGGTATTGGGGGACGATCCATAGCTGTTGCCGGAGGCATCGTAACTGCCGCCGGTGGCGCCATAGCTGTTGTCAGAGGTACCGGCGCTGCCGTAGGGGCTGCCGCTCCACTGGCCGGAGGTATAATCAGGAGTAGGAGTGGTGGAGCCGGAGCTGGGCTCGCTGTTGGACGTCAGTTCGTCGTTGGGCTTGTATTCATTGTCAGGGAACATATCAAACAACTCCTTTTTAGGATAACGTTACATTGTTGTGGTCTGTAGGGGAAGGCTCGTGGCCTCCGCTTCCTCTCAGCATGGTCATTGTATTCGGATAACCTTAAAATACCTTGAAAACGAAAAAAACAAATTGTGAACAAACGGACTTTTTCTAGCATGAGCAAAAACGCAAGAAAAGAAACACAAGAAATGAAATCAACTATTAGTTGAAAAACGGCAAATCAACCTCGGTTGCATACAACCTATGCTTTTGGTACAATTCAACCAGCAGAAGAAAAGGGGCGTTTGAGCGATGGAGACCATTGGAAACCGTATTGCCACCCTGCGGCGACAGCGGGGACTGACCCAGGAGCAGTTGGGCCGTCAGGTGGGAGTATCTGCCCAGGCGGTGAGCAAGTGGGAGAACGGGGGCGCTCCGGATGTGGAGCTGCTGCCCGCCCTGGCGGACCGGCTGGGAGTGAGCATTGACACTCTGTTCGGCCGGGAGCAGCGGGAGCATGAGGACATCAGCGCCCAGCTGAGCCGTTGGATGCAGGGAATACCGGAAGGGCGGCGGCTGCGGGAGCTGTTCCGGCTGCTGGTCAACGACATCTATGATCTGGGGGCGCCCCCGGAGCTGCAGGGGATTCTTCGGATGAGCCCGCTGTGCGAAAAGAGCGCCTTCACCCCCAACGCCAGCCCCAGCCGGGATGGGGAGGGCTGCTGGCTGCGCAGCAAGTTTGTCTCCCCGGAGGGGATGCTGCTGGGGGTGCCGGCGGAGGACTTTCCCATGCTGATGCTGATTCCGGAACCGGAGGAGGGCTACGCCGCCGCTTTTGCCTCCCTGGAGGACTGCCGGAAGCTGTTTTTGGCGCTGAGCCGGCCCGGGGCTTTGGAAATCATGAGCTGGCTATTAAAGAAAAAACGGGGGGCTTACGCCACCGCCCCGGCAGTGGCATTTGGGATCGGTATGGAGCTGGAGCAAGTGCAGCCGCTGCTGGAGGCGCTGGAGGAATGCCATCTGCTGAACACCAATACCCTGGAGACCGAGGATGGAGCGATAACCGCCTACCAGAACAACGACCAGGAGGGGCTGATCCCCTTCCTCTATTTTACCCGGTGGCTGCTGGAGAAAAACGAGGCCTGGGCCTGTGCCTGGGATGTGCGGGCCCAGCCCATGCTGAAGGAGGAACAGAACCATGAAGAAGGGTGAACAGAGCAGCCAGGCGTATTTTAAGGCCTTTTATCGGGGCAATCGGCTGCGGTTCTGGGCCGCCATGGTGCTGATGGCCCTGAGTACGGCGTTCAGCCTGATTTTCTCCAAGGTGTTGGGAGATATTCTGGACATCATCAACGCCGGAGATCTCCGGGCCCTGGCGGGGATGGCCCTGTTCCAGCTGGTGCTGATTCCGATGATGTTGGCGGGAGAGCTGGTCACCGGCAGACTGCGCAGCAGCTTTATTCATCGAGCCCTGGAGAGTTACAAGGCCCTGGCCTTCTCCAGGCTGACAGAGAAGAGCATCTCCGCCTTCACCCGGGAGAATACCGGTCGCTATCTCTCGGTGCTGACCAACGACGTCAACTCCGTGGAAGAAAACTACTTAAACCGCTCCTTTCTGCTGCTCTATTACTGCGCCATGTTTGTGGGGGCCCTGGGCATGATGCTCTGGTATGACTGGCGGCTTACGCTGGCCACCGTAGTGCTGTGCGCAGTCCCCATCCTGATCTCCCTGGTGATGGGTCAGGGGCTGGCCCGCCGGGAGCAGGCGGTCAGTGGGGAAAACGAGCGGTTTGTATCCTCCCTTCAGGATTTGCTCCGGGGTTTTTCTGTCATCAAGAGTTTCAAGGCCGAGGGCAGGGTGCGCAAGCTCTTTGAGGACTCCAACCGGCAGCTGGAACACACCAAGCGTTCCCGTCGCTGGTATGAGCAGATTTTAAACGCCTTTTCCAACACCGGAGCGCTGCTGCTCCAGATGGGGGTTTTTCTGCTGGGGGCTTGGCTGGCCATCCGGGGCGAAATCACCGCCGGCACGGTGCTGATCTTTGTCAATCTCTGCAACTATCTGCTGATGCCCATCCAGACGGTGCCCCAGTACTGGGCCAGCCGTCGGGCGGCCCGGGCGCTGGTGGACAAACTGGCCCAGGTGACGGCGGAGAACGCCGGTCACAGTGGCGACCCCATTCCGCCGGAACTGCATCAGGCCATTGAGTTGAGCCATGTGACCTTTGGCTATGAGCCGGATAAGCACATTTTAAAGGATCTGTCAGTCCGGTTTGAGGCGGGCAAACGCTACGCTTTGGTAGGTACCTCCGGAGCTGGTAAATCTACCATGCTCAATCTGCTGATGGGGGCCAGCCGGGACTATCAGGGCTCCATCACCATCGATGGCGCCGAGATGCGAACCATCGACCCGGACAGCCTCTATGACCTGATGAGCCTCATCGGTCAGAACGTTTTCCTGTTTGACGATACCATCCGCAGCAACATCACCATGTTCGGGGAGTTTGACCCGGCGCGGGTAGACGCTGCGGCAGAACAGGCGGGACTGGGAGAGCTGCTGCGGCAGCGGGGAGAGGATTACCGGTGCGGTGAAAACGGCGTGGGACTCTCCGGCGGTGAGCGCCAGCGGGTGTCCATCGCCCGGAGCCTGCTCCGGGGTACCCCGGTGCTGCTGGTGGACGAGGCCACCGCCGCCCTGGACGCCCAGACCGCCAGCCAGGTCACCTCTGCCATTCTGGATATCCCGGACCTCACCAGCATTGTGGTGACCCACCGGCTGGAGGAGGGGCTGCTGCGGCGCTACGACAGCATTCTGGTGCTGAAAAACGGCGCCGTCACCGAGCAGGGCAGCTTCGAGGAATTGATGGAGCGCCGGGAGCTCTTCTACTCCCTGTTCACTGTGGCCAACGGATAAAACAAAAAGCGGGCACGCTGCGGAAAAGAGCAGCGTGCCCGCTTTGCTTCATTGATTACTTGGTGACCCAGGTGTTGGTGGCGGCGCAGGTCAGATAGGCGGTGATGAAACCGTCCAGATCGCCGTCCATGACGGCGTTGATGTTGCTGGTCTCGTGGCCGGTGCGATTGTCCTTGACCATCTGATAGGGCATGAACACATAGGAGCGGATCTGGCTGCCCCATTCGATCTTCATCTGAACGCCCTTCAGGTCGGAGATCTTCTCCGCATGGGCCTGCATCTGGAGCTGAACCAGCTTATCCCGCAGCATCCGATAGCAGGTGTCCTTGTTCTGGAACTGGGAGCGCTGCTGCTGGCTGGAGACCACGATGCCGGTGGGCTTATGGATGAGCCGGACGGCGGAGGAGGTCTTGTTGATGTGCTGGCCGCCGGCGCCGGAGGAGCGGAACACCTGCATCTCCACGTCCTCGGGACGGATCTCCACTTCCACGTCGTCGGGCAGGTCGGGCATAACCTCCACCGCGGCGAAGGAGGTCTGACGCCGGGCGTTGGAGTCGAAGGGGGAGATGCGCACTAGACGGTGGACGCCGTTTTCGCCCCGGAGGTAGCCGTAGGCGTTCTCGCCGGTGACCATGATGGTGGCGGACTTGATGCCGGCCTCGTCGCCGTCCTCGTAGTCCAGGGTCTCCCACTTGAAGCCCTGGCGCTCCGCCCAGCGGGTGTACATCCGGAAGAGCATGCTGGCCCAGTCCTGGGCCTCGGTGCCGCCGGCACCGGCGTGGATGGTCAGCATGCAGTCCAGATGGTCATACTCTCCGGTGAACAGGGTGGCCAGTCTGGCTTTCTCCAGATCCTGCACCAGCTGGTCATAGCCCTCCTGAATTTCAGGAATCAGGGACTCGTCCTCCATCTCCTGGCCCATCTCGCACAGGGTGAGCAGATCCTCCAGGCCGGACTCCCGTTTTTTCTGGTTGTCGATCTTGTCCTGCAGGTTCTTGATGCGGGTGGTCACCTTCTGGGCGTGCTCCATGTCATTCCAGAAGCCGTCGGCGGCGCTCTCCGCCTGGAGCAGATCCAGCTCCTGTTCGGCGGCCTCCAGGCCCAGAGCCTCGGCCAGCTCAGTCAGGGTGGGTTTCAGGGCCAGAAGCTTGCTCTTGTATTCATCAAATTGAAGGATAGCCATATCGATGATCCTTTCTATTATTATACAGAATTGTTCAATCTAATATTATATCCAAAACACATGCCGCTGTAAAGAGTTTGGCCCGGGTTTTCCAGAGGAAAACCCGGGCACATCGGCTGAAATCCTTCAAAAGTACGCCCAGATGGGCGGTAATCTGGTAGAGTGGCGGTGCCGACAGAGGGTCAGCGGTCGCTGACAACGGGCTCTTCGCTGATGGCGAAGATCAGGTCATCCAGATCCCCCTGGGGCAGCTCCCGGCTGTAGGGGTTGGGAAAATTCAACATCTTTGGTTCCATGGGAATACCTCCAGAAATAGTCTACCGATTATCTTATGCGGGGGGAAGGGAGAATATGTCACTTATTTTTGGTTGACGCTTTTTTCCTTGGATGTTAAAATAAAAGGCACGCCGGAGTGGCGGAATTGGCAGACGCCCGGGACTTAAAATCCCGTGTGAGCGATCACGTGCCGGTTCGATCCCGGTCTCCGGCACCATTACTGGACACCAATTCTGATACCCTGGGTATTGGGATTGGTGTCCATTTTTTATAGAGCGAATGAAAAGGGAGGGATTTGCAATGGAACTGGCAGAACTGCTTGCCCGCATTGATGCGGTGCCTCTGTCGGAAAGTGCGGTGATCACACAGCTGCGGCATGAGGAGGATGATACGCCCTACCAGGTGTGGAGGATTGAAACGGATCAGGCCAGCTATATCCTCAAGGAGGCCAAAGCCAGCGAAGCGGAAACCTACCAGTCCATCCTGGCCGCATGTGGGGGAAGCAGCATCCCTGTCCTTCATCAGGCGATTACCCTTGAAGAAAAAACATATCTCCTGCTGGAGTATATCCAGGGAGAGGACTTGCGCCATTGCAACCGGGCCAAACTGACGCTGGCGCTGGACGCCTTGATCTCCTTGCAGCGGAACACCTGGAACAGCGAAACTTTTGCAAACAAGGGGTATTCCTTTGAACAAGCCCTTTGGAGCTGCCAAAATCGCAGCCGGTATCTGAAGGACTCTCTGCTGGAAGAAGTTTATGCGACATTTCTGAAGGTATATCAGTCTGTTCCCAGGACCCTGTGCCATGATGATCTGCTGCCCTTCAACGTCATCGCATCGGATCAAAGGGCGGTATTGATTGACTGGGAGTATGGCGGCATCCTCCCGTATCCGGCTTCCTTTGCCCGTCTGATTGCCCACGGGGAAGATACGAAGGACGCTTTTTTCTACATGACCCAGGAGGACAGAGCTTTTGCCATCGACTATTATTATGAGCATCTGCTGCGGGAAAAGGGAATTTCGTATTCCGATTGGCGCCGCACCCTGGAGTATTTCTTGCTCTATGAATACTGCGAATGGGTGTTTGTGGGCAACAAGTACGGGTCTACAGATGGCGAGTACTACAAAAAATATTTGCCAATGGCCAGACGGCAGGCAGAACAGATCAAGAGGATGGAAGCTGGTTTGGTTCCATTTCAGATTGAAAAGGATGACAGGGAATAAACCCTGTCATCCTTTTTTGTGTTGGTGGTACCAAAGACAACCCCCGGCTATGCCGGGGGACAAAAAATAGC
>JAHZGF010000045.1 GCA_019420945.1 Clostridiales bacterium | reverse complement strand
AACATGTTCAGCTTGGCAGTACTAATAGGCCGAGGGCTTGACCATAGTCCCTTCTGCGAGACTAGTCATTGCGTCTCTCGATTTCCCTTCTCTTTTGGCTTTATTCAGTTTTCAGGGTACTGGGGGCCATCCTTTCGGATGGCCTTTTTTGTATGTAGAAAACCACTCGCTAGGCGAGTGGTTCCAAAGAAGGCTTGTGCCGATGATGAAGACAGAAAAACTCCTTTTGTTGTAAAATAAACTTGCGGTCTGGCAACTGCAAGGGACAACAAAAGGAGGACATCAAAATGATTGACGTCAAACAAAGTCTAGCACACACCACATGGAATTGCAAATACCATATCGTCTTACCGATAGTAATCTCAATCACACAGGGATTTACCTCTATTCTAAAGGCAAAATCATGATTCATTTGACCTTTGACTACAAAACCGATGAAAAATGCACCACACCGGGCCAATATTTGAAGTATCATCGGACATTCCAGGGCTTCACCACAAGAGAACTGGCAGAAAAAGTTGGCATTGTGCCCGCGACACTGGTTCTGTATGAGAATGACCGGCACCCCATCAAGCACGGTACAGCGGTGGCACTTGCAAATGCGCTGGGTATTGATCGCAATAGACTTCTGGACGAGTATACTGCGTTTGTAGATTACCCGTATTCCGCTCTTTTGAAAAAGGTACGGCAAGAGCTTTCTTTAACTCAAATGCAAATGGCAGAGGTGATTGGAATAGGTCAAACAACCTATTCCGGCTGGGAAAGAGAAGCCCGCGTTCCGCGCCGTAAAGAGTACGATAAAATCCTTGCCGCACTGAAAAAGCTAAAGGTAAATGTGGATACATACATTTGCCAGTCAGCTTCTATCTGATTGAAAATCGCACATTTGCAGCGCAGCGTTCTTTCTATATATAATGAAAGCATAAAGGAGGAACGCCCTATGAAAAAACGGAAATTCAAGATATACCTCACCCCCGCCGAGAATAGCATAGTCATCCAGAGCCTCAACCACCTGCGCAATACTATGCTCCGTGAAAACCGGGACACCGGCTGCCTGGATGAACTTCTGCTCAAAGCCATGTGCGCCCCGGTGAAGAAGATGTAAAATTACATATCGCTGCTTGATGAGCCGCTTATTCTTTTCAACAAGAGTAAGCGGCTTTTTTCATGCCCATCTTTCGGAGTTCCCGCATACATAGCCGTCCGTCTTGCCAACGGGCGGCTAAATCTAAGAAGAAGGAGGAGGACATGAAAATGCCGGAACAGAGAAGCCGCCCCGGGGATAGCCGCGTGATCGCGCTGGCCAACCAGAAAGGCGGCACAGGCAAAACCACCACGACGGTGAACCTGGGCATTGGTTTAGCCCGTCTGGGGAAAAAGGTGCTGCTCATTGACGCAGACCCCCAGGGCGACCTCACCACCTGCCTGGGCTGGCAAAATCAAGACAGCCTGCCCACCACCCTGGCCACTGTCATGGAAAAGGTGATCCGGGATGAGCCATTCACCACGGATGAGGGCATTTTGCACCACAGTGAAGGCGTAGACCTTATGCCTGCCAACATTGAGCTGTCCGCGCTGGAAATGAGCCTGGTCAACGCCATGAGCCGGGAGTTTACCCTGCGGACCTATGTCAATGAAGCCAAGAAGCACTATGACGTGGTTCTCATTGACTGTATGCCGTCCCTGGGCATGATTACCATTAACGCCCTGGCTGCGGCGGACAGCGTGATTATCCCGGTGCAGGCCCACTATCTCCCCGCCAAGGGTATGACCCAGCTTATGAAAACCATCAATAAAGTGAAGCGGCAGATCAACCCGGCCCTGAAGGTGGACGGGGTGCTGCTCACGCTGGTGGACGGGCGCACGAACCTTGCCAGACAGACAGCGGATACCCTGCGGCAGAGTTACGGGAGCGTGTTGAAAATTTATCGTTCCGAGATTCCCGTAGCCATCAAAGCCGCAGAGATCAGCGCCGCAGGCAAGAGTATTTACGCCTACGACAAGGGGAGCAAGGTGGCCCAGGCTTACGCGGATTTTTCAAAGGAGGTGCTGGCGGATGGCGAAAAGCAGCGGGCTAAACTTCAATCTTCCCTCAGTCGATGATTTGTTTTCCACGGAGGAAGAACGGGCCGAGGCACGGCTTGAAAAAGTTGTCAATCTTTCGCCCTCGGAAATCAGCGACTTCCCGAATCACCCGTTTAAGGTACGGATGGACGCAGCCATGCAGGAAATGACGGAAAGCGTGAAGCAGTACGGCGTTTTGGTCCCTGCCCTGGTGCGTCCCAAACCGGAGGGCGGCTATGAAATGGTGGCCGGACACCGCAGGAAAAAGGCGGCGGATTTAGCGGGGCTTGCGGAAATCCCCTGTATTGTGCGGCAGCTCACCGATGATGAAGCCACGATTATCATGGTGGACTCCAACTTGCAGCGGGAGCAGATTCTGCCCTCGGAGAAGGCGTTTGCCTACAAAATGAAGCTGGACGCATTAAAACGACAGGGCCAGCGGACAGATTTAACTTCTGACCCACTGGGTCAGAAGTTAAAAGGGGTGTATTCTGTTGAAATGGTGGCGCATGAAACGCCTGACAGCAAAACGCAGGTTCAGCGATATATCCGCCTTACCCATCTTATCCCGGAAATTCTGGAACTGGTAGATAACTCGGTTCTCAAAGACCAGGAAATGCTCCAGATTGCCATGCGCCCAGCGGTGGAGCTGTCCTACCTGCGAAAAGATGAACAGGCCGACTTGTTCGCTATCATGGACGAGATGGACTGCACCCCATCCCACGCCCAGGCCATCAAAATGCGCCAGATGTCCGAAGCCAAGACTGGAGGGGAACGGCTGGCCAAAGACGCCCTTGTTTCCATTATGAAGGAGGAAAAGCCCAATCAAAAAGAACAGTTCAAAATTCCAAAGGAAAAAATCAGCCGGTTTTTTGCGCCGGGGACGCCCACGCAGAAGATCGAGGACACCATTGTTAAGGCGCTGGAACTCTACCGCAAGCGCCAGCGCAGTTTAGAGAGATAGTCCACTACCAAGGGAGCAGTGCGCCCATTTGCAGGGGACAGGCGTTTTCGCTGTTCCCCCTCTCCACACCTCACCCCCTCGTACCACCTAAACAGCCTAAAAAAGAAGATATTTGGGGAGGCTGATTCTTTCAAGAATCCACAGGTTTGGCAGACAGAACGGATGAGGTGGAGAACGCCTGGCGCGCCTCTCTTTTTTAGAACGTAAACAGAATCCAGCCGTAAGCAGCACATCCAGAGCGATGTGCTTTTTTTGCGGCCATTTCAAGGAGGTAACACGATGAAAGCATTGAGAAAGCCTCTGTCCCTGTTCATGGCCCTGCTCATGTGCCTGGGCGTGTTCGTAGGGACAGGAACCACGGCTTTTGCCGCAGGCGAAACCATGACGACGTATATGATCGACCTGCCCCGTGCCAGCGACCCCAACAAGGCCGGATGGGGCCATCCCGCCCTGAATTTCCTGGGTGGCTGGTCCACCGGAGAGAACGACAGCTTTTCCGTCCACACCCAGGACGCCTTCAATGGCAGGGCCATCTACTGTATTGAGCCGGGCGTCGGTGTGAATACCGGCGACCAGTATACGGGCCGGGGCGAAGATTTCTGGGATAACTACCCGTCCAACCTGAACCCCACCATCCCGCCGGATACCATCAAGGAATATATCGGGCGGATTATGACCTATGGCTGGCAGGGCAACGCCAGCACCTCATGGATGAGTGGGAACCCGGAGGACGCCAGCAAGATCGCGGGATATATCGCTACCCAGCTTCTTGTTTGGGAAACTGTCGTGGGCGAGCGCGACAGCCAGTTTAACCATGTGGACGCCAATGCCCAGGGCAAAAACAACGTGACGGAATATATCAGCGCCGACCATCCCCTGTACAGCGAGATTTTCAGCCAGTATTCCGCCATTGAGAGCGCGGTCAAGCGCCACACCATGCTGCCCAGCTTTTTCAGCAGCACCGCAGACGCCGGTGCCTATGAGCTGAAATGGGATGGCCAGCAGTATTCCCTCACTCTCACGGATGAAAACAACGTGCTGGGAGATTACACCTTCTCCAGCAGCACCACCGGCCTGAATTTCTCTGTGGATGGCAACCAGCTCACCATTACTTCCGCCCAGGCCATCAAAGGCTCTGTGACCATCAAGGCGGAAAAAATCTCTGCCCAGCGCAGCGGTGTTGTGGTTTGGACGGACGGCGTTTCCGGCGGCGGCAAACAGGACTTCGCCACCTATGGAGCTACCGTTTCCGACCAGATGGTGGGCTATCTCAATTTGGAAGTCAAAACCGGCAACATGAAGCTGATCAAAACTTCCGAGGACGGCAAAGTAGAGGGCATCTCCTTCACGATTACCGGCGAGGGATACAGCGCCACCAAGACCACCAATTCGGCGGGCGAAATCGACATCACCGACCTCAATCCCGGTGTTTATACCGTGACCGAGCAGTCTATTGACAAATATGAACCCCAGGCTACCCAGCGCGTGACCATTGTCAGCGGCCAGACGGCCACCGTGAACTTTAACAACGTGCTGAAGCGCGGCAGTCTGGAGGTCACAAAGACCAGCGAGGACGGTTTGGTGGAGGGAATGACCTTCCATCTCTATGGGACTTCTCTTTCGGGCCTGCCGGTGGATGAATACGCTGTGACCGACTCCAGCGGTGTGGCGAGGTTTGAAAACGTCCTCATCGGCTCCGACTTCGTGCTGGAGGAGGTTGATACGCCGATCCGCTATGTGGTGCCGGAGGCCCAGAGCGCCACGATTGCCTGGAACGAAGTCACGAACAAGAGTGTGAACAATGTGCTGAAAAAGTTCCGCGTCACTGTAACCAAAAGCGATGTAGAAACCGGCGCGCCCCAGGGCGATGGTTCTCTTGCCGGAGCCACCTATGGGCTTTATAAGGGCGACACCCTTATCGACAGCTATACCACCGATGAGAACGGTCAGTTTACCACGGATTATTATATCTGTGATTCCGACTGGACGATTCGTGAAATCAACCCCAGCGAGGGGTATCTGCTGGATTCCACCATTCACAAGGTAGGTGCGGAGCCGGAACTGTATGAAATCGAGCTGAACGACACCGCCAATGATGTGACGGAGCAGGTTATCAAGGGCGACATCGCTATCATCAAGCATACCGACGACGGAGAAACCCAGATCGAAACCCCGGAAACCGGTGCGGAGTTCCAGATTTATCTCAAGGCGGCAGGCAGCTATGACGCTGCAAAGGAATCTGAGCGCGACGTTCTCACCTGTGACGAGAATGGCTTTGCACAGTCCAAGAAGCTGCCTTATGGCACCTATATCGTCCACCAAACGAAAGGCTGGGAAGGCCGCGAGCTGATGGACGATTTTGAAGTGTATATCGCTCAGGACGGCCAGACCTACCGCTATCTCATCAACAACGCCAACTTTGAGAGCTTCATCAAGGTGGTCAAGGTGGATGCGGAAACTGGTGTTACCATCCCCTATGCAGGAGCCGGGTTCCAGATTTATCGTCCCGATGGCAGCAAGGTGGAAATGACCTTCACCTATCCGACCCCGACCACGATTGATACGTTCTACACCAATTCTGAGGGCTACCTGGTAACGCCTGAAAAGCTGGAGTATGGTTCCGGCTACTCTTTGGTTGAGGTACAGGCCCCCTATGGCTATGTGCTGGACAGCACACCGGTGTATTTTGATGTGACCGAGGACGCTTCCAGCGAGGAAGGCGGCGTGACGGTCATTGAAGTCACTAAGCCCAATATGGCACAGAAAGGCGTCATCAAGGTCAGCAAAACCGGCGAGGTGTTCTCCACCGTCACAGAATCCAACGGAGTATATCAGCCGGTGTATGACGTAACCGGCCTGTCCGGTGCGGTGTTTGAAATCACGGCGCTGGAGGACGTTTACACGCTGGATGGTACGCTGCGTTATTCTGCGGGCGAGGTGGTGGACACCATTACCACCGGCGAGGATGGCACAGCCCAGAGCCAGCCCCTTTACCTGGGCAAATTCCAGGTGAAGGAAATTCAGTTCCCCCACGGCATGGTGGATACCGGTGAGAATGTCACCAATGTTGAGCTGGTGTATGCAGGCCAGGAGGTAGAGATCACCGAAACTTCCGCCAGCTTCTACAACCAGCGCCAGAAAGTACAGGTCACTCTGAATAAGCTGCTGGAGCAGGATGAAGCCTTCGGCATCGGTATGAATGGCGAGATTTCCGCCGTCACCTTTGGCCTGTATGCTCAGGAGGATATTACCGCAGCGGATGGTTCCGTAATTCCGGCAGATGGGCTTCTGGAAATCATTTCGGTGAATGAGAACGGTCAGGCTGCCTGTGCTACCGACCTGCCCTTCGGCAACTTCTATCTGAAGGAACTGTCCACGGACAGCCATTATCTGCTGAACGGCGAAATCTTCCCGTTCAACTTTGAATACGGCGGGCCGTCCGTTGCTGTGGTGGAGATTACTGCAAACGACGGCGAGGCCATCACCAACGAGCTGATTCGCGGTGAAATCCACGGCCTCAAAACCGATGAGAACGGCACTGGCCTGGGTGGGGCTGTGATTGGCCTCTTTAGGAGTGATGAAACCGAGTTTACGGCAGAAAATGCCCTTGCCACCACCACCTCTGCGGATGACGGCAGTTTCTCCTTCTCCGATGTGCCGTATGGAAATTGGGTGCTGAAAGAGCTGGAAAGCCCGGAAGGTTTTGTCCTCTCTGATGAGATCTTCTCCGTTGCCATTGAGGAAGATGGACAGGTTGTGGAAATCTCTCTTGCCAATGAGCGGGTTTACGGCGACCTGCGCCTTACCAAAGTGGATAAGGATTACCCGGACAACAAGCTGACTGGTGCCGAGTTTGAGGTATATCGTGATACCAACGGCAACAAGGAACTGGACGAGGGCGACGAGCTGCTGGGCAAACTGGAGGAAACCAGCACCGGCATCTACGAAATGTCCCATATCCTCTACGGCGGCGTGTTCGTGAAGGAAACCAACGCGCCGGAGGGCTACCTGTTGGATGAAAACGCCTACTATGTGGAGATTGTCGAGAACGGCAAAATTTACGAAGTGGAAAATGAAGCTGGAAAGGGCTTTGTCAATGCGGCACAGACCGGCTCCCTGCGGATCGAAAAGACATCCAGCGACGGCAAGGTGGAAGGGTTCTCCTTCCGCGTGACGGGTGCCAATGGTTATGACCAGACATTCAAGACCGACAGCACCGGCAAGATTGAGATCACCGGACTGCGCGTGGGCGATTACACCGTGTCCGAGGTGTCGGATGGGGCCAGCGCCAACTATGTGCTGCCTGCGGATAAAACGGTGACGATTTTTGCGGATAAGACCACCGTGGCGGAAATGCACAACGAGCTGCGCGACACCCCGAAAACCGGCGACGACAGCAAGCCCTGGCTGTGGGCGGCGCTCATGGGCGTGTCCGCTATGGGCGCTGCCGCCCTGGGCGTTGCGGCCTATGTGGGCAAGCGCAAGAAGGACAAAAACACCGCGAAATAATTGCGGTTTGAATCTGTGTTAGGAGGAATGATTTCATGGAACTGAAAACGATCATTGCCATTGCGCTGGTGGTATTCATCATCGGCGGCTTGATTTTCCTGAAAATCAGAAGCCGGAAGAAGTAACCAGCCAGGGGCGGCCATGCGGGGCCGCCCCTTTTACATACCAAAAAAGAAAGGAGCTTTGCAGATGAGAGAACGATTTGAACAACGGCTGTTCCGCATCTTTGCCCAGGCTGGTTACTCCCCGGTGCAGCTTCTCACCATCACTCCGGAGGAGATGGTGGAGATCCCCGGCATTACCGTTCCCAACATCCGGGCGGTGCTGTGCGTCCAGAACAAGGTGCTGGCAGACCGGAATAAAGTTCGCAGCGGCAGGCTGGTGGAGGAATTGCTGAAAGAAGCCGAAGAAAGCAGGTGTTGCCATGAATGAATTGCACCTGCTGGACATACTGGCGGCCCGGCATGGCTGTTTCATCTCCGACTTAAATCTTTCGCCCATCCTGCGGCGGGCGGCCCTTTTGGACCTGTGCAGGATGGATGAGAACGGCTACCCGCTGTCTCAATGGAGAGATACGGTGCGCTACCTTACCGGGGATGAACGGGATTTTTCCAGTGTAAAAGAGATCCAAGCATTTATCAAACAGGATATGGAGGCAGAGGGATGAACGATGATTCCACAGAAAAACGCATGGCCGGTGATTATGAGGTCATCCAGGCGGTGCATATAGGCGACCGCGAGGTTGTCCTGGGGGAAAATCCGCAGGATGAAACCGGCATGAAGTATATGTGCGCCTTTTGCCGGCAAAACGCCTTATTTGCAGAATACAGCGAAGTGATGGCCAGTGATGATTTCCCGGAGATTGTGGAGCTGTTCGGCCAGCGGATTGCCGAACAGGCGCAGAAAACCCACATAGAACTCAATAAGCCCCGCATACAGGGCATAGACGACCGCCCCATTACAGCGGAGGGCTGCATCCCCATTTCCTATGAGGATGATCTGCACGGGAAAATCGTGGTGATAAAGCCGGAGGTGCTGCGCCGGGAATACCGCAGGGCCACTCGCCAGCTCAAGCTCTGTATGGGAGGTTTTGGGGCTTCCCCGCACAGCAGGGGGTCAGCCTGTTACTGCGTTGACCTTTATACTGGAAAAGAAAGCCGCTATGAGCGCATGGATGTGCTGGGAACGATACAGCCGGAGGACCTTCCCGGCTGGGCCAAGCATGGCCTTACTGCGATTCAGCAGGAACAGGCCAAAAAGAAAACTACGAAGGAGCGTGATCGATGATGGATTACAGAGAAAACGCCGGATATATCATTACGGATTCCTGTCATGTGGGCGACAGCGAATTTGTGTTGGGCGTTCATTTGACAGCGCCCCAGCAGTTTGTCACCTGGAAATGCAGTAACCGGACGGACTACGATTGGGGCCACTATTTCAGCGACCTGTTTTCCGCGCAGAAGGATTTGGTGGCGCGGGCGCAGGAGGAGGTGCAGTGCCTGGAGGATCAGCGGCAGAACGCCATTGTGCCGGAGGCCCCTTACTATTCCCCGTGGGGCAATATCCAGGAATGTGAAACGCTCTGCCCCGGCGTTTATTCCGTTTCCACACCAGGGCATGGAGGCATTATGGTGCGCCGGGAATTGGCGGAAAAGATATTCCGAAAAGAAGCGATGGGCTGCGCCTTTGTTAAGGGCGGCTATCTCTGCTTCGAGGAGGACTGCGACGCGCAGGTGGCTCTCCGGGAGCTGATGGATAAAAAGATGATCCAGGCTCCAGTGAACGAGCGCTTTGGCCCCGGCGCGTATGAGGCTGTTATCAATAGCAGCGTGCAAATTCACCACCCCGAATATTGGCAGGCACGGGAAAAGGCCATATCGGAGCAAAACCGACAAGCGAAAAAGAAAGGACGTGAACGATGATGGAGCTGAAAATCACCAGCATGACCCCGGCGGATCGCCTGTATGCGTACAACCAGAGCAGCCAGCTTGAAGGGCAAACCGGCTGTATCGGCCATCTGCGCGGGGATTTTGGCTGCGGCCAGGAATTTTACACTTCCTGGTTCGACCATCGGAGGGAATACAAGACGGACGAGTTTAAGGCGGAGTTTGATGAAGTGGTCAACACTCTGCGGGAAAAGGACGGGCTGCTCTGCACCTGTGGCAGCATGACCAGGTTTTGCTATCAGAACCCGGAGGCTGAGTTTGAGGGAAACTACTGCGCCGAGTACGGTTTTAAGGTGCAGACGCCCCAACACACCTATATGCTCCGGTGCAATCCCAATTATGGAGACTACAACTTTTACCTCTACGCCTATGTTGCCCGATTCCTGGAACACCACATGGAAAAGGCCAAACAGGGTATCCGGTTTATCACGCCCGGCTACAAGGAGCTGTTCCGCATTCCCGACGGCGACCACATCCGCATTTTCACTGGCGGCGGAGAAACCCGCGACCGCACCTGCCGGTTTATCGACGAAACCCATTTTGAAACCAGCGGAGGGTATTCCAGCGCCCTTTATCATATCTGCGAATTTGCAGAGCGTTTGGAGCAAACTCACGGGAGCGTGATCCCGCTGCGTTCTTCTCTGCCTGTACAGTGCTTTAGTACGCTGCCCTCATCCGGGGAGCTGATTCTTCTGACCAGGGGCGAAAAAGGATACAGCCCCTGTCCTGAATTTTCAGCGGCGGACGCCGGAGAAAATCGCAGATTTGCAGAGGACAGCAATGGAAAAAACGGCGTTACCAAAGCGCAGGAGGCCGCTATGCTGGCCGGCTCCATGTTTGGCTGGCAGACCCCAGCCGCCGACCCAAAAAACTATGATGAACAGGGGCAGCCCATCAAGCCCAGGCAGAAAGATCGAGGTGAAGCCCGATGAAGGAGGAAAGACACGTCATCTGGAGCAATTATGGCCTGGACTATGAGGATTGGCGGGACGATCTGGAGGCAGAATACCCGGATTTATCCGAAGATGAGCGCATTTCCCTGATGTATGAGATCAATGGGGATTACCTGGATGATGAACGCGCTAACCTCAATGTACAGCTTTCCCAGCCGATTTTGGTTGTAGGCGACCTGGGCCTGTGGAATGGTCGGCGCATGGGATATAAGGAAATCCCCAGCGGCAATATCCGGGACTGCCTGTATTCCGATACGGATTATTCCACCTGGTATGTGGACCGGCTGGGTGATCTGCGGTGCGACGCCATCCACCACGATGGCACGAACTTTTACCTCTACCGCGTTTACAAGGACAGCGCCAGCCCTTCTCAAATTGAACTGCTGAAAGAAAAACTATATCGCGGCATTGCAACCCGCGCCGATATTACGAGAGTGACCCGCAGGCTGGGCGATGACATTGCCAAAGTCTACGGGTTTTCCATTCCCCGGCAGCGGCAGACCGCAGCCATGGAAAGATGAGGTGATGAAAATGGCGTCTTTACCGCCCGTTATGCTGGACACGCACGAGGACTGGTTCAACTTGCTGATGACGGTTCTCCATCAGCAGGCAAAACAGAACCCCTATGAAGAATACCGGGAGATGGCTCAAAAGCTGATCGACCAGTTTATGCGCTACGGGAGGCCCTTTGTTGACAGCGACCATGCGCCCTGCGTGGCACTTCGGATGTACCCAAAGGAGGCCGGAAATACCATCTGGCTGTTGCTGCTCTCCCTGTGCAATCAATATGACCCTGATAAGGATTACAGCGCAGAACTGAAAGCTGCGAAAAAAGAATAAGAAAAGGAGGGGCAACCGATGGCGATACGATATAAAGCCTTGACGGAGCTGTACCAGGAAACGCAGCGCAGCGTGACAGCTCCCGACCAGTGGCGGGCGTTTCTGGCTTCTGCCTGCCGTAACTACCGGCTTTCTTTCGATGAACAACTGCTTGTCTACGCCCAGCGCCCAGACGCCACCGCCGTCCTGGAGATCGAGCGATGGAACCGGCAATTTGGGCGCTGGGTAAACCGGGGCGCAAACGGCATTGCTGTTTTTGACGGTGAACACAATGGCAAGCCCCGGCTGAAGTATTACTTTGATATTTCCGATACCCATGAAGCCCGGTTCCCACGGCCCGTCCCCCTTTGGACGGTGCGGGAGGAATACGCGCCGGACATCATCGAAACGCTGGAAAACAGCTTTGGAGAACTGGAGCACAAGGAGAATTTGGGTGAAGCCCTGCTCTCTACGGCAAAGAACGCCGTGGAGGATAATATGCCCGACTATCTTTCTGAATTGAAAACCCTTACGGAAGGCAGCTTTCTGGAAGAACTGGACGAGCTGAACCTGGAGGTGGAATACCGCAGGGCGGTGCAAAACAGCATTGGATATATGCTGCTGGTGCGCTGCGGCCTTGACCCGTCTGGATATTTTGAAGATGAGGATTTTCGGGGTGTGCTGAATTTCAACACCCCACAGACCCTGAACGCTTTGGGCGTGGCCACCGGGGACATCTCCCAGATGTGCCTTTCCGCCATTTCCCGCACGGTCCTTGCCCTGCAAAGACAGCCCCAAAAAGAAAATCGCACATTTGAACCTCAGCAGAAAAACCAGTATGCTGTAACTGAACAGGAAAACACACAGCCGGAAAGGAGTTTTGAATATGACCGAGATCACTTACACCAGGCAGGGCGACTACAATCTGCCGAACCTTCTGCCGCCCCAGGAGGAGCCGGTTCCCCATGGGAAATACGCATTGCTTCGGAAGAAGTTCCTCAAGGAGCACCGCAGGGTGACGTACACGAATTTGTTGACCAGCGGCAAGCTGAACAGCCATCTGGCGGAGATCCAGCAGACGGCCCAGCGCCGGATGGAGGAAATCGTAGCGCAGATGGCGAAAGCCGAGGGCGTGACGGAGGAACTGAAAGCCAGCGACCAGATGAAATGGGTGCAGATGATGAACAACCTGCAGAACGCAGCGGAGGAAACGGTGCTGGCGGAACTGATTTACAGCTAATTGAAGAACCGGAAGAAAGCGCAGGTGGCGAACAGCTCCCTGCGCTTTTGGATGAAAAGCAGATCATGGCCATCATCGCCAACAAGGATGATGACCTGAAATACAAGAAAAAACAAATCGAGCTTTTCTTCTCGGTTCACAACGATGTTCAGGAACGGGCAGAATATCTGAAATCCGCTTATCAGGACCGGTACACTGAGATCATCGCTGACGGGCAGCGCCTGGGATATAAGCCCCAGGAGAATGGCCTGCTCATGTGGGAAGGCTCTTACCCATCCCGCACCAGGGAATCTGTGTTTTCCTGGGACCTGGTGGCCGGGTGGACCGCCCAGCTCATCGAGAAAAAAGAATATTTCATTCAAACGGACATCCCAAGGCTCCCCGACCAAGAGAGCCAGCAGATGTCCCTTTTTGATTTTGCGGCGTTTAACCAGCCAGCCCAGGCCGAGGGTACGGCCCAACCATCCATTTTCCCTCACCCGGCTCTGCCCCAGCAGGTAATCGACGAGGCGCTGTGCATTGGTGCCAACGACCAGAACAGCCGCCTCATCATCTGCGCCTATTTCAAAAAGGATAAGCCGGACAATGCCCGGTTCCTGGCGGAGCACTATGGCGAGAACGGCGCTGGCTTTTATCTGGATGGCCGGCAGTATGCCATCTGGTACAACGCCGAGGGAATCCGCATTGCCCAGGGCGAAAGCGCCCAGCGTTCCAGCGCCACCCTCATCCCCTGGGAACAGGCGGCGGCCCGTATCCGGGAACTGCTGGATTTGGGCCGGTATATGCCCCAGAGTGAACTGAACCGGGTGGACGGGTATGAACGCCAGCAACGAGCCTCGCAGCTATGGTATCTCCGGCAGGATTTTGCAGAAGGCACCGCCGACACAGGCTATCTTCCCACGGTGAATGCCATTTACGGCAAAAATCATGGATTTCCAGAGGAAAGCGCCGCCATAAGTGATTTGTTAGGCCATCCGGAGGGATTGCAGAACCTGCGGGATGAACTGGAGCAGTTTGTCCAGGCATACAGAGAAAATCGGGAACTGCTGCGGTTCCATTTCCATCGTCCGCAAAAATTGCTGGAACAGCTTTCCGACCTGCAGCGGGAACCGTTGCACTTTACCGCCGCAGAGGGGTACGACCCCCAGCGGCGATTTTTTATCTCCGGGGACGAGATTGACAATCTTCTGCGTGGTGGAAAAGGCAGCACCGATTACCGGCTGGCTGTGTATTCTTTCTACCGCAACCACACAGAGCGCAAGGAACGGGAGAATTTCTTAAAGCACTACCACGGCGATTACAGCGGCCATTCCAGTGGGAATGATGATGTGACCTACCAGCTCAGTAAAGGTGTTTCTTTCAGCCACGGCAGTATCACCGCCCCCTACGCCAAGGTGGAGCTGAAATGGCCCGCCGTGGAAAAGCGCGTCAGCGCCATGATCGCCCAGGGGCGGTTTCTCACCGATGAGGATCGCGCCGCCATGCCGCAGTATGAGAAGCGTCAGCTTGCCCGGAATATCCGCACTTTTTTTGAGAATGTACCCCAGGAGCAGCCCCACCCCTATCCCTTTGGCTTTGACTATTGGGACGCGGTGAAGCTCATTGAGTCGCAGCTTGACGACCCGGCTCGTGTGGAAGAAATCTCTCAGATGATGGTTCCCATTTGGGAGGCCACCCCGCAGGATGATAGGATGTACACCCTGCGCCAGCAGGCGTTTGAAAACCTCGCCGCCTTCCGGCAGGGAACCTTCACGCTCTTTGCGGAGCACAAGGAGCCGGTAGCCCCCATCACGCCGCAGGCGAAAGCCTACGACCTGGGCTATGGCCATTTGGGAAATGGGCTTACTGTGTGGAACCGGCTGGAGGAAGAACACGGGGACTACAAAACGGTTGCCCACATCGCGCCGGACCGCACGGTGACGATTTATGATGAGGAAATGCCCCAGGCAGTGCGGGAGGAAATCCAGCGGATTGCTGACACTTCGGAAATGACCATTTCCGCCACCCAGGACGCGCCGGTGTTCGCCGTGCCGCCCAGGGTACAGGAACCGCCTCAAAAAGAAGAACTGGCAGACCCCTACCCGGAGCTGGCCGCCCAGGTGCTGCGCCTTATAGGCGAGTTTGACGGTTCCCGCATGGGCTATGGCGAAGATGACGCCCAAGCGTTGGAAAATATTGCCCAGCAGCTTCACGACCCCGTTCAGCGGGAGGAAATCCGCAGACTGCTTCAATCCTTCCTGGATCATGCGGACCCGGAAGAAGAAATCGCGGTGGACATCACCCTCTGTATGGAGCAGATCGGGGAGCTGCCCACGGCCCTCACCCCGGAACAGGCGCAGATAGAAGAAATCGCCGGTTATCTGGAGGAGGCCGGATATGCGGCGTCTGATGAGCTGATCGAGGATGGTATTGCCGAATGCCATTCCCATGGCGGCAAGGGGGACAGCCGGGATATTGCCGGATTTATCGAGCGCGAGTTTTTGTCTGAGGAACCGGAACCTGCTTCTCTGGAGATCGCCAAAGAGTTTATCAACGATTTCTGCGTGGCCGAGTATGGCAGCCCAGCCGATTTCAGCGATCTGGAAAAGGTGGGCATTGTCTATACCACTGTAACGGATGAGGAAATCCCCATCCAGGTCAATGCCGATTTGGTCCATTACCGCATGGAGCGTTACCTGAACGGGCAGTTTTTGGAGCGCAGGCAGTATGAGAGCCTGGATGAACTCATCCAAAACGAGCTGGCCGAACTGGATTTTGATGACCTCATTTCCGTTTCCGATGAAGAACTGGGCTCTATCGGCGTCACGCCGGAGCAGGGTTCGGATGACTACCGCTTACTCAGCCGCCTCAAAGCCGACTGCGACTACTTCCTGGGCGCTGGCGGACGTGCGGAAAAGCATTTGTGGGCCGGGAACGTGCGGGAGCAGATCGCCAAAATGCGGGAACTCTACGCCGCCCTGCCGGAAAAACCGGAATGGCTCACCCCGGAGGACATCGACCGCTACGCCCAGCGCATGGAGCCGCCCTACGAAGTTGCGGTGTACCACCACTTTGAAAATGGCTTTGATGAACGTCTGGATTACCAAACGCTGGCAGAGGCGGAACAGGCGGCGCAGCAATATGTGGCCGGAACAATGGAGGGCGAGGACGGCTTTGCCTATGACGGCGCTGGTATCTACGATTTGAATGAGCGCCGGTGGCTGCGCGTCTACGGGGACTTCCCCGATGAACGGGCCATCGAGCAGGCGGCGCTTGCCGCAGAGGAACTGCAAGCCAGCCAGGAGCAGAACGTTTTACAGCCTAAAAAAGAAGAACCGGCCCCGCTGCCGCCTAAACGCCCCCGGCGTGAGCGCATTACCTTTACCACTCTGCACCCGGAGGTCCCCAGGGATCAGCGCCATGATTTCCACATCACCGATGACGCCCTGGGCCACGGCACCCCCAGCGAGAAATACGCGGCCAATATTGCCGCCATCCGTACCTTGAAGCAGATCGAAGCCGAGGAACGGCTGGCCACCCCCGAAGAACAGGAAATCCTGTCTCGCTATGTGGGCTGGGGCGGCCTTGCAAACTGCTTTGAAAAAACCAGCCCCCATTATGAGGAACTGAAATCCCTGCTGGACTTGGAGGAATACGCGGCGGCCAGGGCCAGCTCCCTCACCGCTTTTTACACGCCGCCCGTAGTCATCCGGGGAATCTATAATGCTCTCGCTCAGATGGGCTTTACCCAGGGCAACATCCTGGAGCCATCCTGCGGCACCGGCAATTTCCTGGGCCTGCTCCCTGCGGATATGGAGGGCAGCAAAGCCTACGGCGTGGAGCTGGATTCCATTTCCGGGCGGATTGCGGGGCAGCTTTACCAGAACGCCAGCATTTCCGTAAACGGCTTTGAAACCGTGCAAATGCCCGACAGCTTCTTTGATGTGGCCGTGGGCAACGTCCCCTTTGGGGATTTCAAGGTGTTGGATAAGCGGTATGACAAGCACCACTGGCTCATCCACGACTATTTCTTTGGAAAGACGCTGGACAAGGTGCGGCCCGGTGGTATCGTGGCTTTCATCACCAGCAAGGGAACTCTGGACAAGGAAAACTCCGCTGTCCGCAGGTATCTGGCCCAGCGCGCCGACCTCATTGGGGCTATTCGTCTGCCGGATAACACCTTCAAGCGGAACGCCGGAACGGAAGTGACCAGCGACATCATTTTCCTGCAAAAGCGCGACCACATCACCGATTTAGACCAGGATTGGGTGCATTTAGACACGGATGAAAACGGAATCCGCATGAACCGCTATTTTGTGCAGCACCCGGAGATGATTTTGGGTGACATGGTGATGGAATCCACCCGGTTCGGGCCGGACAGCGCCTGCAAAGCCCGCGAGGGGGACGATTTATCCCAACAGCTTGCCAATGCCATCCAGTTTTTGCAGGCGGAAATCAGGCCCTACGAGCTGGAGGAACTGGACGAGGAGGAAGATCGCTCCATCCCCGCCGACCCCAGCGTTAAAAACTTCAGCTACACCGTGGTGGACGGCCAGGTGTACTACCGGGAAAACAGTCTCATGCACCCCGTGGAAGTCTCCGTCACGGCGGAAAACCGTATCCGTGGCATGATCGAGCTGCGGGAATGTGTCCGCAGGCTCATTGAGTACCAGACCGAAGGCTACCCGGATGAGGAGATTGCAGCCGAGCAGCAAAAGCTCAATGCCCTTTATGACAGCTTTACCGCCAAATATGGGCTGCTGAACAGCCGGGGCAACAACTTGGCCTTTTCGGAGGACTCCAGCTACTGCCTGCTCTGCTCTCTGGAAGTGCTGGATGAGCAGGGCAACCTAAAAAGAAAAGCCGATATGTTCTCCAAGCGCACCATCCGGCCCCATGTGGCTGTCACCAGCGTGGACACCGCAAGCGAGGCCCTGGCGGTGTCTATTTCGGAAAAAGCCCGTGTGGACATGGAGTATATGGCAGAGCTTTCCGGCAAATCCCCGGAGGAACTGGAAAAAGAGCTTACCGGGGTGATCTACCGGGATATTCGCTGTGCGGAGAACCCGGAGGACATCCTGCC
>JAHZGF010000044.1 GCA_019420945.1 Clostridiales bacterium | reverse complement strand
CAAAAAAATCAGAAATATGAATTAAGTTTTAGGGAAATCACCGCTATAATATGGATATCGCGAATAGAGATGAGCCAAACGCATCTTCCGCGAGCGGGCTGTGTTTCCGCTCATCCCTATATCACAAATCATACGGAGGTGCTCTCTAAAGTGAAGAAGAAAATAATCGCTACCCTGTGCGCCGCGTTGATGCTTTCCGGCGTCATTACCGGCTGCAGCGGTTCTGCCTCCAGCGGCTCACAGGCCGCTGCCAGTACCGGCACCAGCGCCAACACCGCATCCGGCGCCGAAGGCAAGACCACCCTGAACGTTCTGTGGTGGGGTTCTCAGACGCGCCATGAAATGACGACTGAGATGCTGGAAAAATTTGAGGAGCTGAATCCCGACATCGACGTGGTCATGGACTACTCCGACTGGGACGGCTACTGGACCAAGCTTCCCGCTCAGGTTGCAGGCGGTCAGACGCCCGACGTGTTCCAGATGGACTACGCCAAGCTGGCGGAATATGTAGAAAACGGCGTTACCGCCGATTTGAGCAGCTATATTGCCGACGGCAGCCTGGATATGAGCAACGTAGAGCAGAATATTCTGGACTCCGGCACAGTGGACGGCAAAGTCTACGCGATCTCTACTGGTACGAATGCGCCTGTTATGCTGTATCGCAAGGACATTTTGGATGAGTTGGGCTTGAGCTTGCCGATGAATCCCACAATGTCCGAGTATATCGAGGTTTCCAAGAAAGTCTACGAGGCCACCGGCCTGCGCGACACGTTCGTGACGAGCTGCTCTGCCGATAACCTGCGCTTTATCGTGCGCAACTATGGCCTGAACCTTTACAACGAAGATGCCTCCGCGCTGGGCTTTGACGATCCAAAGTATGTCGTGGATATGTGGGAGCTGGCCGTACAGTCTCAAGAGGAAGGCTGGGGCTTGATGATCGGCGAAGAGACTGCTACCACCGCCTTTGATTCCATGGTATCGGATTCCTGGAGCCGCTATCAGAACTCCAACGAGCTGCAGGCGTACCGCGATGCCACAGGTAAGGATATCAGCATGGTCATGATTCCCAACCGCGACGACGCCACCGCTTCTGCTACTTACCTTAAACCCGCCATGTTCTGGTGCGTGGGCGCCGACAGCGACGTGAAAGATGCCGCGATCCGCTTTATCAACTTCTTTGCCAACAATGAAGCCTGCTACGACATTGTCGGCATCGAGCGCGCGGTTCCCATTTCCTCCAAGATGCGCGAATATGTTGCTCCTACGCTGGATGACGTCAGCGAGGAAGTTGTTGAGTTCATCGACTATGTCAGCCAGCCGGAGATGGCTTCCCCGCTGATGAATCCCGATCCTGCGGCGCACAGCAAAGTCTCCGATCTACTGACTCAGTACTCCGATCAGGTCCGCTACGGCGAGATCACCGATCTGGAAACGGCTGCCCAGCAGTTCATGGATGAAGCAAACGCGATTCTGGCTGCGGAATAAACGGCCTTTACAAGGCCAAAGGCGTCTGAGCCGCATCATCCGGGTCCGGCGTTCTCCATAAGGCCGGACCGGTATACAAAGATACGATGCTCTATCGCGCCGAAGGGAGCTCCTTCGGCGCGTTTCTTAAAGTTTCCCCAAAATCTGTGAAAGGAGCCGTTGTCATGACGAAAAACACCGGTCTCAAACACAAATGCGGCACTTTGCTGGATCGGGACAATGTGGCGGGGTACGTGTTTATCCTTCCTTTTATCATCGGTCTCGTCGTATTTACCGCCATTCCGTTCTTTACCTCGCTGTATCTGGCATTTACGAAGTACAACGTCTTGTCCGACCCCAAATGGGTGGGACTTGCAAACTTCAAAGAGATGTTTTTTGAGGACGAGCTGTTCTGGACCTCTTTTAAGGTAACCTTCAAGTTTGCCCTCATCCAAGTACCTGTCAAACTGACGGTTGCCCTGCTTGTAGCCATGGTCCTGGCCCGTGCGACCCGCGTGACCAGTTTCTACCGCGCGGCGTTCTATATCCCCTCGCTGATGGGCGGCAGCGTTGCCATCGCTCTGCTGTGGAAGCAGCTGTTTTCACCCAAGGGTGTCATCAATCAAATTTTGGGCTTCTTCGGCCTTCCGGATGAGACGGCATGGCTTGGCAATCCCAAAACCGCGCTGGGGACGCTCATTGCGCTGGGCGTCTGGCAGTTCGGCTCCTCGATGCTGATTTTTCTGGCGGCCATTAAAAACATCCCGTCAAGCTATTATGAAGCCGCCATCGTGGACGGCGCCGGCCCTGTGCGCCGATTCTTTTCCATTACGCTTCCTCTGCTGACCCCCATTATCTTCTTCAACCTCATCAACCAGGTGATCGGCGCTTTCCAGGCGTTCAACTCCAGCTACCTGATCACCAAGGGCAAACCGCTGAACACCACGCTGTATTATGGAGTTCATCTGTACAACAAGGCCTTTAATCAGTTCGAGATGGGCTACGGAAGCGCCATGGCTTGGTTCATGCTGCTGATCATCGCTTTCTTTACGGCTCTGATTTTCCGCTCCTCCAGCGCCTGGGTTTATTATGAATCGGAAGGAAGGTAAAACAGAGATGATCAAATCTATCACACATAGCTTTTCCGCACAGCGCAAGCTCGGCACCTTTTTTTACCACGCTCTGATGATCGTCGTCAGCTTCCTGATGCTGTACCCGGTTCTGTGGCTGGTGGCCTCTTCTTTTAAACCCAACGGTGACATTTTTTCCACCGCTACGTCATTGTTCCCCGAAAACTTTACACTGGAGCATTATATCAACGGCTGGAAAGGCTTCGGAGGTTATACGTTCACAACTTTTTTCTCAAATTCACTTTTGGTAGCGCTTCTGTCTGCCGTGGGCATGATGGCCTCCTCCGCGCTTGTCGCTTTCGGCCTTGCGCGTATCAAATTCAAGGGCCGCAATATCTGGTTCGTGCTGATGGTCGTCACCATGATGCTGCCCGGCCAGGTTATGATGATCCCGCGCTTTGTGCTGTTCAACAGCATGGGCTGGGTGGGTACCTATCTTCCCATGATCGTTCCCTCCTTCTTTGCCAGCGGGTTCAATATCTTCCTCATCATGCAGTTCATTCGCGGCATTCCCCGTGATATGGACGAAGCGGCCAAAATCGACGGATGCAGCTGGTACGGTGTATTTTTCCGTATCATTGTCCCCATGATCGTGCCTTCGCTGGTAACGGTTGCCGTGCTGACCTTCATGTCCAGCTGGGAGGATTTCATGGGCGCTCTGCTTTACCTGAACAAACCGGAAACCTACACCGTCGCATATGCGCTGAAGATGTTCAACGACAGCTCCATGTCGGATTACGGCGCTACCTTTGCCATGTCCGCAGCCTCGCTGGTGCCGATACTGGTCCTCTTCTTCTTCTTCCAGAAAAATCTGGTGGAAGGCATCTCCATCCAGGGCCTGAAAGGCTGATTCTCATCAACGATAGACAAGGAGGCACATTTTATGCCTTGTATTGACCGGCTCCCTGCAATCCCTCTGCTGGCGTCCGACCCATACCTTTCCATTTGGATGCCCGCAGACACCATGACCCAAACAGACGCCTGCCACTGGAGCGGCCCCGCAAAGCCGATTCGCGGCGTGCTGACCGTAGACGGCGCGGCCTGCCGCTTTCTCGGTGCGGGCCCCGAGCCCGAGGCCGACCTGACTGAGCTAAAGGTGACAGCCACCCGTACCTGTTTTACCAGTGAATTTGCCGGCGTGCGGCTTGAGACCTGTTTTGCTTCGCCGGCTCTTCCGCAGGATCTGGATCTGCTCAGCATGCCCGTCACCCTGGTGACGCTGTCCGCAGTTTCTCTGGATGGCGCAGAGCATGACGTTCGCGTGAAACTGCATCTGTCCGACCGGCTGTGCTATGATGGAGATATCCGCCCCGCCATGTCCGGCGCGTCTTTTGTTCTCAACGGCAAAAGTACCGCCTGGTGCGGGCAGACTACCCAGAAGCCGCTGAGCCACTCCGCCGACCATTCGACCATCGACTGGGGCTATCTGTACCTGAGCGCCGACGGCGAGACCACGCTTGTGGGCGACGGCCTGCAGACCTGCTGCTCTCTCTCAGCGGGCGGTCCTGCTGCGCAGCTCATCATCGCCTACGATGACATCGCCTCTATCAACTATTTCGGCGATCTGTGCAAGCCCTGGTACCGCCGGGATGGCCGGCAGATCACCGATGCGATCCGTTGTGTGCAGGAACATTTTGACACGATCCTGAACGACTGCGCCCGGCTGGACGCGCGGCTGGCGGAGGATGCCCGCAACGCGGCGGGCGAGGACTACGAGCGGCTCGTCAACGCTGCGTGGCGCCACACCTTTGCCGCCCACAAGCTGATTGCCACGCCGGCGGGCGAGATGGCGTTTCTCTCCAAAGAGAACGACTCCAACGGCTGCATCGGCACCGTGGATGTGAGCTATCCTTCCATCCCGATTTTTCTGAAGTATTGCCCGGAGCTGGTCAACGCTCTGTGCCGGCCCGTGTTGGAATTTGCCTCTATGCCGGTGTGGACCGAGGATTTTGCCCCCCACGATGTGGGCCGCTATCCTCTGGCCACCGGCCAGGTCTATGCCGCCCGCAGGCACGTCGGTCAGAGGGAGAGCTATCCGCCCTACTACCTTTATCCCGCCGGGACCGATGTGTGGGACGTCCGCTATCAGATGCCGGTGGAAGAATGCGGCAATATGCTCATCATGCTGGAGGCAGGCCGCGCCTTTGGCGCAGACCCCGCGCTGGCCAAGCAGTATCGCTCCCTGCTGGACACCTGGGTGCAGTACCTTGTAAAATACGGGGAGGACCCCGACGAACAGCTTTGCACCGATGACTTTGCCGGGCATCTGGCCCACAACGTGAACCTGGCCGCCAAGGCCATCATCGGCGTGGCCTGCTATGCCCGCCTGACCGGCGAGGAGTCCTATGCGAAACAGGCTAAGACCATGGCGGAGCATCTGCTGGAGAAAATCGGCGACAAGGGCAATACGCCTCTGACGCTGGACGGCCAGGGCTGGAGCATGAAATACAACCTGCTGTGGGATAAGGTGCTGGGTCTCGGCCTAATGCCGGAGAGTTTTTACGCGGCGGAGACTGCCAGCTACCTGCCCCGCATCAACACCTACGGTCTGCCGCTGGATTCCCGCGCCGATTATACCAAGTCGGACTGGATCTGCTGGACGGCCCGCATGGCGGACGACGCGGCCGTTCGCACCGCATTGATCGCGCCCATTGCGAAGGAACTGCGGGAAACCACATCCCGCGTCCCCTTCTCCGATTGGTACGACACCAAAACCGGACGCTATGTGGCCTTTATCGCCCGCAGCGTACAGGGCGGCATCTTTGCACTGATGCTGTGAAATCCATAAAAAGCAGCCGCCGCACAGAACAGCTGTTCTGTGCGGCGGCGTCTTAAACGTTTGAAGCCTTAAGGGCGGGGACAGAGAGGAAACAGCTCCCCCCTTCCCCGCAAAATGCAAAGGAGATGCTATAAAATGGAACTGCATCTGCCCCCGAAGCCCACCCCCACAGTATTGCCGGGAGAATTTCGGTTTGCTGCGGCCGGATTGGCCCATGGACATATTTACGGCATGGTGAACGGCCTGCTGGACGCCGGAGCGGAGCTGGTGGGCGTGTGGGATGAGGACTTGAAGAAAGTTTCCGCATTCCAAAGTGCCTTTCCGCAGGCTCATGCTGCATCCTGTCTGGATGAGCTGCTGGATGCCCACGACATTTCCCTGATCGTCAGCGCCGCGGTTCCCAGCGAACGTTGTCCGCTGGGGCTTCGCGTCATGGCGGCAGGCAAGGACTACTTTGTTGACAAAGCCCCCATGACCACGCCGGACCAGCTGGCCGCAGCCCGGCGTGCCGTGGTGGAAACCGGCCGGAAATATATGGTCTATTATTCCGAACGACTGCACAACGAGGCTGCAACGCTTGCCGATGAGCTGATTCGCCGGGGCGAGATTGGACGTGTTCTGCATATGGAGGGCTTTGGCCCCCACCGGCTGGGAAACGCCCGGCCGGATTGGTTCTACCAAAAGGCCTGTTGTGGAGGCATTCTTTGTGATATCGGAAGCCACCAATTGGAACAGTTCCTATATTTTACCGGAGCGGAAGATGCTGATATCACCTTTGCCCACAAAGCCAACTACGCCCATCCCGGCCACCCGGAGTTCGAAGATTTCGGCGAATGTACAGCTGCCGCCTCCAACGGCGCCACCGGCTACTTCCGGGTAGACTGGTTCACACCGGACGGTTTGAGCAATTGGGGAGATGGACGCACCTTCATCTTGGGCACTGACGGTTATATTGAGCTGCGCAAATATATTGATCTGGCCGCTGACAAAAAGCAGGAAAACATGGTTTATTGGGCCAACCGGAAGGGAGAATTTCGGTTTGATGCCACCGGACAGGTGGGGTTTCCCTTTTTCACCCGGTTGATCCGGGACTGTATCGACAGGACCGAGACTGCCATGACACAGAAGCATGCTTTCAAGGCCGCCGAACTTTGCCTAAAGGCACAGGCTCTGGCTGACGAAGAAATATAAGGCAATACCGCACAATTCTAAG
>JAHZGF010000043.1:13529-142585 GCA_019420945.1 Clostridiales bacterium | reverse complement strand
CTTCAAAAAAAGTTATAAATTTTTTTGTCGTGGGCTTGACATACGGGTGGCGCAGATCATGGATCCGGATGCACTTCACCCCAGCTGCTGCGCTGCCCCGGCGCATCTCGTGGCCCAGAAAATACTTGGTCACCGGGAACACCCGCCCGGAAGCATCCGGCTGCCAGGAGAAGGCGAAGTAGTCCTGCAGCTCCTCGCAGAGGAAGTCGGGCATGGCCACCTTCCGCACACTCTCCCGGGTCTTGGGGGTGGTGATGCAGTCCTTCCCGCCCATGCGGTGATAGGTCTTGCTGATGTTCAGCTCCTGACGCTCAAAATCGAAATCCTCCCGGGTCAGTGCCAGCAGCTCCCCTTCCCGGATTCCGCACCAGTACAGCACCTCAAAACAGTAGTAGCTCAGGGGCTTGTCCATAACTGCCTCAGCGAACCGGAGGTATTCCTCCCGGCTCCAGACCTGCATCTCCTCCCCTTCCTTTGCGCCGATACTCCCCGCCTGCCGGGCCGGGTTTTCCGGCAGATGGTAGAAGCGGATAGCGTGGTTCAGGATGGCGCTGAGCTGACTGTGAATGGAGCGCAGGAAGGTCTGGGAAAAGGCCTTTCCATCATAGGCGGTCTTGCCCATCAGCTCATTCTGCCAGTGGATCACATCAATGGCCTGGATATCGCACAGCCGCATGTCGCCGAAAAAAGGCAGCAGATGCTTTTCAATCATGTTTTTCTTGGTCTCCCAGGTGCTCTCCTTCAGCCGACAGCTCTTGTCCCGCTGATAGAGTAGATAGAAGTCCCGAAAGCACATGGTCAGCGGCGTCTCTTCCCTTCTGACCGGCTCCTTGGGCCGAAGATCCCGCTCCTCACAGCGCAGGACAACGACCCGACGCTTTGCCTCCTGTTTTGAGGGCAAAACGTACTTCAGCCTGATTTTGTTGTTTCCCATCTTGACATTCCTTTCCTTCAGATTGAAAAACAAAACACCGTGCAGGGCTTGGCCTACACGGTGCTTGTCAAAATGGGTATGACAACAAAACGCGGTTTATTGCTCACTTGTCAAAGGGGGTAAAAAAGGGTATAATATCCCTTACGACAGTGCGGAGCAATCCGCTGTGTAGGTGCTGCGACACCTGCGCAGGCTGCTGTGAGCGCCAACTCGCAGCAGCTGCTGTTGTTTTATTTTTGATAGAACAAGTGTACCATATTCGAATTCAGATAGCAATACCCTCAAGGGAATTTTGTGCACTTTTTTTGATGATATATTGTAAAAATCTCAGTTTCCAGAGTTCAGAACTCACATTTTTTCTCAGTAACTGAGATGGAATCGCAGGAACTCACTTTGAGGAACTGAGATTGCCTTCTGAAGGGCCAAACAGCCTTGTGCTGCTCCCCAGTTTTTTTGGCCTCTCACAATCAGATTGTCACTTTAGCTTTGTTGCATTTTGCGACAAAGTGAATGTACGGCCGGTGTAATTATCGCAATGGCAGCAATTATTTTCTATCACGGAAAAGGATCATTTCTGCCATATTATCTCCTCTATCTCTGACATTGGTACTACAAAAAAGTCAGTTTCAGCAAATGACTTTGTGCTGGTTTCCACCATAAAAGCCTCTCAGTCTTTATATACTTCCAACACGGTCACTTCTCGTCCGTCGGTCAGTCGCACTACATCCAGTTCTTTTGGCTTCATCTTTCTTCTCCCATAATATTACCGCTTAAAAATTAAAACATTATACGCATAAAATGTGGTTAAATGCAAGCATTCCATAAATTTATGTCACAAGAAATAGTTCCCTATCAGTTCTGAAAGAAAGCAAAAAACCGATGCTGCCAATGACAGCACCGGTTTTCACTTTGTTTGTGGGTAGGGTTCTTTTCGGTCAGTCCGTCCGACAAGATAGTCTATGCTGGTATTGTAGAAATCGGCCAGCTTTGCCATGACTTCCAGCGGCACAGCACGTTCCTCCCGCTCGTATTTGGAATACAGGGACTGGTCACACATCAGATAGTCTGCAATTTGCTGCTGGGACAAGTCCTGATCTTCTCGCATGTCACGAATTCTCAGTTGCATTATCATCACCAATGCAACTATACAATAGGACATTTTGTCCTATTGCGTTTTAGGACTATATGTCCTAAAATTAAAATAGCATACTTCCTTAATGCGATCAGTTATGGTCGAAATTGAGTCCAACATACCAACCGGAGGATTTGATATCATGCAGACAAATCAATTTGAGCAGGCATTCAGTGATTTTTTGGACCGTCGCGAATACGACCAGGCCGAAAATGCCCTGTTTTCCATCGTACGCATTGCTTTTCTGGCTGGCTGGAAGGCGGCAGGTGGCGAAGCTCCGCCGCCTCAAAAGCTTTTCTATCTGGTACATAAGGACGTGAAAGCATTACAGGGTATTGATAGTGATTTGCTGTCAGAACGCGCTCCGGAGAAGTAAACCGCTTTCCGCTCCTACGCCCTCATACCTGTTCTTGGCTCAATTATATCATTCCCTTTTTCAATTATATCATTTCTTTGAAAATGATATAATTGAATCTTAAAACCCTGCTGCCAAATACGATAAAAAAAGAGGAATGGATCTGTTCTCCATTCCTCTTCATTCATTGTCCGGCAAGTAAGCCACAATATCGTCCAGCGTACAATCCAAAATCTTACACAGTGCATCCAGAGTGTTGGTGGAAACGGATTCATTTGCTTTTAGACGCCGGATGGTAGAGCTACTGATCCCACCTTTGCATTGCAGCGTATATGTGGTCGCTCCACGCTGTTCCATCGTTTCCCATAACGGGGCGTATGAGATCATCCCGGTTCCTCCCTCCGTTTCACGCTTTACATATCTTCATTATTGCCTATAATGAAGGTGTAGCGTTATAGGCAATATTGTCTATATAGTAAGAGTCCAAACTTTGCCCAAAATGGAGGAACCGTAATGAAAGCAAAGGTATGTTGTGTGACTGGGCATCGGGATATTCCAGCAGAGCGTATGGTCTATGTACAACAGGAGCTCCAGCGGGAAGTGCTGGCGGCTATTGAGGCAGGATATACGCGGTTTATTTCCGGCTTTGCAGAGGGAGCGGATCTCATGTTTGCGGCTATTGTGGCCGAACAGAAGAAACTCCACCCTGAGCTATTCTTGGAAGCAGCCATTCCCTATGCAGGCCGCTTAAAAACCAGGAACAAGCAATTTCATGCGCTGCTGCAGGCCTGCGATGGAATCAAGGTCGTATGCCAGGAATATACCCCATCCTGCTTTATGCAGAGAAACCGCTATATGGCCCGGGAGTCCCAGCGGGTGATCGCCGTATATGATGGACGGGATCGTGGCGGGACGCTGTTCACCCTGCGCTATGCCCATACGCTGGGCAGGGAGATTCGGGTGATACAGATATGAATTTGGGATAAGCTGGCCTAAAATTGCCCGGCTTAGTTTGCACGAAAACCAAACAAAGCGCAAAACACCCCCACCCTGTTACCTTGGCAACGAGGTGGGGGTTCACCATGGGAAAAATCTGGGTATTGCAGTACACTCTTCTCTATACAAAACTCCCCAAAATGAGTATAATATCCCCAAGAAAACAACAGATACGGAGGATTCATATCATGGTGGACACCAAGAAAGAACGGGAACGGGACGAGCTGCACCGTGCCATCTGGGCCATTGCCGATGAGCTTCGGGGCGCCGTGGACGGCTGGGATTTTAAAAACTACGTGCTGGGCACCATGTTTTACCGCTATATTTCCGAAAATCTGAGCAATTACATCAACAGCGGCGAGATTGACGCCGGCAACCCGGATTTTGACTATGCCAAGATGTCCGACACCGAGGCCGAGGAGGCCCGGGAGGGCCTGGTGCAAGAGAAGGGCTTTTTCATTCTGCCCAGCGAGCTGTTCTGGAATGTCCAAGCCCGGGCGGCGGCGGACGAAAACCTGAACGAGACCCTGGAGACCGTGTTCCGCCACATCGAGGAGTCCGCCAAGGGCAGCGAAAGTGAGAGCGACTTTGCCGGCCTGTTCGACGACTTTGACGTAAACAGCAACAAGCTGGGGGCCACCGTGGCCAAGCGCAACGAGAAGCTGGTAAAGCTGCTGAACGGCGTGGCGGCCATGGACCTGGGGGATGTGAAGGGCCATGACATCGACGCCTTCGGGGATGCCTACGAATATCTGATGACCATGTATGCCAGCAACGCCGGCAAATCCGGCGGCGAGTTCTTTACCCCGGCGGACGTGTCGGAACTGCTGACCCGGCTGGGCACCGTGGGCAAGACGGAGATCAACAAGGTGTACGACCCGGCCTGCGGCTCCGGCTCCCTGCTGCTGAAGGCGGAGAAGGTGCTGGGCCGGGAGGGGGTCCGCAACGGCTTCTATGGCCAGGAGATCAACATCACCACCTACAACCTGTGCCGGATCAATATGTTTTTGCACGACATTGAGTTCGACAAGTTCAGTATCGCCTGCGAGGACACCCTGACCAATCCCCAGCATTGGGATGACGAGCCCTTTGAGCTGATCGTGTCCAATCCCCCCTACTCCATCAAGTGGGCGGGCAGCGACAACCCGCTGCTGATCAACGACCCCCGGTTTGCCCCTGCCGGTGTGCTGGCCCCCAAGAGCAAGGCGGATATGGCCTTTATCATGCACAGCCTGAGCTGGCTGGCCCCCAACGGCACGGCGGCTATTGTCTGCTTCCCGGGCATCCTGTACCGGGGCGGTGCGGAGCAGAAGATCCGCAAATATCTGGTGGACAACAACTATGTGGACTGCGTGATCCAGCTGCCCAGCAACCTGTTTTACGGCACCAGCATCGCCACCTGCATTATGGTGCTGAAGAAGGGCAAGCCGGACAACAAGACCCTGTTTATTGACGCCACCCGGGAATGCGTCAAGGTGACCAACAACAATAAGCTGACGCCGGAAAACATCGAACGGATTGTGGACACCTTTGCCCTGCGCCGGGAGGAGACCCACTTCAGCCACCTGGCTGGGTATGAGGAGATTGTGGAGCATGACTACAATCTCTCGGTGTCCACCTATGTGGAGGCCGAGGACACCCGGGAGAAAATTGACATTGTGCAGCTCAACGCCGAGATCGCCCAAATTGTGGCACGAGAAGATGCGCTACGGGCGGAGATTGACAAGATTATTGGGGAGATTGAGTTTGAATAATCCGAACGATCTTAATGATATTTCTGCTGCTACTGAAGCAATAAAGTGCTATCAGTCAATAAGAATTGAAAATAGTTTTGATGAATCACTTTTTTTAGAACTCTGCCAATATATATGTACAGGATTAGAATTCTGGATAGGGCACACCTACGTTGGTCAAAAGAAAGAAACAGAGGACGCAAAAATTTTCAGTCTTTCTTTACTTCATTCAGTGATTTTTTGCTCTATTTAAAGGCAAGTTCATGTGACCCACTCTCCTTGGAGGCAGAGTTTTTACAAAATATTATATATCATGGAACACTCTTTCGTTATTTGGGCAGCTCAGATCCTGAAAATACAGCAATTATTTACCCCCAATACAATATGATTTTTTCTTCATGGAGTAAAACACCCAAGGACCATTATATATTAAGCAAGTTGTATGGGCCTGTTACTCAACTGTCTTGTAATGTGATTCCTCCATATTTCGGAATTGATCTTGAGGGTTTCACCGCCTTTTATCATAAATATATCAATCCTCATCTTCTTATCGCAAGGCCAAATGAACGTGAAGTAATATTTCCTACAATTAAAGGACTTGTTTTCGATATAAATTATTTGGAGTAAAGTAAAATGAGCAGACTATCGAAATTAATACAACAATTTTGCCCGGATGGGGTGAAAATAGTACAATTAGGATCTTTTGCAAAAGTTGAAACAACTAAAAATAAAGGTAACTTTTGTAACAAAGCATACAGTATTACGCAACGAGGCTTGATTCCAACCAATGAATACTTTAAGGAAGCTACAGTTACAAGCGAGGATACCTCTGGTTATAAAATTGTAAAACATAACTGGTTTGTTTATTCACCTTCCAGAATAGATGTTGGTTCAATTAACTACTTGCGAGAACTGGATGAAGTAATAGTCAGCCCACTCAATGTTGTATTTAGCATTAACACCGATATTATTTGTCCAGAATATCTGTTATCTTTTTTGAATTCCCGTAAGGGGACATGGCAAATTTTAACCAAACGGGAAGGAATTGAGGGCACCGGCAGAAAATTACTCCCTTTTAATAAGTTTGCAACAATAGAAGTTCCCCTCCCCCCGCTGCCAGTGCAGAAGGAGATCGTCCGGATTCTGGACAGCTTCACCGAACTGACCGCTGAACTGACCGCCGAACTGACCGCCAGACGGAAGCAGTATGAGTATTATCGGAATAAATTGTTTAAAACAGCAAGTGGCTTAGATATTCATTACTTGAACGAAATCTCGGAAAACTGTGACAATCAACGTAAACCAGTTACAAGTGGAGAACGAATTTCCGGGGATTATCCCTACTATGGTGCGTCTGGCATCGTTGATTATGTTGATAATTATATTTTTGATGGAGATTATTTACTGATTTCAGAAGATGGTGCCAATCTTTTAGCTAGAAGCACTCCAATTGCTTTTTCAATTCACGGAAAGAATTGGGTTAATAATCATGCTCATGTTCTTCATTTCAACACATATGAAACTCGCCGATACGTAGAGATTTATCTAAACTCAATTGACTTATCCCCATATATTACCGGGGGAGCACAGCCCAAATTAAATCAGAAAAACATGAATAAAATTCCCATTCCTCTTCCCCCTCTGGAAGAACAGCGTCGCATTGTCTCCATCCTGGACCGCTTTGACGCCCTCTGCAACGATTTGACCCACGGCCTGCCCGCAGAGATCAAGGCCCGCCGCAAGCAGTACGAATATTATCGGGACAAGCTACTGAGCTTTAAATGGTGAAAACACATGAAAACTGTAAACAAGAATAATGTATGTGACCAATTTAATCAAGCTCTACATAGAGTTATAAGCTACATTGATAGATGTAATGTAGTTTTTAAAGAAGAAGATTTGTACTTGTCGTATAGTTATGAAAATGCAATTATGATGGTGTACAAATCATTCGAGGTTTTTATAGAACGTCTATTGATTTCATGTCTCAACCATGACCATTCCTGCTTTGAGGAGAAATATGGAATCGCTTTAGGCAAGCATATTAATGATGATGTGTGCGAGTTTCTCATAACAAAAGGAGGCTTTTTCGATTTCAAAGGATATAATGGATTGATAAAAACTTTATCGGAAATATTAGGGAAAGGGCATCGTCTAATTGCCTTAATTAAAGGCAGCGACTATAAGACCTATATCGAGCAATTATGCGCAATTAGAAATTATGCCGCTCATAACAGCAAGCAATCCAAGATAAGCGCAAAAAAGGCGTTTGGCTTACAATTGATAGGTACTGCTGGCAGCTGCTTAAAACAGCAAAATCGTTTTCCAAATATCGTAGACAAATTGATTGTTTTGTCTGAGGAAGTAAAACAAACCGAGATATACTGAGGAGGGCATAGTATGTCTTATTTCAACGTCGTCGCCGCCACCACGGAAAACACCGTGGTCACGGAATACACCCCCTCCGCCCTCCGCTCCGAGCAGTACCAGAGCGAGGCCGCCCTGGAGCAGGAATTCCTCCGGATGCTCCAGGAGCAGGGCTATGAGTATCTGCCCATCCACCAGGAGGCGGATCTGATCGCCAACCTGCGCCGGCAGCTGGAGGCCCTGAACGGCTACCAATTTACCGACAGCGAGTGGGATCAATTCTTCTCCGGTGTCATCGCCAACCCTAACGAGCACATTCTGGAAAAGACCCGCAAAATCCAAGAGGATTTTGTCCAGGTGCTCCACCGGGACAACGGCGCCACAAAAAACATCTCCCTTATTGACAAAAAGCAGATCCACAACAACCATCTCCAGGTCATCCATCAGTACGCCGTGGGCACCGACCAGGGGGCCCGCCACGACAACCGCTACGACGTGACCATCCTGGTCAACGGCCTGCCCCTGGTCCATGTGGAGCTCAAGCGCCGGGGCGTCCCCCTCCGGGAGGCCTTTCAGCAGATCGACCGCTATCAGCGAGACTCCTTCTGGGCGGGCTGCGGCCTCTATGAGTACATCCAGATCTTTGTGATCTCCAACGGCACCAACACCAAGTACTATTCCAACACCACCCGGGACAGCGCCATCCGGGAGGCCAAAAAGAACCAGGGGGCCCGGCAGCCCAAGGCCAGCAGCAGCTTTGAGTTCACCAGCTTCTGGGCCGACGCCCATAACCGGAATCTGCCGGATCTGGTGGATTTTACTCGGACCTTCTTTGCCCGGCACACCCTGCTCAACGTGCTCACCCGCTACTGCGTGTTCACCTCGGAGCAGGTGCTGATGGTGATGCGGCCCTATCAGATCACCGCCACCGAGCGCATTCTGAACCGCATTGAGATCTCCACCAACTACAAAAAATACGGCACCATCGCCGGCGGCGGCTACATCTGGCACACCACCGGCAGCGGCAAAACCCTGACCTCCTTCAAAACCGCCCGGCTGGCCTCTCTGCTGCCCTACATCGACAAGGTGCTCTTTGTGGTGGACCGGAAGGATCTGGACTACCAGACCATGAAGGAGTATGACCGTTTCGAGAAGGGGGCCGCCAACAGCAACACCTCCACCGCCATTCTGACCCGGCAGCTCTCCGACCCCAACGCCCGGATCATTATTACCACCATTCAGAAGCTGTCCACCTTCATCAAGAAAAACCCCAGCCACCCGGTCTATCAGCAGCATGTGGTGATGATCTTTGACGAGTGCCACCGGAGCCAGTTCGGTGACATGCACAAGGCCATTGTCAAGCACTTCAAGAAGTACCACATTTTCGGCTTCACCGGCACCCCCATCTTCCCGGTCAACGCCCCCAGCCCTTCCGCAGGGCAGTTTCTGACCACGGAACAGACCTTTGGGGACCAGCTCCACACCTACACCATTGTCAACGCCATCAATGACCAGAATGTGCTCCCCTTCCGGGTGGACTACATCCGAACCATGGGGTATGACCCGGACATTGACGATGAACAGGTGTGGGACATCGACCGGGAAAAGGCTTTCATGGCCCCCAAGCGCATTGAACTGGTGACCCGCTATATTCTGGATCACTTCGACCAGAAAACCTACCGGGGCAGCCGGAGCTATCAATTCAACGTGCTGACCAACATTTCCGAGGTGGCCGCCGGCAAAAGCGGCGCCATTGAGGAGATCAAGGCCCGGCAGCGGCTCAGCGGCTTCAACTCCATCTTTGCGGTGGCCTCGGTGCCCATGGCCAAGCTCTACTATCAGGAGTTCCAGCGCCAGATGAAGGCGGACCCGGCCAAGGGGCTGCGGGTGGCCCTGATTTACAGCTACGGGGCCAACGAGGACCTGGAGGACCAGGGAATGCTGGGGGAGGAGAATCCGGAGGACACCGGCGCCCTGGACCAGAGCAGCCGGGATTTTCTGGAGCAGGCCATTCAGGACTACAACCAGATGTTCCACACCAATTACGACACCTCCGGGGAAAAGTTCCAGAATTACTATAAAGACGTGTCCCTGCGGATGAAGAACAAGGAGTTGGACCTGCTCATTGTGGTCAACATGTTCCTGACCGGCTTCGACGCCACCACCCTGAACACCCTTTGGGTGGACAAGAACCTGAAAATGCACGGCCTGATCCAGGCCTTCAGCCGCACCAATCGGATTCTGAACCGGGTCAAGCGGTTCGGCAATATTGTCTGCTTCCGGAACTTGCAGAAGCGGGTAGACACCGCCCTGTCCTGGTTCGGCGACGAAAACGCCGGCGGCATTGTGCTGCTGAAGAAATTTGAGGACTACTATCTGGGCTACACCGACGAGTCCGGCAAGCACAGGCCCGGCTATGTGGATCTGATTGGACAGCTTCGGGACAAGTTCCCCCTGTCGGAGCCCATCAGCGGCAGCGAGTCGGCCCAGAAGGAATTCATCTCGCTGTTCGGCGCGGTGCTGCGGATGCGGAATCTGCTGTTGTCCTTTGACGAGTTCCAGGAGAAGCAGCTGCTGCCGGAACGGGATCTGCAGGACTATCTGGGCCGGTATCAGGATCTCCGGGATGAGTGGAAGGAAAAATCCCGCTCCGCCGACAAGGAAAACATCAATGACGACATTGTGTTTGAGACGGAGCTGATTCGCCAGACTGAGATCAACATCGACTACATTCTGATGCTGGTGGCCGAGTACCACGACACCCACGGAGAGGACAAGGAAATCCTCATCACCATCCAGAAGGCCATTGACGCCAGCCCTGAGCTGCGGAGCAAGAAGAAGCTGATTGAGACCTTCCTGGCCGGTATCAACGATGTGGACGACGTGATGGCGGAGTGGCACAGCTATGTGGCCCAGGAGCAGGAGAAGGAGCTGGCAGAGATCATCCAGACAGAAAAGCTCCGGGGCCCGGAAACCCGGAAATTCATGGAGGATTCCTTCCGCAACGGCGAAGTGCGCACCAGCGGCACCGACATCGACAAGCTGATGCCTCCGGTGTCCCGGTTCGGCGGCGGAGCCAGAGCGGAAAAGAAGCAGACCGTAATTGATAAACTGAAGCGGTTCTTTGAGAAATTTTATGGGGCGAAGTGAGCACGTAACTTCACGATAAATCGCTGTAAATTCCATAAAACAAGGAACACCGCCGGCGAGACATGATTCAGAATGTCTTGTCGGCGGTGTTTGTTTTTCTAATCTTCTCTTGTCCTATCTTCCCCAGGCTCCTACGCTTGTTATTCTGCAGGTTGAATTGGTGACCAGGCGAGGTCATTTAACGCTTGTTGTCCCCCTAATTTTTGCTCCACAATGGCATCTAAATCTTGTCCCAACAACTCCGGCTGGCTACCTGTATCAATCAAAACCTCTGGCTCCGTTAAGGTATAACCATTCTCCGAAATATGAAACAGAGAATAGCAAACCAGCTCCGCTCCGCTGGCTCCCATCAATACAATGCCGCCATCTGGATAAATGGAGAGATTGGAACGCTCTCCCAAGGTTTCGTAGCCCAAACTGGGATCTTCAAACTGTAATTTGACCGGTACATCCGCACAAAGAGCATATGCATCTACTAAAACAATTTCTTCACCCCAGGGATTACATCCGATCAACAGCTCATCTACACCATTATGATCAATGTCATAAAGAGCACTATAAAATTCAAATCCGTTTTCTCCGTCCGTATGCGCTGAATAATAGTGACACATCATGTTGGAATTGACATCCGCAAACCGCTTGGATAACTCAAGGGAAACATCATCCGTTGGCGGCAACGACATCGCTTGTCCATACATCTCCAGTACAGATGCATAAAGGTCCGACTCATTCAGCTGTGCAGAGCGCTCTTCCTTTGGTATCTGTTCTTTCCCCTCATGGGCGTTGTCATCCATTGTTTCTGCCGCATCTTGTTCCAACTGCTGCTCAGGCTGAACCGAAGATATTTTTGTGTCACCTTGATCTTCATCTGAGTGAAAATTACCACAAGCAGACATGCAAGCCATAAGAATCAGAATAGCAAAAATGGCTGCACTCCGGCTCAACACAGGTAAACTCTTCCGTTTCATCATCTCACCACTTAGTCCATCGTAGTTTAATCCGATATTTTAGCGCGCTTCAGGGACCATTCTTTCTTGAAACTTTCTAGCCCATCATATTTTCTTCCAGTATATATGCCATGACCAAGGATAGCAAGATTGTCTTCTTCCCTTTTTAAATGTCAGGCCAAGGAAAAGAGGTGCAATCATAGGAGGGCAACAAAAATCACCTTTTAAGATAAAACAGGGCAATTGATACTGTTTCAAATATTTCAATTTGAAAATCACTTGCAGCATCAATTGAAGTTATTATATAATAAATCAAGGATGTTTTATCATATTCCCAGAACATTTCATCCCTTTTTGACATGTTTTTGGAAATTTTGATAGTTCTAAACTCCTCTCTATACTTAAACAAAAAGTACAAAATTTAAGATGGCGATCTACACGCAGAAAGGGAATGGGCCATTTTAATGGCAAAAAACACAAAGGACAAATGTCCAATCTACATGTATAGGAGGAAAATTATGATTCAATCCGCTCGAAATCCTGATGTCCCTATTTTTGATCCGGACAACCCTGTAATCATCACAGCAGAAGATGCGCAACATCATCAAGTCTACCAGTGCTGCTGGTGTAGTGCAAAAATGTACAAAAAGGTTTCTCCCAATGAGATACCATTTTTTGCCTTGTATCCCGGCGAAGAACACACCGCAGTCGAATGCAAGCGCTTCACAAAACAAAAAGCAATCTACTCCGTAAAAGCAACACAGACGGACGAACTGTTTCATCGTCTGCTACGTAGGCCAAAACAGCGCAAAGCGCAGGACCATTCCAATCGATCCTTTCAACAGACTGTTCCGAACGCCCCTGCCCCTGAAAACCCAGCAATACGTGTCTTACCTTCCTACAAGCTAAAGAATTTTATAGAGTCGGAAGACTACAAGCTCCTGTTTCCTGATACTATAATCGATAACAAACGGGCGGATGAGATTTTCATCCTGTACCGCTGGAGCCAACACTTCCGGTTTCGAAAGGATTTAACTGCACTCTATCCAGGTTTCGATGGCGGAAAGCGAATTGTACAACTTCGTCCGGTGAAGCCGCTGGTGGATCAGTATGGAAAATGCTTTGGCATCAAGTTTCAGCATTTTATTCTTTGTCCCAATGGAAAATACCACCACTGGAACTTTGTGCTGAAATTCAGGAATAAGGATGCAGAGATTTGTCAACAGCTGTGCAATCTGTATTTTGAACAAACCTGCGATTCCATGTTTCGCCAGCAGACTCGACGCCGCAGAGATGTCCACTGGGTCATGGTTGCCGCTGACTGGATCTTTGATGAACGTTACAACAATTATACCGCAACATTCACCTCTCCGAATCAGATCTATCCGACTACGGAAGAAGAACTCAAACACATGAACAAGGAAGGGCTGGGCAAAAACAGCGGCATTGGGTAAGTCGTAGCACCAAAGCCGAACTCTATTAGACCTCTATGGAACAATAGTGCCAGTTTGGTTTCTGTAAAATGTACCAGAGCTATGCCTGCCAGAATTCGATTGTTCGGGTAATTTTCCCAGCAAACGAGTCACTGAAAGGTAAATTTCTCAAAGCAAAACGGAAACATCGGCCGCCATCTCAATGCTTATGCACAGAGATGGCGGCCGTTTTATACACCATAAAGCAGTTACGCTTTCTCTTTCTGAAACAACGCCCCCGGCAGTGGTTTGAACCGAACCAGATTGTGCAGACAGTACAAAAAAGCCCCTGGTGCAGGAATAATTCAGTTTTAGCAGGAGTGGCGCAGCGTCAGCGGCGCCACTCCTGTTTTGCTTTGGATGCGCTCGTGATTGTAAAAGTGGATGTATCGGTCAATCATCTCTTTGGCTTCAGAGAAGGTTGCCGGTTTGTGGCGGTAGATGCACTCTGTTTTGAGAATGGAAAAGAAATTTTCCGCCATTGCATTGTCATACGGGTTTCCACGTCTTGACATCGAAGGCGTAATGCCGTATTGTTGAATCAGCTCAAAATATGCTTGTGAGGCGTACTGAGCTCCCTGGTCGCTGTGGAGGTGCAACTCCGCGGCGACCTTCTTCTTTTCCCTGCGTATTGCCTGGCGAATGGTATCCAACACCAGATTCACGCTTTGCTCCGTTCCGGTCTTGTAGGCCACAATGCTGTTGTCATATAGATCTCGGATCATGGACAAGTACAATACGCCCTGTCTAGTATGAATATAGGAGATATCAGTCACCCATTTGCTGTTCGGCGTTTCGGCATGAAAATCCCGGTTCAGTAGATTTTCATATTTGTGCAGCTGCTCGCCCATCCGCTGCCATCTTCTACGGCGGCGAATCTCTGCCAGCAGACCATATTTCTTCATGACACGCAAAATTGTCTTGGGGTTGTGGTAAATCCCTTTGCTGCCTTTCAGCCACTGCCACATCCGTCGGTAACCGTAGGTGTGAAAGCATTTTGTTTGCTGCTGTCGGATCGTTTCGGCTAGGGCTGCATCCTTTTCCGGATGGCTCATCCGTTTTACAAAGCTGTAATAGCCACTTCTGGACACTGCAAAGAATCGGCACATAGCAAGCACAGGATATTTTTCCTTGTATCGGTAGATCACGGCATATTTTACCTTTGCTTTCACTTCCTTCCTGTGGATCGCAGAAAATCCCGCAGCAATTCATTCTCCATTCGCAGACGTCGGATCTCGTAAGCCTGCTCTGCAATGATATCTCTGGGTTCAGCATCTTTCCGTTGCCGTCCCCTGGGGCGAATCGTAATCCCTGCTTCCCGCTTCCGCTGTTTCGCTCTCTCCCGTTTTACAAGGCTCTTTACGACATACTTATCCCGAAACCCAAAATGCTCCGCCACTTCTCTCTGCGTTTTTCCGGAGGCAAGCATAGCTTCGATCTCCGGAAACAACTCCTCTACATGTGTGTAATTTCTTTTACTCATAGCAATACCCCCTGATGTAGTATTTCTATTTTCCTACATCAGGGGGTACTTTGTCTATTGTCCGTTTTTACTGGTTCGGTTCAGTTCTTGCTGTTGACGGGGGTGATGTTATTCAGAAAACTCAGCCCCCCAATTGGGTGGGTAGGTTATATGATTGGAACAGCGCCAACAACTCCCGCTGTCTGGCCTCCGGGATGGGCTGCACCGAATCGGGGATGGGGTATGTCCGGTCCAACTGTTGGTATTTCACCATACCAAATTGGTGATAGCAGATAAGATCTACCCGCTTGATCTGCGTCAATTGGGCCAGCCGTCGCGCCGTCTCCTCCAGCTCTTCCCAGCTGTCGTTGTAGCCTGGGATTACTGGAATTCGGATGATAATCTCCTTGCCCATCTCGTCCAGATGCCGCAGATTATCCCAGATCAGGGCGTTGTCCACACCGGTATTCTGCCGGTGACGCTCCGGATCCACACCTTTGATGTCATAGAGCAACAAGTCCGCCTTTTCCAACACCGCCAAATTTTCCAGCCGGGGCGCGTAGCCGCAGGTATCCACCGCTACGGAGATTCCATCCTGGTGACACAGGTCTATCAGCTCCAGGCAGAACTCAGGGAATTGGGATGCTTCCCCACCGCCAATGGTGAGCCCACCTCCGGAGGCCAGATAATAGTCGCGATCCAGCCGCACCATTTCAAAGGCCTGACGGGCAGTCATGGGCCGGCCAAACAGATCCAGAGCCCCTGCAGAGCAGGACGCCAGACAGGCTCCGCAGCCATCGCATTTTTGCCGATCACAGACGATGCCCTGGTCCGCCAGCGACAGGGCCTGCTGGGAGCAGGTTGCCACACAGGCTCCACAGTGGGTGCACTTGTCGTGAAACAGCCGCAGCTCCGGCTCAAAGCGCTGGCCCTCCGGGTTGCAGCACCATTTGCAGTGCAAAGGGCAGCCCTTGAGAAAGATGGTAGTTCGGACACCCCAACCGTCTACAAAGGAGCCCCGCACCTGATTGAAGATCAATTCCTGTCGGCTCATAGCACTCTCCTCCATCAAAGATCCATGGCAGTCCGGCTGATGATGTTGTCCTGAAGGGCGGTGCTCAGCTCCACAAAGTAGGAGCTATAGGTAGCCACCCGCACCAGCAGATCCTTATACCGTTCCGGGTGCTTCTGGGCATCCAGCAGAGTCTCTGTTCCGGTGAAGTTGAATTGAATCAGACTACCCTTTTTCTGACAGAACACCTTCACCAGCATGGCCAACTTGGCGATTTTGTCCGGGGTGGAACAGGCTCCCGCCGCAATGCGCACGTTCAGGATGCTGCCATTCTCCAGCCAGTCGTGGTCGATTTTAGCCACAGAATTCAGCACCGCCGTGATACCGCTGACATTCCGGCCGGGGTAGGGAGAGATGCCCCCCTCGGACAGAGGTTCTCCGGCCAGACGTCCATCCGGCATTGCCCCCAGAATCTCTCCATAGGGGATGTTCACCGTCATACCGATGCAGCCGATGGCGCACCGCCGGCCATTCCAAGTGTGCTGCTGACACACATATTCGCTGCTGCGCCGCAGCACCCGCCGGGCGATCAGATCCACCTGGTCCAGATCATTGCCGAATTTGGAGGCAGCCTTCAGCTGACGAAGCAGCTGATCGTAGCCCTCAAAATTGGCCTCCAGCGCCTGGAGCAACTGGCCCATGGTGGCCTGCCGGTCCTGAAACACCACCTGTTGGATGGCTGCCAGGGAGTCGGCAATGTTGGGTAGGCCGCAGATGCCGGTAACATGTCCCGCATAAGGGTCAATACCGTGGTGGAAGAAGTCATCGCCCCGCTCCAGGCAGCTGCCGTAGAAGGAAGAGATCAGGGGACAGGGCATCTGGGTGTCATAGAGGAACATATCCGCGTTTTTGAAGGCCATAGCCGGCCGGTACAGGGCTTCAAACTGCTGCTCAAAAGCATCCTCAAGCTCTTTCAGACAGGTAAATTGGGCGGCGTCTCCGGTTTTGGGCCCCAACTGAAGTCCGGTCTGTCTGTGTACCCCATTGTTCAGGGCCAGCTCCAGCATCAGCGGGTAGTTGAAAATGACGCCCGCGCTGATTTGGTTGACCGCCGGTACCATAGGGCAGTGACAGCCACAGGAGATGTAGTCCCGGGCCGCCCGCTCCGGCAGACCGAATTGAACCAGGGCGGCAATGGTAGAATCGTCGCTGACAAATTTCAGCTTGCCGCTCAGGTTCCGGGCCACTTCACAGGCCCGCTCCAGATAGGTCTGGGGGTTCTGGCCGCTGACCCGAATGACCAGTTCTTCTGATGTAAGCCCCACCTCTTCCTCCGCATCCAGAATGAGATAGGACAGCTCATTGACAGCGTCCTTCCCGTCCTGATCCACACCGCCGATGGTGAGCCCCTGCATCACCGGGTATCCGGAAAAGCCCACCTGGAGGAATCCGGCTTGGAGCATGGTTACGTCGTTCATCTTGATGAGCAGCATGCTCATCAAATCCTTGGCCTCATCCCGACTCAGGACGCCCCGATCCAAATCATACCGGTAGAGGGGGTACAGGTACTGGTCACAGCGACCCAGAGAGACACCGGCGCCGCAGCACTCAATCATGGCTGCAATGCTCATGAGCCAGCAGCCCTGGAGGCCCTCCCAAAAGCTTTGGGCTGGCTTGGCCGGCACCCGCCGGCAAATCCCGGCGATCTCCAGCAGCTCTGCCTTGCGTTCCGGGCTGGCCGTCTCTGCCTGCTGCTCTGCCAGGTCCGCATACCGGTCGGCAAAACGGATTACCGCCTGCTGGACCAGCCGGGCCGCCTGGTAAAAGTGGAGCTTGGGCAGATCATCGGCGCTGGCGGAATCCAGTGCCTCAATGCGCCGGTCCAGGTCCCGGATGGAGGCCTCCAGGCCCAGTTCCACCACCCGGCAGTAGTCCAGACAGAAGTGGCCGGGATAATGACAATTTTCCACATACCCACCGGATTGGACGATGTTCTCTACCGCAAGAAACTCCTGGGGCACCAGAGCTTTCCACTGATCCGACAGGGTGCGTCCCTGCCAGTAGGAAAACAGTTCCCGGGCCAGTTCCTTTTCCTCCTGACTCAGGGGCTGGTATTTCTCCCATACCCGGTCCTGAACTGTATCCAGCTCGTCCAGTAACCAGCCGCCGTTGACCTCCGGCAGCCACATACCCCCCCGGACCTTGCCGGTATGGCAACCCACGATCAGCTCGTCCTCACCGATCCGAATGTGCATCCGGTCCAGCACATGGCTGACCGCCATGGCCCGCCGCAGCACGGTGGGCAGGGCCTCCGTGTTGCGATAGGATTCCGTATAATATTTTGCCCGTTCCAGGCACACCGCCGGGGTGGTGATGGCCCGTTGGCGCAGCCGTTCCACTCGATCTGATCGTTTCAAACCAGTTTCCTCCTGTCTATGTTCTTCAGGCCAATCCGGGGCAGATGGTCAGCATCAGCGCCGCCACCACTGCCGCCACGCCAGTCCAGACCACGGTGGTCATCAGGACCGGGAAATAGCCCTCTTTGTGGGTCAGGCCGCACAGGCCCAGGGTGACGATGACGGCCCCCTGGAAGGGCAGCGTGTCAAAGGTCTGGGTGGAAATGGTGGCCACCCGGTGGATGGCCTCCGGAGCGACGCCCACCAGTGCAGCACTCAGCAGCGGCAGCACAATCTGAAGGCCCGCCGGGGGAGATCCGGTAAAGGCCACAATGACGGCCACCGCCAGCACCACCAGCAGCATGGCGGGAATGGGCAGGCCCAGCAGCACATCCACAATGTTGTTGAACACCGGAGTTGCCTGAACCACCGCAGCAAAGCCCACCAGAATGGCCATCAGGCAGATGGACTCCGCCGCTGTCTTGCAGCCCTCATTCAAGGAACCAACAATAGCCCGCACTTTGCTCTGGCCCTCCTGGGGATCATAGAACCAACCCAGTGCCAACAGCGCCACCAGATCACCGGAAAACAGAGCTGCCACCAGGGCTCCCGTCAGGTTGAACACCAGGATGACGGCGATGATGGGCAGGATGGCCAGAATGATATTGGGGTATTTCCGGTCCGCCCGCTCTGGTGCAACCTTGACAGAGCCATATTCAAAGTGCAGTCCCCGGTCACTGGCCAGATGAACCGCCCGAGAGCAATAAATCACGCCGCCGAAGAAGACGATCAGGGCTGCCACAATGCCCGGCACCAGCCCGGCATAGGCAGAAGTCCCCAGAATCTGCATGGGGATATAATTGGGCACCAGCGGGGCGCCTGGACTTACCGCCGCCGTAGCTACGCCAATGTTCAGAATACCCAACATGTACTTGCGAGGGATGTCCGCCTCCTTGCACACCGTCAGCACCACAGGAAACAGGGTAAACAGCACACAGAAGGTATCAATTCCGCCATAAGCCAGGGCAAATCCAGTCAAGCCACAGATGGCAATGGCAATGGTCTGTTTGCGCTTTCCGGTAGAACCGCGGCCAAACAGATTCATCAGGAATTTGGCAATCGACAGAGCTGCACCGGAATCCATATACAGTCGGCCCATCAGAATGGCGCTGAGAAAGATCAGGAACAGTTCCATCACAATGCCGGAGAATGCTCCCATAAAGATTTCCGTGAAGGCCGTCAACAACGGGAGCCGGTTACAGATGGCCACAAACAATGCGCACAAGGGCGCCACATACAGCAGAGAGTAGCCCTTGAAGGAGAAGAAGACAAGGGCAACAAAGGCCAGAAGGATGGACAGTAAGCCTATGATTTGCATATTGGTTCCCTCCATTTTTCTTTCTTTGCCGGCAAAGCCAGCATAGCACACCGGTTTATTATTGACAAATCGCTATTTAGAAAGATATATTATAGATAATAATCTATAACAGAGAGGGCTGAACACTTCCATGACCTCACTGCAAATTAAGTATTTTCTATCTGTTGCAAAACACATGAGCTTTACAAAGGCGGCCATGGAACTCTATATCACGCAACCGTCACTGAGCAAACAGATTTCCAACCTGGAGACAGAGCTGGGGGTGAAACTCTTCGACCGTTCCATTAAAACCCAACTGCAGCTCACCCCCGCCGGTGTCATCTTACAGGACTTCTTTTCCCGCAGCACTGAGGCTTTTGCCCAGGTGCTTCAGAGGGCTCAGGACGAAAACGGAACCCTGTCGGGTACTCTGCGCATCGGGGTTATCGAGGGGCTGGATTTCATACGCAAAATCCAGCCGGTGATTGAGCGGTGGGCCACCCAATATCCCAACGTCCATCTGGTCTTTGAGCGCCAGCCTCTGGAAAAGCTCAACCTGGACCTGTTGGCCGGGTCCTACGACCTGTGTATCCAGCTCTACATCCTGGCCTGTACCACCCCGGGCCTTAGTTGGGAGATCATCAACCGTGAAAATGGGCTCTTTCTGTACTCAGCACATAATCCCCTGGCCCAACAATCCCATCTGACTCCCAAGGATTTCCAGCATGAACCCTTCTATGTGCTGGCCGCTGACGGCGGCGGCGTGACCCGGAGTGCGGACATTCAATATTGTCAGTCTCTTGGTTTTACTCCCATCCTCGTTCCGATGCCTAACGATGACTCCATCCTCCACGCCATCAGCGCCGGCCGGGGCTTCGGCCTGTTCCACCCCTGGAGCTGGTACAAGAGCAGTCAGGATTTCCGCTGGATTGAGACCACCCAGCCGATTCTCCTCTGCATTGCCTGGAAAGAAAACTCCCGGCGAGAACTGGCCCGGTTGTTTCGCAACGACATTGTTGCCTTCTTCAATGGTGAAATTTAACCCAAGGCCCCGACCTCTAAGTTACAAGAAGCTCCCTATGCATTTCACATAGGGAGCTTCTTATCACTTTAGATTTGAGGAACCGGTAGAGAAAACCCTTTCACTCCACTGATATTCCGTCGTTCTGCCGCTCCTCGGCCCGGCGCAGGGCCCGCCGGGCCGAGAGGTGATACTGCCGGATCACATCGGTGGACCGTTCCAGCGCTGGCACATAGCCTCCTGAAAAGCACTCCATGTGCAGCTTGCCACCCTCTGCCGCCCCTTCACTGGATACGCGCACTTTCAGTTCCTCATAGGGTTCCCGGGCCTTCAGGCGCAGCCGCAATACTCCCTGCCGCATGAGCACCAGATAGGAGCACTCCTGCAGATCTGACAGCCGGTACTGCTCGCCGCTGTTCTGACAGACTTCCATGGTCTGCCCCTCCTCCGGCAGCTCATTGAGTATCGGCCGCCGCTCCAGCTTCTGCTTGATGGCGTACAGCCTGTCCTCATCCATAAAATCGCTGCGGGACAGATGGGGATCTTCAATGTCATGCCCCAGCACATACTGGATCTCCGCCTCGCTCAGCCCCAGAATATGCAGATGGGTGCCGAAATTCCGGCGGAGCAGATAGGCCGACGGATCCTTCTCGTAGTCCTGCATATGGGGGGCGGCAAGATCCACGTCGATGTAGGCCAGCTGGCGCCGGTCCATGCCAATGCTGCGAAACAGTTGGCGGCCTGCCGCCGTGATCTGGTGGGCTCCGGCCCGGCGTCCATAGTCGGAGCCCACACAGGCGATGGGCTGCTCCTCCACAGGTTGCTCCGGCAATGCCGCCTGGACCCGGGCTCTGCGCCGGGCCAGCACCTCCAGTACCCGGGGCGGAACCGGCACCATCCGGTCCGCATTCCGAGTCTTGCCTCCCACCTTCAGCTCATTTTTGCCGATCTTGGTAGATTTATAGACAATCAGCACAAAATCCTCCGGATGACCTCGCATGGGTCGGATGTCCCCGAAGCTGGCGCCACAGGCCTCCCCGTTGCGCAGCCCCAGGGCAAACATCAGCAGCAGGCCCATGTACTCCCCCCGCTGCTCCGGGTCGGACAGCAAGTTCCAGACTGCAATCTCCTGGTCCATGGTCAGGGACCGCTTCTGCCGGGTCCGGCTGGGGCCACTTGGCACCGCATTGTGTTCCGAAAGGTCAAACTGGGAGCCCCAGAGCACATCGTCGCACACCCCATGCTGGGCGGCCACGGACACCACAATATGCATCAGATAGCGGAAATGCTGGATGGTGCTCTCGGCGTACTCCATGAATTTTCCACCAGCCCGGCCCCGGCCCTGCTGCCGGATGCGCTCAATGGCCCGCTCAAAATCCTCGCAGGTGTAATCTCGCAGAGGGCGCTCATTGTGGCCCTCCAGGGCCGGCAGAATACGCTCCGTATAATCCCGAGCGTACTGCTGGCGGGTCTCCACCGCCCTCCAGCGCCGGGAGCATTCCTCATAATAGGTGTCCAGGGCCCCGTAGAAGGTGAGCTCATCGTCAATGGAATAGATCCAGCCCACGGGATTCAAATAATTTTCCATGTCAGCTCTCCTCCCCCAGGAAGACAATGTCCCCCTCAAAGCCTGTACTGTGCTCCACCTCAATCCGGATCTGGCCGCCGGAATAGTCCGGCCCCGCCTCCAGCCTGAGCTCCAGCTCCGCCGCGCCCGCCTTGGTGGGCTTTGTCCGCTCCGTCACAGGCCGCTGCTTCAGCCAGCCCTCCCTGCGCCGGGCAGGGGCATGGAACTTCTCCACCAGCGGTGTGGTCCAGCGCTGGAGCTTATGGAGCATGGTGAGCTGCACCATGCCATTACCAAAATCGCAGTAATGCTCCGAGAAGGTGTCCGGAGCCGCCTGCCCCAGCAGATAGGCCAGCTCACCGCCGGTGAGGCCGCATGTGTCCGAGGCCCGCAGCCGGAAATTGGCCCGGAACTGATCGCCGTAATAGCGGTTGAGGTCGATCTCCACCCGCCCCTTTTCCTCCGGCAGATCCAGCTTCAGTGGGGCGATGTTCACCTGGGAGAGCACCTTGCTGCACTGATTGCGGATGTCCTGGGGGCGGCAAGGTGCCGGCTGATCCCCGGGCCTGCCCCGCCGGGGGTACATATAGCGGCCGGACAGCAGCTTCGGATCCTCCTCCCTCTGCCGGGCCAGAAACAGCCGGCGGCCCTCCATCATCTGGACCAGCTCCGGCACCACCGGAATAAGCCGGTAGCGCCGCCAGTCATCCCTGGCCGCATGGGAGCACACAGAACCGTCCTCCCGGGCATATCGCTCCACCCGGAGCTGGTACAGATCCTCCCCCTGGAAATGGATGCAAACCAGATCGCTCCAGCGCAGGGCACACACCTCAGCGGCACTCATCCCGGTGAAGAACCGGATGGCGGCCGCCAGCACCAGGGGCTCCGCCTCATAGCGGCTGGCCCGGTGCTTTTTCACATAGACGGAAGTTTTCTCCTGGAAGTAGGCGAGGATCCTCTCCTCCTCCTGCCGGGAGAATGTTTTTTTGGCCAGATTGCTGCGCACGTTCTGAGCTTCCTGGGAAAGCTGCCGGGAGAGGCTGCTCATCATCTCATGGACCCGGTTCCGGCGTAGATAACCGGCCTGCTGGGCCCCATCCAGGATCAGGTCCAGCTGCTGCCAGTGCCTGATCTGGGGCTCTCCCAGCACACCCTCCATGGCCGCCAGATAGTCCCGCTCCAGGGCCTCTCCGGGCCGCAGGTTGGCAAGCATCTGCTCCGGCCCGCAGAAGAGTGTTCGGGCCATCTCATCGTCGTAGCTGCTCCGCTGCAGCAGATCCTTCCGGCAGCAGAACCACATGGTTTTGAGGGTGAGCGCCTCCAGCTCCTCCCGGTAGGCGGACCGGATGTCCCGGATAATAATGTCACCCAGCCCGGGGTTGTTCAGGGGAAGCAGCGCCAGCCTGGCCAGCACCTCCTGCCGGTTGTCTCCCCGGAGCCCCTTTTCGATCCGGTCGGAGAGGCACTTCCCCTTTGTCCTGCGGCCGGGCTGGCCGTGGGTGGAGGCGCAGTAGTAGGCCCGGGCCGCCGCCTTGCCATGATGGTTTTCCAGGAAAATATAGCGCAGCACAATCTCCTGGGAAAAGGCAAATTCCTCTGCCCGATGCCGGAGCTGCATCCGGGCCTCCGGTGGCTTTTTCTTCTGCCGCACCAGCTCCTTCAGAGTGGTCTTCCCCGCCAGCAGCTCCCCCAGGGGCACATCATAATGCCGGGGAATCACCCGCATCAATCTGCCGTTTTTAATGCTCACCGCCTCCTGAAGTCCCACCACATCCTCCGGCTCACCGGGACCCGGGAAATCCAGATACAGCAGCGCTTTCTTTCTGGGGGCCACCCGGCTCACCGCCGAGGGCAGCAGCAGAATACGGCGCAGGGAGGCATTTCTGGTGATGGTCTTCAGATAGCCCTTCTTCTGTTCCGCATCCAGATAGCTGCAGGGCAGCATCAGCTCCATCCGGCCCATATCCTGCGGGTGCATGGTATTCAGCTGCTCCAGCACTTGCTCCAGCTCCTCCTCCCCCATATCTCGGGCCAGCAGCAGAACATCCTCGTAGGAGAATGTCTGAAACAGATCGGCAAGCTCCGCGAAGGTGACAAAAAGGCTGTTGGGAAACTGGTGCTCGTACAGCCGCTTCAGCGTCTCATCCCGCACCACAAAATGGCCGGCGGATTCCCCTTCGTGCCAGATGGCCAGGGTATGGGGGCTGGGATTGATGATCAGGGGCATGTATGGCTGATTGTACGGATGCCCCAGGAAATCCCACAGCACCCATTGCTCCAGCGCCATATCATTACGTTTTGGGGGATAAAAGAGCGCCGCAATCACGATGGTAGGCTTCTCCTTTTCCAGTTTTATGGCGGCAAAATTGAAGGCACTCTCGTGGACGGTCAGGCCGCTTTCCACCGGATATCCCTCTTGTCCATAGGCAGACTGCCATGGATTATAAGGGGAATTCCAATCCTTGTCCCGGACCACAACCTTGGCAAAGTCGCTGAGCAGCAATCGTCTGGGCAACCGCCGCTCCTGGTAGGCCGCAATACAGCGCTGAACCTCGGCAGAAATTTTGACATAGAGCGGCGGCAGCGAGATCCACACCAGGCGGTACCAGCAGGGCTCCAGCTCTTCTTCCTTCAATTCAAATCTGCGCCAGCCCTGCTCCAGCTTTGCTCTGTATTTCTGCGGAATTTCGCTGAAACCACCGATGAAACCGTCTATCCGGCAGCAGGCATCATAACAGCGCAGCAAGAGGACCAGGCCCGCAAATCGATTGGCAACATGGTCCCGGGACTGACAACACCAGTCGTAAATCTGCCTGACATTCCCGAGAGCCCAAGGGGAGAGCTGGCAGAACAGATCCAGCACATCCTGATCCTGGCTGATCTGGCGGGCAAATTCCTCCAGCTGCTGCCGCTCCTCGGAACTCAATGCCTCAGTGCGGGTGGCCTCCAGGCGAAACGCAGAGCGCTTGATGGTTTCCTGAGAGAATGAGACATCATTCTGCGCAGTTTCATAGTGCACCCAGGAGAAAACCGACAGCAGCATACATCCCTCCGCCAAGGACGCCTCCCGGCTTGGGTCACAGCGCAGCACCGTCCGGATAAAATCTAGAAAGGCCTGATGTTGGCTTTTGATAGCAATCACCTTCCCTCTTTGTAATTTCTTTTTCCTTCATATTACAACATTTTTCTACTTTATCTCAACTTTTTCGCCCTTTTCTTGACCTGTCACAAATGGATGGCATTGAATTTTCTGCACAGAACTCGTGTTTCCATGCGAAAGTTTTACTGCGTCGATTAGCAGGCTTTGGCCTAGTAAATAAGCCGCTCTACTGAAGGGGCGGACAAATCAGATCAGTGACTCAATATATGCACTCCATCTCATGCCTGCCTGGGCAGCAGTCCGCATGGCTCCCTCATAAGCAGCGACAGAAATTATAAAAATGTGCGTAAAATTCTCGCGCAATTTGATTTGAGCGATATAATAAAATATACATACACAAATAGAATAAGTGTGTGTGGTTTTAAAAGGCGGTGACTATGTGGACAAGAAAGCTATTTCAAAACAGGTAATCGTAGAAAAGGGAGGTATAGCAAAAACATCAGATTTTGTCGCAGCTGGAATATCAGCTGTTGATGTTGTGAATCTGTGCAATACCGGATACCTTGAACGAATTCGACACGGATACTATCAACTTGCTGATGGTGATACATCTTCTGAGGAACAACTCATCGCAACACTAATCCCAAAGGCAATTATCTGTGTGGAAACGGCTCTTTTTCATTATGGGTATAGTGACTTTACACCCCGGAAATGGTCGATTGCTGTTCCAAGATCCATGTCCCAAACAAAACTGGATATAGATGCACTGACATTGCAGACCTATTTTGTAAAACAAGAGATATATGAACTGGGTAAAACAACTGCTGATTTTAACGGCATCATACTGCCTATATACGATCGAGAGCGCACAATTTGTGATTGCTTCAAATTTCGTTCAAGGCTGGATCGTGAAGTCTTCAACAAGGCATTGAATGCCTATGCGAATGATCCAAAAAAAGATCTGAGGAACCTTTTGGGCTACGCAAAAACGCTAAGAGTACACAAAAAGGTAACTGAACTGATGGAGGTGCTGCTGAGTGGCTGACATAGCTGTGTCCGTGCTGGCTAACGGACAGGCAACTGGGAGAAGCTATCAGCACTTTCTATGCCTCCCGGCTTGGGCCCCAGTGCAACACTGTCCTGATATCACCCAAAAACACCTCATTTTGGTGCCTACTGGCAATCAGCTTCCCTTTTTTTGATTCTGTTTTGCCAATTAAAGCAAATTTTATTTTGCATTTAATGGTGAATTCGAAGCATTTTTTCTATTTTCTTAAATATTTTATACATATGCCTCTGAAAATTGGTTTAAGAAAAAAGTCAAATCATATTTGGCAAAATCTGCAAATAAAAAACCATATGTCTATTGCTCCGCAATAGACATACGGTTTAAAACACTGCTATTGAGCTGTTGCCGTGGCTTAATTCCCCATCTTTTTTTCACCGGCAGCTTGTAATCTTTCCTGCACTGTCCTGAAAATACTGCTTTAAGCATTGAGCGCCTCCATCAGTTTCTCAACATCATCAAAGGGTCCATACATATTCTGCCGCAGCGATGGCAGCATAGGTATCTTCATTTGGTTCCATCCGAAGGGCCATAGTTTCCTTGCTTGCCATAAGCATCGCCCCTTCCAGAGCTGTTTTATCAGTCTACCTCGATCAGATCATGCTCTGCAAAGTGAGCCTTGCCTTCCCTCACATCCGCCAGAATACCTTCCAGATACTGCAGATTGATTTCTTTATAAAATGGTTCCGCCGTCACCTCAAAGGGAATACGACGCTCCCGGACAAGCGTCCGTGCAAACATGTTAAAAGCCTCACTCATGGAAATGCCGAGCTCAGCACAAACACGCTCCATCCGCTTCTTCACATCTTCATCCATCTTCAAATGAACAGTTACCGTTTTTGCTGTTCTTGCCATAACGGTCACCTCTTTCTTGACTCTATTATACATAACCGGGAAGAAAAGCAAAAGTATTTTTTCTATTTTCTTGATGGCTCATCCAGCCGGTCGCAGCGGTGGCAAAACGAAACGCTGATCCGTTCATAAGGCTCCGCACACAGGCACTGAATCGGTTTCATCCCACAACAAGTCACGGTTTCAAAGCAGCGATTTCCAGATAATTTTCTCTTTTTCCACTTAAAAAAATTTTTGGAGGTGTTCTTTGAGGCGATTTAAGAGGAAATATTGCAGCTCTTTTTTGCAAAATTGCAAAAGAAAAAGCCGTGTATCCATTGCGGCGCAATGGATACACGGCTTAAAGTTACTCCCACTCAATTGTTGCCGGGGGCTTGGAGGTGATGTCGTAGACGATGCGGTTGATGCCCTGGACCTCGTTGACGATGCGGACAGAGATCTTATCCAGCACCTCGTAGGGGATTCGGGCCCAGTCGGCGGTCATAAAGTCGCTGGTGGTGACACCCCGGAGGGCCAGGGTATAATCATAGGTGCGGCCGTCACCCATGACGCCCACAGAACGCATATTGGTCAGCACGGCAAAATACTGGCTGATCTTGCTGTCCCAGCCCGCCAGGGCGATCTCCTCCCGGAAGATGGCGTCAGCGTCCCGGAGGATGTCCGCCTTCTCCTTGGTGATGTCGCCAATGATGCGGATGGCCAGACCCGGACCCGGGAAGGGCTGGCGGGTGACCAGATATTCCGGCAGACCCAGCTCCCGGCCCAGCTGACGGACCTCATCCTTGAAGAGCATCCGCAGGGGCTCGATGATCTCCTTGAAATCCACATAGTCGGGCAATCCGCCCACGTTGTGGTGGCTCTTGATGGTGGCGGCGTCGCCCAGGCCGGACTCAATAACGTCGGGGTAGATGGTGCCCTGGCACAGATAGTCCACGGAACCGATCTTCTTGCCCTCTTCCTCAAAGACCCGGATGAACTCCTCACCGATGATGTGGCGCTTGGCCTCGGGCTCGGAGACCCCAGCCAGCTTGTCCAGGAAGCGCTGCTCTGCGTCCACCCGGACAAAGTTGATGTCCCACTTGGAGAAGGCGGCTTCCACCTCATCGCCTTCGTTCTTGCGCATCAGACCGTGATCCACAAAGACGCAGGTGAGCTGGCTTCCCACCGCCTCGGCCACCAAGGCCGCAGCCACAGAGGAGTCCACGCCGCCGGACAGGGCCAGCAGCACCCGACCAGCGCCCACCTTCTCCCGAATGGCGGCGATGGCGGTGCGGCAATAGTCACCCATGGTCCAATCGCCCTTGGCGTGGCAGACCTCATAGAGGAAGTTGCGGAGCATGTCCAGGCCGTGTTCGGTGTGATTGACCTCGGGATGATACTGGACTCCATAGAAGCCCCGCTTTACGTCGGCAATGGCCACGTTGGGGCAGGCATGGGAATGGGCCACCAGCTCGAAGCCCTCGGGCACCCGGGCCATGTAGTCGCCGTGGCTCATCCAGGAGATGCCGGACTCCGGCAGTCCCTTGAAGAGGGGGCAGCTGGTGTCATAGAAGGTCTCGGTCTTGCCGTACTCCCGGGCGGAATCGTCCTGCGCCTCGGTGACCAGGCCTCCCAGAGTGTGGGCCATCAGCTGGCAACCGTAGCAGATGCCCAGAATGGGCACACCCCAGGTGAAGATCTCGGGATCCACATGGGGGGACTCCTCCAGATAGACGGAATTGGGGCCACCGGTGAAGATGATGCCGATGGGGTTCATCGCCTTCAGCTCGGAAAGCGGGGTGGTATAGGGCTTGACTTCGCAGTAGACGTTGCATTCCCGGACCCGACGGGCGATCAGCTGATTGTACTGACCACCAAAGTCCAGGACGATGACCAGTTCGTGTTGATTGGCCATGGGTGGGGTCTCCCCTTTCTGTTTCTTGGTAAAAGCCGAATGCAGAACGATGAAAAGACCGTCCTGCATTCGATGTTTGATTTGTTCTATTTTACCGTCAAATGGTGGTCACGTCAATAGGAACCAGCTCCGCGCTGTGGCTGAGTTCCCGAATGGTGAGCATCGCATGGGCGGTATCCACTGCGGTGACGCAGGGCACCGAGTGCTCCACGGCGCAGCGCCGGATCTTAAAGCCGTCGGTCTGGGTGGACTCGTGGCGGCTGGCGGGGGTATTGATGACCAGATTGATGGTGCCGGAGCGAATCAGATCCTCAATGTTGGGCGATCCCTCCTTGATCTTGTTGACAGGGGTGCACTCCACTCCGTGGCTGCGCAGATACTCACAGGTACCCTTGGTTGCCAGAATTTCAATTCCCATGTCCTCAAAACCCTTTGCGATGGGGACGATCTCTCTCTTATCCTCGTCCTTGACGGTGACGATGATGCGCCCGCCCTTCTTGGGCACCTTCATATTGGCTCCCTTGAATGCCTTCAGCAGGGCCTGGGGATAGCTCTCGGCGATGCCCAAGCACTCGCCGGTGGACTTCATCTCCGGGCCCATGGCAATGTCCACATCGGTGAGCTTTTCGAAGGAGAACACCGGCATCTTGACGGCGTAATGGCTGGCCTCGGGATAGAGTCCGGTACCATATTCCATGTTCTTCAGCTTCTCCCCCAGGATGACCCGGGTGGCCACCTCCACGATGGGAACACCGGTGACCTTGGAGATATAGGGGATGGTGCGGGAGGAACGGGGATTCACCTCAATCACGTAGATCTCATCGTTATAAAGGATGTACTGGGCGTTGATGAGGCCCACCACACCCAGTTCCCGGGCCATATTCCGGGTATTCTCCAGGATGGTCTGCTTGTGCTTTTCGGTGACGTGCAGCGGCGGATAGACGGAGATGGAGTCGCCGGAGTGGATGCCTGCCCGCTCCACATGCTCCATGATGCCGGGAATCAGGATATCTTCGCCGTCAAAGACGCCGTCCACCTCCAGTTCCCGGCCCATCAGATACTTATCCACCAGGATGGGATGCTCCTGCACCGTCATATTGATGATATCCATGAAATCCACAATATTCTGGTCGGTGTAAGCGATCTCCATACCCTGGCCTCCCAGCACATAGGAGGGCCGCACCAGCACCGGATAGCCCAGCTGATGGGCAGCATCCAGAGCTTCCTGGGTGGTAAAGACCGTGGTGCCCTTGGCCCGGGGGATTCCGCAGGTATTCAGCACCTCGTCAAAGCGTTCCCGGTCCTCAGCAGCGTCAATGCCCTCGGCGGAGGTACCCAGCAGCTGCACCCCCATCTCAGTGAGCGCCTTGGCCAGCTTGATGGCAGTCTGGCCGCCGAACTGAACCACAGCTCCCCAGGGCTTTTCCAGCTCCACCACATTCTGGACATCCTCCGGAGTCAGGGGCTCAAAGTAGAGCTTGTCGGCAATATCGAAGTCGGTGGAGACGGTCTCCGGGTTGTTATTGATGATAATGGTCTCGCAGCCCATCTTTTTCAGGGCCCAGACCGAATGGACGGAGCAGTAGTCGAACTCGATACCCTGGCCGATGCGGATGGGTCCGCTGCCCAGCACCAGCACTTTCCGCAGGCCGCTGTCCTGGCCCACGGCCTCGTTCTCCTGGTCATAGGTAGAATAATAATAAGGAGTCTCTGCGTCGAACTCGGCGGCGCAGGTGTCCACCATCTTAAAGACCGGTGTAATGCCCCAGCTCTCCCGCAGCGCCTTGATCTGCGGGGCGGTCTTATCATCCCCATTGCAGAGGAAGGCAATCAGGCTGTCGGCAAAGCCAAATTCCTTGGCCCGGCGCAGCAGCTCCGGGGTCAGAGGGTCAGCGGAAGCCAACTCCCGCTCCAGGTCGATGATGGTCTGATAGCGGTCCAGGAACCACAGGTCCACCTTGGTGATGGCGTTGATCTCCTCCTTGGAGATACCCCGGCGCAGGGCCTCGGCAATGACAAACATCCGCTCATCATCAATATTGTTCAGGCGCTGCCGCAGATCCTCGGCTGACAGATCTGCCAGTTTGGGCAGCCGCAGGGCCTTTACATTGAGCTCCAGAGACCGGATGGCCTTCATCAGTGCCGCTTCGAAGCTGGTGCCGATGGCCATGACCTCGCCGGTGGCCTTCATCTGGGTGCCCAGGGTCCGGCTGGCGGTGGTGAATTTATCGAAAGGCAGCCGGGGAATTTTCAGCACGCAGTAGTCCAGGGTAGGCTCAAAGCAGGCGGTGGTTTTTCCGGTCACTGCATTGGGGATCTCGTCCAGGGTATAGCCCAGGGCGATCTTGGCGGCCACCTTGGCGATGGGATAACCGGTGGCTTTGGAGGCCAGGGCGGAGGACCGGGACACCCGGGGGTTGACCTCAATGACGGCGTATTCATAGGAGTCCGGGTTCAGGGCAAACTGGCAGTTGCAGCCGCCCTCGATCTCCAGAGCAGAGATAATGTCCAGGGCGGCGGTGCGGAGCATCTGATACTCCTTGTTGGCCAGGGTCTGGGTGGGGGCCACCACGATGGAGTCGCCGGTGTGGACGCCCACCGGGTCGATGTTCTCCATGGAGCAGATCTGAATGACGTTGCCGGCGCTGTCCCGCATGACCTCGAACTCGATCTCCTTCCAGCCGGAGATGCACCGCTCCACCAGGATCTCCCCCACCCGGGAGGCGTAGATGCCCCGGGCGGCGATCTCCCGCAGGGAGGCCTCGTCATAGGCAATGCCGCCGCCGGTGCCGCCCAGGGTGTAGGCAGGCCGGACAATGACGGGATATTGGATGCTGTTGGCGAAGTCCACTGCATCCTCCACAGTGTTTACCACCACGGAGGTGACGCAGGGCTGATGAATGGATTCCATGCAGTCCTTGAACCCCTGGCGGTCCTCCGCCTTGTGGATGGATTCGGGACTGGTGCCCAGCAGCCGGACCCCGTACTGCTTCAGGATGCCCTGCTCATGGAGGGCCATGGCCAGGTTCAGGCCGATCTGGCCGCCCAAGGTGGGCAGCAGGGAGTCGGGACGCTCCTTCTCAATGACAGCGGTCAGGGATGCCACATTCAAAGGCTCGATGTAGACGTGGTCGGCAATGTCCTTATCGGTCATAATGGTGGCCGGGTTGGAGTTCACCAGCACCACTTCCAGCCCCTCCTCCTTCAGGGAGCGGCAGGCCTGGGTGCCGGCGTAGTCAAATTCCGCCGCCTGGCCGATGACGATGGGGCCGGAACCGATGACCAGTACTTTCTTAATATTGGGATTCTTAGGCATTTTGGGCACCGCCTTTCTTGGATTCTTCCACCATTTCCAGGAACTTGTCAAACAGGTACTCCGTGTCCTGGGGACCGGGGCTGGCCTCGGGGTGGAACTGGACGGTGAAAATGCGCTTATTCTTATAACGCAGCCCCTCGCAGGTGCCGTCGTTGACGTTGACGTGGCTGACCTCCGCCACGGCGGGGTCCACCGACTCACTCTTGACCACATAGCCATGGTTCTGGCTGGTGATAAACACCCGCCCCGCCTGAATGTCCCGGACCGGATGGTTGGCACCCCGGTGTCCATAGGCCAGAGGGCCAGTGACGGCACCGGTGGCCAGTGCCATCAGCTGGTGGCCCAGGCAGACCGCGAAGATGGGCAGATCAGACTCGTAAAGTTTGCGGACCTGGGCGATAATCTCCACATTGTCGGCGGGGTCCCCGGGGCCGTTGGACAGCATGACACCGTCATAGCCTCCGGACAGGACCTCCTCCGCCGGGGTGTGGGCCGGCAGCAGGGTGACATCGCAGCCCCGGGCATTGAGGCACCGGGTCATATTCCGCTTCTCGCCAAAATCCAGCAGTGCAATCTTATATTTGGGGTTGTCCACCGGATAGCGGACGGCCTCCTTCGTGGTCACCCGCTCCACGGTGCCGGACACCCGATAGGCCCGCAGCTGTTCCAGCACCTCCTGCATATGAAAATGCTCCGCACAGGTGATCATGCCATTCATGGTCCCCTGATTGCGGAGTATTTTCGTCAGTGCCCGGGTATCAATCCCTTGAATCCCGGTAATATTATGCTGTTTCAAATAGGTATCCAGCGTACCCTCATTGCGGAAATTGCTGCCCCGCTCCGACAGGTGCCGGACAACAAAAGCCTCAGCCCAAGGGCAATGGGACTCATTGTCCTCATGGTTGACACCATAATTGCCGATCAGGGGATAGGACATCACAACGCCCTGCCCCGCATAGGAGGGATCGGTCAAGATCTCCTGATAGCCCACCATTGAAGTGTTGAACACCATCTCGCAGACACAATCTTTCGTGCTGCCGATGCTCTCCCCTTCAAAAGTGCGGCCATTTTCCAGGATTAAAGTCGCTTTCATCTGAAAAACCCGCCTTTCAAATTAAGTTTTACTGGATGGTGCAACCCTTCGGAAGTTATAAATTTACCCTGTGATTGCTCAAGTCACAGGGCAAAAACTCTAAAAAAAGAGAGCCTCCGCGCGCGATGATGCTCTTCACCCGCGCGTGGCAACTCCCTACAAGGCTTTACCTAATCTCTTATATCACAATATTTAGTGAATTGCAAGGCAAAAGTTACCGCATTCCCCTCTATTTTGCACTTTTCCCAATTATCGCCCGTATATCTCCTCTGCTTATGGACACTCTAACAAAGTAAATTTTTTGCCGTCAAAAAACATTTTCTGGGAGGCCATTTATGTCCATTGCCTTCGCACGCACTGTGGTGCTCTATCTGCTGCTCATCATCGGAATCCGAATGATGGGCAAGCGGCAGGTGGGCGAATTGGAGCCCACCGAGTTGGTGCTGGCCATGCTGCTCAGTGATCTGGCGGCGGTGCCCATGCAGGACTTCGGGCTGCCGCTGCTCTACGGCGTGGTGCCCATCATCACCCTGCTCTGCCTGACCATGATCCTCAGCGTGGCCACCATGCGCTCCGTCCGACTCCGGGCCGTCCTCTGCGGCAAGCCCAGCATTGTGGTCCAGGACGGCAAGCTGCGGCAGCAGGAGATGAAAAAGGTGCGTATGACGGTGGACGAACTCATTGAGGAACTGCGGCTCCAGGGCGTTACCGATATTTCCAGCGTCAAGTACGCCATTCTGGAGACCAGCGGCCAGGTGTCGGTGCTGCTCTATCAGCACTTCCAGCCTGCCACCCCCCAGCAGCTGAATCTCCAGGTCCAGACCAATGAGCTGCCCATTGTCATCATCAACGACGGCCGGGTGATGGACCATAATCTGACCTATTTGGGCTTTGATCGGAAGTGGCTGAACAACCAGCTGCGACAGCGGGGAGCCACCTCCCCCAAGGAGGTATTTCTGCTCACGGCCGACCGCAGCGGGGCCATCCACTACGCCCCAAAGGAGGTGGCGGAGTGAAACGGATCTGGATCAGCCTCTCCATCCTGGCAGCGGTCTTTGCCGCCGCCTTGGCCAACAGCTGGTATCTGGACAGTCTGACGGAACGCATGGCCCACACTCTGGAGGAAGCCCAGGCTTTGGCGGAAGCCGAGGACTGGGAGGGCGGCCAGAAGCTGACGGCGGCGGTGGTGGATCAGTGGGAAAGGGCCTCTGATTACCTTTATATTGTAGTACGCCACAGCGACTCCGATGAGGTGGCCGCCGGCTTCCGGGAGGTACAGCAGCTGTTGGAGTGGAAAGAGGAGGCAGAATACACCTCCGCCAACGCCCGGCTCATCGAGGAGATCCGGCTGCTGGCGGATATGGAACAGTTCACCCTGCGGAACCTCTTATAAATAGAAAAATGGGCCGGAGCATTATGCTCCGGCCCACTCATTTTATGAAGTTATCAGCGTTCGGCCAGCAGCTTGTTCAGCTCCGCCATAAAGGTGTCGATATCCTTGAACTGACGGTAGACCGAGGCAAAGCGGACATAGGCCACCTCGTCCACGTCCTTCAGGTAGTGCATCACCAGTTCGCCGATCTTCTCGGTGCTGGTCTCCCGCTCCAGGGAGTTCTGCAGCTCCTGCTCGATGGCATCAGCGATCTTCACCAGGGTCTCCATGGCCACCGGCCGCTTTTCACAGGCCCGGATCATGCCCCGAAGCACCTTGTCCTTGTCAAAGCTCTGGCGGGAACCGTCTTTTTTCACCACCACCAAAGGCAGAGACTCCATGGTCTCATAGGTGGTAAACCGTTTACCGCAGGCCAGGCACTCTCTTCTGCGGCGGATGCTGGCTCCCTCATCGGCGGGGCGGGAATCCACCACTTTACTTTCCAGATTGGCGCAAAACGGGCATTTCATCAGGTACACTCTCCTACTCGGTCCGGAACACCTTTCGCATCCCTGGAAACCGTCGATCTCGTGGCCGTTTCCGGCACAAGATATTGTAGCATCCCCGAGTCTGTCTGTCAACGCAGAAACCCTTGCATCCCTTGCAATCAGGGAGGAAAGCAGGGATTTCCCTCCCGGTCCAGGTAGAGTCGAACCTGTATCTTGTGGCCCTCCCCTGTCACCCGGGCCAGACAGAACAGGGGTGGGGCCGGAAAGGGGGCTCCGGGTCCCCAGCTGTGGCAGAGCTCCGTCCCCCGGTCCCAGGGCCGCCACTGCCAGCCCCCTTGACAGAAAATCTGCCGCAGCAGCGGGTCCGCCAGCGTTGGTCCCTGCCGGTCTATCGGCCGCCACCCGCCCGGTTCCCGCTGGCCCGGCACTTCCCGGGCTGACACCTGGGCCCCGGTCACTTCTACCCGCTGGGGCGGATACACCCCCTGGCTCTCCAGCAGCGACCGGCTGAGGGTCCGGTGCAGCGTCAATCCCTCTCCCTCCGGAGCCGGAGTGCCCAGCAGCAGACGGCGCTGGTCCCGAATCAGCCACAGCTTGCACAGCCCAACTTCGCCGGGCAGCACGCAGCGAAACACCAGCCGGGGCCCCTGCTCCTCATACTCAGCCTGGCCCATCAATGCCCCGTTGGCCCGGCAAGGCAGTTCTCGGCGCAAAAAAATCACCCTCTCTCCCCAATTTCATATGCGGGGAAAGGGGGCGTCATGCCTTGTCTGAGCTGGATAATCCCAGAAAAATGGCAGGCATCGAAATGCCTGCCATCCGGATTGTCTGAAGTGTGGAACAGATCAGCGCCAGCAGCTCAGCAGGTTGCGAATGACTCCATATTCGTCCCAAGTGTTGCTCAGATAGGCGTGATCTTCCGCATTGCCACGCTTCTGCAAAAAGTGAAACAAAAACTTCATTTTCATCCCTCCTGTATTATGATCTGTTTTTGGGCGAAGCCTTACATCATCTTCGCATACCGTATTATATCCCTTTAAGTCTTTTTGTCAAGGACATATTTTAAAATATTGTATTTATGTCAAAGACTTTTTCTGTTCAAAACACCGAATGCAACTTTAAATCCCAAAATCACCTTCTTCATTTCTGCAATAAACGCTGCAAAATCGTCAAAAAAGCCGGGGCAATCGCCCCGGCTTTTTGTCATCCCCGCAGAAAGGGGGTACTATTTTCTATAAGATAGTTATTCCGCTCAAAGCTGCTCCAGCTTCTCCCGGATCACCTGATTGACCACCTTGGGGTCCGCCTTGCCTTTGAGCTGCCGCATGGTCTGGCCCACCAGGAAGCCAAAGGCCTTTTGCTTACCCGCCTGATAGTCGGCAATGGATTTGGGGTTGTCGGCAAAGACCTGCTCCACCACCGACTCCACCAGTCCGGCGTCGCTGACCTGCTCCAGGCCGTGTTCCTGCACATAGGCCTCCGGATCGCCGTCGGTGTCCCAGATGGCGGCAAATACCTCCACGGCGGTGTTGCGGTTGATCTTTCCCTGGCGTACCAACTCCAGCAGCTTGACCAGAGTGGCGGGAGACAAAGGCATCTGTTTGGCCTCCAGGGCCTTTTCCTTCAGGGTGCGCAGCACCTCGCCCATAATCCAGTTGGCCAGCTCCTTGGGGGCGCCGCCCAGCGCCACCGCCGCCTCAAAGAAGTCCGCCAAGGCCTTCTGGCCGGTGATCATACCGGCGTCGTACTCCGGCAGGCCGAACTGGGCCACATAGCGGCGCTTCTTCTCCTGGGCCATCTCCGGCAGCTCCTGCCGGGCGGAGTCCAGATACTCATCAGTGATCTCCATGGGGGGAATGTCGGGCTCCGGGAAGTAGCGGTAGTCCTGGGCATTCTCCTTGGAGCGCATGGAGAAGGTGGCATCCTTGTTCTCATCCCAGCGCCGGGTCTCCTGGACCACCCGCTTGCCCTCCTCAATGAGCTCGATCTGCCGCCGGGCTTCGTAGGCAATGGCCCGGGCGATGGCCTTGAAGGAGTTGATGTTCTTCATCTCCGTACGGGTACCCATCTCGGTGCTGCCGGCGGGGCGCACCGACAGGTTGACGTCACAGCGCAGAGAGCCCTCCTGCATTTTGCAGTCGGATACCCCCAGGTATTCCAGGGTGGATTTCAACTTCTCCAGATAGGCGATGACCTCCTCGGCGGAGCGGAAGTCGGGCTCGGTGACAATCTCAATCAGGGGCACACCGCACCGGTTGTAGTCCGCCCGGGTCTGGTCAATCCAAGGATCGTGAACCAGCTTGCCGGCGTCCTCCTCCATGTGCATCTCATGGATGCGGATGATCTTTTCCTCTCCAGAAGGCAATTCAATCGGTACCTTGCCATTTTTCGCAATAGGCAGATAGAGCTGGGAGATTTGGTAGGCCTTGGGCAGGTCGGGATAGAAATAGTTCTTGCGGTCAAATTTGTGATACCGGGTGATGTCACAGTTCAGGGCCAGGCCCGCCTTGGTGGCAAAGCGCATCACCGCCTTGTTCATCACCGGCAGGGTGCCGGGCATGCCGGTGCACACCGGACAGCAGTGGGTGTTGGGATCTCCTCCAAAGGCGGTGGTACAGGAGCAGAAGATCTTGGTGCGGGTGGCCAGCTCCACATGGGTTTCCAGGCCGATCACAGTTTCCCAAGTCATATTACTTCTCCTCCTTCGCCCCGGGGCGTTTGGTGTGATAGTCGGTGTCCTGCTGGTAGGCGTAGGCGGCATTGAGCACCTTCTGCTCCATCAGCGGAGCGCCGATGAGCTGAGCCCCCACGGGCAGGCCCTTGGAATCAAATCCGCAGGGCATGGACAGGGCGGGCAGTCCCGCCAGGTTGACGGAGACGGTGTAGATGTCGCTCAAATACATCTTCAGAGGATCGCTGAGGCTCTCCCCCAGTTTGGGGGCGGTGGTGGGGGCCACCGGGGTCAGCAGCAGGTCGTATTTCCCGAAGGCCTCATCAAAAGCCTGCTTGATGACCGCCTTGACCTGCAGGGCCTTCTTATAATAGGCGTCGTAGTAGCCGGTGGACAACACGAAGGTACCGAGCAAAATACGCCGCTGTACCTCCCGGCCGAAGCCCTCGGTGCGGGTCTTGCAGTACAGGTCGGTGAGGTCCTCATAGCCCTGGGCCCGCCAGCCGTATTTGACGCCGTCAAACCGGGACAGGTTGGAGCTGGCCTCGGCGGCGGCAATAATATAATAGGTAGGCACCACATATTGCATCACCGGCAGGGTACACTCCTCCACCTGGGCGCCCCGGTCCCGGAGCACCTGGGCCACCGAGAGCACCCGCTCCCGAACCTCCGGGTCCAGGCCCTCCCCGAAGCAGTCCATGGGGATGCCGATTTTCATGCCGGTCAGGTCGGCGCTGAGGCGTTCCAGCAGGTGTCCACAGTCAAAGTCCAGGCTGGTGCCGTCCCGCTCATCCCGGCCCTGGATCAGATCCAGCACCGCCGCGCAGTCCTCGGCAGAGCGGGCCAGGGGCCCGATCTGGTCCAGGGAGGAGGCGTAGGCGATGAGGCCGTAGCGGGAGACGGTGCCGTAGGTGGGCTTCATGCCGGTGACGCCGCAGTAGGCGGCGGGCTGGCGGATAGAACCGCCGGTGTCGCTGCCCAGGGCATACCAGCACTCCCCAGCCGCTACCGCGGCGGCAGCGCCGCCGGAGGAGCCGCCGGGGACCCGCTTCGGATCCCAGGGGTTCCGGGTGGGACCATAGAAGCTGGTCTCGGTGGTGGAGCCCATGGCAAACTCGTCCATGTTCAGCTTGCCCAGCATGACACCGCCGGCGGCCTGGAATTTCTCCATCACGGTGGCGTCATAGGGGGGAGCGAAATCCCCCAGAATTTTGGAAGCGCAGGAGGTTTTCACCCCCAGGGTGCAGATGTTGTCCTTGATGCCGGCGGGGACACCGGCCAAAGGACTGTCGGGCAGTTTACCCTCCAGGGACTTAGCCCGCTCCAGGGCCTGGTCCGCCAGCACGGTAATATAGGAATTGCACTCCGGCTCCCGGGCAGCGATGGCATCCAGGGCGGCCTGGGTGGCCTCCTGAACGGAAACCTCGCCAGCTTTCAGGGCCTTGCCCAGCTGGAGGGCAGTCAGATCAAACAGACTCATCTCTTCTCCCTCCTCATTCCACAGCCTTGGGCACCAGAAATGCCTCCTCATCGGGTACCGGCGCATTCTTCAGCAGCTCTGCCCGGGGGGTGGAGGGCTTTACCTCATCCTCCCGCAGCACGTTTTTCACCGGGAACACATGGCTCATGGGTTCCACCCCGGTGGTGTCCAGGGTGTTCAGCACGTCCATATAGCCGATGATCTGCTGCAGCTCTCCCTGCATCTGCTCCTTGGCCTGTTCATCCAGCCGCAGCCGGGACAGGACGGAGACGTATTCTACCATTTCCTTGGTGATTTCCATGGATTTCATCCTTTCCAAACTGTCGTAACTTGCCGCCGCAAAGCGGCATCGTCATTTTCTGGTTTCCCCCGGGCGGGACGCCTCAGGGCTCCATCCGGTGCAGGTCCCGGGGAAACAGGCTGGCATAACGGACGTTGTCCAGTCCGCAGAGCTGGGCAGTGAGCCGCTCCAGACCGATGCCCAGACCGCCGTGAGGAGGCATGCCGTGCTTGTGGATCATGAGATAGCTCTCAAACCCCTCCGGGTGCATCCCCCGGTCCAGCATTTTGTCCACCTGCTGCTGATAGTCGTGGATGCGCTGGCCCCCGGTGGTGACCTCCAGCCCCCGGAATAGCAGGTCGAAGGACAGGGTGTACTTGGGGTCCGCCGGGTCATCCATGGCGTAGAAGGGGCGCTTCTTGGAGGGATAATGGGTGACAAAGACGAAGTCGGCGCCGTACTCCTCCTTGAAGTAGCGGCCGATGTTCTGTTCCTCCTCGGGCTCCAGATCGTAGGGGTCCCGAATGGGTCGGCCGTACTTCTCACTGACCAGCCGCTTGGCCTCGTCAAACCGGACGGTGGGGATCTGGTCCACCTTGGGTAGGGTCACCCCCACCCGCTTCAGGTCATCAGCGTACTCGGTCTCCAGCAGCTTCACCAGCCGCTGCAGGAACCGGGTCTCCACCTCCATCAGGTCGGTGAAGGAGTCAATATAGCCCATCTCCATGTCCAGGGAGATATACTCGTTCAGGTGCCGGGTGGTGGCGTGCTTTTCCGCCCGGAACACCGGGGCGATTTCAAACACACGCTCAAAGACACCCACCATGGTCTGCTTATAGAACTGGGGGGACTGGGTCAAAAAGGCTTTTTTGCCGAAGTACTCCATCCGAAAGATGTTGCTGCCCCCCTCGGCTCCGGCGTGGACGATTTTCGGGGTGTGGATCTCGGTAAAGCCGCCGGCCAGCATTTCCTCGTAGAAAGCCCGGCCCACCGCCTCCTGGATCTTAAATACCGCCCGCTTGCGCAGGTTCCGCAGCACCACCGGCCGCAGGGACAGCTCAGTGTCCAGGTTCAGGTTGAGCTTATATTTCTCGATGGGCACCCCCACCGGCTCCGCGGGGCTGGACAGAATCTGAATCTGTTCCAGGTACAGCTCCATCCCCATGGGGGCCCGCTGATCCTCCCGCAGGGTGCCGGTGACTGCCACAGCGCATTCCTGTTTCACACCTTCCAGCAGCTCGGGCCGGTCGGCCACGCATTGCAGGGCCCCATCCCGGAGCCGCAGGGTCAAAAAGGTGATGGCACCCATGTTCCGGAGAACGTGGACAGCTCCGTAAATCTTCACGGTCTGATTCAAATAGGCACCTCCCTTGAGATCAGCGGCACTCAGATGAGTCTGCTTCCGCGTTCCGGTCATGAATTCCATCTCTTTCACATCCTTTTTTCAAATATTGGGGGTGAATCCCCTGAAGAAAATAAAAAAAGTCCCGGGCTGTTTCTTCAAACAGTCCGGGACGGAATCAACACAGTTGTTCCGCGGTACCACCCGCATAGCGCCTCCCCCATTGGAGTACGCCTCTCTTCCCCCTTAACGCAGGAGTGACGTGCCGCCCTACCTGCCCCTCAAGGGAGCGCTCGAACGGCCAGCTCCGGAGTGTTGCGCATTTCCCGTTTCGCGCCGGCGGGGCTTTCAGTCGGTGGCCCATTGCCTCTCTGTTGCGCCGCCCGGGAGCGGTCTCCTTCTGTGCCTTTGATTGCAGCGATTATAAAACCAAGTATATCCCTTTGTCAAGGTTTTTTTCATTTTTCTGCAAGAAGTTTTTTACTCTCCTGCAAAACAGGGAACCGCCAACCGCTGCATGGACATGATGGACACCTCATAGGCGGTACGATGGATCACCTGATTTTCCAGGTTTTTGGTGTAATCCCGACTCTGGAAGCGCCCCTCCAGCCGGATGGCATCCCCCACCTCCAGCCCGGCGCAGGTTCGGGCCACTGCGCCCCAACCGATGCAGGGCAGATAGTCCGCCCGACCATAGCGCCGGTTCACTGCCAGGGTCAGATCGCAGATCTCCCGGCCCAGAGGGGTATGACGATACACCGGTTTTTTGCATAACACTCCGGTCAGGGTCACCGTATTGCCGTCCTCCCCTTCCGCCGTGACCAGGTGCCGGGCAAACACCGTCAACACCAGCCGGCTGCCAATTCCTGACCGGTTGTTAAAGGACCGAATCTCCCCCTCCACCGTCAGCCGGTCCCCGGCGTGAATGGGCGTCTGCTCCAGCTGGGTCCGGCTCACCAGCACCGGCAGGGTGTCCTCTGCCCCGGACAGCCGCAAAATCCGCAGTGGCAGCCGAAAATAGTCCTCTCCGTGATTTTCATGGGAGAACTCCGGTTCGTCCAGCACGGTTCCTGTAAAAGTTCCCTGGTTTTCGTTCCAATAGGTACGCATATTGCCGCTCCTTTTCCTGAGTTTTCTCAGAGCATCCTATGCGCCTGTCCTGCAGATCATGCCCCTTCGCCGGACTCTCCGGGTATGCAGCCGGAATCAAGTATGAAAAAGGCGGCCATCCCCAATCGGGGATGGCCGCCCTTGCTCTTCAAGAATATTACACTACCTGGAAAATATAGAATTTCAGATAATCAGTCTCTGGCACATTCCAGAGGATGGGATGGTCCGGGCTCTGCTGCCGGGCCTCAATCTGCCGCAGGGACACGTCGGCATCGGCGGCCGCCGAGGAGAGCATCTTGCGGAACAGTTCGTCGGTCATAAAGTGGGAACAGGAGCAGGTTGCCAGATAGCCTCCCCGGGGCAGCAGCTTCATGGCCCGGCGGTTGATCTCACGATAGCCCCGGATGGCAGACTGCACCGTCTGCCGGGATTTGGTGAAGGCCGGCGGGTCCAGGATGATAAAATCATAGTCCCGGCACTTTTCCTCACTGAGCCGGGTCAGCAGATCAAAGACGTTTTCGCACAGGAACTCCATCTTCCCGTCCAGTCCGTTGCGCCGGGCGTTTTCCGCCGCCATATCGATGGCGGACTGGGAGATATCCACGCTGGTGACATGCTCTGCGCCCCCCAGAGCCGCATTGAGCCCAAAGGAGCCGGTGTGGGTGAAGCAGTCCAGCACCCGCTTGCCCCCGGAAATGCGGCCCACCGCCGCCCGGTTGTACTTCTGGTCCAGGAAGAAGCCGGTTTTCTGGCCGTTTTCCACGTCCACCAGATACCTGACGCCGTTTTCCACGATCTCCATCACCGGAGACTCCGGGGTGGGCAGACCGGGCAGCGGATACCAGCCTTTCCCCTCCTGCATCCCCTCCCGGAGCCGGATGGACACGTCGTTGCGCTCAAAAATGCCTTGAATATCCTCGCCCATCTCCCGGAGCACTTCCACCAGGGCGGTAAAAACCAGGTCTTTGACCCGCTCCATGCCCAGGGAGAGCACCTGCACCGAAAGGATGGTATCATACCGGTCCACCGTGAGTCCGGGCATCTGGTCCGCCTCCCCGTGGATGAGCCGGCAGCACCGGAAGTCATCCCCGGGCATGACGGTACGGCGATACTTCAGGGCATACTCCACCCGGCGGCGCCAGAAGGCGGCGTCAAAGCGGTCATTGGCATTGCGGGAAATAAGCCGCACGGTGATCTTGGAGGCATCGTTGTAAAAACCGGTGCCCAGATAGGAGCTGCCTGCCAACACGTCCACCAATCCGCCGTTTTCCGGCTCCCCCTCCCGGCGGCGGATCTCCTCGCCGTAGACCCAGGGATGGCCCCCCTTGATGCTACGCTCCGCCTTGCTGGTGATGTATACCTTTGGGTAGCTGCGCTGCTGCTTCATTGGCTCCCCTCTCCTTCTCTGATTCCGTTACAAATTTCTTTAGCCAGTCTGCAAATTGTACCATATTCTCACCTCAGCTTCAACCGCATTGCTCCAATTGAGAAAATGTCGCCCGATTCCGCAGGAATTGCTTGAATTTCCCCCAGGGATAGCATATAATATTGAAGCTTATGATTTCAGATTGATTTTACGGCTACATTAGGAGGCCAGTTTTCATGATCGTTTCCGAACTCAAACGCTATCTCAAACCCGGCTGCCGGGCCCATTTGGTGGGCATCGGAGGTGTCTCCATGGCACCTCTGGCGGAAGTGCTCCACGGTATGGGCGTGGTGGTCTCCGGTTCCGATATGAAGGAGAGCAAGACCGTAGAGCATCTGCGCTCCCTGGGCATCCAGGTTAAAATCGGCCACTTCCCCGATGGGGCCCAAGGGGCCGACTTGGTCATCCGCACCGCCGCCGTCCATGACGACAATCCGGAGATCTCCGGCGCCCGGCTGGCGGGCATCCCGGTCTTTGAGCGGGCCCAGGCCTGGGGCGCATTGATGAGCGACTACAAGCACGCCCTGTGCATCTCCGGCACCCACGGCAAAACCACCACCACCTCCATGTGCACCCACATCGTCATGGCCGCCCAGATGGACCCCACCGTGATGATCGGCGGTACTCTGCCCCTGCTCCACGCCGGCCACCGGGTGGGCAAAGGCGACACCATCATTCTTGAGAGCTGCGAATACTGCAACTCCTTCCTGTCCTTCCGTCCCACTACTGCTGTCATTCTGGACATTGAGGCGGATCATCTGGACTTTTTCAAAGACCTGGCCGACGTGGAAAACTCCTTCCGCCGGTTTGCCGACCTGGTGCCCGCCGAGGGCGGCGTGGTGGTGGCCAACGCCGATGACCGCAACACCATGGACACCCTGGACGGCCTGAACCGGGACGTGATCACCTTTGGTATGGGCAGTTATGCCGACATCTACTGCGAGAATGTGGAGTATGTGGGCGGCGTGGGCCGCTTTGACCTGATGCGGAACGGCGAAAAACTCACCCATGTGGAACTCAGTGTCCCGGGCAAGCACAACGTAGAAAACGCCCTGGCCGCCGCTGCCGCAGCCCTGACCATCGGCGTGTCCCCGGAAGCCATCGCCGCAGGCCTCCACGCCTATCGCGGGGCCGAGCGCCGCTTCCAGTTCAAGGGCGAGTACAACGGCGCCATGATCTATGACGACTATGCCCACCACCCCGGTGAGCTCCATGTGCTGCTGGACACCGCCAAAACCCTGGGCTATGACCGGATCATCTGTGCTTTCCAGCCCCACACCTACACCCGCACCAAGGCTCTGTTCGGGGACTTTGTCCACGAATTGCAGCGGCCCGACATTACCATTCTGGCGGAAATCTATGCCGCCCGGGAGAAAAATACTGTGGGTATCTCCTCCCAGGACATTGCCGACAATATTCCCGGCGCTGTCTACTGCCCCACTCTGGCCGACGTGACCGCCAAGCTCAAGGAGCTGGCCCGGCCCGGGGATCTGATCCTCACTGTGGGTGCCGGCGACATCTACCAGGCCGGTGAAGCCCTGGTCAATCAGGACAAGACCTCCGCTGCCCAATAATAAATCTACAAAAGCCCGTAGCGTTTAGGAACGCTACGGGCTTTTCTGTTGAGATTGCGCAATTGCATATTGACTTGTCCCAAAAACCAATGCTATACTTTATAAAGGACTTTTGCTAATGTTCCTAGCCAATCAGGCGCATGTGGTTCTATCCTGGATCAGCTCCGGGCCAACTGCCGTTCCATCTCCCGCAGCAGCTCCTGCTCCACCGGCAACAACTGCCGCTTCCGATACCCCTCCTGAATCTGCCGCATTCCCTGCTCCAGCCCGGTCCGGCTCAGATAGGGCAGCAGCGGCTTGATCTGGGAGCGCATCGCCCGCTTCATCAAGTCAGTGGTGGAGTTGGAGTCTACCGGAATGGGCTGCAGCATCACATCCGCCACAAGATCACAGGCCTGGGTGACTTCCTCCGGTGAGCTCCCCTCAAAGCAGTTCTGGAACACCTCCAATTGGCTCTGGACATGCTCCAGGAACTCCTCACAAAGCCGCTCCCGATCTGTGCGGATATGACCGCCTCCGATCCAGTGGGCAAAACTGTTGCCAATCTTGCTGCCTGCTCGGCCCTTGGCTTTGTTGCCCAGGTCCCGAACCGACTGAGTAAAATCCTCATAGATGGCCCGAAACTTTTCCGCCTGTTCCAGCAGTGCTATCTTTTCCGATTGTTCATTCATTATAGTTTCCTTCCTGGTTATGGATACCTTTTTGTTTGTTTCGATTATACGAGTTAGATGACAGGTTGTCAACGCAGAGAATGCATATAAAATTTTCCGTCTTTTGATTCAGTATCTTTGTGCAATTTGACCCATCCATTTCACCTTTTTTCATACAGTTTTTCAAAACTTTTTCTTGCCATTTTTCGAATGATTTATTATACTAAATTTAGTTTTGGTTAAAAAATTAACAAGCTCATGCAATTGGAGGTAGTAGAACCATGTCTTACATCCAGGTTACTTCTGAAGCCCATGTGGCGGTGCTGACCATCGACCGCCCCAAGGCCCTCAATGCCCTGAACAGCGACGTGCTGACTGAGCTGGACGCCGCCATCGACGCGCTGGACCTGAACGAGGTCCGTGCACTGATCATCACCGGTTCCGGCGAGAAGAGCTTTGTGGCCGGCGCCGACATCGGGGAGATGAGCTCCCTGTCCAAGGCCGAGGGCGAGGCCTTCGGCAAGAAGGGCAACGACGTCTTCCGCAAGATCGAGACCCTGCCCATCCCCGTCATCGCGGCGGTCAACGGCTTTGCCCTGGGCGGCGGCAACGAGCTTGCCATGAGCTGTGATATCCGCATCTGCTCCGACAACGCCGTCTTTGGTCAGCCCGAGACCGGTCTGGGCATCACCCCCGGTTTCGGCGGCACCCAGCGTCTGGCCCGGCTGGTCTCCCCCGGCATGGCCAAGCAGCTGCTCTATACCGCCAGAAACATCAAGGCTGACGAAGCCCTGCGCATCGGTCTGGTGAATGCCGTCTATCCCCAGGCCGAGCTGATGGAGGCCGCCAAGAAGCTGGCCGCCACCATCGCCGCCAACGCCCCCATTGCCGTTCGGGCCTGCAAGCAGGCCATCAATGTGGGCCTGGAGCAGGGCATGGACGATGCCCTGGTCACCGAGGAGAAGCTGTTTGGCTCCTGCTTTGAGACCGAGGATCAGCGGGCCGGCATGGCCAACTTCCTGGAGAAGGACAAGAGCAAGAAGCTCAAGGTCGTCCCCTACACCGGCCGCTGAGTTTACCGTCTGCAATTCTTAAATCCATCCATACCATCAAACAAAATAACGGGAGGAAATCACTATGTCTATTGAAAAAGTTGCCGTCATTGGCGCCGGCCAGATGGGCCGTGGCATCGCTCAGGTCTTTGCTACCGCCGGCAAGAACGTCCTGGTGGTGGACATCAACGACCAGATCATCGCCGCTTCTGAGGCCGCTCTGGACAAGGGCTTTGCCAAGATGATTGCCAAGGGCAAGATGACCCAGGAGTTCGTGGATGAGCTGAAGGGCCGCATGAGCTTTGTGGCTGCCACCGAGTATGAGGGCATTCTGAACGACGTGGATCTGGTGGTGGAAGCCGCCGTGGAGCGCCTGGACCTGAAGAAGAGCATCTTCCAGAAGCTGGACGTTGCCACCAAGGCCGAGTGCATCCTGGCTACCAACACCTCCTCCATCTCCATCACCGAGATCGCCTCTGCCGTCCAGAGCAAGGATAAGGTCATCGGCATGCACTTCTTCAACCCCCCTGTGGCCATGAAGCTGATCGAGGTCATCCGGGGCGGCAACACCTCCGACGACACCTACAACACCATCTTCGCCCTCTCCCAGGAGATCGGCAAGACCCCCGTCACTGTGGCCGAGGCCCCCGGCTTCGTCTGCAACCGTCTGCTGATCCCCATGATCAACGAGGCCGTTGAGCTGGTCCAGAATGGCGTCGCCTCCCCCGAGGACATCGACACCGCCATGAAGCTGGGCTGCAACCATCCCATGGGCCCCCTGACCCTGGCTGACTTCATCGGTCTGGACACCTGCCTGGCCATCATGGACACCATCTATGAGGAGACCCACGACAGCAAGTATCGTGCCTCCCTGCTGCTGCGCAAGATGGTGCGGGCCGGCAAGCTGGGCAACAAGACCGGCGAGGGCTTCTTTAAGCACTAATTTTACACCGTATTTATGTATGAGCCGGCTTTTTAGCCGGCTCATATACAAATAAAAAACTAGGAGGAACCAATCCATGGATTTTAATCTGTCTAAAGAAGAACTCCTCGTCCAGCAGATGCTCCGCAGCTTTGCTGAAAACGAGGTCAAGCCCCTGGCTCAGGAAGTGGACGAGGAAGAGCGTTTCCCCGTTGAGACCGTCAAGAAGATGGCCAAGCTGGGCATGATGGGCATCTATTTCCCCAAGGAGTACGGCGGCCAGGGCGCTTCCTACCTCAGCTACATCATGGCTGTGGAGGAGATGAGCAAGGTCTGCGGCACCACCGGCGTCATCCTCTCCGCCCACACCAGCCTGTGCGCCAACCCCATCTATGACTTCGGCACCGAGGCCCAGAAGAAGAAGTATCTGCCCAAGCTGTGCTCCGGCGAGTGGCTGGGCGCCTTCGGCCTCACCGAGCCCGGCGCCGGCACCGACGCCGGCGGCGTCAAGACCATGGCGGTCCTGGACGAGAAGGGCGAGAACTACATCCTGAACGGTTCCAAGATCTTCATCACCAACGCCGGCTACGCCGATGTGTTTATCATCATCGCCATGACCGACAAGACCCGGGGCCAGCGTGGCCTGACCGCCTTCATCGTGGAGCGCAACTTCCCCGGCTTCTCCGTGGGCGCCCATGAGAAGAAGATGGGCATCAAGGGTTCCTCCACCTGCGAGCTGATCATGGAGAACTGCATCGTGCCCAAGGAGAACATGCTGGGCAAGGAGAACAAGGGCTTCAACCTGGCCATGGCCACTCTGAACGGCGGCCGTATCGGCATCGCCGCCCAGGCTCTGGGCATCGCCGAGGGCGCCATCGAGGAGACCATCAAGTACACCAAGGAGCGCAAGCAGTTCGGCCGTCCTATCTTCAAGCAGCAGAACACCCAGTTCCAGCTGGCGGACATGGTGGCCCGCACCGACGCCGCCAAGTGGCTGGTCTACAACGCCGCCATGACCAAGCAGGCCGGCCAGAACTATGCCGTGGCCGCCGCCAAGGCCAAGCTGTTCGCCGCCGAGACCGCCATGGCCGTCACCACCAAGGCTGTCCAGCTCTTCGGCGGTTACGGCTACACCCGTGACTATCCCGTGGAGCGCATGATGCGCGACGCCAAGATCACCGAGATCTACGAAGGCACCAGTGAAGTCCAGCGCATGGTCATCGCCGGTTCTCTGTAAGATAGGAGGAAACGTTAGACATGAAAATCGTTGTTTGCATGAAGCAGGTGCCGGACACCACCGAGGTTAAGATCGACCCTGTTACCAATACCCTGATCCGTGACGGCGTCCCCGCCATCATCAACCCCGATGACAAGTGCGGCATTGAGGCCGCCCTCCAGATCAAGGAGCAGATCCCCGGCACCACTGTCACCGTGGTCACCATGGGTATCCCCGCCGCTGAGATCGCTCTGCGTGAGGCTCTGGCCATGGGCTGCGACGACGCCGTGCTGCTGACCGACCGCAAGCTGGGCGGCGCCGACACCTGGGCCACCTCCTCCGCCATCGCCGGCGCCGTAAAGAAGCTGGGTGCCGACCTGGTCATCTGCGGCCGTCAGGCCATCGACGGCGACACCGCTCAGGTGGGCGTGCAGATCGCCATTCATCTGGGCATTCCCGTCACCACCTATGTGGAGAAGCTGGTGGATGTGAACGAGACCTCCATCACCGTGCAGCGCCAGTATGAGGACCGCTATCAGACCGTTCGCATGAACTATCCCTGCCTGATCACCGCCATCGGCGATCTGAACCAGCCCCGCTACATGTCCGTGGGCGGCTGCTTCGACGCCTATCAGAAGGAAATCAAAATCATGACCTATGCCGACATCGCCGATGTGGTGGATGAGAGCAACGTGGGTCTGGCGGGTTCTCCCACCTATGTGGCCGTCTCCACCACCAAGGAAGCCAAGGGCGCCGGCGAGATCCTGAAGGATGTTACCGCCGACGAGGCCGTCGCCGCCATCGTGGAGAAGCTGGCCAGCAAGCACATCATTTGATGGAGGTACTGTGAATCATGAATAAGAACGTTTTCGTTTTCTGCGAGCAGCGCGACGGAGAGATCCAGAAGGTTGCTTTTGAACTGGTGGGCAAGGCCCGGGAACTGGCCGACGCTCTGGGCCAGGAGGTTGTGGCCGTCCTGGCCGGCTCCGGAATTGAGTCCAAGGCCTCCGCTCTCATCGCCCACGGCGCCGATAAGGTTGTTGTGGCCGATCACCCCATGCTGGCTGAGTACTCCACCAAGCCCTACACCGACGTGATGGATCAGGTCATCAAGACCTATGCCCCGGAAGTGGTGCTCTTTGGTGCCTCCTCCATCGGCCGTGACCTGGCCCCCTCCGTCTCCGCCACCGTCCACACCGGTCTGACCGCCGACTGCACCGGTCTGGCCATCGGCGACGTGGAAAAGACCGCCACCAACGCTGCCGACAAGGCCAAGATTGAGGCCAAAATCGCCGAGCTGGGTCAGGACGTCACCGTGGAGGACAGCAGCAAGACCATGACCACCAAGGACGGCAAAGAGATCAATGTCGTCAATGTGAAGTACATCTATCACAAGCAGCTGCGGATGACCCGTCCCGCCTTCGGCGGCAACATCATCGCCACCATCGCCTGCCTGCAGCATCGTCCCCAGATGGCCACCGTCCGCCCCGGCGTGATGCAGGCCCTGGCCGCTGACGAGAGCCGCACCGGCGAGGTCATCAAGCTGGAGGTCAACCCCACCAACAACGTGGAGGTGCTGGAGACTGTCAAGTCCACCAAGGCCTCCAAGGACATCACCGAGGCCAAGATCCTGGTCTCCGCCGGCCGCGGCATCGGCAGCGCCGAAAAGGTGTCCATGGTACAGGATCTGGCCGACGCTCTGGGCGGCGACATCTCCGGCTCCCGTGCCGTGGTGGATGCCGGCTGGATGGATAAGGACCGTCAGGTTGGCCAGACCGGTAAGACCGTCCGCCCCGACCTCTATGTGGCCTGCGGCATCTCCGGTGCCATTCAGCACGCCGCCGGCATGGAGGGCAGCGAGTACATCATTGCCATCAACAAGGAAGAGACCGCTCCCATCTTCGACGTTGCCGACCTGGGCATCATCGGCGATGTGAACGCCATCCTTCCCAAGCTGACCGAGGCCATCAAGAAGTATAAGGCCGAGCAGGCTGGCAAGTAAGCTTCCCTTTTCAACTCACGGCGCGCCGCAAGCAACTTGCGGCGCGCCTTTTTTGCTTTCCGGCTTGTTGCTTTGACAGCCTTTGCCGGCTATGGTACAGTCAAGCCAAGTAAGTTATTCTTCAAAATATTTAAGAAAAGCCTGGAGAGTATCAGCTGCACTCCTAATTTTGCTATGATACGTGACAAGCCGGAGCCCTTTGGCTCCGGCCTGTTTTTCTTTTCTAGTATGGTGGATAATCAAATCAATGTACCCAACAGCTCCACCAGAGGCAAATATGCAATGGGCAGGAAGATGGCGGGCAGCATATTGCCCACGGGAATGTGCTTTTCCGGGAAGAGCATATTGAAACCGATGCCCAGGATAATGGTGCCCCCCACGGCGGACATCTCCAGCACCATCATATCGCTCAGCAGCGGCCCCACCAGCCCTGCCAGCAAGGTGAGTCCTCCCTGGTAGAGCAGCAGAGGCACCACGGAGAAGGCTACCCCTACTCCCGTGGTGGCAGCCAGGGAGATGCTGGTCACCCCGTCGATGACCCCCTTGGAGACCAGAATGGAGTAGTTGTGATTGATGCCCGCCTCGATAGAGCCCATCACCGCCATGGAGCCCACGCAGTAGAGCAGGGCGGCGGTGACAAACCCCTCGGTAAATTTGGAGGAGTCCCCTTTTTTCACCACCCGGCGCTTGATCCAGCCCCCCAGGGAGTCCAGCCGCTGCTCGATCCGCAGGGCCACCCCCAGGCAGGTGCCCACCACCATGCAGATGATCAGGCACAGGGTGTGCTCGGTTTTTATGGCAGAGGTGATGCCGATGCCCAGCACGCACAGGGCCATAGCACTGTGCATGGCGGACATGAACCGGTGGCCAATTTTGCCCTTCAGCAGCAGGCCCAGAATACTGCCCGCCAGCACCAGGGCACAGTTGATATAAGTCGCAAGCATGGGATGGGAAACTCCTTTTTCTCTATACTGTTCTGATCAGCTCATCAACGCAATGCCCAGAGATACCAGAGGCAGGGTGACGAGGCAGGCCAGAGTGGTCATCATCACGGCGCACACCGCGTAATCCCCTTCAGAGCCGTTGTTCTTGGCCAGCATGGCCACCATATTGATGGCCGGCAGCCCGGTGAGGAAGGTGATGGTGCCCGCCATGTCCAGCGGCACCGCCAGCGCCCGCATCACCGCAAAGAAAACCAGGGGCAGCACCAGCATCTTCAGGAAAATCTCACCATAGAGCTCCCAGCACTTCAAGACCTTCCGCACATCGGTCATGGACAGCATGCCGCCGATGTAGAGCAAAGAAAGGGGCATACTGGCCGCCCCCAGCTTATTGAGGGTGGCAGAAAGCACATAGGGCAGCCGGATATTGAGCAGCACCAGCACCGTGGCCAGCACAATGGCGATCAGGGCGGGGCTCAGCAGGTTTTTGAGGCCCGCCAGAGGACTGCCATGGCGCTCTCCCTTCTCCCCCACCGGCCGGGTCAGCGCTACGCCGTAGGTCCAGAACAGCACCTGATCCAGGATGGTGAACAGGGAGATATAGAGCAGTGCCGTGTCCGGATACAGCTCCACCACCAACGGGATTCCCATAAATCCCACATTGCCAAACATAACAATGGCCCGAAAGACATGGCTTCGGTTGCCCTTTAAGTGAAACACCTTTTCCAGGGCCAGTGAGAGCAGGAACAGCATCAGATAGAGGGCCACAGCCAGTGGAATCACCAGCAGACTGGCGGCCAGACCGGCCCGAGTAGCCCCCTCGGCGGTATTGATGAAGATATAGGCGGGCAGTGCCATCCGCATGATGACCTTGGACACGTTGCCCAGGGAATGCTCGTCCAAAATGTTGCACTTCACCGCCAGAATACCCAGCAGAATTAAAATCAGGAAAATACCAATCTGGGTCAACACCGTAAAAAATTGCTCCATATAACCTCCCGTTTTGGAAAAAAGCTCCTGCTTCCCATAGTCCTTGTGTCTGCTTCTCCCTCACACTCAGCCGGCAAACAGGGCATTGGTCTCCAAAAATCACGCAAAAATAGAAGCAATGATCTCCGGCACCAAATGGCCAGAGATCATAACGTTCTATTATTATGATAGCGTTTCATTTTTTCATTGTCAAGCGCTTTAAATGGAAAAAGCGCCTGCATAGACGCCATCGGCGGGAAATAGATATAGAGTAATTCCCATCAAAGCGCAGGTGATGTACTCTTGTCCAACCGTCCTTCCCTGTTCCGATCCACACTGACGCTCACCGGTGTAGGGCTGGTGAGCCAGGTGTTCGGCTTCCTCTATCGCATTGTGATGGCCCGGCTGGTGGGGGCCCAGGTACTGGGACTCTATCAGCTCATCATGCCGGCCTATGCCGTCATCCAGTCCCTGTGTATCTCCGGGCTGGCGGTGGCGGTATCGGTGCTGTCCTCGGAATACCACGCCCGAAACAATGAGCAGGCCCTGCGGCAGCTCATGTCTACCGGACTTCGGGGGCTGGTGGTGCTCTGGCTTCCGGTGGCGCTGACGGTGCTGTTCCAGTCGGATTTTATCGCCCGGCGGCTGCTGGGGGACAGCCGCACCCAGCTGGGGCTGATGATGCTGCTGCCAGTGCTGCTGCTCACCGGGGTGGAAAATCTGCAAAAGCATCAATTCTACGGCATCGGCTCCATGCGGCTCCCCGCCGGGGTGGAACTGGGAGAGCAGATTATCCGTTCCTTGGCTATTGTGCTGCTGCTTTTGCTGCTGGCCCCAGAACAGGAGCAATACTCGGTGGGACTCATCGTCATCGGGCTGCTGATCAGCGAGGTGTTCTCCTCCACCGCCCTGACCTGGGGGCGTCGCCGACGCCAACAGGCCACCGGCCCCAATGTGCCGGGGAAACGGGTGGCCCCAGGTCCCCTGCGGCGCCGGATGGCCAGTATCGCGGTGCCGGTGAGCCTCACTGCCCTGGTGGGCAACCTGATGGGGGCCGCCACCTCGGTGCTGATTCCTAAGCTGCTGGTGGTGTATGGCCTGGATGCCCAGGAAGCCATGGAGGAGTTCGGCATTATGTTGGGGATGACTCTACCGCTGCTGATGATCCCCACTGCCTTCATCAACGCCCTGTCCCTGGCCCTGCTGCCCCGGCTCACCGAAGAGCGAGAACTTGGCAAAATGGCCGCCTTTCGCCGCACCGGGGAGAAGGCCATGCTGTCGGTGTCCTATGTGGTGCTGCCGCTGATCGCCCTGATCGCCACCCTGGGGCCGGATCTGGGGGAACTGCTCTTCGCGGAGGAGCGGGTGGGCACTTGTATTCTCCCGCTGGCCATCGGTGTAGGAGCAGGGTGCTACCACGCTATTCTGGGCTGCATGCTCAACGCTCTGGGCAAACAGAACCAGAGCGCCGCCATCTCCCTGTTCTGCGGCGCGCTGGAGCTGCTGCTCACCGTGGCCCTGACCCCCAGGCTGGGGCTGGGAGGCTTTGTAGCCGGCTTTGTCTGTGCCGATGTGCTGGCGGTGATCCTGTGCCTGGCGGTGGCCTGGCGGGGCGCCGGGGTCCGGGTCAACTGCTACCGCTGCTTTTCCGCTCCGGTGCTGGCTTCCCTGTTGGCTGGACTGCTGGTCAACCTGGGCTATCGGTTCAGCCTGGACATGGGCGCCGGCCAAACTTGGTCGGTGATGGCCTGGGGCTGCGCCGGTCTGGCGGTGTACCTGGGGGCCATGATGGCCCAGGGCATCCGGCCTTTGCTGGTGATCCGGCACTGACCATTGCATTTTCTTCCCCGCTCCGGTATCATAAGAGCAGCAAATCAGCCGCAAAGCGGGGGGCACCCATGAAGAACTACAAACTCACCATACAATATGACGGCAGCCGTTACAGCGGCTGGCAGGTCCAGGGCAACACCGGCAACACCATCCAGGGCAAGCTCCAAACAGTGCTCTCGCAACTGGACAATACTCCGGTGGAGGTCCAGGGCTCCGGCCGCACCGACGCCGGAGTCCATGCCCGGGGCCAGGCGGCCAGCGTCAAACTGGCCTCAGAGCCAGACTGTGGCCAGCTGCTGGGCTATTGCGCCCGGTACTTGCCCCGGGACATCGCAGTGGTGGCGGTTCAGGAGGCCCCGGAGCGGTTTCACGCCCGGCTCAACGCCAAAACGAAGTGTTATGTCTACCGCATCTGGAACAGTCCCATTCCAAACGTCTTTGAGCGCAAATTTCTCTGCCAGCTGCCGGACCCGCTGGATTTGGAGGCCATGGAACGGGCGGCGGGGCTGCTGCTGGGGGAACATGATTTCCGCTCCTTCTGCGGGCTGCGGCGGTTCAAAAAATCCACAGTGCGCCGGATTGACTCCATTGAGATCACCCGACTGGGAGCAGAGATCAGGATCTCTTATGTGGGCAACGGGTTTTTAAACCAGATGGTGCGCATCCTCACCGGCACCCTAGTGGATGTGGGGTTAAAGAAATATCCGCCGGAGCGGGTGGCGGATATTCTGGCAGCCCGGGACCGCTCCGAAGCCGGGCCCGCCATGCCCCCGGAGGGGCTCTGCCTGGAGTATGTGACCTATTGACACAAAAAGCAGTGCTGTGTTCTCAAACACAGCACTGCTTTTTTCTGTCTTACAGGGCTTTGGTGATGGTACCGCCGCCGATGACCACATCCCCGTCGTAGAGCACCACCGCCTGGCCCGGGGCAATGGCCCGCTGGGGCTGGTCAAACCGGACCTGGAGGGTGTCCTCCCCGGTCTGCTCCACAGTGGCCGGAGCCTCATAGCGGCTATGGCGGATTTTTGCGGTGCAGCGCAGCGGAGCGGTAATGGTGTCACAGGCGATCAGGTTCAGGTCGTTGGCCTCCAGTCCTGAGGAAAACAGGTCTTCATTCTCGCCAATATAGACCAGATTCCGCTCCACATCCTTGCCGGTGACATAGACCCGGTGACCCATGGCCAGCTCTAATCCCTTGCGCTGGCCGATGGTATAGTGGGTGTGGCCCCGATGGGTGCCCAGCACGTCTCCATTTGCATTTACATAATTTCCATTATGGATTACCTGCCCGGTGTACCGGTCCAAAAAGGCCCCATAATCTCCGTCGGGCACAAAACAGATGTCCTGACTGTCCTTTTTCCGGGCGTTGCCGAAGCCCTGCTGGGCTGCAATCTCCCGGACCTGGGCCTTGGTCAGCTCCCCCAGGGGGAGCTGGAAGTGCTCCAGATAGGTCTGGTTCATATGGTAGAGGAAGTAACTCTGATCCTTGTCCTCGTCCAAACCCTTTTTCAGCAGCCAGCGCTCTCCGTCCCAAGCCCGGCGGGCATAGTGGCCGGTGGCCACATACCAAATTTCCAATTCCCTGGCCCGGCGCAGCAGCCGCTGAAATTTCAGATAACGGTTGCAGTCGATGCAGGGATTGGGGGTCAGCCCCTGCTGATAGCAGCGGACAAACCGGTCCATGACCTGGGTACGGAAATCCTCACTGAAGTTAAATACATGGTGGGGAATGCCCAGGGCATAGGCCACCCGCCGGGCATCCTCCACGTCGCTGAGGGAACAACAGCTGGACTCCTCTTCCACCCCAATGGCTTGGTTATCAAAGAGCTTCATGGTGGCACCGGTGACCTGCAGCCCCTGCTGCAGCAGCAGATAGGCGGCCACAGAGGAGTCCACGCCGCCGCTCATTCCCACCAGAACGGAGTTATTCACGGCTGGTCACCAAACGCACCAGCACCTCCACCATCTTCTCCATGGCCTGAACCGAGGCAAACTCATAGACGCCGTGGAAGTTTTCGCCGCCGGTGGACAGGTTGGGGCAGGGCAGCCCCTCCCAGCTGAGCCGGGCACCGTCGGTACCGCCCCGGATGGGAATGGTTTTGGGTGTTACGCCGCAGCTCTGGAAGGACTCCAGGGCCCGATCAATCAGGTGCATATGGGGCTCAATCTTCTCCCGCATATTGTAGTAGCTGTCCTTCAGCTCCAGCTCAAAGGTACCCTTTCCGTAAACGCCGTTCAGATAGTCCACAGTGCTGCGCAAAAAGGCCTTGCGCTGCTCAAACCGCTGCCGGTCATGGTCCCGGATGATGAGGTTCACATAGGCCTGTTCCTCCACACCCTGGAAATAGTTGACATGGAAAAAGCCCTCGTAGCCCTCGGTATGGGCCGGGGTCTCCGCCGGAGGCAGCAGAGAGATAAACTGGGTGGCCAACAGCACCGCGTTCTTCATGATGTTCTTGGCACTGCCCGGGTGGATGTTCCGGCCGTGAACCTTGACCCCAGCGTTGGCGGCATTGAAGTTTTCATACTCCACCTCGCCCAGGGCGCCGCCGTCCACGGTGTAGGCATAGTCCGCCCCAAAACGCTCAAAATCAAAGTGGTCCGCCCCGCAGCCGATCTCCTCATCCGGCGTAAAGGCCACCGCCAGAGGACCGTGGGGAATCTCCGGGTGGGCGATCAGATACTCCAGGGCAGTCACCACCTCGGACACACCGGCCTTGTCGTCGGCCCCCAACAGAGTGGTTCCGTCGGTGACAATCAACGTCTGATTTACATAATTTTTAAGCGCAGGAAAATCCCCCTGCCGCATGACAATGCCCTTTTCCGGATTCAGCACAATATCGCCGCCGGTGTACTCCACCATTCTGGGATGGATATCCTGGCCGGAGGCGTCGGGAGAAGTATCCATGTGGGCGATGAGGCCAAAGACCTTCTCCCCTTCCCGGCCCGGCGTGGCAGGAAGATGGGCGTAAACCCGGCCGTATTCGTCCACCATGGCATCTTTCAGCCCCAGTTCGGTCAGTTCTTGGGCCAGGGCTTGGGCTAAAACCTTCTGACCCGGGGTGCTGGGGACGGCCTCGGAATGCTCATCGGAAGCGGTGGGATAGGCGACATAACGCAGGAAGCGATCAATCACATTCATTTTGAAACCTTCTTTGCAAAAGTAGTTGACGCAGGAGATGGAAACAGGTAAACTGTACATACATTCTACGGGCATATTTTAGCACAAAAGGAGCGGATTTACCATGTCTGTCAATCAGGAATTTCGTTTTCCCTCTGCGGACGGCTCCGCCACCCTATATGGCCGCAGCTGGTCCCCGGAGTCAGGGGAACCCATTGCGGTACTGCAGCTGGTGCACGGTATTTCCGAACACATCGGCCGCTATGACCACTTCGCCCGCTTTATGGCGGACCAGGGCTTTCTGGTCTGTGGCGACGATCACCTGGGGCACGGCAACACTCCGGAGCGCCAGGAGGATCTGGGCTACACCGCCGACGACAACGGCTGGGTCCGGATGACCGACAATGTCCACGCCCTTCGGGATCGAATGAAGGCCCAATATCCCCAGCTGCCCTATCTTCTGCTGGGCCACTCCATGGGCAGCTTCTTGGCCCGCAGCTATCTGATCCGTTATCCCGGCACCGTGGACGCCTGCGCCCTGCTGGGCACCGGACAGCAGCCCGGGCTGGTGCTGGCTGCGGGGCTGGCGGCCTGCAAGCTGGAGCGGCTGCGGTTGGGCAAGCGGGGCCGCAGCAAGCTGCTGCAAAATCTGTGCTTTGGTGCATACAACCGGCAATTCAAGCCCAACCGCACCCCCTCCGACTGGGTCTCTTCGGTGGAGGCGGTGGTGGATGAATATATGGCTGACCCCTTCTGCCAGGCCATGCCCACCGTGACGCTGATGCACGATATGCTCTCCGGAATTAAGTTCAACCAGAGCAAGGCCAATCTGGCCAAAATGGACCCGAGAACCCCAATTCTCTTTTTGGCGGGAGAGCTGGATCCGGTGGGCAATCGCGGAAAGGGCGTTCGGCAGGCCTATCAATCTTTCCTGGATGCGGGCTGTACTGATGTGACGCTAAAGCTCTATCCCAAGGGCCGGCACGAAATGCTCAACGAATTCAACCGTGAAGAGGTATATCAGCAGCTGCTGGACTGGATGCTGCGGCAGCTGAACTAATAACGTGCCCTTCAGGCACAGAAAAGACGAGGAATGACATGTCAGATCAGAATTTAGAATACTTGAAACTGCTGTCGGAGCGCTATCCCAATGTGGAGTCCTCCGTGCGGGCCATTGTGGATATGAGCTCCATTCTCAAACTTCCCAAGGGCACCGAATATTTTTTCAGTGACCTGCACGGAGAGAGCGCCGCCTTTATTCAGCTGCTACGCTCCGCCTCCGGTGTGATCCGGGATAAAATTGACACGGTCTACTCCTTTACCCTCTCAGAGCAGGAACGGGATGAGCTGGCGGACCTGATCGCCCACCCCCACACCTGCCTGCAGAAGAAGAAGGAAACGCTTTCCAACTATGAAAGCTGGTCCGCTCTGGTCATCCACCGGCTGGTGCAGGTGTGCCGGGAACTGGCCTCCAAATACAACCGAAAACGGGTGGCCGAGGTCATCAACCCCAAATTTGAAAACATTATTGATGACCTGATTCTGCAAGACCCCATGGTGGCCAACAAGGCCAAGTACTACAAAGAACTCATCGATGCCTCCATCCGGTGCGGCATCGGGGACGGGCTGATTATCTCCATCTGCCGGATGCTCCAGCAGATTGCCGTGGATCAGCTTCACATCCTGGGGGATATCTTTGACCGTGGCCCCCGGGCAGATCTGATCATGGATGAGCTCATGAGCCACCGCAGTGTGGATATTCAATGGGGCAACCACGACATTGAGTGGATCGGCGCCGCGGCGGGAAACCGGGTGTGCATGTTCTCGGTGCTGCGGATTGGCCTGAGCTACAACAACTTTGACTGCCTGGAGGACGGCTACGGCATCAATCTGCGTCCCCTCTCCTCCTTTGCCGCAAAAACCTACGCCGACGATGACTGCAAAGCATTTCGGCCTCACACTCTGGACCAGAATCAGTATGATCCGGTGGATACGGCTCTGGCGGCCAAAATGCACAAGGCGGCTGCCATCATCATGTTCAAGCTGGAGGGCCAGCTCATCCGCCGGCACCCGGACTACGGACTGGACCGGCAGCTGCTGTTGGACAAAATGGATCTGAAGCGAGGTGTTATCACCGTAGACGGGAAGGAGTATCCCCTCCGGGATACCAATCTTCCTACCGTGGACCCCCAGGACCCCTATGCACTGACTCAGGAGGAGGCCGATGTGGTGGACGCCATTGCAGCCTCCTTCCAGCATGGAGAGCGGCTGCGTCGGCATGTGGACTATCTGGTGGCCAATGGCGGCATGTACAAGGCCTACAACGGCAACCTGCTCTACCACGGCTGTATTCCCATGAATGAGGACGGCAGCTTCGCGGAACTGGATGTCGGTGGCACCCTCTATTCCGGCAAAGGGCTGCTGGACGCCCTGGAACGCCGGGTTCGCCGGGCCTATTACAGCGGCAACCAGGAGGATACGGATTTCTACTGGTATCTTTGGGTGGGGGCCCGTTCTCCCCTCTTTGGCAAGGACAAGGTGACCACCTTTGAGCGTTACTTTACCGAAGCCCCGGAACTGCGGGAGGAACCCAAGAACCCCTACTACGCCTATATCGACCAACCCGGCACCGTGGAACATATTCTGAACGAATTCGGCCTGGATCCCAACACCAGCCACATCATCAACGGCCATGTGCCGGTGAAGCAGGGAGAAAGTCCCATCAAGGCGGGAGGCCGGCTCTTCGTCATCGACGGCGGCATTGCCAAGTCCTACCGTCCCACCACCGGCATCGCCGGCTATACGCTGATCTACAACTCCACTGTCATCAAACTGGCGGAGCACCAGCCCATCATGAACGCCTCCGGCCAACACGTCACCACCCGCACCGTGACCCGGGTGGTGGAGACCATGCCCCATCAGATCATGATGAGTGAGACAGACACGGGCCGGGAGTATCAAGACAAAATCCGGCATCTGCAGGATCTGATTGAGCTGTATCGCAGCGGTGCTCTGCGCCAGCATTCGGATCAATAAGCGTTGATCTCCAGCCTCTCACATATAAACACAACACCCCCTGAATCGGATTTCCATCAATTCAGGGGGTGTTGTGTTTTACTCTGTTTCTCCTGGAACCGTCACCCCTGGATTGGAAAAGCAAAAGGCCACCGCAGGATTTCTCCTCAGCGGTGGCCTCTGTTGGAATTCAATGCAATCTTATTTCAAACTGCCGCAGGAAGCGGCGAACTTCATAATCAGCTGGGTGCGATCGCTCACCCCCGCTTTTTGGTAGACGTTATGGGTGTGATATTTCACAGTTCCCAGGGAGATGAACAGGTTTTCGCTGATTTGCTGCATGCTCTGATTTTCCAGCAAAAGCGGCAGCACCTCCCGCTCCCGGGGGCTGAGGCCGATCTGTTGGGCAAATCTGTCCACGTCACTGTCCTGCATTTTCTCGGAAATCTGCTCCGGAGCACCGGCCAGGGTCTGCAGATCGGAGCGCAGCGCCTCCACCAGAGCGCGGGCTCCCACATAGATGGTGGCTCCGGCCAGGATCAGCTGCAAAATACTCTCGCTGAAGCTGCGCTCCTTGACATAGGCTATGCCCAGGCTGGGATCGGTAAAGCCCTGGAATTCCGTAAAGAAACCGTAGCGCCAGCTGGTGATGAAATCCTCCGCAAAGATAATGATGGAAAACGCCGCAATCAGGATCAGCACCTTACGGAACACCTGAAACAGCTTGGAATCGGGCATGGAGCGCATCTTCCACAGCGTGTAGAGCGACAGCCCCAGATAAAAGGCCTCACAAGGCGCCAGATACATTCCGTAAAAGATCATATTTTTGTGCTGAATTGCGGGAATGGTGAGCAAAAAAGTGCCTATAAGCCCCGGAGCCACAAAATATCTGGCTTTCATAGGCAGTTCCAGCATATAGAGCACCACCAACATCATGGACACCAGAATGACAGTATAAAACAGGCCCTTAAGCTCCACAGTACTGGTAAAGAACCGATTCCACCATTGGGTAATGGGATTATTCACCTCACTGGTCCGAATCACCAATTCCAGCAGCATCTGGATGAAGAAATAAATTCCAATCATCAGTGCCCGCTTGGAATTGCGGCCCAGGCAGAGGATTATACAGACGGTAATCGCACTTGAAAAGGCCAGCAGCATAAAAAAGTCCAGTAAATCCACCGCAATCTGAACCATTCCTCTATCCCCTCCTTTTGCCTGAAATCATCCCAAGCGGAATTTTAAACAAACCCCGCTGTTCAGTCCATCGAATTATACCATAAGTAGACGTCGGTGTCGAGAAAGCAAAAGGAATTGCCATACTCTACTTTTTCACCGTTACTGAGGGACTTTTGTTGGTATTCGGATGCTGAACAACAAAACAGCCCCGGTGCCAAAGCCTTGGCACCGGGGCTGTTTTGTCTAATCCATTATCCCTCGCCCTTTGGCTGCCCCTGCAGCAGGCCATCGCTCAGACACAGCAACTGGTCAGCTCGGGCCCCGATGGACTCATCGTGGGTCACCAGGATCACACAATAGCCATCCTCATGGGCCAGGGCCTGGAGGATGGAGAGCACATTCTCTCCGTTGGCGGTGTCCAAATTGCCGGTGGGCTCATCGGCAAAGAGCAGCTTAGTCTCCATCCCCAGGGCCCGGGCAATGGCCACCCGCTGCTGCTCACCGCCGGAGAGCATGGTGGGATACCGATCCAGCACGGTCTCCGGCAGAGATACCTTTTCCACCAGCGCCGCCGCCCGCTCCCGGGCCGCCCGAGGTTTCATCCCTCGCAGCTCCATGGGGTACATAACATTTTCCGCCACCGTCAGCAGCGGAAAGAGCCGAAAGCTCTGATAAATCACCGCAGCCTTCTCCCGGCGGTAGCGCTCCAGATTCATCTGGGCGGTACTCACCCCTTCGCAGAGCACCTCTCCCCGGGTGGGCAGGTCCAGCCCCGCCATCAGGGAAAGCAGGGTGGTCTTGCCGGAGCCCGACTTTCCCATGATAGCGTACATCTTCCCCGCCTCAAAGGTATAGGAGATCCCCTTCAGGGCCTCCACCTGCTGATACTGGGTGCGGTAGGTATAACACACATCCTTCAGTTCCAAAATACTCATGTTCAGCACCTCATTCCCGCTCCGAGAGCAGACTCATCAGATGGATTCGGCCCACCAGCCAGACGCTGAGGGCGCTGCCCAGCAGATAGCAGACCGCAAAACCCGCCACCGCCAGCCACTGGAACAGGCCGCCGGTCCCCACCAAAGCCAGTACCCCGCAGGCTGCCAGGCATCCCAGCAGGCACAGAGCCGCTTGCTCCAAGAAGAAGGTCAAAAACACTTTGCCTCTGGGGGTACCCAGTCCCCGGAGCATAGCGAACTCCATCCGCCGGGTGTGGACCATCAGCCAGGAGATGATGAATCCCAGCACCGCCACCACCGCCAGCAGAATGGGAAACAGCAGTTCTCCAAAGGAGAGATAGCGTCCAAAGCTCTGTACCGTCTCGGTAAAAGTGGCATCCTGAAGCAGGATGGCAGTCCGTACTTCCCTCACTCCGTTTACCCGGCTGAATTCCTGCTGCTCCAGCGTGTTGCGCAGCTCCTCCAAGTTTCGGGCAGAGGTGAGCTCAAAGCGACAGGTGGAAAACCGTATCGTATAGCGGAAATAGTCAGCTACATCCTCCTGGCTGATCATTTTGCTGCTGACCGTCAGATCCTCATAGGGATTTTCCGCACCAAAGAGGTCCTCCGGGTCCACGAGAAACGCCAGGGGCACATAAAGGTTGGCCTGTGTGCTGTGCTGTTGGAAAGAACCCACGATCTGAAGTTCAATGGACGCCTCCATGGTGCCTTGGGTTCCCACCTCATAGCGAATGTCCACAGTGTAGCTGTCTCCCAGGCTCAGGCCATGGCTGGCCAGATAGTCCCGGCTGGCCAGAACCGGATAGCACTCCGGCTCCTGGGCTTGCCCCAGGAAGAGCTGCTGCGACTCAAAGAAGGGCCGGTAGTCCCCGGAGGCCAGCATACTTTCATCCCAGCCCTCCAGCCATTCCACCTGGGGATCGGCATAGAAAAACTCCGGAGCCGCGTCCAGACCGTTCAGAGCAATGAGCTCCGGCTGTTGTTCAATCCAGACGTCCCGGCTCTCCTGGGAAAAACTGCCCTGGCCAAAGCTGGGCATCTCCTCCGGGTTCCAATAGTGGAATCCCTTGGAGACATGAAGGTTCTTGACCATTCCGGTATCATTCAGCAGCCGCACCGTCTCCCCGGGAATCAGCAGCCCGGAGTTGTAGCGGCCGTTGAGACTGGTGGCCTGACCGGTAATAACGGTGCTGTCATAGAGGGTGTCCATCTGCCGCTGCCAGCCCTGGGCGGTTGCGCCCAGCAGCCCCAGAAAGAGAGCCAGCACCAGGGCCGCGGCAGGAACCACTGCGGAGCGAAGTCCGCCCCGGCAAAGATTACGGACTGCAAACCGGAGCACGCCCCGGCCCGTTACCGAGGTTCCCGTCTTGGGAGTACGCACCTTTAGTTTGCCTCTCTTGGGCTGATCCTGCCGCCGGGCCTGAATCAAAAACAGGGCACACAGCAGCAGCGACAGCAAAAACACCGCCAAAACACTGCACAGGGCAGGCCAGATAAGAAAGACATGCTCCTGCTCCAGGGTGCGGCTCAATCCCACCGCCGCCTGGCTGTAGCGCAGATCTGTCTTGTAAAGTCCCTGGGCCGCCGACAGCGCCAGAGAGATGACCCGATCCAACAACAGGGCTCCGGTTACGCCTCCCAGCAGGGCAGCCAGACCGGCAATGACTCCGCTGCCCGACAGCAGCCACAGGGTGATTTTCCCTTTGGGGGTCCCCAGGGAGGTGAGAATTTGCACCGTCTCCCGCTGGCGCCCCACAAACAGGAAGGCAAACAACACCAGCACCGCCAATGCTCCGGCTCCGCTGGCCAGGGTGATGGCCAGGGCCGTGGACCGCAGGGTTTCCAGCGGCTGAGCGGCGGCAGAATAACCCTGATCGTAGAGGGTAACCCGGACCTGGTCCGGCATCAGGGCCTGGAGCTGCTCCACCGCCTGTCGGGCCGTTTCATTGTCCAGCACTGCCCTCCCCAACTGATAACCAAAGAGAGGGCCATCAAATCCTCCCTCCGCGTCGGACACCCAGACGCAGCCGTCGTAATCCTCGCTTTTGTTGGTAATCCCCACCACGGTCAGTTCCTTGACCCGCGCTGTCTCCGAGAGGGTGAACCGGTCCTCCTGCTGGGAAGTCAGCAGAGATACGGTGACAGTGTCTCCCAACTCCACCCCGGCAGAGGCGGCGGTGGTGCCGCTGAGCACACAGGTGCCCGCCTCTCCGGCCTCCGGGAACCTGCCTTCCTCCAGGTAGAGGTTACTTTGCTGGAATACTTCCAGGCTCTCCACATCGGCGCTGGCCGTCAGACGGATATAGTTATTGCCCAGCCGGTAGCGTTGGGCGTAATCGGCAAAAATCCCCTCCTCTGTGGCGGGATCGTCCGGGCCGAACACCTCCAGCCAGGGGGGCGTATCGCAACCCTGGTAGAACTCCGTTACTTCAAAGCTGTCCCCGCCCCGAAGGTCTGAATCATAGAAGGTGCCGTGGAGCAGGTAGTATTTGCCCGGCTCCGGGGCAAACTCCGTATCGCCGCAGGTGATGGACAGCAGTCCACTGTCCTTCCCGTTCAGGGTGTAGACCGACCGGGCCATAAGACCGTCAAACCCCACCGGTACCTGTTCAAAATCGTAGATCTGGTCGGTGATGGAATCATAATAGTAGGCGGGCAAGCTGTACAGATCTGCCTCCCCCGAGTAGATCACCTTCATTCCACCGGTGGAAGCGTTCATCAGAATATACTGACTGGGCAGCTGGTCCTGAGTCACCGGCACTTCACTGGTCTGACCGAACGTGATATCGCCTTGCTCCACCAGCTCTGTCTTTCGCTGCCAGTATTCCCCGGTGGAAGGCTCATAGAAGTAACAGTTCAGCACCTCCGGCTCCCCGTCTCCAACGTAGATTCGCAGGGTTCCATTTTCCAGATCATTGGCTACATAGGCCTCCGGCAGCTCTTCCGGGGTGAGATAGACCATCTGTTCCTGGGTGATGGGGTTGGAAAGCACACTGACCACCACCACTCCCATCTGCTCATAGGGCTGCTCCCCCTGGGTTCGGGTATAGCCCTCCAACGAGGCCAGGGTGTTGTCGCTGGTCTCCCACAGCTCCACCCCCTCCACAGAGGAAATGGCTGTCCCATCCAGCGCCTCAAAGGCCTCCCGGGCATAGGGGTCTGCCGCGTCCTCCTCGGGATACTCCGCGCCCATATACTCCACCAGGGCGATGGAGGTATAATTCTCGTCGCACTGCCGGAGCATCTGACCGCAGTAACCCCACATTCCCAGTCCCAGGGACAGGGACAACGTGACGACAAGGATCAGCAGTGTAAATAATATCGTTCGGCCCCTGGCCCGCAGATTGGACCGAATGCCGTTGCGCAGAATCATAGGCCTCTCCTTCCCGATGCCAAAACCGTTTGGGGAATCCCCCTCCAAAGGGTCAGATGTTCCTTGGTTTCTCTCTCAAAATGTTTTCCAGTTTGGTCCATTGTATCATATAGCGGCAGAAAACAACAACTTCCTTTTCCTGCTCGGGTTGCCAAACAGCCACCAAAAGGCTATCATAGGCGTGATCGCAACAAAGAGGGGGATTTTATGGACTGGCTGGACGAAGTGCGGGAAAAAATGAAGCGCAAAAATCAGGTGCTGTTTTCCAAGGACAGCCTGCTGCTCCAAGATCTCCGGCTGCTGGTGGAGGGCCAGAGCCGCCGTGGGCTGGTGCTGTGGGCTCTGGACCTGGCGGAGGAGACGGTGGCAGAACTGGAGGCACGCTACGTCGGAGAGGACAGGCCCCGGCAAGCCCTGGAGGCAGCCCGGCTGTGGGCTGCGGGGGCCATAAAAATGCCCCTGGCTAAGCGGGCCATTCTGGACTGCCACGGACTGGCCAAGGAGCTCTGTGATCCGGCGGACATCGCCCGGTGTCATGCGGTGGGCCAGGCCTGCAGTGTGGTCCACACCCCGGGCCACGCTCTGGGGTATCCCATCTATGAATTGACCGCTCAGGTGCGGACCTACGGGCTGGAACACTGTCAGACCCCTGTGGAGGCCCGGGTGCAGCATTATGTAGACCGGCTTCTGTTTTGGCAAACCCAGCTGCCGGCTTACCAGGAACCGTGGGCGGACTTTCTGTGCCGATGATCAACCACGCAAACGGCAAAACGGGTGCGCTGCATAACGCAGCGCACCCGTTTTTTATTGATGGAAAGAAAAACTCAGGCGGGTTCTTCGGCGAAATTGCCGGTGTAGAGCTGATAGTATTTGCCCTTCTTGGCGATCAGCTCGTCGTGAGTCCCCCGCTCGATGATGCGGCCCTGCTCCATAACCATGATGCAGTCGGCGTTGCGCACCGTGGAAAGCCGGTGAGCAATGACAAAGGTGGTTCGGCCGGTCATCAGGGCATCCATGCCGTCCTGCACCAGTTTTTCGGTGCGGGTATCGATGGAGGAGGTGGCCTCATCCAGAATCAGCACCGGGGGATCCGCCACAGCGGCCCGGGCAATGGCCAGCAGCTGACGCTGGCCCTGGCTCAGGTTGGCGCCGTCTCCGGTGAGCATGGTCTGATATCCCTCCGGGAGCCGGCGGATGAAACCGTCGGCGTTGGCCAGCTGGGCCGCCGCTATGCACTCCTCATCGGTGGCATCCAGCCGCCCGTAGCGGATATTGTCCATAACGGTACCGGTAAACAGGTGGGTATCCTGGAGCACGATGCCCAGGGACCGGCGCAGATCCGGTTTCTTGATCTTATTGATGTTGATGCCGTCATAACGGATTTTGCCGTCGGCGATGTCATAAAACCGGTTGATCAGATTGGTAATGGTAGTCTTGCCGGCGCCGGTAGCTCCTACAAAGGCGATCTTCTGACCGGGTTTGGCCCACAGGCTGATGTTGTGCAGCACCAATTTATCCTCGTCATAGCCAAAGTCCACGTCGTCAAAGACTACACCGCCCTCCAACTTGGTGTAGGTGATGGTGCCCTCGGCCTTGTGGGGGTGCTTCCAGGCCCACACGTTGGTGCGGTGGCTGGACTCCTCCATCTGGCCGTCGGCATTCTCCTGGGCGTCCACCAGTTCCACATAGCCTTCATCGACCTCCGGTGTCTGGTCCATCAGGTCAAAGACCCGCTGGGCGCCGGCGGCGGCGTTGACCACAAAGTTGACCTGAATGCTGACTTGGGTGATGGGCTGGGTGAAGCTCTTGTTCAGACCCAGGAAGGTGATGACGGTGCCCAAGGTGACCCCGGCCAGACCGTTGATTCCCAGAACAGCACCCACAATGGCCACCAGCACATAGCTCAGCCAGCCGATGTTGGCATTGATGGGCATCAACAGGTTGGCGTAGCGGTTGGCCAGATTGGCGCTCTCCCGCAGCGCGTCGTTGACCTTGCGGAAATCCGCCTTGGCGGCCTCCTCATGGCAGAACACCTTGACCACCTTCTGGCCGTCCAGCATCTCCTCGATGAAGCCGTCCACCGCGCCCAGATCCCGCTGCTGGCGGACATAGTATTTGCCGGACAGCTTGGAGAAGTTGGCGGTCACCAACAACATAATCACAGCGGTGATGACGGAGATCACCGTCAGCGAGGGGTTGAGCACAATCATGGTCACCAGGGTGGCCACCATGCTGATCACCGAGTTGATGATCTGGGGAATGCTCTGGCTCAACAGCTGACGCAGAGTATCTACGTCGTTGGTGTACACGGACATGATGTCGCCGTGGGGATGGGTGTCAAAGTACTTGATGGGCAGCGCCTCCATTTTGCGGAACAGATCCTCCCGCAGATGGCGCATGGTGCCCTGGCTGATGCCCACCATGATACGGTTATAGGCGAAGGCTGCCACTACGCCCACCGCCATGACGCAGACCAGTTGAATCAGGTCATGGGCCAGGCCGCTGAAATCCCGGGATCCGCTCTGCAGCATGGGGGTAATATAATTGTCTACCAACTTCTGGGGGAAGGTGGCGGCCACCACCGTGGCGGTAGCGCTGAGCATGATGCAGAGAATCACCAGAATAAACCGATATTTGTAGTTGCGCAGCATGTATCCCAGCACTCGGTTCAGCACCGCCGTGGGTGAGGCTTTTTTCGCTGTATTCTTATTCATAGAATTCTCTCCTCCTCTCACGCGGGCTGGTCGAAGTCGCCGCCGCCCTTGACCTGGGACTCATAGATCTCCTGGTAAATGGCGTTGGTCTTGAGCAGATTTTCATGGGTGTCAAAGGCATCAATTCTGCCGTTATCCAGCACCAGGATCCGGTCCGCGCTCTCCACACTGGAAATCCGCTGGGCAATGATGATCTTGGTGGTGCCGGGGATTTTCTGGGCGAAGGCCGCCCGGATCTTGGCGTCGGTGGCAGTATCCACGGCGCTGGTGGAGTCGTCCAGGATCAGCACCTTGGGCTTCTTCAGCAGGGCCCGGGCGATGCACAGCCGCTGCTTCTGGCCGCCGGACACGTTGGAGCCGCCCCGCTCAATGCGGGTCTCATAACCCATGGGCATCCGGTCAATGAACTCATCGGCGCAGGCCGCCCGGCAGGCCTCGATGCACTCTTCATCGGTGGCCTCCGGATTACCCCAACGCAGGTTATCGAAAATGGTGCCGGAAAACAGGGTGTTCTTCTGGAGCACCACGGAGACCTGGTTGCGCAGGGCCTCCATATCATACTTCCGAACGTCCACACCGCCCACACAGACAGAGCCGTCGTCCACGTCGTAGAGCCGGCAGATCAGGTTCACCAGGCTGCTCTTGCCGCTGCCGGTGCCGCCGATGACGCCGATGGTCTCGCCGGATTTGATATGCAGGTCAATGTCGGACAGAGCGCATTTGCCGCTGCCGTGCTGATAGGAGAAGTTCACATGGTTGAAGTCCACGCTGCCGTCGGCCACTTCCATCACCGGATGTTCGGGCTCCTGCAGATCCGGGGTCTCGCTGAGCACTTCACTGATTCGGTGGACGCTGGCCAGGGACATGGAGATCATGACCACCACCATGGACAGCATCATCAGGCTCATCAGCAGAGACATGATGTAGCTGTAAAGGCTGGTCAGATCGCCGGAACTCATGTTGCCGTTCAGAATAAACTGGGAGCCGAACCAGGACACGGAGATGATGCAGAAATACACTGCCAGCATCATGGCCGGGTTGTTAAAAGCCAACAGGCCCTCGGCTTTGACAAACAGTTTATAGAGGTTCTTGGAAGCCTTGGCAAACTTGCTGTTCTCGTAGTCCTCCCGGACGAAAGCCTTGACCACCCGGATGGCGGAGACATTCTCCTGAACGCTGGCGTTCAGATCGTCGTACTTCCGGAACACCTGGTCGAAGATCTTGAGGGTGGACAGCATGATGGCCCCAATGGCCACAATCAAAAACACCACGGCAATCAGGAACATGGCGCTGAGCCGGGGACTGATGATAATACACATCACATAGCTGAACACCAGGGTCAACGGCGAACGAACCGCAACACGGATCACCATCATAAAGGCGTTCTGCACATTGGTGATGTCGGTGGTCATTCGGGTCACCAGGCCAGGTACACTGAACTTGTCGATGTTGGAAAAAGAAAAGGTCTGGATGTTGTCATAGATCGCCTCCCGCAGATTGGCCGACAGGCCGGAGGAGGCCCGGGCGGCAAACATACCGGCCAGACCGCCAAAGGTGAGGCTTAATACGGCCATCACCAGCATGACAATACCGTAGCGGTACACTGCCGGCAAATTTCCCTTCTCCAGGCCCTGGTCGATGATTCTGGCCGTAATGAAGGGCAGCAGAATTTCCATGATCACCTCCAGGGTGGTCAGGCCAATACACCAAAAGGCATCCCGCTTATACTGCTTCAATTGACTTAGGACTTTCTTCACAATATTCACTCCTCCCAGTCTCTGCATGCGGCCTGGTACACAGATTCCGCAGCAATTTTTTCTGGAGCCGGTCCAGCTGCGCCAGTTCCTCATCGGAAAAGCCTAGATAGGCCCGGTCACAGGTGTCCGACAGCGTCTGAATCAAAAATGTTTTCAACTCCGCCGCCTGCTCGGTCGCATACAGCACCTTGCGGCGGTTATCCTCCAGGCAGGGCTCCACCCGCACATAGCCGTGTTTTCGCAGCCGTTTCAAAATACTGCTCAGCGATGCCATGGAATAGCCAAACTCCTGATGGATCTCCGTCAATGAAGTTCCCTCCCGGGAGTGGCCAAGAACAAACAATAGAATATGCCCCTGGGCCGCGGAAAGGCCCTTTTCTGCCATGGCCTGCCCCATCATCAGCTCCATCTGGATGCCGATGCGTCGGTTATCCAAAACCAGCGCCTTCCGGTCCGCTTTCATCTTCAGGTCACCCCTTCCCGGCAATTGATTAGTATAAAAACTATTTTGCTCCTTACTGTTTATAACACAACTAAACTTGTATGTGAAATTCAAATATGCTATCATCTATAAAGAACTTTTATTATATGTATGTATGTTACAAATCCAACGGAGCTTCAGAAAGAGGTCTTTGTATGAATACAACACAACTGGAATGTTTCTTAGCAGTGGCAAATTATCTGAACTTTTCCCGGGCGGCGGAGTACCTTCGCATCACCCAGCCGGCGGTGAGCCATCAGATCAACACCCTGGAAGATGAACTGGGAGTCAAGCTGTTTCACCGCACCAGCAAAATGGTGCGGCTGACCCAGCCAGGCCACCTCTTTACCCAATACGCCGGGGACATTTTAAAACTGACGGGGCTTTCCAAGGCCCGGATGAAGGAGTGTCAGGAGACGCTGCCCCAGCGGCTGGGCATCGGCTGCCGCAACTTCATCGAACTGCGGCTGCTCAGTCCGATATTAAACCGCCTCAGGACCGAGATCCCCAACCTGATTCCCATTCTGCGGCTGATTCCGTTCGCCTCCCTGGAACATCTGCTGGAAGAAGGCGATGTGCAGGTATTGTTGTCCATGGAGGAATCCGCTCCCACCAAGGCGGTCTACCGGGAGCTGACCCGCTGTCCTCTGGCCTGCATCTGCGCAGAGGGTCATCCTCTGGCAAGTCATCAGTCGTTGACGCTGCAGCAATTGCGGGAGGGGGGCCGGATCGCCACTTGTCCTCCCTCCATCTACCCCCCTGCCCTCTTTGCGGTCCAGAGCCAGGTGGTCTCCGGCCGAAACCCGGATCAAATGATGTTTTGCGACAACCTGGAAATCGTCTACACTCTGGTGGAATCCGGCTATGCCTTTGCCGTTATGCCCGACTTTCCCATGGCCCGATTGCCGGGTCTGCGCTATATCCCGCTGCCGGAATTCACCCCGCTTTCCTTTGGGGCGGTCTACCCCAACGAGAATAAATCCCCCTCCCTCCGACTGTTCTTGTCTTATCTGGAAGCCCTGATGCAGGGGAATCTTTCCCAGCAATAAACGTAAAAAACTCCGGCCATTCCTTTTTGGGAATGGCCGGAGTCTTTCATCGGATTCCAGGCAGAATTATGAAAAAAGGGAGGGAAATGATTTAGTACAGCATCAGCTGCTGGGCCTGGCGCCGCAGTTCGGCGCGAAAATCCGGATGGGCAATGGCAATGAGATTATCCACCCGCTGGCGGAAATTGCGGCCAGACAGCGGGGCGATGCCGAACTCCGTAACCACATAGTCGATGGTGTTCCGGCTGGTGGTGACGGCGCTGCCCTGAGTGAGCTGGGCAGTAATGGTGGAGATGGTACCCTCCTTCTGGGTAGCCGGCAGGGCGATAATGCTGCGGCCTCCCTTGGAATGCATTGCGCCATAGCACATATCGAACTGGCCGCCGGCGCCGGAGTACTGGCGGGAACCGATGCTCTCGGCACAGATCTGACCCGTCAGATCCACGTTGATGGCGGAGTTGATGGCCACGAAATTGTCGTTGCGGGAGACGGTGAGGGGATCGTTATTCACATCTCCCCGGAACAGCCGCACCATGGGGTTATTATTCAGCATATCATAGAGCCGCTGATTGCCGGCGGCAAAGGTGCCTACAATCATGCCGGTCTGATAGGTCTTTTTCCGGCCGGTGACCACTCCGGCTTCCACCAGATCCACCATGGAGTTGCACAGCATCTCAGAGTGGATACCCAGATCGTGCTTGGTCAGCAGGGCATGGGCCGCTGCGTCGGGGATACCGCCCCAGCCCAGCTGAATGGTGTCTCCATCATGGACCAGGCTGGCCACATAGCTGCCGATGATCTCCTCTTTTTCTGTGGGGTGGCTCTCAGGCAGCATCTCAATGGCTGTCTCCACCTCCACAATCATATCCACTTGGCTGATATGGATCATGGTGTCGCCCCACACCCGGGGCAGCCGGGGATTGACCTCCACGATGACCCGCTTGGCGTGCTCGAAGAAATTGCGCTCATAGATCAGGCTCAGAGGCATGCAGAAATAGCCATGCTCGTCCATGGGGGCCACGGCAGTGATAAACACATCATCCCCATTGGCCTCCAGCCAGCGGTCAATGCCGCTGTGCAGATCGTTGGGATAGGGTGAGACCATGCCGTTCTGATAGCCCTTTCTGGTGCAGGGCATCAGGAAACCACAGGTATGGTCGAAGGTCTCTTTGTACTCCGGATCACACATAAACGGGTAATTCCGGGTGGTGACAGGCAGATAGGTGTGGACGTTGGTGGCGTGTCCCTTCAGAAGGGTCATATGTTCGCAAATGGCGCTGGGGCAGCTGCCCAGCTGGGCGAAAGCCACTGTCTCCCCGGATTGAATGGACAGCACCGCTTCCTCCACCGGCACCAGTTTGCTGCTGTATTGCTCATAAATGTTCACGCTGATTCCTCTTTTCTGTGGATTATCTTTAATAATACCATAACAAATTTCCGCTGAAATGCAAATACAATTCCTGATATGACATCTCCCTGTCATATCAGATTTTAAATAGTACCCGGGCTATACCGTTGAAAAAATCCCTTTTCTCCTTTAGAATAGATAGGTAAATTTCGAGTCCGGGGAGATGAGGTCCATGAACACCACCCAGATCCGCTGTTTTCTGGCCGCGGCACGGTACCGCAGCTTTTCCAAAGCGGCGGAAGCGCTCTTTTTATCCCAGCCCTCTGTGAGCCGCTACATCGGTCAGCTGGAGGCAGAGTGGGAGGTAACCCTCTTTTCCCGCAACGGGAAGTCGGTGTCTCTGACTCCCCAAGGGGAGGAATACTACCGGCTCTGCCTGCGCTGCAAGGCAGAGTTTGCAGACCTGAAACGCAAGCACCGGGCAGCCTCTCCCCAAACTTCCCTCTCCTTACAGTACTCCATCTTTCCGGCCTGGAACATCTCCAAACTGCTGTATGAAAACATGGAGTATGTGAAAGGCCTGCATCCCAACTGGGACATCTCCCTGAAAATCTGCCCCGCCGGGGCGCTGTTGGAGGAGCTGTGCCGGGGCGGGGTGGATATCATCTTTACCGTAGGAGATGTGCTGCGGGATCATCCAGAGCTGGAGGTTCGGCCTCTGCTGGACTTGCCTCAGATTATCCTTTATTCCAAGCTCAGCCCTCTGGCCCAGAATGCCGCTTTGACGCCCCAGGATTTTGCAGACCAGGACTTTCTCTTTGTGCCAGATGAAGTGTTGACCACGGAAATGATCCGCCGCCAGGTGCGGAGCATGGAAAAACGATATGGATTCACCATGAACACCAGGCTGCTGGCCAACACGGATGAGCTGATTCTGGATCTGGAGCTGGGCAAAGGAGTGGCCCTGATGGACTACTGGAGTCGCTATAAATCCAGTTCCGTCCTTCGCTATCTGGCGGTGGATCTGCCGCTGCAGGTGGTACTGGCCTGGCGCAAGGACAACCCCAAAAGCGCCCTGGTCCAATTTGCGGAGGACACCGCCACCTTTTTCGGACACTGAGATCAGGATTCTTTTTCCAACCCCCCATATAAAAAACCCCGGCTGTTGCAGCAGCCGGGGCTTTCTGTATTACGGGGATTGCGAAACCTTGGACTGCTCCAGAGCGGAAAGCTCCGGCATGACGGTGCGTCGCATGGTGATATAGCAGGCCAGGCCGCCAATCAGATTGGAAATTGGCTCCGCCAAAAAGACGCCATAGACCCCTAGTCCACCCAGATAGGGCAGCACCAGCGTCAGAGGCACCACGATGATGGCCTTGCGCAGCAGGGAAAAGAAAACCGCTAGCTTTGCCTTGTTGAGGGATTTAAATACCCCTTGGCCCACGAACTGAAATGCCATCATTACAAACCCGAAAAAGTAGACGTGCAGCGAGGGTACCGCCGCCCCCACCAAGGCGGGCTCGTGGTTGAAGATCATGATAAACAGCTTGGGAAACAGCGAGATCAGTCCCCAGATTACCATGGTATAGGCAAATCCCAGCTGGGTCATGAACCGGATGGCCTTTCGGACCCGGGGCACATTCCGGGCGCCATAGTTGTAGCTGATCACCGGCGAGGCACCGTCGGAGAGGGCCATCACCGGAGTCTGGGCAATCTGCCGCACCGAGTTGATGACGGTCATAACGCTGATGTACAGGTCGCCGCCGAAATTACGCAGGGTGGCATTGCACACCACCTGCACCAGGCTGTCGGTGAAGGACATGACAAAGCTGGAGGTACCCAGAGCGGCGATCCGCCGGATGCAGGTCCAGTCGGGTCGAAATCCCCGGAACTGCAGAGCCAGTTCCGTTTGGGGCCCCGTCAGGAACCGCAGCACCCAGAGTGCGGACAGACATTGGGAGATCACCGTGGCAATGGCAGCCCCTCGAACCCCCAGCCCAAAACCGTAGATCAAAATGGGGTCCAGCACGATATTGGATACCGCCCCCAGCAGCACCGTCAGCATACCGATTTTGGCAAATCCCTGGCTGTTGATATAGGGATTCAGCCCCAGGGAGGTCATGACAAACACTGTGCCCAAGAGGTAGATAACCATGTAATCCGAGGCATATTGGTAGGTGTCAGCACTGGCCCCGAACAGATACAAGATGGGTTTATGAAAGGCAATGCCCAGAATGGTGATGACCACGCCCGACAGCAACAGCATGAAATAGGCATTGGCCATAATCTTCCGAGCCCCTTCGCTGTCCTTCTGGCCCCGGGCGATGGAACACAGAGGCGCCCCGCCCACGCCGAACAAATTTGCAAAGGCGGTGACCAGGGTTGCAATGGGAAAACACAGTCCCAGCCCCGCCAGAGCCAAGGTACCCTCCCCGGGGATCTTGCCAATATAGATGCGGTCTACAATATTATAGAGCAGATTGATGATTTGGGCCACCAGCATTGGGGAGGCCACCGCCAAGATATTTTTCCGGACATCTCCGGCCGAAAAGTCCACCTGCCGGCTCTCGGCGTTCTTGGTGTTGTGCAGCTGCATTTCGGCGTCATCTCCTCTGGAACTGGTGGCAATTCAAACTCTAAATAGTTAGTATAGCACATTTTCTCTGTTTCGGTAACCCCGCCGCTGCCCTCTCCGTCGGGCAAAAAAGCGCGCCTTTCGCGAGAAAGGCGCGCCTTAGGATGTCTATGACGTGAAGTACTATCTTGGATTAGTACATGCCGCCCATGCCGGGATCCGCGGGAGCCGCGGGAGCGGGGGGCTGGGGCTTGTCGGCCACCAGGGACTCGGTGGTCAGCAGCACGGAGGCGATGGAGGAGGCGTTCTCCAGAGCGGAACGGGTCACCTTGGTGGGATCCACGATGCCGGACTCCATCATATCGCAGTAAACTTCCTTGTAAGCGTCGAAACCGTAGCCGGTCTTGCCGCTGGTCTTGATGTGATCCAGGATCACGGAGCCGTCCAGGCCAGCGTTGGCAGCAATCTGCTTCACGGGAGCGGTCAGGGCGTTGGCAATGATGCTGGCGCCGGTCTTCTCGTCGCCCTCCAGCTGGGCCACCAGGGCCTCCACAGCGGCGATGGCATTGACATAGGCGGTACCGCCGCCGGCCACAATGCCTTCCTCGACAGCAGCGCGGGTGGCGTTCAGGGCGTCCTCAATGCGCAGACGCTTCTCCTTCATCTCAGCCTCGGTGGCAGCGCCAACCTTGATGACAGCCACACCGCCGGCCAGCTTGGCCAGACGCTCGGTGTACTTCTCCTTGTCATACTCGGAGGTGGTGGTCTCAATGGCGTTGCGGATCTGAGCCACGCGGGCCTTCAGGGCCTCGGGATCAGCATGGCCGTCCACGATGATGGTGTTCTCCTTGGTCACCTTGACCTGACGGGCAGTGCCCAGCATGGCCACAGTGGCATCCCGGAGCTCATAGCCCATGTCGGAGGAGATCACGGTGCCGCTGGTCAGGATGGCGATATCCTCCAGCATCTCCTTGCGGCGGTCACCGAAGCCGGGGGCCTTGACGCAGACCACGTTCAAAGTGCCGCGGAGCTTGTTGACGATCAGAGTGGACAGGGCCTCGCCCTCCACATCCTCAGCGATGACCAGCAGGGGCTTGCCCATCTTGACTACCTGCTCCAGCAGGGGCAGCAGATCCTGAATGTTGGAGATCTTCTTGTCGTGGATCAGGATCAGAGGATCGTCCAGGACGGCCTCCATCTTCTCGGTATCGGTGACCATGTAGGGAGTCACATAGCCCCGGTCAAACTGCATACCCTCGACCACCTCGGAATAGGTCTCGGCAGTCTTGGACTCCTCCACGGTGATGACACCGTCGGCGGAGACCTTCTCCATGGCCTCGGCAATCAGCTGGCCGATGGCGTCGTCGCCGGAGGAGATGGCGCCGACACGGGCAATGTCAGCAGTGCCGTTGACAGGCTTGCTGTTGCCCTTGATGGCCTCGATGGCGGCGGCGGTGGCCTTGGCAATGCCCTTCTTCATGACCATGGGGTTGGCACCGGCGGCCAGGTTCTTCATGCCCTCATGGATGATAGCCTGAGCCAGCAGGGTGGCGGTGGTGGTGCCGTCGCCGGCCACGTCGTTGGTCTTGGTGGAGACTTCCTTCACCAGCTGGGCGCCCATATCCTCAAAGGGGTCCTCCAGCTCGATCTCCTTGGCGATGGTCACACCGTCGTTGGTGATCAGGGGGCTGCCGAACTTCTTGCCCAGCACCACATTGCGGCCCTTGGGGCCCATGGTGATCTTGACGGTATCCGCCAGCTGGTCAACACCCTTGACCAGGGCGCGGCGGGCTTCCTCGCCGTAAGAAATCAGTTTAGACATAACGGAATTTCCTCCTTAACTTCAAAATTAGTCCACAATGGCCAGGATGTCATCCTGACGGACGATGGTCAGCTCTTCGCCGTCCACCTTCACCTGGGTGCCGGAATACTTGCCGGTGAGGACGGTGTCACCCACCTTGACGGTCATCTCGACCTTCTCTCCGTTCACCACACCGCCGGGGCCCACGGCCACCACAGTGTACATTTCAGGCTTCTCCTTGGCAGCGCCGGTCAGAATGATGCCGCCCTTGGTGGTCTCTTCCGCCTCGACCTGCTTGATGACAACACGGTCAGACAGGGGTTTGAGTTTCATAGGTTGGTTCCTCCTTATATCAGATATGTTTGATAACAACTTCAGCCGGGTTTTAGCACTCAAAACTTCCGAGTGCCAACCACGCCTATATAATAAAACAAGACCAGCCATATGGCAAGTCTTGTTTTATGAATTTTCTGTTAATTCAACTTCTTATTTTCGTCCAGCTACAGGTTTTCACAGTTTTTTGCTTTTTTTCACGCAAATGCTCCGATTTTCAATTTTTCATTCCTTCCCAGCCGGCGCCCTCGGGCACCAGGAAGCGGATTTTTTTAGCAGACAGGGTGAAAGAGAGCGAATCTGCGTCCAGCCGTTCCCCATCCAGATTCACCATACTCATACGGTCGCATTTGACCTTGAGGCACTTGCCCCGGCGCACCAGAATCAGGTCCGGGTACTCTTTTCCCCGGCCCGACGCGTACTTGCCCACCAGGTTTGCCACCGTCAGCCGGCTGACTCCCTTGACGATCACAAAATCCAATAGTCCGTCATCGGGGACCGCATCGGGCGAAGGGTGAAAGCTTCCGCCGTACCATTGTCCATTGCAGGCGCAGATCAGGGTGTAATTCCCCTTCATCTTCTCCCCGTCCAGCTCCAGTTCATAGGGCCGGTGGATCCCCTTGATGGTATTGGACACCAGGCTGATCAGATAGGCCCCCTTGCCGGTGACCAGGGGCAGGCGCTTATAGTCCGCCATACCCAGGCCGATCCGGGCATCAAAGCCCACGGAACAGATATTGATGGCCAACCGTCCGTTGCAGTCAATCAGGTCCAGGGTGTGGGGTACGGCCGTCACCAGGGCGGACAGATCCCGAAACCGCCAGTCTGATTTTCCGAAGGTTTTCACAAAGTCGTTGCCGGACCCTAACGGACAGCAGCCCACCGCCACATGGTCCAATCCGGCCACGCCGTTGACTACCTCGTTCAGGGTGCCGTCGCCTCCCAGGGCGTATACCCGCAGTTCCTCCTGGTCCCGCTCCGCCCACATACGGGAAAGGGCCTCGGCATCTCCGGGGCCCTTTGTGGTCATGACCGCCCAGGGGTCAGCCTGGGCAGACATGAGTTCATTGATTTCTTTGGTAATTGCCGCCACATCCATATGTTTTCCCGCGGCGGGATTGAGAATAAAAAGGTGCCGCACAGGCCTCCGCCCTTTCTTTCAAACTATGTGTATCAGTGGCCTCCCAGGCCCATGCCGTCGTCGTCTCCATCGAAGAGACCGTCTCCCTGCATCATCTGTTCCATGACCGTGATGTCGGCGGCAATATCCATCATGTCACCGGCGAAGAGCTTGTCCAGCTGGCGCTCAAAGCCCTCCACCACCATGTCCATCATGTTTTCAATGCGCTGTTTGGTGGCGGCGATGTTCTCGCCCTCCACTCCCTGCTTTTCCAGCTCCGCATAGGAATTCAGAATCTTCAAGGTGGTAGGTAAGTAATAGTTCAAAAACTTCCGCAGCCCGCCGGCCTTGTCCGGATGCTCCTTCTGGAACTCCAGGATTCGCTCGGTGATCTCCCCGACTCGGTCGATTTTCCGGGACATCTCGGGATTCTCGATGGCGTCGTTGACCTCCCGGATCTGGCGCAGCAGGGCGTTCTCCTCCCCGATGGCGGTCTCGGCGGCGTTCTTCTTTTTCTTCTTGTCAGCAACGGGCTCCTGAGGCTTCACGCCGGAGCCGTCCAGCACCAGCAGGTCCCGGCCGTAATCCAGATAGGCCCCGTCTCCCAGGATGCCATCCTCGATCATGTTCTCCAGGGTGGTGCAGCAGGCATCCCGCTTGGCGGGATAGGCGGCGGCCAGGGCCGAGATAGACACCTGATTCTGCTCGCCGATCAAGGTCACATAGCGGCGGTAACGCCGGGCCTGGCCCTGCTTGACCCGGCCCACAGTGAACAGTCCGGCACCCACGCCGGTAAAGATGAACAGCGGAAGCACGTCCTCCAGCAGCCACAAGGGTTCATAGAAGAGGTAGCTGAAGCTGTCGGCAAAGGCCATGATACTGGCAAAGCCGAATATACCCATGACTGCTGCACCGATGATGGTGAGCATCTTGGCACTCTTGAGTTTGTTGCCCTGCCGGTTCATCCGGCCCATGACCTGGCCTCTGCGGGTCTGAGCTTGGGCATTGGAATAACCGGTGGTGCCGGAGGAAGTGGTTTTGGGCCGGCTGGCGGTGGCCGTCTTGGCGGTCTGCTTCTGCTGGCGGTAGCTGGCGGAATCCTCCTTCACCGTGCGATAGGGATCCCCCTCCGGCCGAGGGGGCTGCTGGCTGACAAAGCGGCCATACTCATCCCGGGGTTGACTTCTGGAGCTGGAGAAAGCTCCGCTCTCCTTGCCCAATTTGTAGATTAACAACCCGATACCCACGGGCCACAGTCCGCAGCAAAAGCAGACCACAATGGCCCACCAGGGAATACCGGATTTTTTGTTCTTGTAGTTAGCCATAAGGCTTTCCTCCCGTCAGCAGGTAATGGATCTTCGCCAGTGGTTGCTGCGCAGATAGAGCAGGCCCACCGGAATGGAACTGGCCGGGGCAATGGCGCAGGCCACAAATATCCCCGTCAGGCCCCAAACAGAATTAAAAATCACACAGAGGATGATGCGGAACAGAATGCAGTTGATGAAGGAGGAGACCAGGGCCATCCAGGTATCCCCCGCTCCGATCATCATGGCGTGGTAAATCAAGAAAACGGCATAGAACATCTGCCCCAGGATTTCGATGCGCATATTCAGGGCTGCGATGCGGATGACTTCCGGATCATTGGTAAAAATCCGGGCCAGCAGCGGAGCGGTGAACTCCACCAGCAGCACCAGCGCCGCTGAGATCAGGACCGACAGCTTCATGGCCTCCCGCAGCACCTGCCTGGCCCGGTCAAATTTACAGGCCCCCAAGGTCTGGGCGATCATCACCGAGGCGGCGTTGACCAAGGCGGTAATAAACATCATGGACAGGTCCTTCACCTTGGCGGCATAGGCCGAGGCGGCAGAGCAGTCCACCCCATAGCGGTTGACCAGGAACGTGACGGTCAGCCAGCTGACCCCCGCCACCGTCATCTGCACCGCGCAGGGCACCCCTAATTTCAGGATCCCCGCCACATCTTTCCCACTCATTCGGAGCAGGGCGGGCCGGAAGGAGAAAATGTCCCGATGCCGCAGCAGATAGCCCAGGGCCAGGCCGCAGGACAACCCCTGGGAGAGCACTGTGGCCAGGGCGGCCCCGGCGGTTCCCATATGCAGCGGGCCCACAAAGATCAGGTCCAGCACTACATTTAATACACAGGTATACAGGATGATCCGCATGGGCTGCTTGGAGTTGCCCACCGCCCGGAGTATCGAAGCCAGGCAGTTATAGAAAAAGACGAAGACCATACCCAGCGCCGCCACCCGGAGATAGGACACCGCCTCTTGATAGGCGGGGGCCTGGATGGCCCGGATCATGGGGCCCGCCAAGCCAAAGGTGACGGCCGCCGCCAGCAATCCCACCAGCACAAACAGGGTGATGAAGCTGCCGGTAACCCGCTCCTGACTGACTTTGTCCCGGGCACCGAAATACTGGCTCACCAGAATATTGCCGCCGTTGGCCAATCCCACCGCCACATTGGTGAGCAGCAGCACAATCTGGGCGCTGTTGGAGACACCGGAGGCGCCTGCGGAACCCATCAGGTGGCTGACCACCATCAGATCCACCAGGGAATAGACGGTCTGCATCACCGTGGTGGCAATGATGGGAAGCGAATATCCGATCAACTGCCGCCGGACGTCCCCCTGGGTCAGATCAGTTTGGGTTTGCATTTGGGTCTTCCTTTCCTACAATACGCCCCTATTATACATGATTTTCTTCGTTCTTGGAAGGGTTTCTCGGATTAGAATTCCATTAAATCATACGCCGTTTTGCCCAGTCTCCCCCTTTCTCGTCCATTTTCCTCCTGTGCTTGCATCCCCAGTCCCTTTGTGCTAAACTAAAACAGATTGTACCGTAATATAGAAAGGAATTCGGAGCAATATGGAAATCAACGGCGTAGAAGTTGAAGAGACGATCCGATATGACAGCCTGGGCCTCTCCCCCCAGGTAATGCAGGCCCTGGACGACAAGGGCTACACCATGGCCACCCCGGTGCAGGGGGGCAGCATCCCCAGCCTGCTGGAATGGAAGGACGTGGTGGCCAAGGCCCCCACCGGTACCGGCAAGACCTTCGCCTTCGGCATTCCCATTGTGGAGCACATCGACCCGGAGTCCACCGACATCCTGGCCCTGGTGCTGGCCCCCACCCGGGAACTGGCCATCCAGATCGTGGACGAGGTGCGGGTGCTGTGCAGCCACAAGGAGGGAGTTCGGGCGGTATGCCTATACGGCGGCCAGCCCATTGACAAGCAGATCAACCAGCTCAAGAAAAAGCCCCAAATCGTGGTGGCCACTCCGGGGCGGCTGATGGACCACATCAAGCGCCGCACCGTCAAGCTGAACAAGGTGGAAACCGTGGTGCTGGACGAGGCGGACCGGATGCTGGATATGGGCTTTATCGAAGAGGTCACCCGTATTCTGGATATGATGCCCCAGCGCAAGAACCTGGGCCTGTTCTCCGCCACCATCTCCCGGGAAGTGATGGACATCTCCTGGGTGTATCAGCGGGACCCGGTGGAAATCACCGTCCGGCCGGTGGAGGAAAACCGCCCCGATATCCAGCAGTACCGCATTGATTTGGACACCCGGGAGCAGAAGCTGCCCACCATGGTGGCCCTGCTGAAAAACGGTGGCTACGAGCGGGCCATCGCCTTCTGCAACACCAAGAACATGACCGACCGGCTGGCGGCACTGCTTCAGATGCGGGGCATCTCCTGCGCCCCTATCCACGGAGATATCCCCCAGAAGAACCGGGAAAAGACCCTGCAGACCTTCCGGGAGGGCAAGCTCCGGGTACTGGTGGCCACCGACGTGGCCGCCCGGGGCTTGGACATCGACGATGTGGATGTGGTATTTAACTATGACGTCCCCGACGAGCAGGAATATTATGTCCACCGAATCGGCCGCACCGGCCGGGCCAAGAAGCACGGCGTGGCCTACACCTTCGTGGCCTCCGTCACCGAGCAGATCAAGATGGAGGAAATTGCCCAGAACCAGAAAATGGAGATGCAGCTGCTGCGCTATGACAAAGACGGCTGTCTGATGTTGGTCTGAGCCTCACCGAGACCATCTCTCAACACCTTCCACTGTACCGCCGCCGGCTGCTGCCGGCGGCGGTCTTTTACCTAGAACGCATCTTAGGAAAATCTTAATCATTTCTCAGGATGGGGAAGAAAATTTCCGACGCAAAACGTTATATAATGGAGAAAAACATACAAAGGAAGTGGGACCTTATGGCTGAACGCATTCTGGTGGTAGACGACGAGCGGGAAATTGCGGATCTGGTGGAAGTCTATCTCCGCAGTGAAAACTATGATGTGCGCACGTTCTACTCCGCCCTGCCCGCCCTGGAGTGTGTGGAGTCGGAGCAGATCGATCTGGCCATTCTGGACGTGATGCTGCCGGACATGAGCGGTTTTCAGCTGTGCAAGCAGCTCCGGGAAAAATACACCTTCCCCATCCTGATGCTCACCGCCAAGGTGGATGAGACCGACAAAATCACCGGTCTCACCCTGGGGGCCGACGACTATATCACCAAACCCTTCCGGCCTCTGGAGCTGGTGGCCCGGGTCAAGGCCCAGCTGCGGCGTTACAAAAAATATAACCCGGCCCAGCCCTCGGAGGACAAACCTGGAGAAGGAGTGCTGGTGTGCCGGGATCTGGTGCTGGATCCGGCTTCCCACGAGTGCCGACTGGCGGGGGAACTTCTGTCCCTGACGCCCACGGAGTTTTCCCTGCTGCGGATTCTGCTGGAACGCCGGGGCAAAGTGGTCAGCGCCGAAGAGCTCTTTCACGCCATTTGGGCCGACGAGTACTACTGCAAGAGCAGCAACACCATCTCCGTCCACATCCGCCATCTGAGAGAGAAGATGCGGGACACGGCGGAGGGACCCAAATACATCAAGACCGTCTGGGGAGTGGGGTATCAAATTGAGCGGTAAACGAGTCAACGCCCGGGAGTACCAACGGCTGCTGAACAAACTGTTTTTCCAGATTACCGCCCTGCTGGTGGGGGCCATTATTCTGGTGCTGGGCATCCGGGTGGCCTTCCGGGGACAATTTGCCAACACCATTGTGCGGATCATCTGTCATTTCGGTCAGCTGGACTGGGAGGAAGGCAAGGCCATCTACTGGCATTACATCCAGGAAAATCTGGAGTACATCCTGTGCTTCATCATACTGCTGTTCTTCCTGTTCCTGCTGCGGATGGCCATGATGGTATTCACCCGCTACTTTGATCAGATCATCTCCGGGGTGGATCAGCTGTCCCAGGAGTCCGATGAGCCCATCACCATGAGCCCGGAGCTGGATTTTATGGAGGACAAGCTCACCGAGGTCCAGAACAAGCTGCGGCTGCGCACTCAGCAGGCTCAGGCCGCTGAGCAGCGAAAAAATGATCTGGTCATCTATCTGGCCCACGACATTAAAACCCCCCTCACCAGCGTCATCGGCTATCTCAGCCTGCTCAACGAGGAACAGGGGCTGCCGGAGGAGCAGAAGACCCGCTACATCCGCATTGCCCTGGAAAAAGCCAATCGGCTGGAAACCCTCATCAACGAGTTTTTTGAGATCACCCGCTATCGGTTCCAGACGGTGCCCCTCCAGCTGGAGGACGTGGACCTGTGCTATATGATGGTGCAGATCTCTGACGAGCTCTACCCCAAACTGATTGAGCGGGGCAAGACCATGGAGCTGGACGTACCAGAGGATCTGCATATCCGGGCCGACTCTGACAAGATGGCCCGGGTATTCAACAACATTCTGAAAAATGCCATTGCTTACAGCGATGAGGGCTCCCCCATCCAAGTCAGCGCCCGGGAGGATCAGGGCCGGGTCATCATCCGCTTTACCAACCGGGGGGCCATTCCCCAGCACCGGTTGGACGATATCTTCGAAAAATTCTACCGACTGGACGCCGCCCGCAGCTCCGCCACCGGCGGGGCTGGCCTTGGCCTGGCCATCGCCCGGGACATCGTCCGCCTCCACGGCGGGGAAGTGACCGCCCAGAGTGACGGGGAACACACCATTTTTACCGTGGTACTTCCCCAGCCAAACCCTCAGAAAGGAGCCATTTCCCATGGCCAAAGATGACTACACACCCCGCCGTGCCCAGGGGCCCAAGCGGCGCCATCCCCTGCGCACGCTGCTGATCCTGCTGCTGTTGCTGGCCTGCGCCGCCTTTGCAGCCTTGCGCTGGGGTCTGCCCCTCTGGCAGCAATACATGAGCGAAAATCCCCAATCCTCCGCCCAGAGCGGCGCCTCCACCGACAGCCCGGACACCTCCGGCGCCGACAGCGCCGGATCGGCTGAATCCGCCCAGCCGGACGGAGACTCCAGCGAACCGGAGCCCCAGCCGGAGAGCAGCTCAGAAGAGCCCACCTCCTCTGCCCCGGAGGAGCCGGAGCCCCAAAGTCAGCCCACCGCCTTTGACGGGGAAATTGATCTGCTGATGCTGGTCAACTCCACCCACGCCCTGCCGGAGGGCTACACGGTGGATCTGACAGAGCTGTCCAACGGCCAGTCAGTGGCCACCCTGATCTATCCCGCTCTGCAGCAGATGTTTGACGATGCCCGCTCCCAGGGCATCTACCCCGTCGTGGCCTCCGGCTACCGCACCCCGGAGAAGCAGCAGAGCCTGATGGATGAAAAGATCCGATCTCTGGTGGAGCAGGGCTATTCCCAGGAGAGTGCCCAGGCGGAAGCCCTGAAATGGGTCAACCAGGTGGGTTACAGCGAGCACCAGAGCGGCCTGGCGGTGGACATCAATGCCGACGGCATTCACTCCGCCGGCTATGAGGTCTATGACTGGCTGGCTCAGAACGCCTGGCAGTATGGCTTTATTCTCCGGTATCCGGAAAACAAGACCGATATCACCGGCACCAGCTACGAACCCTGGCACTACCGCTATGTAGGGGTGGAGGCCGCCCAGGCCATCACCGAACAGGGGGTGTGTCTGGAGGAATATCTCGGGGAGGCTTGACCTCACGCCGATACCGATTCAGCAAGCGGGGCCCCGTCCTGTGGGACGGGGCCTCGCTCTCTTGTTCCTTGGGGCGATTGGGGGCAGACAAATGGGGCGCGCCGCAAAATTACGGCGCGCCCCGATTTCATTTGCAATTATTCGGCCTTGTTCTCATCTTCGGCGGGAGCCTCGGGCTCAGCGGGAGTCTCCGGCTCAGCGGTGGCCTCAGCCACAGTCTCCTGCACATCGGCCATCACGTCGTCCACGGAGGGCTCCTCCACGTCGTCGGGCATCTCGCCGGCCTGCATCTCCACGTCGATGACCACCTCTTCCGCGGCCTTCATCTCCTCCAGCACCGCGTTGTTGGCGGCAATGGTAGCCAGGGCGTTGTCCACCTTGGCAAACAGGGGGGCCAGCTCCTCATCCGGGGCGTCTTTGTACTTGGCGTAGCAAAGTCTGCCGATGGCCAGATAGGCCTTGCGGATGGCATCCTGCTGGGCCATGTTGTCGGTCTTCAGTCTGGCAATGGTGGCCACCTTCTTGGTCTGGGCCACGCCGGCCTGGGCAATGGTCCCCACCTTTTCCTTGATGGCATCCAAATCAATGGTAATGTTCATAGCTATTCCTCCTAAGTAATGGCCCCATTGGGGCAAATCGGTTTGAGTTCTTGTCTATATTCTATGCGAACCAATCTGTTCACGCAAGAGGATTTTGGCATATTTCACAGTTCATTCAGTATTTTTAAATGCAATTTAAAGAAAAGTCGGCCTCTCCCAGGGGAGAGGCCGACTTTTGCAGGCAAAACAATTAAAACAGGCCGGTGATCTTGCCGTTCTCGTCGATGTCAATGCGCTCGGCGGCGGGCACCTTGGGCAGGCCGGGCATGGTCATGATATCGCCGGTCTGCACCACAATGAAGCCGGCGCCGGCGGACACCTTCACCTTGCTCACCGAGATGGTGAAGCCCTCGGGCCGGCCCAGCTTGGAGGCGTCATCAGACAGAGAATACTGGGTCTTGGCCATGCAGATGGGCAGATTGCCGTAGCCCAGCTTCTCCAGCGCGGCAATGGACTGCTCCGCCGCCTTGGAATAGGTCACGCCGCTGCCGCCGTAGATCTTGGTGACAATGTCGGCGATTTTCTCCTTGATGGGCTTGTCCAGCTCATAGGCGAAGTGGAACTCATGGGGCTGCTCGCACAGCCGCAGCACCTCCTGGGCCAGCTCCATACCGCCGTCGCCGCCCTTGCCCCAGACCTCGCTCATGGCCACATTGACCCCCAGTTCGGCGCACTTGGAGCGGATCAGCTCCAGCTCCGCGTCGGTATCCTGGGTGAATCGGTTGATGGCCACCACGCAGGGCAGACCGAAGACCCGGGTGATGTTCTCCACATGCTTGAGCAGGTTGGGCAGGCCCCGCTCCAGGGCCTCCAGGTTCTCGGCCCCCAGATCGGTCTTGGCCACGCCGCCATTGTACTTCAGGGCCTTCACAGTGGCCACGATCACCACAGCGGAGGGATCCAGTCCTGCGGCCCGGCACTTGATGTCCAGGAACTTCTCGGCACCCAGGTCGGCGCCGAAGCCCGCCTCGGTGACCACATAGTCTGCCAGCTTCAGGCCGGTGTCGGTGGCAGAGACGGAGTTGCAGCCATGGGCGATGTTGGCAAAGGGGCCGCCATGGACAATGGCGGGATTGTGCTCCAAGGTCTGGACCAGATTGGGCTTGATGGCGTCCTTCAGCAGCACCGTCATGGCTCCCTCCGCCTTCAGGTCATGGGCGGTGACGGGCTCCCCATTCCGGTTGTAGGCCACGATGATCCGGGCCAGCCGGGCCTTCAAATCCATCAAGTCGGAAGCCAGGCAGAGTACCGCCATGATCTCGCTGGCCACGGTGATATCAAAGCCGTCCTCCCGGGGCACGCCCTGCATTCTGCCGCCAAGACCGTCCACGATCTGCCGCAGCTGCCGGTCATTCATATCCACGCAGCGCTTCCAGGTGATGTTCTTCACGTCAATATCCAGGGCATTTCCCTGCTGAATGTGGTTGTCCAGCATGGCGGCCAGCAGGTTGTTGGCGGCGCCGATGGCGTGGAAATCACCGGTGAAATGCAGGTTGATGTCCTCCATGGGGATCACCTGGGCATAGCCGCCGCCGGCGGCGCCGCCCTTGATGCCGAACACAGGACCCAGAGAGGGCTCCCGGAGGCAGAGCATGGTGTTCTTGCCCAGCTTGGCCATGGCGTCCGCCAAACCCACACTGGTGGTGGTCTTGCCCTCGCCGGCGGGGGTGGGATTGATGGCGGTGACCAGAATCAGCTTGCCCTTCCGGGGGGCAGTCCGCAGCGGGGTAATGTCAATCTTGGCCTTCACCTTGCCGTAGTATTCCAACAGTTCTTCGTCAATGCCGGCCCGCTCCGCCACGGTGCGGATGGGCAGCATCTCAGTGCTCTGGGCGATCTCGATATCAGTCATCATGGTTTATCGTTCCTTTCTCATGCGTTGAATGGGCCGAGGAGACGAAAAAAAGACCGACTCGCCCGGCATCACTATGCCCAGACGGTCGGCTTACAAACACCATACTCCCTGTGGTCACTTCCACTTCCGTCAGTCATATGGCTGTGTTTAACATACACAAATCCGGCCTGTTTGTCAAGAGCAAACCGGACAGAAAAGGGACCGATACCCCCACCAACGCCGGTAAGGCCCGGTTTTACCCGGGCCTTACCGGATCAATAATCTTCCAAGGTAACAGAGATGCCCAACAGATCCCCGGACCAACTGGCGGAGAGGGAACGGCCTTGTTCCGTCAGCAGATAGTTTTCACTCTCCTCCTCCGAAGCCTCCGCCTGGCAGGTAAACCCATCCAGCTCCAGCTGCTCCAGCCAGCTCTGCCAGGCAGACCCGTCCACCTGTTCATAGAACACGGAAAATCTGCTCTGGGATGTATCATCGATCACATACAAAGGGGTACCCTGGGGCTCCGGCAGGCCATCGGTATACTCGTTGTCCGGCCAGGCCTCAATGGCCGTGGGCTGGGCCACACTCCCTTGGTTGGAATTCCGGTCACCACAGCCTGCCAATATCAACACCGCCAGCAGCACAAGCCCCAAACTCAATCTGCGTCTCATGCCCGTCCTCCTCTCTTGGAAAGAAGAAACGCCGCCAGGGTGGCCAGCGCCAACAGCCCAGTCAAAATGCCAAAGAAAATCAGCAACACCGGCGCCCCGGTGACGTAGATGCCGGTGGGCGCGTCGGCGTAGCCGATCACATTGTCCGGCAACGGAGGCGGAAGGCAGATCCAGCTCACCGCCGTGCCAATACCAAACAGCACCGTCAGTATCAGCAGCACCCAGGGCAGTTTCCCAGATTTGGTTCTTCGCTCAGGGAGCGACTCCGGGCCGGTGAGTGCCTCCAGGGGCACCTCCAACACCTGTGACAGCCGCAGCAGCTTTTCTGTACTGGGGCAGGCCTTGCCGGTCTCCCATTTGGTCACCGCCTGACGGCTGACCTCCATCCGCTCGGCCAAAGCCTCCTGAGAAAGGCCTTTCTGCTGTCGGGTTTCCCGGATCCGTTGTGCCAGGTCCATCACCATCCACTCCTCTCCTCCATACTGTACCGAAAACCGGCAACCTTGTCCAGCAACTTTCCCGGCAACTTTCGGTTGCCAAAGCTGAAAAAGCCCGGCACAACAAGTGCCGGGCTTTTGCGTGGTGAAACTGGTGACTTACTGGAATTCAATGGGCCGATCCGTGCCGCAGATGCAGATGTAAGTGCTGCCCACGCCCAGATTCAGCGGGGTGCCATCGGTATTGGTGAAGGTCATGGGGTCATACATATCGCCCTTGGCCCAGTTGATTTCCACATACTGGCCGCCGCAGGCATAATAACCAGTACCGCCGGTCAGGTCAAACTCCTGAAGCACACCGTCCTCCTTGGTGGACTGATCGGTGGGAATCACAATTACGTTGGTCACCGCCACCTGGGTGTCGGTGTTGTCGTCCATATAGGGCTCACCGAAGGCAAAGACGCTGTAGGTCTTGCTGGCGGCATCATAGGTAAAGCTGGTATCCTTATAGCCAGAGAAAGAAACGTTGATCTCCTGGGCGCTGGCGCCGCCGGCGGGCGTGCCGTCTTCAGCGAACGTATAGGGGGAGACAAAGCCCTCCTCGTGGGTGGTGCGGAAGCTGTCGCTGCCCGCCAGATACTCCTGGATGGTATCGCTGGAGGTGTACATGCTGTGCTCCAGACCCAGGGAAGCCTTCCGGTCGGCATCGCGCCAGTAGAGATCACCGTGGCTCATGGCGTCCAAAGTATCGTAGCCAGTGCTGTCCAAAATGTCATTGGCGGTGGTGCTGGCGCCGCAGTGGGCCAGCATGGCGTCCAGACCCATGGCCATGAACACAAAGTATTCACGGGTGGAGCGGATGGTGCCCAGATTGCCCACACCGGTGGGGTCCTGGAACACACCCATGATCCGGGTGATGCCGCCCTCCTCGGGGATCTCAATGAGCATGTCCGCACTGCCGCAGCCGCTCTGAGGCAGTGCCTTCTTCAGGGTATTCATCATCACGGCCAGAGGACGGTTGGCACTGAGGTCAGTCTCAGTGATCTCACCCGTCAGAGGGTTAATGGGGCCGGTGGGCTCGGGCTCAGGCTCTGGCTCCGGTTCAGGTTCCGGCTCCGGCTCGCTGGACACCACCTCCACCGGCGGCTCCTCCGGCTCTTCCTCAGCTTTATTTCCACAGGAGGCCAGCCCCAGTACCAGGGCCAGCGCCATTAACAACGCGATCCATTTTTTCATGATTGAAATACCTCCTTGATTTTTGCGGTGTTTCGCCCCCTTATCATACTCTATCCCCCTGCCCCCGTCAAGGAAAAGCGCCCCCCTCTCTGCTCCTTGCCTTTTGGGCGGAGATTGCTTATAATGAGTTTTACTGACTTATGAGCTCCGCCACTGCGGAGCGTCTCCAGAAGGAGTGAATGTTTGATGGAACGCGGTTTTATTCAGGGAAAACTGGAGATTAAATTTCTGCTGCTCTATATCCTGGCCCGGGCGGAAGCACAGCTGGAGCTGGATGAGTTGGCGGACGTGGCCATGTGCGACAGCGGTGTGAGTTATTTTGATCTCTCTGCTGCCCTGGCAGAACTGGTGGAGTCCGGCCATGTGCTCTTGGAGGGCAATGGATACACCATTACGGAAAAAGGACGCAAAAACGGAACAATCACCGAGGATGAACTTCCCTACTCTGTCCGGCTGCGCTGCGAACAGCGGCTGGCAGAGATCAACGAGGATGTTCGCCGCAAAAAACGGGTCAAATCCGGGCTGGAACAGCTGGAAAACGGCCTGTGGCAAGTCACTCTGGGTCTGGATGGCGAGGAGCACAATCTGTTCACCCTGACCCTGACGCTGCCCCTTCAGGAGGATGCCCGTCAGCTAATCCACCGTTTTCAGTCGGATCCACAGGGCTTTTTCCAGGCAGTGAAATCATTGTAAAAGGAGTTTTCTATGCCAGAACCTACTTTGTTTGGCGTCCCAGTGTCGCTGATGTTCCTCTATTTTATCTGGTATTCTCTGCTGGGCTGGTGCATGGAATCCACCTACTGCTCCATCCTGCAGCACCGCCTCATCAACCGGGGCTTCCTGCATCTGCCCCTGTGCCCCATTTACGGAGTAGGCGTGCTGATCATGGTGAACTTTTTCACCCCATTCACCGCCAACCCGCTGATTTTCTACATCATGGCCACTCTGGTCATGTCCGCTTGGGAATACTTTGTGGGCTGGCTGCTGGAGACCACCACCCACATGAAATATTGGGACTATTCCAACCGAAAATTCAACTTAAAGGGCCGGATCTGCCTGGCCAACTGTCTGTGGTGGGGGGTGGCCTCCTATCTGGTCATCTATTGGATCCATCCCGCCACCGAGCGGCTGCTGGCACGGCTTTCGGTACCCTGGCAGCAGGGGCTGGCCATTGTGCTGGCCCTGGCGGTGCTGGCGGACACCGTCACCACCATTCGTCAGCTGGCCCTGCTCAGCAAGGCCCTTTCCAAGGCGGAGCAGGCCCGAGTCCAGCTGGAACTGGGCAAAAAGGCCTTCCAAGAGCAGATGGCCACCAAAAAAGACGCCCTGCAGCAGAGTCTGGAAGTCAAACGCAGCGAACTGCAAACTTCCCTGGAATCCACCGCCGGTCGAGCCCGTCAAGCTCTGGGGGCCACCGCCGGCAAGGCCAAGGAAAACCTGACCCGGCTGGAAGAGCATCGCAGCGCTCTGATGTCGGAGGCCGCCAAGCATTCCCGGCGCTTTGTGCGGCACTACACCACCATGTCCTCCCGCCGCTATCCCGGCCTGCTGTCGGAACTGAAGCGCAGGGCTGGAAAGAACAACAAAGACCAATAATCCTTCAGCCCCACAAGTTCAACAAAAATGGAAAGGCACACCCGCTCTGTAGGCGGGTGTGCCTTTTATCTTCTGCATCAATTTTGGAGCAGCAACACTTCCTCTGCCGGTACCCGGACATACCCTCGATCCGGGACGGACAGATGCAGAGCCTTCTCCACTTCCCAACGCAGCGGTTTTGCCTCCGGCGTGTCCCGCCGGCGGATTTGAAGGATATAGGAAAAAGTATCCTCAATCCGGCCCACTACCTCGTAGGGGAACACATATTCCCCGGGCCCCTCCACCAGTTCAAACCGGTGGGCCCGGATGCCAATCCAATCCCAGTCTCCCTCTTTAGGTGCAGGAAAATCCAAAAACCAGTCCAGGGCCAGCACCCGATTTCCCTGCCGCCGGGCCGGGGACAGGTTTTTACATCCAGTGAGCCGGGCGGCGGTGGCCGTAACCGGGTGGGCAAACAGGTTCCACTTTTCGTCCAACCGGTCAATCTTCCCCTGGTGGTACACCGCCACTTTATCACTGAGCCGATAGACTTCGTCCCGGTTATGGGTTACCAGCAGCACGGTGCCCTGAAAATCCCGTATCGTCTCCCGCACCACCTGCTCCATCTCCCAGCGCAGGGTGGCGTCCAGAGCGGAAAAGGGCTCGTCCAACATCAGCAATGACGGTCGAGAGGCCAGAATCCGGGCCAAGGCGGTGCGCTGCTGCTGTCCTCCGGAGAGCTGGGCGGGATAGCGCCCCTCCAGCCCCTCCAGTCTGAGCCGCTGGACATACTCCATGGCCTGGTCCCTCCGGCGGGATTTGGACAACCCCTTCTCCCGTTCCAGTCCGGTCATGATGTTCTCCAGCACTGTCATATTGGGAAACAGGGCGTAATTCTGGAACAAATAGCCCACCCGGCGGCGCTGGGGCTTCCAGTCTATACGGTTCTTTGAATCAAAGACGGTCTCCCCATTGATGCGGATGACCCCTTCATCAGGCTTCAGAACCCCGGCAATGCAGCGCAGGGTCATGCTTTTGCCGCAGCCGGAATCCCCCAGCAGGGACAGGGTTTCCTGTCCCGCCTCAAAGGCCACATTCAGGGAAAAATTCCCCACTGTCCTGCGGATATCCACATAAATTGACATCGGGTTTCACCACCGGTTCTGTCTCCGGCTTTTGCCGCCGGAGATTAAGTTGATCAGGACGATAATCACCAGGGCCACCAGGAGCATCACCACGACCCACACCCCGGCGGTCAAATAGTCGCCGTCCTTGATGACATTGGCAATGCGCTGGGAGATGGTGCCGGTCTTGCCGGAGATATTGCCCGCCAGCATACTGGTGGCGCCGTACTCTCCCAAGGCCCGGGCGAAAGTGAGCACCGTACCCGAGGCCACCCCGGGGCCGGCAGCAGGCAATACCACTCGCCAAAACAGCTTGAACTCCGACATGCCCAGGGTTCGGGCGGCATAGATCAAATCCGGGTCCACCTGTTCAAAAGCAGCCCGGGCATTGCGGTACATCAGCGGGAAGGCAATCACTGAGGCGGCAATAATGCACCCCAGCCAGGTCTGCACCACTTTGATCCCCATCTGCTTATACAGGAAAGCGCCCACCGGCCGCCTGAGGGAAAACAGCAACAGCAGGAAAAAGCCCGCCACGGTGGGTGCCACCACCATGGGCAAGGTAAGTATGCCATCCACCACCGCTCGGGCTCTTGGACCCAACCGCAGCACCTCCCGAGCCGCCCAAAGCCCCAGGAAGAAACAGATCACTGTGGCTACGACTCCGGTCTTGAGCGAAATCCAAAAGGGGCTCCAATCAAAGCCGGCAGCCAGCGTCAAAATGCGTTCCATATGGGCGCTCCTCTCCCTTCACTGGCGCTCCACCTCTCAGGGATTGACAATGAAGCAGTACTGCTCATAGGCCTCCAGACAGAAATCAGACTGCAGGAAAGCCAGGAAATCTTCCGTGGCGGCCTTTTCCGCCTCATCTGCCTCCGGATTGGCCACCTGGCACACCGGATAGGTAATATCTCCGGTCAGAGTACCATCATCCTGGGCAAGAATGGTCAGGTCATTCTGATGGTTATAGTAGTCGGAATAATAGATGGTGGCCACTTCCACGGCCCCCTCCACCGCCTTCACGGCGGCATCCTCCACGTCGTCGGCCTCATCGATGAGCACGCCCCCCAAGGCCTGGGAGATTTCATCGGAGGTGTAGGCCGCCGGGTCATCACACTCCGGCAGCACCCCCAGGCTCACCAGAGCAATCCGGGTGTACTTGCCCACCGGGACGCTGCCGCCGCAGAGGCCCATGATCTCTGCCTCAGACAAGTTGTCCCAGCCGGTGACGGCGGTCTGGGTATCGTTGCCCTTCACCAGGCAAAGCTGGTTGGAGAGCAAATTCACAATCGTTCCCTCCACCACCAGGCCATCGGTCTCGTCCAGTGTCTTGACCTGAGCCGCACCGGCGGAGAAGAAAATATCATGATCGATGCCGTTGGCTTCTTCAATGCCGGTGAGCAGCTTGCCGGAGGAACCGTAGTTGCCCACAATGGTTACGTTGGGCTGCTGCTCCCGATAGGCGGGAATAATGACTTCTTCAAAAACCGCTTCCAAAGAGGCGGCCACATCCACATAGACCGTGGTTTCTGCTAACTCAGTTCCAGTCTCCTCCGGTTCCGAACTTTCCTGGGCAGATGTCCCCGCCCCGGAGGTAACCGGGGCACTGCCGGATCCGGCACTCTTCCCGTTTCCGCAGGAGGTCAGTGCCAGCATCAACGCAAATATCGTGAACAGTGAAATCGCTTTACACTTTCTTTTCATTGCTCTTCTCCTCTTCTTTGGATAAAATAAGTTGCTTTATGATTCGACCAGTTGAATTTCATCTCCGGGGCCGACAAATCCTTCTTCCAGCACCCGAAGAAAGATGCCTTCTCGGGGCATACAGCAGTCTCCCACCTGTTGTCGGATGGCGCAATCGTTGTGACATTCCTTGCCGATTTGAGTCACTTCTCCCAGAGCGGTCCCCAGCCGGAGCCGGGTGCCCACCGGCAAACTTTTTAAATCAATGCCCCGGGTCAGTACATTCTCCGCAAAATCCCCGGGTTTTAGCTGTAATGTAATTTTACTTTGCAGCTTATCCACACTCTCCTGGGCCAGCAGACTTACCTGCCGGTGCCAATTTCCCGCGTGGGCGTCTCCTTCGATGCCGTGTCCCGGGATGAGATGGATGGAGTTTACCGGGTGTTTAGCAACTCCACGGACCTCACTGATACAGACCGCCAGCACTTCAGCCATGGCGCTCACCTCCACAATCTCCGGAATTGCCCCGCAGCACATCCAGGCCGTGGCCCAGGGCGGGCAGCACGGCAGAGAGGTTCTCTAGTGCCGCCTTCCGGCTGCCGGGCAGATTGATAATCAGAGTTTTTTGCCGAATTCCCGCCACTCCTCGGGACAGGCAGGCCCTGGGGGTAATCTGCAGACTGGCATAGCGCATGGCCTCGGGAATCCCCCGGGCCTCCCGTTCCAGCACCGACAGTGTGGCCTCCGGGGTCACATCCCGGGGCGAAAATCCGGTGCCCCCGGTGGTTACCGCCAAAGCCACCCCCAATTGATCGCTGCACCGAATGAGTTCCTGCCGAATCTGTTCATACTCATCCGGAATGATACAGGTCTCCGCCACCCGGTATCCGGACTGTTCCAGCAATTCCACCAGGGCAGGTCCTGAGGTATCCGTTCTCTCCCCCCGGCTGCCTTTGTCGCTGACGGTGATCACTGCCGCTGTATATTCCATTAATATCAGTCCTTTCGCTCAAAGGTGCCCGACTTGCCGCCGGTCTTTTTCAGCAGCCGAATCTGGTCAATGACCATATCCCGCTGCACCGCTTTGCACATATCGTACACGGTGAGGGCCGCAGCGCTGACAGCAGTCAAGGCCTCCATCTCCACCCCAGTCTGTCCGGAACAGGTAACGGTGGCCTGTATTCTGACGGCTCTGGGACAATCCTCCAATTCCAGCTGCACCTCCACCCCGGAAATCAGGATAGGGTGACACAGGGGAATCAGATCCGGGGTACGCTTTGCCCCCATAATCCCCGCCAACTGGGCCACGGTGAGCACATCTCCCTTTTTGCAGCCTCCAGTCCGGATCAGCTCAAAGGTGTGCTCATTGACCAACACCCTTCCCTCTGCCACGGCGGTGCGCTGGGTCTCCGGCTTCTCGCCCACATTTACCATCCGGGCACGGCCCACCTCGTCAAAGTGGGTAAAATCCTCCATCTCTCTCATCCTCCTATCCGGTTCATGGACCGACCTCCAGCAGTGGGATGGCCGGGCTCCAAGGGCTGATGGCTCCGGGGTTTGGATCGAACAGCCTCCGCCAGAGTTTCCCGCAATTCCGCGCCCCGCAGCCCACGCAAGGAAATTTCCTTGTCAGAGTGCAGGCAGGGTTTCAGCTTGCCGTCACTGGTGAGCCGCACTCTGTCACAGCGGGAACAGAAGTCGTGGCTCACCGGGGAGATGAGCCCCACCCGGCCCCGGGCCCCCGGCAGTTGATAGAGCCGGGCCACGCCACAGGTTTGCTCCAGCGGCCTTAATTCCGGCACCCGTTCCAATACCGTGTTACAGGGCAGGAAGGCCTTGGCCGGGAACTCCGCTCCAGGACCCAGGGGCATCAGCTCAATGAACCGCACCTCCAGATCTTCATAGCGAGTCAGCTCCACCAGGTCGGAGATCTCATCGTCGTTAAAACCACCGATCAATACTGTGTTTAGCTTGATGGGAGTGAGTCCTGCTCGACGGGCAGCTTCAATGCCCCGGAACACCTGGTTCAAATCGCCTCCACGGGTCATTTCAGCAAATCGGTCTGGCTTCAGCGTGTCTAAACTGATATTGACCCGACATACTCCGGCCTCCTTGAGGGCCTGGGCATCCCGTTCCAGCAGGAGGCCATTGGTGGTAAGGTCCAGTTCCTCCACCCCGGGAATCAGGGAAAGCCTGCGACAGAGCTCCGGCAGGCCGGGCCGCACCAAAGGCTCCCCTCCGGTGATGCGCACCTTGCGCACCCCCAGTTCTGTCGCCGCTGTCACAATCTCCACGATCTCCTCAAAGCGCAAAATATCGCCATGGTCCCGCTTATCTACCCCGCACTCCGGCATACAGTAGCGACAGCGCAGATTGCACAGGTCGGTCACCGACACCCGCAGATAGGTAATGCTGCGGGCATAATTGTCTTCCATCCTATCACCGGCTTTCTTCTCTGCCAAACTTGTCAAAAGTTCTTATATTTCAATCTGCGTAAAGTATTTTCATTTCACACAATCAGTACCGTCCGAAGGTGCAGTTAGGCCAGTGGCAGCTCTGACAACTCTGGCAGAATCCCCCATCTCCCAGCCGAATCAAATCCTCCCGGGTTAGTTTTTCTTCGGTCATCAGCTGAGGCAGCAGCACATCGAAGGTGGTGGTGGCCACCTTGGCGGCAGCACCGGGGACGCCCACCAGGGCCACCGCTCCCAAATAGGCCACCATCAGCATATTGCCGGGCTGGGAGGGCACTCCGTGGGAGACCACCTGCGCTCCACAATTCCGAATGGCTGTGGGGGTCAGATCATCCGGATCCACAGACATGCCACCGGTCATCACAATGAGTTGGGCCCCCTGGTCCAAATAAGTCTGAATTGCCTGTTCCAGCATGGACAGATTATCATCACAGAAGGTGCAGCCCAGCACCTGGGCCCCAAAGGGAGCCACCTTGCGGCGGATCACCGGCTGGAACAGATCCTGAATACGGCCGGTGTAGATCTCGCTGCCGGTAATGATGATACCCACCTTCTTGGGCTCATAGGGCAACAGCTCCAGTAGCGGTCGGTCGCTCGCCCGACAAAGTTCCTCCGCTTTGCAGATCTGCGTCTCCTGGGTCACCAGGGGTACAATGCGCATGCTGGCCAGCTTGTCCCCGGGCTGCACCGGATAGTGGTCCGGCAAGGTGGAGATAGTGATGTCCCCAATGGAGTTGATGGCCGTCAGCAGCGGCACATTGACCCGCAGCAGGCCGGGTTTCTGAGCTGTGAGCACCATTTTTCCTTCGGATGGTCCTGTAAAGGTTCCGCCCTCCACAGCGGATAGGGTGGCCAACCGCAGGGCTGCGTCCTCCTCGTGGATCTCTCCGGCGTTCTCTTCCCAGATAAACACATGGCGCTTGCCCAAATCCAGTAAGGTGGCCACGTCCTCGGGCCGGATCACATGGCCCCGGCGGAACACTGGGCCCTTGAAATCCTTGCGGATCCCGGTCACATCATGACAAAGGGTGAGGCCCACCGCCTCTTCTACAGCGACTTTTTTCATCGTTTGACACACCTCACATACCGATGTAACTGATTTGAATGAGGGTTCCAGCCTTCATAGGCGGGCTCCCAGCCGGAATCTCCCCCAGGGCATTGGCGTCGGCCAGAGAGTGCAGCGCTCCGTTGCCCTGACTGGGGGCCGGCATGAATACCAGTCCATCATTTACAATCGTCAACCTCCCCCGCAGCAGTCGGGTCTGGTGACTTGCTTTCGGATAGTCCGCCCCCAGCGGCACCGTCAGTTCCGGCAGCCTGCCCTCCGGTTGGCCGGACAGTTTTCGCAGCAGCGGCAGCACTACGGCGTAAAAACAGGTCATAGCTGAAGCCGGGTTGCCGGATAGACAGCAGGCAAGCCTTTTCCCTTGCCAGCCAAAGCAGCATTTACCGCCGGGTTTCATCAAAAGATTTTGAACTGCGATGGTTCCTCCCGCCTGTTCCAGGGCAGCTGGCGTCAGGTCGTAGTCTCCTACTGATACTCCACCGGTGGTAATCACCAAGTCTGTCTCCTGCCAAGCCACAGACAGGGCAGACGCAATGGCGTCACAGTCGTCTCCCGGCGCACCATAATAGATGGGCTCCGCCCCGGCCAGCCGCAGCGCCGCCTCAAAGGCGGGCCGATTGCTGTTGGGGATTTGCCCCATCCGGCCCGGGGTGCCGGGCTCCTGCAGCTCGCTGCCAGTGGTAATCAGGCCCACCCGGGGCCGCCGGTACACCGCCACTTCTCGGGCACCCTGGGCCCAAAGGGCCCCGGCCAGCCCCGGGTCCAGCCGTTGGCCCGGCGATGCCAGCTGATCTCCGGCCCGCAAATCTTCTCCTCGACAAATCATATTCTCCCCGGCCTCATAGCGGCGCAGCAGGGTGACGGTATCCGGTGAAAACCGGGTCTCCTCAAACTTAGTCACTGCGTCGGCCCCTGGGGGAATGGAGGCTCCGGTGAGCACCTTGACCGCGGTGCCGGGCACCACCTTTTGGGTGGGCACTGCCCCGGCGGGAACCTCTTCCAGCACCTGAAGTGTGACAGGCAATTTTCCTTTCGTGTCTCCAGATTGGAAGGCATAGCCGTCATAGGGGGAGCGGTCAAAGGGTGGCATATCGCTGCTGGCCCATTGGGGGCTGGCCAACAGTCGTCCTGTGGCCTGGGTCAGGGGCAGCAGCTCTGCTTCCACCGGTTGGATATGTTTTAGCAACAGGTCCCGGGCCTGTCTCCATTCCATAGGATGTTCCATGGCGGTTCCTCCTGAATAACAAAAAAGCTCTGCCAAAAAGGCAGAGCGACAAAGACCCATGGGATATGGGCCTAAAAGCGTTCTCCTTTTCAAATAAGGGAAGGCGAGGTCGTTTCCGTCCCTCACCCCGGGGGCCAGCCTAAAACCGGCCCCGGCTGCTGCCCCATAGCCTGATGGCCTTAGGCGGCAGCAGCTCGGAGAAATATAAAATTCAATGAAGTTGCTTCTGTTTGATTTTACCAAATGCCTGTTTGAGCGTCAAGGCTCAGAACAGAGAGGCAAAGGCCCGGAGCATGGCGTGATAGAGCCGTTTATGCCGGGAAAACTCCCTGGCGTCCTCCAGACTGACTTCCTGACTCATGGCCTGGGTGGCCAGGAAATCTCGGCGCACATCCCGCACCGCCGAACTGTCCGACATCCAGACGCCGCACTCAAAGTGCAGGTAGAGGCTGCGGTAATCCAGATTGACGGTACCTACCGTGGCAAACCGGTCATCCACCACAAAGTTTTTGGCATGGATAAAGCCAGGGGTGTACTCAAAAATCCGAACCCCCGCCTCCAGCAAAATCTGATAGTGGGCCCGGGTAAGCTCAAAGACGATCTTTTTATCCGGGATATGGGGGGTGATAATGCGCACATCCACCCCGGACTGGGCCGCCACGCAGAGGGCGGAGGTCATATCGTCATCCACCACCAGGTAAGGGGTGGTGATATAGACGTATTTGGCCGCCTTGCTGATCAGATTGTGGTAGACCACGGCCCCCACCGGCCGGTCATCCAAGGGAGAGTCGTCGTAAGGCTGCACCACTCCATCGCTGTGTACCGCCGTTCTGGGCAGTGTGGGACGGAACTTATCAAAGTCCTCCACAATGTCCCGGCTGTAATCCCAGGCGGAGAGGAACATCACGGTGAAATTCCATACCGCCTCTCCCCGGAGCATGACGCCGGTGTCCTTCCAGTGGCCGAACCGCTCCAGCTGGTTGATATACTCATCCGCCAGATTGATGCCGCCGGTAAAGCCCACATTGCCGTCAATCACCAGGATCTTGCGGTGGTCCCGGTTGTTGAGCCGAAGGGTGATCACCGGCCGGTAGCGATTAAAGACCTCACAGGCGATCCCCATCTTCTCAAGGGTACGGTCGTAGGTGGTGGGCAAGGTATAGAGGCAGCCCACATCGTCATACATCACCCGGACATCTACACCCTGGGCCACCTTGCGCTTCAAAATCTCCAGGATCTCGTCCCACATGACTCCGGGCCGAATAATGAAATACTCCAGGAAGATGAAGCGTTCCGCCTTTTCCAGCTCCCGCTTCATGGCCTCAAACATATCGTCTCCCAGCGGGAAATAGGTGGTCTCCGTGTGGAGGTGGGGCGGGCAGAAGCTGGCGTCCTCCAGATACCGGGCTTGGGTGGAGGCTACCCCTCCCTGCTGCTCCAACATTTCCCGCACTTCCGGGGCGGAGTGACCCATAAAGGTGCGGATGCACTCCTCCTGCTGGTTCATCTTCCGCCGGGCCCGCTTGCCGATCTTGTTGCCGCCATAGAACAGGTACATAATCCCGCCGAACACCGGCACCGCCAGCACCAACACCACCCAGCTGATCTTATAGGCGCTCTGGTAGCGGCTGCTGATGATCTTCAGCACCGCAATAATGGCAATGATGATATAGACCAGATAGAACAGTGCCATATAGCGGGCAAACCAGATGATGGGTATCGCCATGATAAACAGCTGGAGCAAAAGACCCAGACTGACGAAGAACATCCGATGAAAAATGATTTTGGCAATCCGGGAGAAAATACTCTGCTTGCCCCGGCGGAGGGTGGCTTTGGTCTTGTCTTTGGTGACCCGGGCCCTGGCCTTGATCCGTGCCTTGGTGAGTTTGCTGTTCTGTTTGCTCATTTCAACACCACGTTTTCCTCTCCCAGCACTTCCCGGGCTTCCCGCACCAGCGAAGTGTGGAGCAGGCAGGGCATGCCATAGCGTTTTTGGGTATCTTCCGCATAGAACACCAGCTGGCTGTTGCCAGGGAACATGATCAGCACCTTGCGTAAATAGGTCACGGCAGGATCGGAAATACTGGGGACCCGGAGATAGAGTTTACTCTTATCTCCAATGACTCCAGGCTTATCCCCCTCCCTGGCCGCCAGGGTGGAACCGCCGCCGGAGTAGGGGCTCTCCTGGCCAGTCACCCCCGCCAGAGGCTGAACGGATTCACACATAATCTGGGGTGCCTTCTCATCCCGGACGGAGATGCGGCCCTTCACCAGTACAGCGGTGCCCTCCTTCAGATAGCTGCCGCTCTCCCCTAAGGTCTTGGAAAACACCAACATTTCAATGCTTCCGGTGTCATCCTCCAGGTTGACATAGGCCATCAAAGAGTTGTTTCGGGTGGTCTTGGTTTTCACGGCGGTGACCACACAAGCCAGAGTCACCCGTTGGTTGTCGGCAAACTGCTGTGCCCCAGTATCAGACCCAAAGTCGCTGTTAATAGCGCCAATCGAGGTAGCCCGAACCCGACGGATCACCTCCCGATACTCGTCCATGGGGTGGCCCGTCAGGTAGAGGCCGGTGGTCTCCCGTTCCATGTTCATAAGTTCTGACCGGGAATATTCCGGCACATTGGGCATGGGCACCTCATCTGCCCCGGTGTCCTGGTCTCCCAGCCCCCCGAAGAGGTCAAACTGTCCCTCCAGGTTTCGTTTTCGGGCAGCAGCAATGCCGTCCATCACAGGATTCATAACAGCCACCAGCTGGCTGCGACGGACTCCCATGGAGTCAAAGCTGCCGCAGCGGATCATATTTTCCAGGGCCCGGCGATTCAGATCGTGGTCAAACATCCGCTCACAGAAGTCCTGAAAACTGCGATAGAGACCGCCCTTCTCCCGCTCCGCCACCAGGGCGTCAATGAGGCCCCGGCCCACGCCTTTGATGCCCACCAGGCCAAAACGGATACCCTCCGGGGTAACGGTGAAGTCGGATCGGGATTCGTTGACATCCGGGGGCAGCAACGGAATGCCCATCTCCTTGCACTCGCCGATATATTCCGCCACCTTGTCGGTGGAGTCCAGCACGCTGGTGAGCAGGGCCGCCATATACTCCCGGGGGTAGTGGGCCTTGAAATAGGCGGTCTGGTAGGCCACAATGGCGTAGCACACCGCATGGGCCTTGTTGAAAGCGTAATTGGCAAAGTCGTAGATCTCATCATAGATCTCTTTGGCCACGTCCTCGGGAATGCCGTTGGGGATGCAGCCCCTGATATCCCGGGCCGGGTCTCCGTAGATGAAGGCCGCCCGCTCCGCCTCAATCTGAGCAACCTTCTTCTTGGAAATGGCCCGGCGCACCATGTCAGCGCCGCCCAGAGAGTAGCCCGCCAGCTGCTGGAAGATCATCATGACCTGTTCCTGATAGACGATACAGCCGTAGGTCACCGACAGGATGGGCTCCAGCATGGGATGTTTATAAGAGATCAGCTTTGGGTTGGCCTTGCAGGCGATGAACCGGGGGATGGACTCCATGGGGCCGGGCCGGTACAGAGCAATGATAGCGGTCAGGTCCTCAATGGACTGGGGCTTCATCTGGGTGCACACCCCGGTCATGCCCCCGGATTCCATCTGAAACACTCCGGAGGTCCTGCCCGCGGAGATCATCTTGAAAACCTCCGGGTCATTATCGGGAATCTTATGCAGATCGAAGTCCGGCTCCCGGAGTCGGATCATCTTCTGGGCGTCGTCCAGGATGGTCAGGTTCCGCAGAGCCAGAAAGTCCATCTTCAGCAGGCCCAATTCCTCCAGGGTGGTCATGATATACTGGGTGACAATACTTTCGTCATTCCGGGCCAGGGGCACATACTCATACACCGGGCGCCGGGTGATGACCACGCCGGCGGCGTGCTTGGAGGCATTGCGGGGCATCCCCTCGATGGTGCGGGCGGTGTCGATGAGCCGCTTAACCCGCTCATCCTCCTCATACATGTCCCGCAGAGGCTTGGATACCTTCAGGGCCTCGTCCAGGGTGATGTGCAGGGCGTTGGGCACCTGTTTGGCGATGACGTCCACCTCGGCGTAGGGCATATTCATGACCCGGCCCACATCCCGGATCACGCCTTTGGCCGCCATGGTGCCAAAGGTGATGATCTGGGCTACATGGTCGGCGCCGTACTTTTCGTTGACATAATCAATCACTTCGCCCCGGCGCCGGTAGCAGAAGTCCATATCAATATCCGGCATGGTGACCCGCTCCGGGTTCAAAAAGCGTTCGAAGTACAGCTCGTACTTCATGGGGTCCACGTCGGTGATGTTCATGCAGTAGGCCACCATACTGCCGGCGGCGCTGCCTCGGCCCGGGCCCACCGGAATGTCATGGTCCTTGGCGTACTGGGTGAAGTCGGAGACGATCAAGAAATAATCCTCAAAACCCATGCGCCGGATCATGTCCATCTCGTATTCCAGTCGCTTCCGATAGGCTTCAGAGCCGTCGGGATAACGGCGCTCAAAGCCGTCCCGGCACAGCTTCTCAAACCAACTGTCGGCGTCGTAGCCCTCAGGGTACTTAAACTCCGGCAGATGATAGGTGCCGAAAGAGAAATCCATCTGGCAGCGTTCGGCAATTTTCGCCGTATTTTCAATCGCTTCCGGATGCTGCGGGAAGAGGGATAACATCTCTTCCTCGCTCTTGATATAAAATTCCTCGGTCTCAAACTTCATTCGGTGGGGATCGTCCAGCGTCTTGCCGGTCTGGATGCACATCAGCACATCCTGGGCCTCGGCGTTCTCCCGGCGGATATAGTGGGCGTCGTTGGTGGCCACCAGAGGAATCCCCGTCTCCTCACTGAGGCGATACAAATCCGGCAGAATGCGCCGCTGCTCTTCGATGCCGTGGTCCTGGATCTCCAGGAAATAATTGTCCTCCCCCATGAGCTCCCGCATCATCAGGGCGTGTTCCCGGGCCCCGGCGTAATCTCCGGCCCGAAGCCGGCGGGGAATCTCACCGGCCAGGCAGGCCGACAGGGCAATGAGTCCCTCATGGTGCTCCCGCAGCAGATCCATGTCAATCCTTGGCTTTACATAAAACCCTTCCACATTGGCCCGGCTCACCATATAGGACAGGTTGCGGTAGCCCTCCTCGTTCTTGCACAGCAACACCAGATGCCGGGCCTCGCTGTCCAGCTCGTGGACCTTGTCAAACCGGGTCCGGGGGGCTACATAGACCTCACAGCCAATGATGGGTTTGACCCCCTCCGCCTTACAGGCCTTGTAGAAATCCACACAGCCGTACATGACCCCGTGGTCGGTGATGGCCACGCTGGTCTGGCCCAGCTCCTTGACCCGGCGCACCAGATCCTTGATGCGGCAAGCCCCGTCCAACAGGGAAAATTCCGTATGCACATGAAGGTGTGTAAATGCCATAGCGTTTCCTCAAATCTTATCTGGGGTGTTGGTTGGATGTCTCTTTGCCTTTGCGTCAGTCGCCGCAGTTGGCAGCGTCAATGGCAATGGCGATCAGCAGACAGAGCACAAGGTTGCGTTCCTCCGGGATGTCCAGCACATAGGTATCCCCCCAATGGAAGAGCTCCTTGGTGATGTGCATGATACAGCGGCCGCCCTGGTCCACCACATCGTACTCCCAGCCGAACACATCCCCCTGGACCTGCCAGCCGTTCATACTCAGGTGGTAGCAGGGATGAAACAGGGAAAACTCCTTCCGGATATGCCCCATATCCATACCGCCGATCACCAGCTCAAACTGGGGCATCAGAGAGAAGAGCTTCTGGTGGACGCTGCCCACTTCCTGACCGGTGCCCACGTCATTGATATGGATCTGATGGCCCAGGGTAAAGAACTCTGCCTCCACAAAAAAGCATGGGTTTTCCCGTTCATCATAGATATCATAGGTGTCCGTCCAGGAAAACACCCGCTGCCGAATCAGCAGTTTCATTTTGCCTTCTCCCTCCTCATCAGCCAAAAGAGGAGGTATCCCCCAAGGCATCCCAACAAATTCAAAATCAAATCGTCAATGTCACAGGCCCCCAGCAGGGTCAGATACTGAAACACCTCGATGGCGCAGATGCTGGCCAACGACACCAGCCCCACCTTCCACAGCCGTCCCAGCCTTCCGTAAGCCTGAGGCAGCAAAAAGCCGAAGGGCACGAAGGCCAGGGCATTGCCCACCAGGTTTTTCAGGGCCCAGCCCTCATTCCAGTGTCTCAACTGCATTCGAATGCTCTCAAAGGGCCTCAAATTCAGGTTAAAACCGGGTTCTTTGGCCCGGATAGCGGCAAATCGCTCCATTCTGGCCAGCAGATCCCCAGGATGGCCGTTAAACTTGACCACCACGAAGGCCGCCAGCCACACCAGATAGAGCCAGAACGCCAGCTTCCACCAGGAAAAACTCCGCTTCATTCCGCCCCCGTCACTGCTGGGCCGCCGACAGCTCTATGAGCTTCCGCAGCCGATGATTGAGGCAGGATTTGCTGACCTGAGCCAGCTGAGCCAGCTGGCTCAGGGACAGCTCCGGGTTTTCCAGCCGCAGTCGGGCAGTTTCCCGCAGTTTTTCCGGCAACGTGGCCAGTCCCACCTGACGGTCCAACCGGCGGATGGCCTCAATCTGGCTCTGGGCCGCGTCCACCGCTTTCTCCAGATTGGCCACATCGCAGTTGGACCAGCGATTAACACCGTTGCGCAGATTTTTTTCCACCTTGGCGTTCATGATTTCCATGGCGGCCAGAGGGGCCCCCAGGGTGGTCAAAAAGTCGGCAATGGCCTCGCTGCGCTTCAAATAAGTTACATAATTCGAATTACGGTTAATTACCTTGGGTTCGAACCCCATCTCCATCAGCAGAGACTGGAGTTCCCGGTGCACATAGTGATGGGAGGTGGTCAACTCCAGATGATAGCGCTTTTCGGGATCGGTGACGCTGCCTCCGGCCAAAAAGGCTCCCCGCAAAAAAGCGGACCGGCAGCACTCCTCCTCCAGCACCGCATAGTTGATATGATGGGAGATGCTGTTTTCCCGGGCATAGCCGTAAGTATCCAGAATTTTAGCCATGGACTCCGGGCTGTCGATCTCAAAGGTCAGCTTGCCCCCGGTATTCAGATCCTCGGGTTTCTGGTCAAAGGTCACCCCAAAGGCCTTGCGGAACAGCCGGGGCAACCGCTGGGCAAAGGTAGCGCTGCGGGTGGTGATCCGCAGCCGTTGGGGGGTAAAGCTGTTGCAGAACAGGAGCACCCCGTAGGCCTCAGCGCAGGCGCAGCAGTGCCGGGACAGCTTTTCTCGGCACAGCTCCCCCTTGACCTGGGACGCAAACGACATGACAGGCACTCCTTTCCATTCATTGATTCGGATTCACATCCGAGAAATTCTTTTGGATGGAAGTCTATGCTCCCTTCCGTCAGCGCTCCCGGACATACCGGGCCACACCATTCTCAAAGATCCGCATGGTATGGTCCTCCATGAGCTGGAGTACCGCCCGGGCCAGCTGGTCCGGGTCATGGCGGGCCAGCCGCTGCTGGTGCAGGTCGGCCACCGGCTGCTCCTCCACCTCTACCCCCAGGGCCTCTATGGCCTCCCGGTCCACCCGGATGGGCTCTGCGTCCTCTTTGGCGTAGAGTGGCAGCAGAGCGGCAGGGATGGGGGCGGAATTCACCAGGCAGAAATCCACCAGTTTTTGACCAGAGTGGGTCAAAAGGGCCCGCAGATGGTCGGAGGCGGTGTAGCCCTCGGTCTCTCCATCCTGGGTCATCACATTACAGATATAGGCCCGCAGCGCAGGTGAAGCGGCCACAGCATCGGAGATCCCATCCACCAACAGGTTGGGAATTACGCTGGTGTACAGGCTGCCGGGGCCCAGCAGGATCAGATCCGCCTTGGCAATGGCCTCCAGGGCCTCCTGGTTGACCCGGGCATTTTCGGGAATCAGCCGCACCTTGGTAATCCGGCAGTCCTGGGCCTTTTTGAAATCGCAGATTTTGGACTCGCCCACCACCTGGGTGCCGTTTTCAAACTCCGCCACCAGCTGGATGTTGTCGCTGGTCACCGGCAATACCCGGCCGGTAATGGCCAGCACCTGGCTCATCCGGGACACCGCCTCTTCAAAGGAGTCAGAGATGCCGTTCAGGGCCGCCAGGAACAGGTTGCCAAAGCTCTGGCCCGCCAGGGTGCCTTCGGAAAAGCGGTAATTGATGAGTTCCTCCATCAGCGGCTCCGCATTGGCCAGAGCCTGGAGGCAGTGGCGGATATCGCCAGGTGGTGGCATTCCCAAATCCTCCCGCAGCTTGCCGGAGCCGCCGCCATCGTCCGCCATGGTGACAATGGCGGTCAGGTTTTCGGTATATTTTTTCAGTCCCCGCAGCATGGTGGACAGGCCGGTGCCGCCACCAATGGCCACGATATTGGGGCCGTCGAGATGAATACGCTTTTTTCTGCTCATAGCCTCAAACCCTCGTCACATCCCGGTGATACTCGCTCACCGTATACCCCTGTTCCCGAATCCAATCCGCCAGCTTACAGGCCAATGCCACCGACCGGTGCCGGCCTCCGGTGCAGCCGATGGCCAGGGTCAGCGTGCGCTTGCCCTCCTCGGCGTACTGGGGCAGCAGAAAAGCCAGGAAATCCGTTAGTTTATCCCAAAAGTCTTCTGTAATCTGAAAAGAGTCCAGATAGTCCCGCACCGGCTGGTCCTTGCCGCTGAGCTTTTTCAGATCAGCCACATAGTAAGGATTGGGCAAGAAACGCACGTCCAGAGCCAGATCTGCCTCCAAGGGCAGTCCGTATTTGTAGCCGAAGCTCATCACCGTCACCGATAGTCCAGTCTGAAGCTGGTCTGTGCCAAACAGCTTTTCCAGTGCCGTCCGGAGCATATTGGTGGAGACAAAAGGGGTGGTATCCAGCACATAGGTGGCCCGATCCCGGACCGGCTGAAGCAGATTGCGCTCCCGATTGGCCGCATCTTCCAGGGAGTAGCCGATGCCCGCCAGGGGGTGAAGCCGCCGGGTCTCCTTGTATCGCTTGATGATGGTAGGCAGATCCGCCTCCATAAACAGCAGTTTATAGGTACAGTTCATCTGCTCCAGCTCATCCAGGGCATGAAGCAGCGGTTCAAAGCAGTCTCCCGCCCGGACATCGCTGACCAGGGCCACTCGGTCATAGCGGCCGTTGGCGTGGATACAGAACTCGGCAAACTTGGGCATGAACTCCGGGGGAATATTATCCACGGTATAAAAGCCCGCGTCCTCCAGAAATTCCGCTGCCCGGCTCTTGCCGGCGCCGGACAGGCCGGTGATGATGACAAACTCCATAAATTTCTCCCTTTCCCCTTGGGCGTTCTCAGTCCAGACGCCGGATCTCCAGCTCCAGGGTGATGCCGGTCTGGCGCAGCACCGTCTCTCTGATCTGATCGGTGAGTGCCAGCACATCCCGGCAGGTGGCGCCGCCGGCATTGATGACAAAGCCGGCGTGCTTTTCGCTGACCTGGGCGCCGCCGACCCGCAGCCCTTTCAGGCCGCACTGGTCAATGAGGGCGGCGGCATAGCCCCCCACCGGCCGCTTGAAGGTGCTGCCGGCGCTGGGATACTCCAAAGGCTGGCTATTGCGGCGCTTCTGGGCCAGCTCCTCCATCCGGGCCCGGATTTGCTCCCGATCTCCCGGGGCCAGGCGCAGCCGGGCAGAGGTAACAAACTTATCTCCATCGGAATAGGCGCTGTGGCGGTAGGAGAGCTGCTGCTCCTCCCCGCTCAAGGTACCCGCCTCACCGTTCAGAGTCAAATAGTCGCTGGACACCGCTACATCCCGGAGCTCACCCCCGTAGGCGCCGGCGTTCATGGCCATGCCGCCCCCCAAGGTACCCGGAATGCCGTGGGCGAATTCCAGCCCGGTGAGCCCCTGCTCCATAGCAAAAGTGGCCAGCCGGGCCAGGGACACCCCGGCTCCGCAGATAATATCCGTCTCCCCCTGCCGCTCCAGGGTGTCCAGCCCCCCGGCGGTCAGGATAACAAATCGGTCTAATTCTCCGTCCGACGCCAGCACATTGGTGCCGTTGCCCAACACAAAGGGAACAATATTCAGCTCAGCGGCAGCCCGCAGAGCAGCGGCAAATTCCTCCTGGGTCCGAACCCGGGCCATCAGCCGGGCCGGGCCACCAATGCGAAAGGAGGTATGGCGGCTCAGCGGCTCCTCCTCCAGCAGCTCCAACTGGGGGCAGGCGGCAGTCAGGCAGTCTTTCAGCTTGGAAACATCCATAGCAATCCTCCTAGAGATACTAATCATACATTGTAGATTATACCACCAACCCGGATAAAATGTAACCCTCCGGCGCTATTTTGCTCCGGAGGGCTTTCAGCAAAGGATTAGCGCTGCAATCAACAGCCTGCCACAATTTCACCGCAGGCCAACACCACCTTTCCCGGCGCCTCAGCGTGCGTGTCTTTCTGTCGGCAGATCAGGATCACCAACCTGCGGCCAAGGATCTGCTCTACCCGAAATTGATCCGTCAAACAGGAGGAAAAGGCAACCCCTCCGCAGTCCATCAGTATCAGAAGGTTGCATCGGCCTTCATATCCCTCACCGTCTCTGCTCCGATGAGGTGACTGTGTCTCTGAAGGCAGCGGTCCTGGGGCCTGGATGCAGTTCTGCCCCCGGCTGATATCCACCTGAAACCAGCGTGCTTCCTCCCCTTGGGGTAATCCTTCTACTTCTACCGTCACCAAAACACCCCGATTGCATTGGCGGAAGGTGGCCAGGCCGTTGACGGCGGACCATGGGCCCCTTCCCCGGATCTGGGCGCGGGCCCGGGTCTGTGTTTTTTCCATAGGATCCCTCCCGGGGCAGATTATGCTCCAGCAGGGCAAAACGTGCCTATCCGAGCTGGCTTAGCAGGTTTTGCTCGCTGTACACCCGCATTTCGTTCTGGTTTGTCTCGGTATTCGACGAAAAAAGACGGTATGAGCAAAGCTCATACCGTCTTATCGCATTTGATCAAATGGGAAGTTCAGGCTTCCTTCTTGGTGCGGATGGCCTCAATCAGGGCGGGGACCACCTCGAAGAGGTCGCCCACCACGGCGTAGTCCGCCACGCCGAAGATGGGGGCGTCGGGGTCCTTGTTGATCGCCACCACGGTGTCGGCACCGCTCATGCCCGCCAGGTGCTGGATGGCTCCGGAGATGCCCACGGCGATGTACAGCTTGGGGGACACGTTCTTGCCGGTCTGGCCCACCTGATGGGCGTGGGGAATCCAGCCCGCATCCACGGCGGCCCGGCTGGCACCCACGGTGCCGCCCAGCAGATCCGCCAGCTCCTTGAGCATTTCAAAACCCTTCTCGTCCTTCAGGCCACGGCCGCCGGAGACGATGATTTCCGCCTCCTCCAGGTTGACCGCCTCGGCCACTTCCTTGATGCGCTCCACCAGCTGGACCCGGATTTCACTGGGGTCGATGTGGACATCCTCGGCCACGATCTCGCCGGTACGGCCCTCGTCCGGAGTACCCTTCTTGAACACACCGGGGCGCACAGTGGACATCTGGGGCCGGTGATCCGGGCACATGATGGTGGCCATCAGGTTGCCGCCAAAGGTAGGACGGGTGGACACCAGCAGTCCGGTCTCCTCATCGATATCCAGCTCGGTGCAGTCGGCGGTGAGGCCGGTCTCCAGCTTGCAGGCCACCCGGGGAGCCAGGTCACGGCCATTGTTGGTGGCACCGTAGAGCACAATGGAGGGATGATACTTTTCAATCAGGGTGACGGCGGCATAGGTGGCGGCGTCGGTGTTGTAGGTCTCATACTCGTCGCCTTCCACCAGCAGCACCTGATCGGCGCCGTAGGCGATGCTGGCCTGGGCCACGGCCTGGACATTCTTGCCCATGACCAGGGCCACCAGCTGCTCTCCCAGCTTATCGGCCAGGGTACGGCCCACGCTCAGAAGCTCATAGCCCACATTCTTGGCCACGCCCTCCTCGGTCTCCACGACCACCCAGAGATTCTTGCTATCCATGTTCCGTTCCCTCCTTACACCAGCTTGGCCTCAGCCAGCACGTCGGCCAGCTTCTGGCCGGCCTCGGCCCCGGGAAGCCCCTCCAGCCGCAGTCCGTTCTTGGTACGCACCGGGGTGAAGGTCTTTTTGACCTTGGTGGGGGAACCCTTCAGGCCCCGCTTATCCTCAGGCACCACCACCTCGGCGGCGGTGAGGGTGGGGATGACCGCCTTACGGGAGGCCATCTTACCCTTCAGAGAGGGATAGCGCAGGTCGTAGGAGGTCTTGTTCACGGTGATGACGGCGGGCATCTCGGCGGCGTACCAGTCGTAGCCCTCGTCGCTCTCCCGGCGGATTTTGACGGTGTTGCCCTCCACCTGGGCCTCCAGGGCGTAGGTGAGCAGGGCCCGGCCCATATGCTGGGAGATCTCGGGGCCCACCTGGGCGGTGTCGCCGTCAATGGCCTGCTTGCCGCAGAAGATCAGGTCAAAGGCTTCACCCTGCTGCTCCTCCAGCACCCGAACGGCCTCGGCCAGGGTGCGGCTGGTGGCCAGGGTGTCGCTGCCGCCGAAGGCCCGGTCGCTGACCAGGTAAGCTCCGTCAGCGCCCACGGAGATGCACTCCTTCAGCACTTCCTTGGCCTGCTCGGGGCCCATGGACAGTACGGTGATCTTGCCGCCGGCGCTCTCCCGGACCCGCAGGGCGGTCTCCAGGGCGTAGGCGTCAAAGGTGTTCAGAATGCTGGGCACGCCCTCCCGGATCAGGGTGTGCTTGACCGGGTCGATTTTGATGGCGGTGGTGTCCGGCACCTGCTTGACACAGACGAGAATATTCAATGTCGTAATACCTCTTTTAAACTAGAATCAGTGATACTTCTTCAGCAGCTGACCAGCCACCACGGAGCGCTGGATCTGGTTGGTGCCCTCATAGATCTGGAGGATCTTGGCATCCCGCATCAGCTTCTCCATGGGATAGTCCTTCATATAGCCGTAGCCGCCCATGATCTGCACGCCGTCCACGGCGCACTTCATGCCGGTATCGGTGCCGATGGTCTTGGCGATGGCGGCCTCCATGGTGAAGGGCAGCCCCGCATCCATCAGAGTGGCGGCGTGGAGGTAGGCCTGGCGGGCGGCCTGGACCTGGATCTCCATATCGGCCAGCATGTTCTGGACGGACTGGAAGGTGGACACGCTGACGCCGAACTGCTTGCGCTGCTTGGCGTACTTGGCGGCCTCCTCCACGCAGCGCTGGCCGATGCCCACGCCGAAGGCGCCCACGCCGGCCCGGCTGTGGTCCAGAGTCTCCAGAATAATCTTGAAGCCCCGGTTCTTGCGGCCCAGCATGTGGTCCTTGGGGATCCGGACGTTGTCAAAGATGACCTCGCTGGTGCAGCTCAGCCGCATACCCATCTTGTCCTCTTCCTTGCCGATGGACACGCCGGGACGATCCCGCTCCACGATGAAGGCGGTGAGGCCCATGGCTCCGGCCTTCTTGTTGGTGGAGGCCAGCACGGTGTAGATGCCGGCGATGGGGCCGTTGGAGATAAAGCTCTTGGCGCCGTTGATGACCCACTCATCTCCGTCCTCCACGGCGGTGGTCTGAACGCCGCCGGCGTCGGAGCCGGCGTTGGGCTCGGTGAGGCAGAAGGCGGCGTACTTCTTCTCCACCATGGTCTCAAACCACAGCTTCTTCTGCTCGGGGGTACCGGAGAGCAGCACAGGATAGGAGGCCAGGCAGTTGGCGATCAGAGTGGTGCCGATACCGATGTCGCCCCGGGCGATCTCCTCGGCGATGGCAAAGGTCTGCACGTTGGTCAGGCCGATTCCGCCGTACTCCTCGGGCAGGCAAAGGGTGTTCAGGCCCATCTCGCAGGCCATGTCCAGCAGAGCCTCAGGGCTGCCGCCGGTGCGCTCGATCTCCCCCACGTTGGGGATGATCTCGTTATCCACGAACTCCCGCACCATCTGCACGAGTTCCAGGGTCTCTTCATCCAGAATCATGTAGATCACTCCTTGTATAAATGAATTTGAGAAAATTGCATAAAAATCCAATCTAAAGGATTATACCACGTAGAAGTCTCCCCTGGCAATCCTTTTCTGGGTGTCAGGCAAAAAATAGGGCCTCCGGCCAAGCCGGAGGCCCTGAAAAACCAGATCTTCTGTTGTTTTGACCAAACATCAGGGGTTGCAGTTGCCGCAGGGCTCATAGCCTTGGGCAATGATTTCCTCCCGGGTGCCCGTATAATCCTGGCGGTTACTATCGCTCATCTGGGACACGCTGCCGCAGTCCGGGTAATGGAATTTATGACTGCTGGTATTGAGCACATATTCCATCTCTCCGGAGGACTGGGTGGAGTCCTCCTGCTCCGGTTGCTGGGTAGATGTTTCGGGCTGGGACTCCGACGGCGCCTCCCCGGTCTCCCAGCTGTCCCCGGTGGCATAGTCAATCTCCACCCCGGGCTGGACGTTGTAGGCGTAGACGCAGAAGCACACGCCCTCACCAGCGTCCTCCACAGACCAGCCCTCCATCAGCACACCGCTGGCCACCAGATTGTCCCCATCAAAAACAGGGGTCACCCGGTAAAGCACGTGGTTTCCCGTCTCCTGGACGTAGTCCGCCACCAGGTTCTCAAAGGGCAGCATTCCCTCAATATTTAAATAACGAGTGCCGGTAATCAGGTTCTGCTCATTGGCATTCTCCCCCGCCAGCTGGAAGCCGATCAGGTGGCAGCGGTTATAGAGGTATTTGCCGTCCACGCAGTCATACTTCACCGTGTGCCAGCCCGAGGGTTTGACCTGGCCGATCTCCCCCCGCTCCTCAGTGGGCATCAGCTCTTGGCAGATATTGGCCCAGGCCACTCCGCAGCGCCCCAGCTCATCCAGGGGGCTGTAAGTCTCAAAGGCCTCCGTGTTCTGCTGCTCCTCCTCCGAAAAGTAGGGCTGGTTGTTGTTGACGGCCACATAGGCCTCCCCGGAATAGGCGGGCAGGCTGGACAGTTCCACCGTCTCACCCGCCGCCGGCGGCTCCGCCGAGGAAGCGTCCTGGGCCGGCTCCTGGGCCTCTTCCGGCTCCGACTGGACAGCACTCTGGGTGCTCTGGTCCTCTGCCGGCGAGGTGGCGGGTGCCGCAGTATCTCCGCAGCCGGTCAGGACCAGAGACAGAATCAACAGCAGTGACAGCAAAGTGGAATAAAGGCGTTTCATCGCACATAGACCTCCTCGGTAATCTGGGGGTGGGAGTACCCCGTAAACTCCTGCCGCTGCCGAAGGGTGAACCCCTCCAGGGGCAGATCAAATTTCAAATCCCACGGATAGCGCCGCATCCAGCGGTAGAGCACGACCCCCTCCAGCCGATCCAGCCAGGCCCCCGGAGGCTGGAGCTCCGTAAAGCAGAATTCCCCCGCCCCGGCCTGAGTCCAAAAATTCTCCGCCACCTGGATATTCCCAGGCAATGGATCAAACTGCCCGGCGGAATAGGGACTCATCCACAGGGGCTTTCCCGCCACCCGCTCCAGCATCTTCTGGCGCAGCACCCGGTCCTGGCTCTGGCGGCGGTGGTTGAAGGCAAGCCCCAGGTTGTCGTCCACGCAGGCCATCAGGATCATGTCTCCACGCCTCCCTGGTGCCGGTTTTCCCACTCCGTCCGTGTGATGCGGGTAAAATGGGTCGTGTCCACTCCGCTGAAGGGATTTTTCTCTCCGGTCACCGAGTGGTGGTAGACAAAGCCGCACTTCTCCATGACCCGGCGTGACTTTTCATTTCCGTCAAAGTGGCTGCACCAGACGGTGTGGCAACCCAAAGTCGTAAAGCAGCGTTCCAGTAGGGCCTCCACCGCCTCCGGGATCAGCCCTTGACCCCAATAAGGCACCCCAATCCAGTAGCCGATCTCCGCTTCCCCGGCCGCCATGGCGCTGTTGCCTCGGGGCGGCAAAAGGATACCCGCGCTTCCCACGGGCTCTCCGGTCTCCCGGAGCACCACCGCGTAGGTCTCCGGCTCTGACAGCACCCCCCGGATGATCTCCCGGCTGTTCTCCACGCTGGTGTGCACCGGCCAGCCAGCGCTGGGCCCCACCCGGGAATCCCGGGCATAGCGGTACAAGGCGGGAGCGTCTTCCTCCGCCCAGGGCCGCAAAATCAGTCGCTTGGTTTCCAGCATCTTGCTCCCCCTCTCTGTTTTGCTCATTCTACCATGTTCCCCCACCCCCTTCAACCGCTCTGGGCACTTTGCCCCAATTTAGCGTAGTCTGACTCCAATCTTTTGTAAGATAGTTTTAGAAAAAATACTTGCAAAAGTGATTTTCAAAAGTTATGATAGAGAGCAGAGAAAAACGCCGCCCCCGGGGCGGACTGGTTTGAGTTTTGAGTTTACTGGGAAAGGACAGAACGCTTATGGCAGTACGCACCTTCAACAAAGTATTGGCCGCCAACCGCGGCGAGATCGCCATCCGTATTTTCCGGGCCTGTCACGACCTGGGGCTTCACACGGTGGCCATGTACTCCAATGAGGACACCAACGGCCTGTTCCGCACCAAGGCGGACGAGGCCTATCTGATTGGCGAAAACCAGAGCCCTCTGGGGGCCTATTTGGACATTCCGGGCATTATTGACCTGGCCAAGCGCCGGGGTGTAGATGCCATCCATCCGGGCTATGGTTTCCTGTCCGAGAACGCCGACTTCGCCCGGGCCTGCGACGCCGCGGGCATCACCTTTGTGGGTCCTCCCGCTGAGGTACTGGCCAACATGGGCGACAAGCTGGCGGCCAAATCCATCGCCATCTCCTGCGGGGTACCCATTATCCCGGGCTGTACCGATCCCCTGAAGGATGCCGATGAGGCCCTGGAGAAAGCCATCAGCTTTGGGTTCCCGGTGATTCTGAAGGCGGCTGCCGGCGGCGGCGGCCGGGGCATGCGCCGGTGCAACACCCCGGAGGAGGTCAAGCCCGCCTTTGAACTGGTCAAGAGCGAGGCCAAAAAGGCCTTCGGCAACGACGATATCTTCATTGAAAAGTTCCTGGTAGAACCCAAGCACATCGAGGTGCAGATTCTGGCGGACAAGTATGGTCACGTCTACCACATCGGTGAGCGGGACTGCTCCCTTCAGCGCCGCTACCAGAAGGTGGTGGAGTTCGCCCCGGCCTGGAGCGTCCCCAAAGCCACTATTGAGGCCCTCCACGAGGACGCGGTAAAGATTGCCAAGAGCGTAGGCTATGTCTCCGCCGGCACCGTGGAGTTCCTGGTGGACAAGGACGGCCACCACTACTTTATTGAAATGAATCCCCGGATTCAGGTGGAACACACCGTCACTGAGCAGGTCACCGGCATTGACCTGGTCCGGGCCCAGATTCTCATCGCCGAGGGCTACCCCCTGTCCACCCCGGAGATCGGCCTCAACAGCCAGGAGGATGTCCACGTCAACGGCTACGCCATCCAGTGCCGAGTGACCACCGAGGACCCGGTGAACAACTTTGCCCCGGACACCGGCAAAATCACCGCCTACCGCTCCGGCGGCGGCTTCGGAGTCCGGCTGGACGGCGGCAACGCCGGCACCGGCACCTCCATCTCCCCCTACTACGACTCGCTGCTGGTCAAGGTCACCTCCTGGGACAACACCTTCTATGGGGTGTGCCGCAAGGCCATGCGGGCCATCAACGAGGTCCACATCCGGGGCGTCAAGACCAACATCCCCTTTGTCACCAACATCCTGCACCACCCCAAATTCCAGGCGGGCCAGTGCCATACCAAGTTCATCGACGATACCCCGGAGCTCTTTGAAATTGAGAACAGCCGGGACCGGGCCACCCGGGTACTGAAGTATATTGCCAACATCCAGGTTGCCGCCCCCAACGCCGAACGCAAGCAGTACGACACCCCCCGCTTCCCCCAGCCCAGCCGGGAGGTACCCCGGGACGGCCTGAAGCAGATTTTGGACAAGAGCGGTCCCGAGGCCGTCAAGCAGTGGGTGCTGGACCAGAAAAAGCTGCTGATCACCGACACCACCATGCGGGACGCCCATCAGAGCCTGCTCTCCACCCGGATGCGGACCCGGGACATGCTGAAGGGAGCCGACGGCACCGCCGACATCCTCTCCGACTGCTTCTCCCTGGAGATGTGGGGCGGCGCCACCTTCGACGTGGCCTATCGCTTCCTCCACGAGGACCCCTGGGAGCGGCTGGAGCTGCTGCGCAAGAAAATTCCCAACATCCCCTTCCAGATGCTGCTCCGGGGTGCCAACGCCGTGGGCTACTCCAACTACCCCGACAACCTGATCCGGGCCTTCGTCAAGGAGGCCGCCATCAGCGGCATCGACGTGTTCCGGGTCTTTGACTCCCTGAACTGGATCCCCGGCATGGAGATCGCCATGGATGAGGTGCTCAAGCAGGGCAAGATCTGCGAGGCCACCATGTGCTACACCGGCGACATCTCCGACCCCTCCAGAGATCGCTATACCCTGGAGTATTATGTTAATATGGCTAAGGAGCTGGAGAAGCGGGGGGCCCACATTCTGGCCATCAAGGACATGTCCGGCCTGCTGAAACCCTACGCAGCCAAGAAGCTGATCACCACCCTGAAGCAGGAGGTGGGACTGCCCATCCACCTGCACACCCACGACACCACCGCCAACCAGGTGGCCACCCTGCTGATGGCCGCCGAGGCCGGGGTGGACATTGTGGACACCGCCATCTCCTCCATGTCCTCTCTCACCAGCCAGCCCTCCATGAACGCGGTGGTGGCCGCCCTGGAAGGCACCGAACGGGATACCGGCCTGGATCTGAAGGAGCTCCAGAAGCTCACCGACTACTGGGCCGACGTGCGGCTGCGCTATGAGCGCTTTGACCACGGCCTCAAGAGCCCGGTCACCGACATCTACCGCTATGAGATCCCCGGCGGCCAGTACACCAACCTGCAGCCCCAGGTCATCTCCCTGGGCCTGGGCAGCCGCTTCGACGAGGTCAAGGAGATGTACAAGCAGGTCAACGACATGCTGGGCGGCATCGTCAAGGTGACCCCCTCCTCTAAGATGGTAGGCGATCTGGCCATCTTCATGGTCCAGAACAACCTGACCCCGGAAAACATCTGCACCAAGGGCAAGGATCTGAGCTATCCCGACTCGGTGGTGTCCTACTTCAAGGGCATGATGGGCCAGCCCGCCTGGGGCTTCCCGGAGGAGCTGCAGAAGATCGTGCTGAAGGGCGAAGAACCCATCACCTGCCGCCCCGGTGAGCTGCTGCCCCCGGTGGACTTTGAGCAGGCCTGGAAAGAGGTCTCCGAGTTCTGCCCCCAGACTGACATGAAACAGGTCATCGCCTACTGCTTCTACCCCAAGGTGGTCAAGGAGTTCTGGGAGCACGCCAAGGAGTACGGCTACCTGATGCGGATGGGCAGCCATGTGTTCTTCAACGGCATGGCCCTGGGCGAGACCAACAAGATCAACATCGAGGACGGCAAAACCCTGGTCATCAAATATCTGGGCCTGGGCGAGCTGGACGAGGAGGGCAACCGGGTGGTGGAATTTGAGCTCAACGGCATGCGCCGGGAGGTCTCCGTTCCCGATCCTCAGGCCGCCTCCACTGTCAAGCAGGTCACCCTGGCGGACCCGGAGGACAAGAGCCAGATCGGCGCCTCCATCCCGGGCCTGGTCAGCAAGATCAACGTCAAGGAAGGCGACACCGTGGAGGAAAACCAGGTCATCGCCGTCATTGAAGCCATGAAGATGGAAACCAGCGTCACCGCCCGAATGGCCGGCAGGGTCAAGTCCATTCTGGTCAGCGAGGGCAGCACGGTGAAGGCCGGCGAGCTGCTGATCACCATCGAATAATTCTTCTTTTGCTTTCTTCTCACTTCCATAAACTCCATAACTCAAACCCAGAGGCCCCGGGCATTTCTTGCCCGGGGCCTCTGGGTTTTAAGTGGAATTCTTAATTTATTTGTAAAAAGTTCACAATTTCGTTGCACGTTACCCCCTCTTTGTGATACAATCATCACAAGAGGCAGGGACTCCCTGCCGGACGGTTTCTTAACCGGGAAAGGAGCGCATCATCGTGAACGTGAAATTTGTCGATCGCAAGGGAGAACAGCCCCGCGGCGTGCATTTCTATGCGGAAAAGAAGGTTTCCAAGCTGGACCGCTTCTTCCGCTCCGACGCTGAGGCCACCGTCACCTTTACCAACCAGAAGAAGGGCATGGTGAAGGCCGAGGTAGCCGTCAATGCCGGCGGCACCCTGTATCGGGGCGAATCCACCACCAGCGACGCCAACGCTTCCGTGGATGCTGCCATCGCAGCCATTGAACGCCAGATTCGCAAGTACAAGACCCGCCTGGCCAAGCGTATGCACAATGAGGAACTGGCCAGTCTGCTGGCCCAGGAGGATGTGGACGAGGAGATGGACGACATCACCATCATCCGCTCCAAGAAATTTACTCTGAAGCCCATGAGCGCCGAGGAGGCTGTGCTCCAGATGAATCTGACGGGTCACACCTTCTTCGTGTTCCGCAACGCGGACAACCATGACTCCATCGCCGTGGTCTATGCCCGTAACGATGGTGGTTATGGTCTCATTGAGGATGACGGCCAGTAACCATATATCCCCACAAAATAAATCCGGGGCCGGACAAGCTTGTCCGGCCCCGGTTTCATCTCTGTATGCGGCGCTCCGCCCTTCAGCGGAACGCATTTTTACACTCAGCGCAGGAAGCCTTCCAGGATCTTTTCCTCTGCCTCCTCGGCGGTGAAGCCCAGGGTCTGCAGCTTCAAAATCTGGTCTCCGGCGATCTTGCCGATGGCGGCCTCGTGGATCAGACTGGCGTCCACATGGTTGGCGGTGATGGCGGGGATGGACTGCACCTTGCCGTTGCCCATGATGATGGAGTCGCACTGGACGTGGCCGAAGCAGGGGGCGTTGCCCTCCACGTTGGGGTGGAACAACTGCCGGGAATTGCCCTTGGCCACGCTGCGGGAGATCACCCGGGCCTTGGAGTCCTGGCCATTAAGGATGATGTCCACATCGGAATCGGCGGTCTGGTCCCCGTGGGTCATCAGCTTCTCGGTGATCATCACCTCGCTGCCCTCTCCCTCCGCCACAATGCGGGTGTACCGCTTGGTGGAGTCCACACCGCCGATCTGGCTGGTGTCCATGACGATGGTGGCCCCTTCCTGGAGGTAGACCACGGTCTGGGGGTTCAGAATCCGGCCGCCGGTGCCGTCACCGGCGCCGTAGTGGACTTCCACATAGGAGACCTTGGAGTTTTTGCCCACATAGAAGGTATGGATGCCGTTGTGCTTGGAGTCCTCGCAGCCGCAGTTGTGGATGCCGCAGCCGGCGATGATGGTGACGTCGCAGTTCTCCCCGATGAAGAAGTCGTTGTAGACCAGATCCTCGATGCCGCTCTTGGTGATGACCACCGGGATGAAGGTCTTTTCGTTGACGGTGCCGTCGGCGATATGGATATCAATGCCGGGCTTGTCGGTCTTTTGGGTGATTTTGATATGGTCGGAGGATTTGCGCTCCTCTCCCTTGCCGTCCAGCCGGAAGTTGTAGGCCCCGTCCGGGGTGCTCTTCAGGCCGGCAATCTTCTCCAGCATGGTGGAGACGGTTTCGCTATAACGTTCGCTCATGGATTCCAACCTCCTTACATGCAGGTGGCGCAGCTGCCGCCGCCCAGGCTGGCGCTCTCGATCTGTTCCAGCAGCTCAGAGGCAGGACCCTGGCCGGCCACGGTGCCGCCGGAGATCAGCACCACCTCGTCCGCCAGCCGAATGATCCGCTCCTGGTGGGAAATGATAATCATGGAAGCCTTGTGCTGCCGGTGGATGGCCTGGAAGGTCTCGGTGAGCCGGCCAAAGCTCCACAGGTCAATGCCCGCCTCGGGCTCGTCAAAGATCATCAGCGGGGCGTTGCGGGCCAGGATGGTGGCAATCTCAATGCGCTTGAGCTCGCCGCCGGAAAGGCTGGCGTCCACGTCCCGGTCCACGTACTCCTGGCTGCACAGACCCACCTGGGCCAAGTAGTGGCAGGAGTCCTCCCGGGTGAGCTTTTTGCCGGCGGCGCACTCCAGCAGGTCGGACACCTTCATGCCCTTAAAACGGGCAGGCTGCTGGAAGCCATAGCTGATGCCCAGCTTGGCCCGCTCGGTAATACCCAGGTCCTGGATCTGCTGGCCGTTAAAGGTGATGGTACCGGAGATCGCCTGCTCCAGGCCCATGATGACCCGGGCCAGGGTGGATTTGCCGCTGCCGTTGGGGCCAGTGATGACCACCAGCTTGCCATCGGGCACGGTGAGGTTGATGTGGTTCAAAATATCGATCTGCTTCCCTTCCCCGGGGACGGAGAAACAGAGGTCACGCAATTCCAGCATTCTGATTCACTGCCTTCTGTCTTTTAATACCTCCGCGTCGGATCATTCCGGCGCGTCTTTTTATTATATCCAGATTTTCCATCCTGTGCAAGATAAAATCCCTAAAATACAGTCGGAAATAGGCTGGAAAGCGAAAAAATCCGGGGCGGAATCGCCCCGGATTTTCAAAATGCTGTTATTTTTCCTCGGATGAACCGCTCTAGGGGGCAAAATTCCCCTTACAGCGTGGCGGCCATAACGGCCTTGATGGTGTGCATCCGGTTCTCCGCCTCGTCAAAGACGATGGAGCGCTCGGACTCGAACACCTCGTTGGACACCTCCATGGAATCCCGGCCGAAGCGCTCACCCATCTCCTTGCCGATGGTGGTGTTGAGGTCGTGGAAGGCGGGCAGGCAGTGCATGAACACGCAGTCCTCCGCGGCGGCCTCCATCATCTGGGTGTTGACCTGATAGGGGGCCAGCTCCCGGATGCGCTCTTCCCAGACCTCCACCGGCTCGCCCATGGACACCCACACATCGGTGTAGATCACATTGGACTCCTTGGCTCCCTCCATGGGATCCTCGGTGAAGCGGATGGTGGCGCCGGTCTCGGCGGCGATGGCCTGGCAGGTGGCCACCAGCTCGGGATCGGGCTGGTACTTGGCGGGGCAGCAGCCGGTAAAGTGCATGCCCATCTTGGCGCAGCCCACCATCAGGGAATTGCCCATGTTGAACCGGGCATCACCCATATAAGTCAGGTGAATGCCCTTCAGGTGGCCGAAACGCTCCCGAATGGTCAGGAAATCCGCCAGGATCTGAGTGGGATGGAACTGGTTGGTCAGGCCGTTCCACACCGGCACTCCGGCGTACTTGGCCAGCTCCTCCACAATGCTCTGATCAAAGCCCCGGTACTCAATGCCGTCGTACATCCGGCCCAGCACCCGGGCAGTGTCGGCGATGGACTCCTTCTTGCCCATCTGAGAACCGGAGGGCCCCAGATAGGTGACGTGCATCCCCAGGTCATAGCCCGCCACTTCAAAGGCGCAGCGGGTTCGGGTGGAGTCCTTCTCAAACAGCAACGCCACGTTCTTGCCCCGCAGGGTATCATGGGCAACGCCCGCCTTCTTTTTCGCCTTCAGGTCCGCCGCCAGATCCAGCAGGTAGGTGATCTCCTCCGGGGTGTAGTCCAGCAGCTTGAGCAAATTTCTGCCCTTCAAATCCATATGGTTTCCTCCGTTCCGCGGCCAAACCGCAAGTTTCACTGCCTATCAGCATACCATTTTCCGGTTAAAAGCGCAAGCGGCTGGGTTTGACTTTTTTGCTTTCCACTGATAAAATTATAGCCACTACGGTTGCTGAAGCTCTGGTTATGGAAAATATCGGGGCTGAATCCGAAAAAAGAGGAATGACAGTATGCTGCAAGCCATTTTATTTGATTTGGACGGCACTCTGCTGCCCATGGACAACGACCACTTTACCCAGGTCTATTTCCACCACCTGGCCGCCACCGCCGCCCAATGGGGCTACACCGATTCCAAGCTGCTGGTGAAGGCAGTATGGTCCGGCGTGGAGGCCATGGTGAAAAACCAGGGTCAGTGTACCAACTATGACGCCTTCTGGTCCGCCTTCGGAAGCATCATGGGCCAGGAGAGTTTAAAGGACATCCCCAAATTCTCCACCTTCTATGACAACCAATTCCATCAGGCCCGCTCCGCCACTTCCCCCGCCCCCCTGGCCCGGGAGGCGGTCCGGCTGGCCCACGAAAAGGCGGAAAAGGTGATTCTGGCCACCAACCCCATCTTCCCCGCCAATGGCGACGCCACCCGGCTGAGCTGGATTGGCCTGAAGATGGAGGACTTCGATCTGGTCACCGACTATGCCAACTCCTGCCACTGCAAGCCCAACCCCGCCTACTACCGGGACATTCTGGACCAGTTCCATTTGGATCCCGCCCAGTGCCTGATGATCGGCAACGACGTGCAGGAAGATGTGGAGGCCGCAACCGCCGCCGGGATTCCCACCTGGCTGCTCACCGACACCGCCATCAACCGCAGCAATGCCCCGGTCACCTGCCCCAGCGGCAGCTACCAGCAGATGGTGGACTACCTCCGGGGGCTGTGAGATCACAAAAAACGGAACCGGACGCGCTGAAACAACAGCGCGCCCGGTTTTTTTGTTTCTTTGGTTCACAGCAAGATATGAAATACCGCTGGGATCAGCAGCACCGCCGCCGCCCCTGCCAGGCTCACACCCAAAACGAACCAGACTCGCCGCTTTTGTTCCTGTCCCATGATGTCTTGCTCCTTTCCGTCTGCGCTTCGGGGGGGCTGTTCGCTCCCCGACTCACTCCAGCCCCGCCGCTTGCTGGATGGCCCGGGCGGTCTGCTCAATGGTATAGCTGGAGGCGTCCACCGTCAGGTCCGCCACCCGCTCATAGATGGGGGTCCGGTAGTCGTACAGATCTTTCAGGGTCTGGCCCGGGTCCAGGGTGATGCCCCGGGTGGCCAGGTTGGGGATCCGGCGCACAATCTCCTCATAGGGGTGGCTCAGGTAGACCAGCCGCCCCAGTTCCCGCAGCTTTTGCAGCCCACGGGGATTCAGCACTGCGGAGCCGCCGGTGGCAATGACGGTGTGGGCACAGTCCAGGCTCTCCACCGCGTCGGCCTCCCGCTCCAGAAAGGCGTCGTTTCCCTCGGACTGAATGATATCCTGGAGCCGACGGCCATTCTGCTTCTGGATCACCAGATCCACGTCCACAAAATCCCAGCCCAGAATCTTGGCCAGCACCACCCCTACGGTGCTCTTGCCGCAGCCGGGCATTCCGATCAACACCAGATTGTCCCCGGCCACCGACTCAAAGCGGTATTTCTGGGGCACATCGGGATACTTTTCACGATCCACCTCACTGAGGAACATGTCATAGGGGCGGGCATAAATCTCTCCCGCTCCGTAGAGCTGCTGATAGATCACCAGTTTTTCCCCAGTCTCACTGTGAATGGCGGTGCCCAGCACCTTGTAAAGCTTATTTTTAAAGTGGCGGTAGGTGCCGCCCACTTCCAGTTCTCGCATAGTCAATGGTTCCTCCCAAAACAGTACAGTCTTGGAATAAAGATAACACAGGCCACCTCAAATCACAAGCTATAATCCCCCCAGCCAAACACCGTCTCCACAACGCCCCGGCCGAAGCAGAAAAATACACAACTTCCGCTTTCGCCTCGCTCTGTTTTTGTGCATTTTGCCGCTTTAAATCATTTTATTCTGTTACTAATCACAATTGACTTTCCATGTCTTATCAGTCAAGCTGTTCTTAGTATCATACTTTTTCGCATATTTTGGCCCCCTATTCCAGTATTTTTCCATGATTTCTCAATTTCTCCTAAAGAAAATTCCAAAAATTGGAATTTAAGAGAGCATGAAACAGAGCAAAGGAGGACTCGATATGAACAGGAAAAAGCATTCCAAGCAGCTACGGAAGCGGTTGATCTCTCTGATGTGTTTCTGTGCGCTGTTGTTTGGCCTCTCAGCGCCGGCCCACGCAGCGGATCCGCCCTTCTCCTACACCCCGGACCCCACGGTAAATGTGATCTTTGATACCGACATCGACTCAGACGTGGATGATGCCGGTGCCATGGCCCTGCTCCACTCCTATATCCAGCAGGGCAGAGTGAATTTACTGGCCGTGGTAGGTTGCTGCTACAGCGGCTATGCAGCCCCCTGCATTGACGCCATCAATACCTATTACGGGCTGCCGGACGTGCCGGTGGGCATTGCCACCACTTCCCCCGGCGGCGGAGCCGGCTCCCGTTACCAGCAGTACATCGCCCAGACCTATGCCAACGACATCAACCACGACTACTATGCCCCCACCGCTCTGGAAGTGTATCGCCAGACACTGGCCAACGCAGAGGACAACAGCGTGGTGTTGGTGGTGGTCGGCACGCTGAACAATCTGAAGGAGCTGCTGGAATCCCCCGCCGACCAATACAGCAGCCTGACCGGTATCGAACTGGTCCGGCAAAAGGTCAAGCTGTGTTCCATTATGGCGGGCTATTTCCCCTCCGGCTCCGAAAACAACATGCGCTTTGACGCAGCCGCCTCCATTTATGTGGAGGCCAACTGCCCCGCCCCCATCCTCTGGAGCGGCTGGGAGATCGGCAGTAAGATCATCACCGGCAACACCCGTAGCCTGATGGCCGAGGATGACCCGGTGCGGAAGAGCTACGACCTGTATTTCGGCAATACCACCAGCGGCCGGGAGAGCTGGGATCTCACCTCTCTGGTCTATGCGGTGGAGGGCGCAGGAGATTACTGGACGGTGGACACCGGCACCGTTACCATCAATCCTGATGACGGGTCCAACACCTGGAATCCGGACCCCAACGGCAAGCACGGCATTTTGGTGCAGAAGATGGATCCTGCCCAGGTAGCAGAACACATCAACACCCAGATGGTACAGGCCCAGAAGGGCGCCTCTGCGGAACCCGCTTGGGAGATCATCGATGACGCCGACAGCCGTGTGGTCTACTCCGAAGGATTCCGAACCAACGGGGCAAATTCCAAGCGGTTCAACAGCACCGGCCACAACTACAATCTGCCCGGCGCCACCATTGATCTGACCTTTACCGGCATCGGTATTGAGATTTTCGGCGGTATGCAGCATGAGCACGGCAAGGCCGAAATTTTCATCGATGGTCAGTCGGTGGGCATCATTGACACCTATCAGCAGGATGAGGTGCTCAGCACCAAGATCTTCCGCAGCGACGTTTTGGAAGACCGGGAGCACACCCTGCAGATCCGCATTTTGGAGGACCGCGATCCCCAGTCTCAGGGCACTTACACCGATGTGGACTATTTCCGGGTCATTCAGTCGGCCCCCACGCCGCCCGCTCCGCCCCCAGATCCCGAACTGGTGGCCCACTGGAGTTTTGAGCGCCAGGAAGGCGGCAGCATCCTTGACGAAACCGACAACCAGCACACCGGCACCATCTCCGGTCAGCCGGAAATCGTCCCAGGCATCGTAGGAAACGCCATCCGTTTCAGCAGTTCCGACCAGGTGGTCACTGTGGCGGACGCCGACGACCTTGACTTTACCGCCACCGAAAGCTTTACCCTGTCCGCCTGGGTAAAGGTGGAGGATTACGGCCAGGACTGGGTTACCATTCTGCGCAAGGGCCAGGACACCAGCACCGGTTGGTATTGCCTGGGTCTGGTGAATCCCCAGGGGGGCAGCGCCTTCAACTTTGGCGCCCCCAACAGCAACAACATCAATAACGGCAAGAAAGCACCGCTGAATGAGTGGGTGCTGATGACCGCCGTTCAGGACGGAGCCAAGGGGAATCGCACCCTTTATCTGAATGGCTCCGCTGTGGCCACAGGCCCCGCCGCCGGCCAGGAAAACAGCAGCGTTCTGACCCTGGGTGCCTCCTGGAATCCGGCCCGTCCCGAGGCCTTTACCGGTCTGCTGGATGAGGTGCAGATTTATAACTACGCCCTCTCCTCCGAGGAAGTGGCTGGACTTTACCAGTTTAAGGCTGTCATCGATGCCATCGACGCCATTGGCACCGTCTCCCTGGACAGCCAGGAGGCCATCACCCAGGCCAGAGCCGCCTATGACGCTCTGACCGACGCCCAAAAGGCCCTGGTCTCCAACTATAATCTCCTCACCGCCGCCGAGGAAAAGCTGGCTCAGCTTCAGCAGGATGCCCAGGATCAGGCGGCCGCCCAGGATATTACGACCCTGATTGCTGCCATCGGCACCGTCTCCCTGGACAGCCAGGACGCTATTGCCCAGGCCAGAGCCGCCTATGACGCTCTGACCGACGCCCAGAAGGCCTTGGTCTCCAACTATAATCTCCTCACCGCCGCCGAGGAAAAACTGGCTCAGCTTCAGCAAGATGCCCAAGATCAGGCGGCCGCCGATGCTGTCATCGCCAAGATCAATGCCATCGGCTCTGTTTCCCTGAATAGCCAGGACGCTATTGCCCAGGCCAGAGCCGCCTATGACGCTCTGACCGATACCCAGAAGGCCCTGGTCTCCAACTATAATCTCCTCACCGCCGCTGAGGCAAAGCTGGCTCAGCTTCAGCAAGATGCCCAGGATCAGGCGGCCGCCGATGCTGTCATCGCCAAGATCAATGCCATCGGCACCGTCTCCCTGGACAGCCAGGACGCTATTGCCCAGGCCAGAGCCGCCTATGACGCCCTGACCGAGGCCCAGAAGGCCCTGGTCTCCAACTACAACCTCCTCACCGCTGCTGAGGAAAAACTGGCTCAGCTTCAGCAGAGCGCTCAGGATCAGGCGGCCGCCGATGCTGTCATCGCCAAGATCAATGCCATTGGCACTGTTTCCCTGAACAGCAAGGAGGCCATCGCCCAGGCCAGAGCCGCATACAACGCTTTGACCGACGCCCAGAAGGCCCTGGTCTCCAACTACAACCTCCTCACCGCTGCCGAGGCAAAGC
>JAHZGF010000043.1:0-13429 GCA_019420945.1 Clostridiales bacterium | reverse complement strand
GCCCAGAAGGCCCTGGTCTCCAACTACAACCTCCTCACCGCTGCCGAGGCAAAGCTGGCGGACCTTTCCAAAAACACCACCACGCCGCAGACTGGAGACAACGCCCCCATTCTGTTGTACACCATTGCTCTGGTGTTCAGCCTGGCCGCCGCTGCTTTGTTGATGATCTTCTCCTTCCGTCGCAAGACTCGGCAAAGATAAGCCATCTCCCACAAAAACAGCCGTCCTGTCCAACGACAGGACGGCTGTTTATTGCTGCTTGGAACATCGTTATGGTTTCTCTTTACAATTTGCGTTCTGTTGCGTATAATCTGGTCATAATAAACACTCGACTTTTTTCCTGTCTGAACAGGTCAGAGGAGGGATTCAGCAGATGCTCACCTATTCCTTTGAGGACACCGGCGGGTGCAGTCTGTACGAATACCTCTACCGCTGCATCCGGGAGGATATTCTCTCCGGCCGTCTCTCCCCCGGGGAAAAGCTGCCCAGCAAGCGGGCCTTTGCCAAACATCTGGGGGTCAGTGTGATCACCGTGGAAAATGCCTACGCCCAGCTGGTGGCGGAGGGCTATCTCTATTCTCAGCCAAAACGGGGCTTTTTTGTGGAGAAACTGGAGCCTGGCATTTTGCCCGTTCCCCAGCCCCGGTATGAGTCTCCTCCCAGTGCCTCCCTTCCCGACCAGCAGGAGCGGTGGTTTGCCGACCTGGTGACCAATCACATTCCCGCAGAAAACTTTCCTTTCTCCACCTGGGCCAAGCTGCTGCGGGAGGTGCTGAGCCAGGAGGGAGAAGAGCTGATGCACTCCCCCTCGGCCCAGGGCCGCAGAGAGCTGCAGGAGGCCATTGCCGGCCACCTCTATGACTTCCGGGGCATGTCGGTGGATCCGGATCAGATCGTCATTGGCGCCGGCACCGAGTACCTCTACGGCCTGCTGGTTCAGCTGCTGGGCCGGGACAAGGTCTACGGGGTGGAGGATCCGGGCTATCAAAAGCCCGCCCTGATCTACGAGAGCAATGGGGCCCGCTGTGTGCCCATCCCTATGGATGAGGCCGGAGTACGCACCCAGGTACTGGAGCAACAGGGGGTGGACGTGCTCCACATCTCCCCCTCTCACCACTTCCCCACCGGCATTGTCATGCCGGTGAGCCGCCGCTATGAGTTGCTGGGCTGGTGCGCCAAGGCCCAGGGCCGCTACATTCTGGAGGATGACTATGACTGCGAGTTCCGCACCAGCGGCAAGCCCATTCCCACCCTCCAGAGTATCGACGCCTCGGATCGGGTCATCTATATCAACACCTTCTCCAAAACCCTGGCCTCCACCATCCGCATCAGCTACATGGTGCTGCCCCGGCCTCTGGTGGAGGTGTTCCGGCAGAAGCTGGGCTTTTACGCCTGCACCGTGTCCTCCTTTGAGCAGCTGGCCCTGGCCCGGTTCATACGGGAGGGTTACTTTGAAAAGCACCTGAACCGGATGCGCAACCACTACAAGGCTCAAAAGAACCGCATCCTCCAACAGCTGAAATCCAGCCCTGTGACCGGTGCCATCTCGGTGCGGATGGAAAACGAGGGCCTGCACTTTCTGCTGGAGATCCACGGAGATCTGGAGGACACCCAGTTGATCCAACTGGCCCAGCGGCAGGGGCTGCGGATCTCCTGCCTGTCCCAATACTATCGGACCACCCCCACCGCCAGCCATGTGATTGTGGTCAATTACGCCGGGCTGCCCTCGGATCGGTCCCAGGAGGCCTTCCGGCGGCTCATAGCCTGCATTGGCGAAGCTCTGGATTGTGACAAATAATTTTCTTTTGAACCCATTGAATGGACAAAAACGCTCACCCCAAGCTGAGCTTGAGGTGAGTGTTTTTGTGTGTTGAATCGGGGTCATGCACCCTGTTTGGTGTGCGCCTGGCAGCTGGCGCAGTCGTGGCTGCAGGACCAGAGCTGTTCCGCAGTGGGAGTCCACCGTCGGGCATAGGGCTCAGTTTTTTCTGTCAGGTGCTCCACAGACTCCGGAGACTGGAGGTCGGTGGAATGGGCACCGGTACGCTCGATGATCTCCCGGATCTTCTCCGGGTTCTCCAGCATGGGGCAGGGACGCAGGTGGTTATCGTTGAAGGGCTGGCCGTCGTGATAGGCCATGAACAGCGGGGAGGTCAGCACCTCCAGCAGGGTCTTCTCCCGGATGTTGGAGTCGGAGTAGTGGATGAACACACAGGGGTCGCAGTCGCCGTTGGCATTGATGTGCAGGAACCGCCGGCCGCCGGCGATGCAGCCACCCACATACTCTCCGTCGTTCTGGAAGTCCATCATGAAAATGGGCTTGGTATGGCGGTACTCGTCCCGGATCTTGTGATAGATGTAGGCCCGCTGCTCCGGGGTGGGCAGCAGCTCCGGACTTGCGTCGTTACCCACAGGCATGTAGTGGAAGTACCAGATGAAATAGGCCCCCAGGTCAATGATCTTGTCCATAAAGGCCTCGGAGGTAATAGAGTCCATGTTGGCACTGGTATAGCAGGCGGAGATTCCGAAGGGCAGATGTCGCTGCTTCAGCAGCTCCATGGCATGAATCACCTTTTGATAGACCCCCTGGCCCCGGCGGCCGTCGGTGGCCTCTTCAAACCCTTCCAGAGAGATGGCGGGGATAAAGTTTTTCACCCGCAGCATATTGTCGGCGAACTCCTCGTCGATCAGCGTGGCGTTGGTAAAGCACAGGAACACGCAGTCGTTGTGCTTGTTGCACAGGGCGATCAGGTCATCTTTCCGGACCATTGGTTCGCCGCCGGTATAAATATAGATATAAACCCCCATGTCCTTGCCCTGGGTGATGATGTTGTCAATCTCATCAAAGGTCAGATTCAGCTTGTTGCCGTACTCCGCCGCCCAGCAGCCCACGCAGTGGAGGTTACAGGCCGAGGTGGGATCCAGCAGAATGGCCCAGGGCACATTGCAGTTATATTTCTGGCGGATCTCCTCCTGGCGCTGCCAGCCCACCAGATTGCCGTTGACAATGAAGTTGGTGAACACGGTTTTCAGCACCTCATTGTCAACGTTCTTCACCAGATTGACAATAAACTTGTGCCAGTTGTCGTCGGGGTCGTTGATGACCCGCCGGATGACCTCCCGCTGCTTGGGGAAGCTGTCGGGAGAATCTCCGGCAAACCGGTCCACCCAGGCCATCAGCTTGGGCAGATTTTCCTCCGGGTCCTTTTCCAGATAGCTCAGGGCCTGGCGGATGCCAAAAGACTGCAGTGATTGCTTGATTCCCATGAAAAAAACTCCCTTCCAAGTTCCCCTTCCATCCAAACACCGCTTGATCCCGGCAGCTCTCCGGGATTCCGAAGGGCAGGCTTGAGGACAGAAGGGCAGGATATTTTGCTTTACTTGGAGTATAGTTCTCTAAAACACAAAAGAGAATAGACAAAAAAAGCGGAGTGTTCCACTTTTGGACACTCCGCTTTTTTTGTCTAATTCTGTCGTGGCCGTCACTGACGTCCGTACTCCTCCACACACCGGTCCGCCATCAGCTTGATGCTGTCGTCGAAAAACCGCACCAGCTTGTCCTGAAGGAAGGCGGCGTCGCTGCGCATTCCCTCTCCCATCCAGGTTAAAAACAGACCGGTAATGCCATAGGTGAAAATATCCAGCACAAACTTCCGATCCTCTTCCTGAACCGGGCGTCCTCCCAGGGCGTCCTCGAAGGTAGTCTCCATCAGAGGGGCCACAATTTTCCGCAGAATGCGCTCCAGCTGGGGGCGCTCCATGGACTGGTAGATGTTCAGCAGCCAGCCCCGGTTTTCCGTGGCGTAGTTGAGGCCTGCCGCCACGTCCTTCACCCAGATGCCGCTGCCCTGGTGCAGAAGAGCAAAATTTTTGCATTCCTCTACTAACAGCCATTCCACCAGATCATAGATGTCGTGGAAGTGATAATAGAAGGTTTTGCGGCTGACCTGGGCCTCATCCGCCACGTCTTGGATGGTAATATGCTCCAAATTGTGCTTTTGCAGCAGTTTTTTCAGCGCTTCCGCCATGGCCCGCTTGGTGAGATTTGTCATAAGATGCCTCTTCTTCAGTTCAAAATCCGGTTCCCCCGAATCAACTCCAGCCCTGTTATACTATCTGTATAGTTTATTATAACAGTTTCCCTGTTATTTGGCAAATTCCCTTATGCGCCTAAGCTTTCTCACCAGCGGCGTCTGAGTCATCCGCAGCCGCCGCAGGCAGCGCAGCTGTGATGCTCCGGCTGCTGACACTGGGGCGGCACCGGCAGTCCCCGGCGCTCATAGTAGTCCTTCAAGGCCGCCTTCACCGCCTCCTCCGCCAGCACGGAACAGTGGAGCTTTACCGGGGGCAGTCCGTCCAGCGCCTCCACCACCGCATGATTGGTAAGCTGCAGGGCCTCACTGATGGGCTTGCCTTTGATGAGCTCGGTGGCCATGGAGCTGGTGGCGATGGCGGCGCCGCAGCCAAAGGTGTTGAACTTCACGTCCACAATGGTGTCGTCCTCAATCTTGAGGTAAATCTTCATGATATCGCCGCAGACGGCGTTGCCCACCTCGCCCACGCCGTCGGCGTTGTCCATTTTACCCACATTCCGGGGATTGGCAAAATGTTCTCTTACTTTCTCGCTGTATGCCATTGCCATAATTTCATTTCATCCTTTCTATCCGGTCAGGCGGACTGTCTGGCCGCCTGCATTTCTTCCCATACCGGGCTCATCTCCCGCAGCCCGGCTACAATGCCCGGCAGCTTGGACAGCACATAATCCACTTCCGCCTCGGTGTTCCATTCGTCCAGAGTAAGCCGCAGAGAGCCATGGGCCACCTCTTTGGGCAGGCCAATGGCCAGCAGCACATGGCTGGGATCCAGGCTTCCGGAAGTGCAGGCGGAACCGGAGGAAGCACACACCCCCGCCAGGTCCAGCCGCAGCAGCAGGGCCTCTCCCTCGATGCCCTCGAAGCAGAAATTGATATTGCCGGGCAGCCGATGTTCCCAATCTCCGTTGAGACGGGATACGGGAATCTCCGAGAGCACTCCCCGAATCAGCTTGTCCCGCAGGGCAGTGACCCGGGCGTTGTTCTCCTCCAGATGATCCACCGCCTCTTTGAGAGCGGCGGCCATTCCCTGGATCCCCGGCAGATTTTCGGTGCCGGCCCGCTTGCCCCGCTCCTGGGCGCCCCCTTCAATCAGGTTGCCCAGGAAAATGCCCCGGCGGCAGTAGAGGGCTCCCACCCCCTTGGGGCCGTGGAACTTGTGGCTGGACAGGCTGAGCAGGTCGATGGGCTGCCGGGAGAGGTCAATGGCCAGGTGTCCCACCGCCTGAACCGCGTCAGTGTGGAACAGAACACCATGCTCCCGGCACAGCTGGCCAATCTGGTCGATGGGCTGAATGGTGCCAATCTCGTTGTTGGCGTACATAATCGTGACCAGGGCGGTGTCCTCCCGAAGGGCCGCCTCCAGCTCCTCCAGCCGCACCAGGCCGTCCTCATGCACCGGCAGATAGGTGACTTCAAAGCCCTCCCGCTCCAGCTTCTTCAGAGTGTGGAGCACCGCGTGGTGCTCAAAGGTGGTGGAGATCAAATGGCGCTTTCCCTTCTTGGCCCCCAGGGCAGCGGCCTGGGTGATGGCCCAGTTGTCCGCCTCACTTCCCCCAGAGGTAAAATAGATCTCCTCGGGTCGGGCTCCCAAACACTGGGCTACCGTGCGCCGGGCCTCATCCAGCAGCCGGTTGGCCTCCTGGCCCTTGACGTGCAGGCTGGAGGGATTGCCGTAGTACTCGGTCAGACAGGGCATCATAGCCTCCAGGGCAGTTTTACTCAAAGCGGTGGTGGCCGCGTTATCAAAATAGACGTTCATAGTGCGCCTCCTTTTTTAATTCCTATTGTGATTATAGGATATTATAAAATATCCTATTTGTCAAGTAGGGATTTTAAAAAAGAAAACGCCCGCTCCTTTTCTTGTTGAAACCGGAGCGGGCCAAGGCCGAGTCAGGCTTGGATATGATCCAGAAAATCCTGCAGCGTGTACTGATCCACATAATCGCTGATGACCTGATCCATCCCCTCCCAAAACCAGAGGGTGACACACTGGTCACAGCGCTCGCACTGGTTGATCTCACTTTGCAGGCAGGTAATGGGGGCCAGGCTGCCCTCCACCGCCCGAAGCACATCTCCAATGCGGTATTCTTTTGGGGGATGGGTGAGCATATAGCCCCCCTGGACACCCCGAATGCTCTTGAGGAAATTCGCTTTGTTCAATTTCAGCACGATCTGTTCCAGATATTTGACGCTGATGCCCTGGCGGCCAGAGATTTCCTTCAAGGAAACCACCGCTCCGGGTCCCTGTTGGGCAATGTCCAGCAGCAGTCGCAGCGCATATCGGCCTTTGGTCGAAATTTTCATAGTATCAACTCCAGCACATATTTTATCCGGTTTTTCCGGAAAATGCAACCGTTTTGCTAGGTGAATAGAAGATTTGATTCCCCTCTGTCAAAATGTCCGCTTTTTTCCGTTTGTGCTTGCTTTTCCCGCTAAGGCGGAGTACAATAGCAATATAAGATTTTGCTTTGGAGGTGACATGCCATGATTGATGAGACCGCCACCGGGTTTCAAAACAATATGCGCCTGATCCAGGAGACGGTTCCAGGGAAACAGATTACCCTGGCCCACATCATTGCCAACCCGGATCCGGTGATCTATCGCAAGCTGGGCCTGGACCCCAAGCTGGATTACAGCAAGGCTGCCATCGGCATTGTCACCGTGACCCCCAGCGAGACCAGCATCATCTGCGCCGATATCGCCATCAAGTCCACCGGTGTGGATCTCAGCTTTGTGGACCGGTTCAGCGGCACCCTGATTTTCACCGGGCTGGTGGCCCAGGTGGAGCAGGCCATGGCGGATCTGTGCGACTACTGCCGGGATACTCTGGGCTGCACCGTCTGCCCCATCACCAAGACCTGACCGCCATGCGGAAGATCATCTTTATGGGCCGCAGCGGCTCCGGCAAAACCACCCTGAAACAGGCACTTCGGGGCGAGGGCATCCACTACGACAAGACCCAATACATCCACCACGGCGACGCCATCATCGACACCCCCGGCGAATATTGCGAGAGCAAACACCTGGGCCGGGCCCTGGCGCTGTATGCCTATGAGGCGGATGTGGTGGGTCTTTTGATCTCCTCCATTGAGGAATTTTCCATCTACTCCCCCGGCGTCACTTCCTCCACCAATCGGGAGACCATCGGCATCGTCACCCAGATTGACCGGCCCGAGGGAGATCCCGCCCGGGCGGAACGCTGGCTGCGGCTGGCAGGCTGTGAGAAAATTTTTTACGTCAGCGCCAAGGAGGGCACCGGACTCCAGGAGCTGATGGATTATCTGGACACTGACGGTCCCGATCCGCAAACCCTTTTCTAATTTCTCCGATCAAGACGTATTGCATTTTGATGCAATACGTCTTTTTTGTATAGAATGAACCGGCCAGGGCAAACTGTCTCAGAACCGCTATATGAGGAGGCACACGCAATGTTTGGACTGACCAACCAGAGTCGGGGCAAGCTGACCAATCCCCTTCAGGAGCTGGAGCAAATCACCTCCAGCCTCTTTGGCCGCACCCCAAAACTGGATTTTGAACTGGACGTAAAAGACGAAGGAGACGCCTATGTGCTGGAGGCCGATCTGCCCGGTCTGAAGCGGGAGGACATCCACGTACAGTTGGAGGGCAACTATCTCACCATCACAGCCCAGCGCAGCGACCAGCACCAGGAGGGTGACGACGCCAGCAGTTATATCCGCCGGGAGCGCAGCTACGGCTGCCTGAGCCGCACCTTCGATGTGTCCGAGGTGGATACCGAGGCCATCACTGCCAGTTATCGGGCGGGGGTGCTCTCCCTGCGGCTGCCCAAGCAGCACTGGGAAGAAAAGACCATCCGCCAGGTGGAGATTCACTAATCCGGAAAACGGGGCCCGCGATTGCGGGCCCCGTCAGCTTGTCCCTGTAGTACAGGCGTGATATGATATATTGAAAAACACCCCATGCCTGCTTGAGTCCATATTTTGCAGCATGGGGACCGGAAAGAGGTTTCAGCCATGAATCCACGCAACACCACCTTATGCCATCTGGAACGGGACGGGAAATATCTGATGCTCCATCGGATCAAAAAGCAAGGAGATGAAAACCAGGACAAATGGGTGGGCCCAGGCGGAAAATTTGAGCCCGGCGAGAGTCCCGAGGATTGCGCTCTGCGGGAGGTCAAAGAGGAAACCGGTCTTACTATGCTGGACTATGAATACCGGGGCATTGTCACCTTTGTCTCTGATGAGTGGGGCACAGAGTACATGCACCTGTTCTGGAGTGACCAGTTCGAAGGAGATCTCAAAGACTGTGACGAGGGTGTACTGGAATGGGTAGACAAGCATGACTTGCTGTCCAAGAACATCTGGGCGGGGGACAAAATCTTTCTGAAACTGCTGGAGGAGCGGTCCCCCTTTTTCTCCTTAAAACTGGTCTATCGGGGAGATCAGCTGATCCGGGCCGTTCTGAACGGCCGGCAGGAACTGCCTGTGGCACAAAATTGAATCACTCAGCCATGCTTCCGAAACTTTTTCCATTGCAAACAGGGCGGAGATGCCAATATGGCATCTCCGCCCTGTTCACGCTCCACTTCTGCCGGAACTTACCGGCAGATTCCGGGGGTTATTGTCTCTTTTTCCGCAGGCCATAAACGGTCAGGCCGGCTGCGCCGCCGCAAGCTGCCACCAGCAGCACGGTCCACAGCACCACCTGGCTGTCATCGCCGGTCTTGGGAGAATTGCTCTGATCCTTCGTGGTAGACTCCGCAGGCTTATAGTTGGGGTCCGCAGCACCGCAGACGGTGCACTTGCCATCCTGATAGCTGTGGGCCGCCTTGGGAATCACAGTACCCTGCTCCACCACCTGGCCGCACACAGTGCACACCTTGTCGCCGGTATAGCCCTCTTCGGTGCAGGTGGCCTCCTTGGCATTCTTCAGCTCAGTGCTGCCATGGCCGGTGGCCGGAAGAATCACAGTTTTCTCATCGGTATAAGTCTGACCCTCAAAGGTCACGGTGGCAGTATAGACCGTCTTTCCCTCGGCGGTGCAGGTGGCTGCCGTGGTCTGGCTGGTGACGTCGGCCTTCACCTCTTCGGTATGGCTTGCATCCTTCTGGCAGGTAAAGGTGGCCATCGCGGTGTTGTCCTCATTCCAGGTCCAAACAGCTTCACCCCAGGTATGGGTATGGGTAATGACCGGGTCCTGACCCAGCTCCTGGCCGTTAACATTGACGATACCGTTACCCGTATTGGTGACGGTCACATCGTCGCTGGCAATGCTCAGGCTCACATCACCGGACAGCACGTTAATGGCGTCTCCCGCCACCGCAGCTTTGCCCAGTCTGCTGGAGACCAGAGCAGGATCGCCCACATAAAAAGTGGTATTGCTCCCGGAGGTCAAAGAGGCAGAAGTGGCATCCTTGTCCACAAACTGCTGAATGTCGGAAGAGAACACGCCGCCCTGGACCTGCATGGTCTGGACATTGGTGTCCGTGGCAAAGTTCATGGCCAGAGCAGAGGCCGAAACGCTCTCGAAGGTGCCATCCTGAATCTGGACATCAATGGGCCGGGCGCCGCCGCCTGCGACAGTGTAACCGCCCTCAACATAGATGGCGTTGCCGGTCTTGGGGAAACCCTCGCCCATAACATTGCCGTCATAGGGCTTATCCTGATCTTCCGGAGTGCCGATGGCAGTGATAACAGTCTGGTCACCGCTGACCACCACATTGCCGCCCTTGACCACAATACCGTTGTCAACCGCAGTAATCTGAGAATTCTCTACCCGCAGCGTACCGCTGATGGGCGGGAAGTAGATACCGGTGGAATCACAGGTGATGGAACTGTTGCTTACCGTGACATTCTGGTTGGAATTGAGGCCCTGCACGCCCACAGGCTGATCGATGGTATCGATCACTACCCCCTCCAGAATCAGGTTCAGGTTAGAGGCCCCGGTATAAGAATAGATGCCGTAAGTGGTTTCGCCCTCAGAGAGCAAAGTGCCTCCCTTGATATTCAGGGTCAAATCCGGAGCCTTAATTGCGATCAGGTCGCCATTGGCTTTGTCTGACCGAAGCGTGTTGCCGCCAAGGTTCAGGGTATAGCTGCCGGACTGCGTGAAGGTTACCCCGTCTTCCTGGGTGGACTTCAGCAGCACGATCTCATCTCCGGTCACAGCTGCATCGATGGCCGCCTGCAGCGTGTCATAGTGCATCCCGTTGATGGCCGCCACATGCTGGCAGTCTTCGCCGCCGGCGCATTCAGTGCCCGCCGCCATTGCTGCCGCAGGCAGCAGTGCCAAAGTCAGCGCCAGTGCCAACAGCACAGAAAGCCATTTCTTCTTCATGATGTAGGATCCTCCTTTTTCCTTCCGGCTGCAGGTCAGGTTCGCCATCGACCATTTTTTAGCAACCTTCCAGTCAATTTTAGTTTCCTTTATATCAACAGTATTATGGCACGTTTGCCGCTGTATTGCAAGGGTCTCTCCCGCATCACGAAAGGATAGAATGGAAAAAACTTCCCCATCTCAGTGCTGAGATGGGGAAGTTTGCACTTTACCATACGAGGGTGGCGAAATAATCGTCGGGGGTTTCGGCCCGGCGCATCAGCTCCGTGGAGCCGTCCTCCTTCAACAGGATCTCGGCAGAGCGGAGCCGGCCGTTATAGTTGTAACCCATGGAAAACCCGTGGGCGCCGGTATCATGGATGACCAGCAAATCGCCGATATCAATCTTGGGCAGCATCCGATCCACGGCAAACTTATCGTTGTTCTCACACAGGGAACCCACCACATCATACTTGTGATCCAGGGGCTGATCCTCTTTGCCCATGACAGTGATGTGGTGATAGGCCCCGTACATGGCCGGCCGCATCAGGTTGGCGGCGCAGGCATCCACACCGATATACTCCTTATAAGTGTGCTTCTCATGGAGGACCCGGGTCACCAGATGGCCGTGGGAGGCCAGCATATAACGGCCCATTTCAGTGAAGATGGCCACATCTCCCATGCCGGCGGGCACCAGGATCTCCTCAAATTTCCGGCGTACTCCCTCGCCGATGGCGAAGATGTCGTTCTCCGGCTGCTCCGGCCGATAGGGCACTCCCACGCCGCCGGAGAGGTTGATGAAGCAGACATCTGCCCCGGTCTCCCGCTCCAGTTCCACTGCCAGCTGGAACAGCTGGCCCGCCAGGGCAGGATAGTAGTCGTTGGAAATGGTGTTGGAGGCCAGGAAGGCGTGAATGCCAAAGCGCTTGGCTCCCTTTTCCTTCAGCAGCCGGAAGCCCTCAAAGAGCTGATCCCGGGTAAAGCCGTACTTGGAGTCGCCGGGGGTGTCCATGACCTGGAACCCCTCCTTGCTCTCCCCAAGCTGGAACACTCCGCCGGGGTTGAAGCGGCAGGAGATGGTCTCGGGAATATAGCCGATGGTCTTCTCCAAAAAGTCGATGTGGGTAAAATCATCCAGGTTGATGGTGGCTCCCAGCTTGGCGGCCAATGCAAATTCCTCAGCGGGGGTATCGTTGGAGGAGAACATGATCTGGTCTCCGTGGAACCCGCAGCGATCGCTCATCATCAGCTCCGTCAGGGAGGAGCAGTCCACACCGCAGCCCTCCTCCTTCAGAATCTTCAGGATCCCCGGGGTGGGGGTGGCTTTGACGGCGAAATACTCACGGAAACCGGGATTCCAGCTGAAGGCCTGGTTCACTGCCCGGGCAGTGGCCCGGATGCCCGCCTCGTCATAGAGATGAAAGGGCGTGGGATACTCCTTGCAGATGGCTTCCAACTGCTCCCGATTGACAAAAGGTGTCTTGCTCATTTGTTTCTATATCTCCTTGACCGGGCAAAAAGCCCGCATTTTTTCCTAGGTTACATGATAGCCGATTCCCTTTCGTTTGACAAGGGCTTACAGGGCGGTCAGCGTACTTTTTAAAAATCACTGCAAATCCACCCGAGTCAAACTGTCTCTTTTGGGCAAAATTGCAAATTCTCAAAAAGTGACTTGCATTTCGGGGCATTGCCTTTGCCCCCTTCCCTGCAATCGACAAATAGAACGGGGCGCCCCTGCCGGGGCGCCCCGTTCTCGCTGCAGCATTACCCCTCCAGCAGCCGGAAGGTGAGCTGGACCGGGTTGTGGTCAGACCAGGCGAACTGGGTGTCCACGGTGGAGTAAGACACCAGCTCAATGTTATCAGAGATGATAAAGCCGTCGATGGTCAGGCAAAGGCTCTCCGCCGGATCGTAGGGAATGTCGGCATTCCGAGTGGTGGGAGCCAGCTCCTGACGCTGCTGCTCCGTCAGCAGATCCAGGCAGAAGGACATGCCCTGGGGCAGATAGCTGCGGGGATAGGGATAGGCCCAGCTCTCGGCGTCGGTCTCATCCTCGGCAGCCAGCAGGTTGTGGTTGAAGTCGCCGCCGCAGATCACATAGTTGCCGGCGGCCACCTCCTGGGCCATGTCCTCCTGAAGCATCCGCTTCTGGCCGTCCCGCACCGCCTCAGAGTTGCCGTAGGCGGACATGTGGACGGCGTATACCACCAGTTCCTTGCCGTTTTCCACGGGAATCCGGCTGACGGAATAGCAACGGTCCAGATCCACCAACTTGCTGAATCCCTGGGAAATGGTCAGACTGCGTCGCAGGGCGGAGGTGATGGGCAGTCTGGAATAAACTCCGATGGCCGCCAGGGATTTGCCGTGGGGCTGGGTGAAGGGGTAAAACAGGAAGGGGGAGTCGTAGTCGATGGCCAGCTGGGAGCAATAGCCCTCAAAGGCCTGGCTGAACAGCGCATCCTGATCCACATGGTAGCTGCGGGTGGCATCCAGATCGATCTCTTCCAACAGGATCAGGTCCGCGTCCAGCTGTTCCACCGTTTCCGCAGCTCCCTGAATGGTGGCAATCACACTCTCTTTACTCTCCGCCCAGGAGGATTTGCCTCCGTCCATAAAGAAGGTGTAGTCTGGGGTATAGGCTCCAAATCCCACATTGTAGGTGACGGCCCGGTACTCCTCCCCGATCTTGGCGCTCTCCTGCTCCTCCGTCAGATTGCGGACCTCCAGCACAGTGTTGTCCGGAATCCGGTGGTAGTCCAGAAATACATAGGCCACATAGGCCGCCACAACAAGCACCAACGCCAGCAGCACACAAAGGGCCACCCGCAAAATGCGGCGGGGCAGGGACAGGCTCCGCCAGGCGGGGCGGCGGGAGCGTTCTGACATAGGAAATTCCTCCTGTTCCGGTATTTTACTTTTATTTTACAAATATTTTACCGGAAAGCCGGTAAAAAAGCAAGGCAAAGGGGCAAAACTGGACCGGAGTCAAAACCACCGGCTAAGCCGGTGGCTTGATTAAGCCCTATAAGGGCCTGATA
>JAHZGF010000042.1:139237-139403 GCA_019420945.1 Clostridiales bacterium | reverse complement strand
GTTTGCCCGGATGTATGAGGACTGGGCGGCGGGGCGTATCACAGAATACAACTTCTCTATGCTGTCCGGGAAGTATCAAAGCGAACAGGCTGAACTGGACGAAAAGATTGAGCGGCTTCAATCCGCTATCGCCACTGAAAGCCAGAACGCCGCAGACGCAGAAAAA
>JAHZGF010000042.1:0-139176 GCA_019420945.1 Clostridiales bacterium | reverse complement strand
TTATCGGCAAAATTGATTGAATGACACCAATATCTTTAACTATGTGATACCGGCCAAAGTCTGCCCGACTTGGATAAGGTGATCGCCCTGAGTGAATTCTTTGGGGTAAGCTGCGACTATCTGCTGAAGGGAAATGTTCCGGAGGCTCCGACAGACCCAGACGCCCGGAACGGCGAGGAGCATGCGCTGCCTCCCAATGCCGGCAACGTGATGCTGTGGATCGCCACTTTCTTCAATTTTTCCATCTATGTGCTCTCGGTGGCCCTCTGGCGTCAGTTTCAGACTCCACTGTGCACCGCTGTGGCCTTTCTGGGGCTGGGGGCAGGTACTTTCTTTTTCCTGCTGGTTTCCCACATGCTGGCCTTAAAGGCGCCGGGACTGGATGTAAGGCGGTGCCGCCTGAACTTCTGGCGCATCAACGTCTGGCTGCTGGCTCTGCCGGTGATGGCCCAGGTGCAGAATTTGAATCCCTTCTCCTTCTTCTCCCCCTTCCCCATGGTGTGGTTTGGGGTTGTGGGCATGGGAGCATGGGTGCTCTATCTGGTGGTCTGCCTGGCCGTCACCCTCTTCTGTGGGATAAAGCTGAGACGGCTTTCAGACCCCAACTGAATTGAAACAAAATCACCCCGGAGGCAGATGTTTGCACTGTCTCCAGGGTGATTATTATGGTCTTATTCGTCGGTACACTGGGGATCCGTCACCTCAAAACGGTCGTCCATATGGTCATGGCCCCACTGGCACATGAGCTCCAGAATCTCCCCCAGGGATTCTCCTTTGGGGGTGATGGAGTACTCCACCCGGGGCGGGATCTCCGCATAGACGGTGCGGGAGATCAGTCCATCCGTCTCCAGCTCCCGAAGCTGATTGGTCAGCGTGCGTTGGGACACCGAGGTAATAAATCTCTGCAGCTCACTGAACCGCTTCGTGCCCTCCTGAATCAGGCAATCCAGAATCAGTGGCTTACACTTGCCCCCGATCATCTTCAGGGTAACCTCCATCTCACAGGTCACTTTGATCTTTTCCATAGGCCCTCCACAGTGAAAACTTTTTCACTATCTAAAAATAAACTGCGTACTTGTTATAACTACCCAAGCAATATACAATACTATTATAGCAAAGAGTACAGCCGCTGTAAACAGGCTGGCGCGCATACAGAAAGGACGGTCATCTATGGAACAACGTAGATTTGGCAAGACAGGCCGGATGGTCACGGAAATTGGCCTTGGCACCTGGCAGCTGGGCACCAAGTGGGGCGACCCCTTCAATCATGAGGAGGCCATGCGGATTTTGGAGGCCACCTATGACAGCGGCGTCAACTTCATCGACACTGCTGACATCTACAACGACGGCAACAGCGAAAAGGCCATTGGCGAGCTGCTGAAAAAGTATCCCGACCATTTCTATGTTGTAACTAAGTGCGGCCGTGGGCTAAATCCCCATGTGGCGGAGGGCTATACTCCCGAGGCCATGGAGCGGTTCGTGGATGGCAGTCTGCAGCGGATGGGTCTGGAGCGGCTGGACATGGTGCTGCTGCATTGCCCGCCCTCCTCGGTCTATGAGAACGATGCCCTGTTTGCCGGCATGGATCGGCTCAAGGAGAAGGGCAAGATTGCCGACTACGGCGTCAGTATCGAAAAGGTATCCGAAGGCCTCAAGGCCATGGAGTACAATATCTCCGCCATTGAGGTTATCTTCAATATGTTCCGGCTGAAACCCACTGAAGAACTGTTCCCCCAGGCCAAGGCCCACGACATCGGTATCATCACCCGGGTTCCCCTGGCCAGCGGACTGCTGACGGGCAAATATACTGCCGCCACCACCTTTGGTCCTCAGGATCACCGCAGCTACAACCGCAACGGCGAGGCCTTTGACAAGGGTGAGACCTTCTCCGGGGTAGACTACGATCAGGGCCTGAAAGCAGTAGAGGAGCTGAAAAAGCTGTTCCACACCGAGGATCTGAGCCACTATGCGCTGCGCTGGATTTTGATGCACGACGCAGTCAGCGTAGTGATTCCCGGTGCCAGCAAGACCAGCCAGCTGGTTTCCAATATTCAGGGCGCTCAGCTGCCCCCTCTGACTCAGGAGCAGATGGACGGTGTAAAAGCCATTTACGACAAATACATCCGGCCCTCGGTCCACGACAACTGGTAATTCTTCCGTTCCAAGCGTTAGAAACGGCGCGCTGCCAATTGGCAGCGCGCCGTTTCGTCTGTATCAACCGCAGGTGGTCACCGGGGCATCCAGGTGACTCTGAGGAATTTCCAGGGGGTAATGCTCGGTAAAGCAGCCGTCACAGAAACCACAATGGGCGTCCGGAGCGATTTTGTAGAGGTTCTCCATGGACAAGAACTCCAGGCTGTCGGCCCCGGCGATCTGGCAGATCTCCTCCACCGTGTGATGGCAGGCGATGAGCTTCTCCTTGTTGGGAATGTCGGTGCCAAAATAACAGGGGGAGATAAACTCCGGAGAGGAGATGCGCATATGCACTTCGGTGGCACCGGCAGAGCGCAGCAGGTTGATGATGGCCTTACAGGTGGTGCCCCGGACAATGGAATCGTCCACCATCACGATGCGCTTGCCCGCCACCTGGCTGCGGAGGGCACCCAGCTTGATCCGCACTGCCGCCTCCCGGTCCGACTGGTTCGGGGTGATAAAGGTACGGCCGATGTAGCGATTTTTGACAAAGCCTTCGCCGAAGGGAATACCAGACTCCTGGGCATAACCCAGGGCGGCATCCAGACCAGAGTCGGGAACGCCGATGACCAGATCTGCCTCCACCGGCTTCTGGTGGTAAAGCAAACGGCCGGCGTTCTTACGGGCCTCATGGACGGATTGGCCGCAGATCACACTGTCGGGCCGGGCGAAATAGATGTACTCAAAGATGCACATATGGCTCATGCCCCGGCAGTTATCCCGGATGGAGCGCATTTTTCCATCCTCCACCACCACGATCTCGCCGGGCTCCACTTCCCGGACATACTCGGCCTCCACACCGTCCAGGGCGCAGGATTCCGAGGCGAACAGGATGGCGTCTCCCTTGCGGCCAATGCACAGCGGCCGGAAGCCCCAGGGATCCCGGGCAGCCACCAGCTTCCGGGGAGACATGACAATCAGAGAAAAAGCGCCCTTCAGCATAGGCAGGGCACGACTGACCGCCTCTTCCACCGAGGGGGCCGTAAGCCGCTCGTGAGCGATGGCATAGGAGATCACTTCGGTATCGCTGGTGGTCTGGAAAATGGCCCCCTGATACTCAAAGTGGGTGCGCAGCTCCTCGGTATTCACCAGGTTTCCGTTGTGCACCACCGCCAGGGTACCCTTGACATATTTCAGGGTCATGGGCTGGGCATTTTCCCGGCGGCCAGCGCCGGTGGTGGCATAGCGCACATGGCCCACAGCGCAGGTGCCCCCCAGCTCGTCCAGCTTGGCCTCGTCAAAGACCTCCCCCACCAGGCCCACATCCTTGTAGTAGGACAGCTCCCGGTCATTGGTGGTGGCGATACCCGCAGACTCCTGGCCCCGATGCTGCAGGGCATACAGGCCGTAATAAGTTGTTCTTGCGCAGTCACCCTTGGGGTCGTAGACACCAAAGACGCCGCACTCCTCGTGGATGGACATGGCTGTTCCTCCAAACTTAAACAATAGATAGTGCTATTATAGCGGAATTTACAGCAAAATACTACTGTTTTCCCTGCAAAAACCCAAATACTTGGGACATAAAATCTGGGCATTTTGCCCGGTGCCGTTGTTTTTTCTCAAAACCCCCTTCTGTTGCACCCCTCTCCGCAACAGACGAAAGCCGCAGACCCTGAACAAAGGTCTGCGGCTTTCGCTTTTATGAGGAGGATGCTGGCGTTAGTCCAGCAACATCTGGTAGAAATCAGTATAATTGGTATCCCCTTCCTTGATGGCGGCAATGGCAGGACGGGGGTGCTGGTTGGTTAGGCCGGTGAGCATATAGGGAATGTCATAGCCCCATTTGAGGCCCGAAGCCTTCAGGGGCAGCATATGCTGCTCAATAAACCGCAAGGCAGGATGAATCTGATATTTTGGGTTTTTCAAAAAGCCCAGCAGGTTCTCCAACGCGCAGTTTCCGGCGCCCCGTCCCATACCGCAGACAGTGGCATCCAGATAGCTGACACCCACGGAGAGGGCTTCAATGGTGTTGGCAAAGGCACACTGCTGGTTGTTGTGGGCATGGATCCCCAACTTGATTCCGGCAGGCTCCATGATCTGATTGTAAACCTCCACCAGCCGCCGGACTTCCTCCGGATAGAGGGAGCCAAAACTGTCCACGATGTACATGGCGCTGATGGGGGCCTGGGCCAGCAGTTTAAGCGCAATCTGCACATCGCTCTCCTGACATTTGGACACCGCCATCAGATTGCAGGTGACCTCATAGCCCTTGGCCACCGAATCCTCGATCATGGCAATGGCCTCGGGAATAGTATCGATGTATGTGGCCACCCGGATCATATCGATGGGGCTTTCGGCGGCGGGCAGGATATCCTGCTGATAATCACAGCGACCCACGTCCGCCATAACAGAGATTTTGGGGCCATTCTGGTTCTCTCCCACCACAGCCCGGATATCCTCGTCGTCACAGAACTTCCACTTGCCAAATTTCTCAGGATCAAAAATCTGCTTGGAGGCCTTGTAACCGAACTCCATATAATCCACGCCGGCATAGCAGTTCATCTGATACAGCGCTCGGACAAAATCGTCCGTGAAAAAGAAATCGTTGACCAGACCACCATCCCGCAGGGTGGCATCCAACACCCGGGCATCCTCCCGAACGGAAATCAGATTACCGATGAGTTCCACGATACTTCACCTCTTTAAAGTTATATAGCTTGAAATCGTTGTTGCGATTATAACACAATCCATCCTGTTTGTAAACCGCTTTTTCCAAAAAATATTTCTGCATATTTGTAGACATAAAGACGCCCGAAGCAATGTTGCTCCGGGCGTCTTTTTTGATTCCACCAAATCATGATTTACTGGTGCTGTATACCGAGTTCTTCCGCCAACTCCTCCAAATAGAGCCAGCGTTCGGTTTTTTGTTCCAGTTCCTGCTCCAGGGCGGACTTTTGGTCCATCAGCTCCTGGAGCTTTACATAATCGCTGGAAGCCTGCTCCATCTCCGTTTCAAGGCTCTCAATACGAGCCTCCAGATCGGCGATTTCCCCCTCAATGGAGTCATATTCCCGCTGTTCCCCGTAGGTGAATTTTCGCTTTGGCGTATTAGAAGGGGCTGGCTGTTTTTTAGACGGGGACGACTTCCGCTCCGGGGTAACCGAAGGCTGCTGCTCCTCCCGCTTGTCCAGGTAGTCGGCGTAATTGCCGGAGTAGATATTTACCTGGCCGTCTCCCTGAACCTCGAAGATGGCATCCGCCATCTTATCCAAAAAGTAGCGATCATGGGATACCGCCAGCACAACCCCCGGGAAGGTTTGCAGATACTCCTCCAAAATGGTCAGGGTCTCGATGTCCAGGTCGTTGGTGGGCTCGTCCAGGAAAAGCACGTTGGGCTCCTCCATCAGGATGCGCAGCAGATACAGCCGCCGCCGCTCGCCGCCGCTGAGGCGGCCGATTTCACTGTGCTGCAGGGCTCCGTCAAACAAAAAGCGTTCCATCATTTTTGAGACGGTGAAGGTTCCCTCCGGGGTATGAAGTTTCTCTCCCCCTTCGGCCACATAGTCGTATGCCTTTTGATGGGGGTCCAGTTCTCTTCCCTCCTGGGTAAAGAACCCGATTTTTACGGTGGATCCGATGGTGACGGTGCCGGAAGTGGGTTGTAAGCGCCCGGAGGCCAGGTTGAGCAAAGTACTCTTTCCCGCTCCGTTGCGGCCCACTATACCGATTCGGTCAGTGCGCTTGACGTGATAGGTGAAGTCCCGGATCACGGTATGATCCTCAAAAGAACAGCTCACATGGTCCAGCTCAATGATCTTTTTACCCAGTCGGCTCATCCCGGCGGAGAGCTGGACCTGCTGAGCCAGCTCCGGGGCCTGCTGGGCCTGCAAATCATGGTAGCGCTGGATCCGCTCCTTGCTCTTGGTGCCCCGGGCCCGGGCCCCTCGCATAATCCATTGGGCTTCCACCCGCAGGATGGACTGGCGCTTACGCTCACTGGCCTGGGCCATCTCCAGCCGCTGGGCCTTGAGTTCCAAGTATTTGGAGTAGTTGGCCTCGTAGGAGTAGGTCTCGCCGTGGGTCAGCTCGGTGATCCGGGTCACCACCCGCTCCAGGAAGTAACGGTCATGGGTTACCAGGATGACGCCCCCCTTGAAGCGTCGCAATTCCTGCTCCAGCCAGGCTACCATCTCGCTGTCCAGGTGGTTGGTGGGCTCGTCCAGAATCAGCACGTCAGCGGGATGAACCAGCGCCGCAGCCAGAGACACTCGTTTTCGCTGGCCGCCGGAGAGGGTTCCAATCTTAGCTTCAAAATCCGTAATACCCAATCGGGTCAGGATGGTCTTGCTCTCGTACTCTTTCAGCGCCCGAAACTCCGGAGGATAGTGCAGAAAAATCTGTTCCAACACCGTGGCGTCGTCCTGCATCTCCGGATTCTGGGACAGATAGGAGATCTGCACATTGGGATCCCGGGCCAGGGTGCCCTCGTCCGGTTCTTCCACCCCCGCAAGAATTTTTAACAGTGTGCTCTTCCCGGTGCCGTTGACGCCGATGATACCGATTTTTTGCCCCTCCTCCAAATAGAGGGTGACATCATGAAGCAGCTGTTTTGTTCCATAATTTTTGGAGATGTGCTCCGCCGACAACAGCATGGGCCCATCCCTCCTTTGATTCCAAAATAAAGCCGAACGCACCAAATTTCAGTGCGTTCGGCGGAGCCTACGCTCTTTCTTCCTTCCTGGCCTTAGCCCCGGATGCAGATGGTCTCAATCTCCACCTTGGCCCCCTTGGGCAGGGCACCTACCTCCACCGCGGAACGGGCGGGATAGTCTCCCCCGAAATGGGCAGCATAGACCTCGTTCATGGCGGCAAAATCGTTGATATCGGTCAGAAAAACGGTGGTCTTGATGACATTGTTCATGGTGAGTCCAGCCTGGGCCAGCACTGCCTCAATGTTTTTAAACACCTGCTCCGTCTGCTCCCGGATGCCGCCCTCCACCAGCTTGCCGGTGGCCGGGTCCAGAGGGATCTGGCCAGAGGTGACCAGAATGGGGCCGGCGGCCACGGCCTGGGAATAGGGGCCCACCGCTTCCGGGGCGTTCTTGGTGTAAATGCACTCTTTCAAACTCATTGGAAAAACCTCGCTTTATACCTATCGATGACCGGGCCGACTATTTTGACCCAGCGTATTTATCATAACACACCTGCGCAAATCGGGAAAGTAGATTCTACCCCCGGATCGATTCCGCTTCTGCCCCTGTTCCCCGGTTTTGTGCGGCAATCAACGCCAGCTTTTGCGCCCGGGTCAGCTTCTTAATCTCCCGCTCTCGGCGCAGGGCGGCGGATTTATCCCCCAGTGCCTCCCGGTACACCAGCTCCACCGGCAGCCGGGACCGGGTGTATTTTGCTCCCTTTCCCGCATTGTGCACCCGAGCCCTGCGTTCCGGGTCATCGGTGTAGCCGGTATAAAGGGTGCCGTCGGCGCACCGGAGCATGTAGACATAAAAACTCATAAATCGCAACTCCACCCAAGATCGACAAAATCCTGCGGCAGCGGAGCCGTCCATTGGAAGGATTCCCCGGTGAAGGGATGGCGCAGCAAAACCCGCCAGGAGTGAAGGGCGGGCCGGTCCAACACCGGCTCCCCACCATATTCCGTATCCCCCAGCAGCGGACAGCCCAGAAAAGCCAGGTGCACCCGGATCTGGTGGGTGCGGCCCGTGTGGAGTTTCAGCTGCAGCAGGGCGCCATCCTCCCGGGTCTCCAGGGTGTCATAATCGGTACAGGCTGGTTTGCCCGCCTTGTCCACCTGATAGCGATTCAACTCCCCAGGCACCGGGCCGATGGGGGCATCGATTCGCCCCCTTGGTGGTTTGGGCGGGTGCCGGGTCAGGGCCAGGTATTCCCGGCCAAAGCCTTCTGTGTGGAGCAAATTCTGGAGGGCTTCGTGGGCTTCAGCGCTTTTGGCCGCCAGCATCAGCCCGGAGGTACCCTTATCCAGTCGATTCACCGATCGGAACGGCAATTGCTCGCCCCGCCGGCCCAAAACCCAGCTCAGGCAGTTACCCAGAGTGTCGGCGTAGTGGCCGGGTCCCGGATGCACCGGCAGTCCGGCGGGTTTGTTGAGCACAAAAAGCCAGTCGTCCTCATAGAGGATGTCCACCGCGCCCGGAGTCTGATCCAGCACCACAGTGCTGCGCTCCGGCAGTGTGATCATCAGGTGCTGGCCCCGAGAAACCCGGTGATCCGAAAACACCCGCTCCCCCTCCAGCCGGATGCCGTCGGGGAAAAACTTGGCCCGTTTGATCCGGGTGACGGATAAGCCCAGTCCCCGGCGCATCACCTGCTCCACAGTGCAGCCTTCCAACTCCGGGGGAATTCGGATCTCAAAGACACGCATTGCCCCTCAGAACCGGCCGGCGCCCCGCAGCTTCAGAATGGTCTGGGCAATCATCTTGCAGTGGTCAAAGGCAATGCCATCGGCCTCGAAGGTTCCCACATGGTACTCGGAACCCAGGGCGGTATGGCGGAGTTCCACCCGGACTTTGGCCCGCAAAACCTCATCCCCCCGGGTGAGCTTCAGTTTCATGACATCGCCGGCCAGCCGGTATTCCACCTGGAACCAAGCCGCTTCCGCCGCATCGTCATCCCCTTTGACATTGAGTTTGCTGCGTTCAGCGATAGCGGCATAGGCGCAGGACATGGTCCACCCTCTGGGATCCCGGTCTGGTCCGCTGAACAGACCAATCTCTGAAAGAGCCAATCCCCGGACATGGGTTTCCTCCTCCAGTTCCCGGGCGGCAGCGTCCTCGGTAAACTCCTCCGGCTCCACAAATCCTCCCGGCAGGGCCCAGCAGCCCAACCAGGGGTGGTTGCCCCGCCGAATCATCAGCAGTTCCGGCGTCTTGCGCTCCAGGGAAAAAATCAGCAGATCCACCGTCACACTGGGGTGAGGATAATCCTTCGGCTGGTAAGCGGCCAGAAACTCCTCCAGCGTCTGCCCCGCCTTGTTTCTCAACGGTCTTTCACCCATAGGATCACTTCCTTTCTGCCTTAAAGCTACCGCCCTGGAACGGATTTGTCAAGAGGTGGAAGCACTCTTGCATCCGGGTCGGGGGGCGGATATAATAAGAGGAAATCCAAGGAAGGAGCGCACCCAAAATGCATGACGAATTGACAGCCCAGGATATTGAACAGATGCGGGCAGAACTGCGGCAGCACAAAACCGTAAATCTGCCTCAGCTGATTGCCGCGGTGCAGGAGGCCCGGGCTTTTGGTGACCTGAGCGAGAATTTTGAATACAAGGCAGCCAAGCAGGAGCTGAACAAATGCAAACGCCGTATCCGCTATCTGGAGGGGATGATCTCCTCCGCCAAGGTGATCTCTGATGTCTCCAAGGCCGACGAGGTGGGCCTCTATGACAAGGTCACCGTCCGGATTCCCAGCATGGGGGACAAAGAGATGGTGTATCAGCTGGTCACCACCATGCGGGCCGACGCCCTGAAGGGGCGGATCACCCGGGAATCCCCGGTGGGCAAGGTGCTGGCAGGCAGTCACGCCGGCGACACCGTCCACGTCCAGGTTAACCCGGAATTCGGATATGACATGGTCATCGTTTCCATTGAAAAACAGGAGGATGATGGCAGCATTCAGATCAATGCGTATTAACACATATGTCACACCAGTACAAAAAGCCCTTCGCAATTCTGCGAAGGGCTTTTTCTTTACATTATTGCGTTTTCGAGGTTTTACGCTTACTTTCCAGCCTGTTTGATGGACAGAGAGATACGCTTTTTCTTTTCCTCCACCCCCAGTACCACCACTTTGACCACGTCGCCTACGCTCAGCACTTCGGAGGGGTGTTTCAGGTAACGGTTGCAGATCTCGGAGATGTGGACCAGGCCGTCCTGATGGACGCCGATGTCCACAAACACGCCAAAGTCCACCACATTGCGGACTGTGCCGGAAAGCTCCATGCCAGGTTTCAGATCCTTGAGCTCCAGTACATCGGTGCGCAGGATGGGGGCGGGCAGCTCGTCCCGGGGATCCCGGCCCGGCTTCAGCAGCTCCTTGGCCACATCCCGTAGGGTGAGCATACCGGCGCCGCAGAACTCCTCGGCCCGCTGCTCCCCCACCTGCTCCAGCCGGGCGGTCAAGTCCTTCAGATTGCCCCGGGCCACGTCCTCCAGGGTGTAGCCGCAGAGGGTGAGCAGCTTTTCCGCCGCATCATAGCTCTCCGGGTGGACGGCGGTGTTGTCCAGCACCAGCTTACTCTCAGGCACCCGCAAAAAGCCGGCGCTCTGCTGGTAGGCCTTGGGGCCCAGCTTGGGTACCTTCAGCAGCTGCTTCCTGGCGGTGAAGGGGCCGTTCTCCTCCCGATAGGTGACAATATTTTTGGCGGTGGTGGCGTTGAGGCCGGAGACCCGCTTCAACAGTGAGGGGGATGCGGTGTTCACATCCACGCCCACCGCGTTCACGCAGTCCTCCACCACGCCGTTCAGGGTCTCATCCAGCCGGGCCTGGGGCATATCGTGTTGATACTGGCCCACGCCGATGGCCTTGGGATCGATTTTTACCAGCTCCGCCAGAGGGTCCTGGAGCCGTCGGGCGATGGACACGGCGCTGCGAAGGTTTACGTCGTACTGGGGAAACTCCTCCGCCGCCAGCTTGGAGGCGGAGTACACCGAGGCCCCGGCCTCATTGACGATCATATAGCTGACCCCGCAGTCCAGCTCCCGGATCAGCTCCACCGCCATCTGTTCCGTCTCCCGGGAGGCGGTGCCGTTGCCGATGGCAATGTGCTTCACCCCGTCTTTACGAACCAGTTTGGCCAGGGTATCGATGGCCTCCCGCTTTTTCTTTTCGCCGAAGGTGGGATAGACCACGGCGGTATCCAGCACCTTGCCGGTGCCGTCCACCACTGCCACCTTGCAGCCGTTGCGGTAGCCGGGGTCCAGGCCCATGGTCACCTTGCCCTTGACCGGGGGCTGCATCAGTAGGGGTTTCAGGTTCAAGCCGAAGTTGTGGATGGCCCCTTCGCAGGCCTGGTCGGTGAGCAGACTTCTCAGCTCCCGCTCGATGGAGGGGAAGATCAGCCGGTCGTAGCTGTCCTCCGCTGCAGCGCGCACAAAGGCCTCCGAGGGAGAGCTGCCCCGGAGGGCGTGGTTATTGAGGATTTTCAGGGCCAGTTCCCGGTCCAGCTCCACGGATACCTTCAGGAAGCCCTCCTTCTCGCCCCGGTTGATGGCCAGCACCTGATGGCCCTGGACCCGGGAAAGTTCCCGGCGGAAGTCATAGTAGAGGGCGTAGACCGAATCCTCCTCCTTGGCGGCCTTGGTGACCAAAAAGGCCCGTTTGGCAGCCAGATCCTTGAGGCTCTTTCGGATGGCGGCATCGTCGGAGAGAGCCTCCGCCAGAATATCAGAAGCACCCTGGAGGGCGTCCTCCACCGTCTCCACACCTTTTTCCGGATCCACATAGTCCCGGGCCAGCACTTCCGGGGGCTGGGCGTTCTTCATCTGGAGATAAAGTTTCACCGCCAGGGGTTCCAGCCCCTTCTCCTTGGCCACGGTGGCCCGGGTACGGCGCTTCTGCTTATAGGGACGATAGAGGTCCTCCACCTCCGAGAGAATCCGGGCCTCGTCAATGGCCTTGGAGAGCTCTTCGGTGAGCTTGCCCTGCTCCGAGATGGCCTTTTTGACCTCCTCCTTCCGCTGCCCCAGATTGCGCAGATAGGTCAGCCGCTCCGACAGAGTACGCAGCGTGGTGTCGTCCATAGCACCATGGAGCTCCTTGCGGTAGCGGGCGATAAAGGGGATAGTATTGCCCTCGTCAATGAGGGTAATGACATTCTCAACATATTTGACCGGCTGGCCCAATTCCTGGGCCAACAGCTGTGCCAGTTCCTGCATATTACATAACTCCTTGTTGTGTTAACTTATCCTAGGGTGCGAACGGGAAGTTTACGTCCCGTCCCGCTCCATCACCAGGTCGGCAAAACTGCCCCGGACCAGTTTGGCCAGTGCCTGGGGTTCCACCACCACCTGATCTCCAATTTTACCTGCGGAGACAGCAATAGCACTCTGTTCCAGCGCCGAGGCGTGGAACACGGTGGGAAATTGCTTCTTCATCCCCACCGGGGAGCAGCCGCCCCGGACATAGCCGGTCAGGGGAAGCAGCTCTTTCACATGGAGCATAGCCACGCTCTTCTCCCCCACCGCCTTGGCGGCTTTTTTCAGATCCAGCTCCTCTGCCACCGGGATCACAAAGACATAATAGCCGCCCTTGCTTCCCCGGGTCACCAGGGTTTTAAAAACACTGGCCGGATCCTGGCCCAGGGACTGGGCTACGGTGATGCCGTCCACCGCCTCATCCCCATGGGGGTAATGCTTGGCCTCGTAGGGGATCTTTTTCTGGTCCAGAATGCGCATCACGTTGGTTTTCTGCTCTTTCATGGATAATACACCTGCCTTGTTACCGGGCTATTCTAGCATATTTTTGCCATCAATACAAACCCGTTTCCGCCCTTCTTTCCAGGGGGCAAACCCTTGTATTTGATAGGGGTTTTTGCTATAATTAGTTCAATATATTCTTTCTCGCCGTTCGCTTTGGAGACGGCTATCGAGGTTTGCGACAATGAAATACGAATTATGGAATTCTGCTCCCCGGGAGGAGGAGGCAGAGCGGGCGCTTTTGTCCGGGGGAGTATCTCCTCTGGCAGCGCTGGCACTGTCTGTCCGAGGCATTCGCTCCCGGGAAGAGGCGGACCGCTTTCTGGCTGCAGAGCCGGGTCAGCTCCATGACCCGATGCTGCTCCAGGACATGGCCCCGGCGGTGGAACGTATCCGGCAGGCTCTGGAGGCTGGAGAAACCATCGCCGTCTACGGAGACTACGACGTGGACGGCATCACTGCCACCTGTTTGCTGTCCTCCTATCTGACGGCCCAAGGAGCCAAGGTCATCCCTTATATCCCTGACCGGCTCACCGAGGGCTATTCTCTCAACACCGACGCCATCACCCGACTCCGGCTGAAAGGGGCCCGGCTGCTGATCAGCGTGGATTGCGGCATTACCAACCTGAAAGAGGCGGACTACGCCCGGGGGATCGGCATGGACGTCATCATCACCGATCACCACGAGTGCAAGGAGGATCTGCCCCGGGCGGTGGCTGTCATCAACCCCCATCGGCCTGATTGCCCCTACCCTTTCAAACAGTTAGCAGGGGTCGGAGTGGCATTGAAGCTGGTGCTGGCCCTGACCGGGCCGGAACAGCGTCCTCAGGTACTTTCGGAATACGCCGATCTGGCCGCCATCGGCACGGTGGCCGATGTGATGAGCCTCACCGATGAAAACCGGGCCATTGTCACCCTGGGCCTGCGGGCTCTGGAAGATACCAGCCGTCCCGGACTGCGGATGCTGATCCGGGAGTGCGGCATGGAGGGAAAAGCCATCACCTCCACCGGCATTGGCTTCTCCCTGGCCCCCCGGATCAACGCCGCAGGCCGGATGGGATGCCCCCAGGTGGCGGCTCAGCTGCTGCTGACTCAGGATCTCCAGGAAGGGGCCACCCTGGCTCAAACCCTCTGTGATTTGAATCGGGAGCGCCAACTCATTGAACAGGAGATCTTCGCCCAGTGCCTGGAACTGCTGGAGGCCCATCCGGAGCTTGCCCAGGACGCCATCGTTCTGGCCGGCCGCAACTGGCACCAGGGCGTGGTGGGCATTGTGGCCTCCCGGCTGGCGGAACGTTTCTCTGTTCCGGCCTTCATGATCTGCCTGGATGAGGAAAACCGGGGCAAGGGCTCCTGCCGCTCCTGGGGCGGCTTCAATTTGTTCAATGCACTGGAGCAGTGCGAGCCTCTGTTGGAGGGTTTTGGCGGCCATGAACTGGCCGCCGGTTTCACCATTCTTGAGGAGAATATCGCACCCTTCCGGGCTAAAATGCAGCAGATCAACGCCCTGTGGCGGGGGGAGCATGCCCAGGTGTCCACCCTCCAGGTGGATGCGGTTCTGGAGGATGCGGGGCTCATCACCCTGAAAAATGTCTCCGACCTGCACGCCCTGGAACCCTTCGGCACCGGCAATCCTCAGCCGGTTTTTGTTCTCAGCGGCGTCACTGTCTCCTCCGTCACCCCGGTGGGAAAAGGCCGCCACACCCGGCTCAAGGTAGCCCGGGATGGGTACAGCTTTGACGCCATTCTTTTCTCCTATCCCCCGGAGGCCACAGGACTGCAGCCCGGCTCTCGGGCTGATCTGGCCTTTTATCCCCAAATCAACCAATTCCGGGGCAACTGCACCATCCAGCTGATGCTGGTGGACCTGAAGGCCGCCCCCTCCCTCTCCCAGCTGGACCGGATGCTGTATCAGCGTTGGAAACAGGGGGAATCCTTTCAGGGAAGAGAGTTGGCCATGCTGCTGCCGGAACGGCAGGATTTTGTAGCGGTGTGGCGCTATCTCTCTGCCCACGCCGCCTCCAACCTGTTCCGGGAGTCTCCCACTCGGCTGGCCCGGAACATTTCCCGCTCCGCAGGCCAGCGGGAGACCTATGCCCGGACCATGATCTGCCTGGAAGTCCTCCAGGAGCGGGGTCTGATCCGATTCACCGCTGAGCCCAATCTGGTGCAGATCCGGCTCCAGCCCGTCAGCGGCAAGGTGGATCTGGAAGCCTCGGAGATTCTGCGGGCCCTGCGCAGCATGCTGGAATAAACCACACGGCAGATTGCCCGTTTTTCCTTTTTCGCCCCACAGGGCAACCTACTTTGTATCGCAACGGAGATGATCCTATGGACCCGATCCTGGAACAATATTACGCACTGGAAAACAAGGTGCTCTCCTACACGCCCAATCTGGACAAGGCCCGGCTGTTTGACGCCTTCACCTATGCTGACAACGCCCACGCCTCCCAGCAGCGCAAGGACGGCACGCCCTATATCACCCACCCCCTGGCGGTGGCAGATTTGGTGGCAGATCTGGAATTGGATCCGGACAGCGTCATTGCCGCCCTGCTCCATGACACCATCGAAGACACCGGCGCCACCCATGAGGAGGTGGCCCAGCGCTTTGGGGAGCCGGTGGCGGACCTGGTGGAGGGTGTCACCAAACTGACAAGAGTGCAGTACACCAGCCGGGAAGAAAAGCAGATGGAAAATCTGCGGAAAATGCTGCTGGCCATGTCCAAGGACATCCGGGTGATTCTGGTCAAGATCTGTGACCGGCTCCATAACATGCGCACCATGCAGTACCAGACCCCGAAAAAGCAGCGGGAAAAGGCCCTGGAGACCATGGAAATCTATGCTCCCCTGGCCCATCGGCTGGGCATGCAGCGAATGAAGTGGGAGCTGGAAGATCTGTCCCTCCAATATCTGGACCCGGTGGGCTACAACGACATCAAAACCCAGCTGGAAGCCCGCTTTTCCGCCCATCAGGAGTTTTTGGCCAACACCCAGGCCAAGCTCCAGAAACGAATGGAACAAGAGGGCATCCACTGCACCGTCTATGGCCGCATCAAGCATATCTACTCCATTTACCGGAAGATGTACACCCAGCACAAGACCCTCTACGAGATTTTTGACCTCTACGCCTTCCGGGTTATTGTGGACGATATCGCCGACTGTTACAACGTGCTGGGCCATGTCCACGACATGTTCAACCTGGTCCCGGACCGGTTTAAGGACTATATTTCCACCCCCAAGCCCAACATGTACCAGTCCCTCCACACCACCGTCATTGGCAAGGAGGGTATCCCCTTCGAGGTTCAGATTCGGACCTGGGAAATGCACCAGATTGCGGAATACGGTATCGCCGCCCACTGGAAGTACAAAGCCGGGGTGGGCAACCAGAAACTGAGCAGCGAAGCCACCTACGAGTGGGTACGGAAACTGCTGGAAAGCCAGCAGGACACCGACGCCGAGGAGTTTGTGCGCTCTCTGAAGGTGGATCTGTTCGCCGACGAGGTCTTTGTGTTCACACCCCAGGGTGACGTGGTTAACCTGCCCGCCGGGGCTACTCCCATCGACTTCGCCTACTCCATCCACTCCGCCGTGGGCAACCGGATGACCGGGGCCAAGGTCAATGGACGCATTGTCCCCTTTGACAGCCAGCTTCACAACGGCGATATTGTGGAGATTATTACCTCCAACTCCTCCCGGGGACCCAGCCGGGACTGGATGAAGATCTGCAAGAGCAACGAGGCCCGCAACAAAATCCGCCAGTGGTTCAAGAAGGAACGCCGGGAGGAGAATGTGGCCACCGGCCGGGCTGCTTTTGAATCGGAAATGAAGCGCAGCGGCCTCTCCATGACCCAACTCATGGAGGAGGATGTGCTGCCTCAAGTGCTGAAAAAAGTCAAGTACGGCTCTCTGGACGATCTGTACGCTGCCATTGGCTACGGCGGCACCACCGCCCAGAAGGCGGTCATTCGGGTCCGGGACGAGATCCTGCGGCTGAGCAAACTTCAGAAGGAACAGGCCGCCCAGCAGGAGATGCTGGAGCGGGGCGAAGGGCTTCATGTGGCCTCCAATCCGGCGGTGCCCATTCCCGCCCCCAAGAGCACCCACACCAAAAACGGCATCATTGTGGAGGGGTTGGACAACTGTCTGGTCAAATTCGCCAAGTGCTGCACCCCGGTTCCCGGGGATCCGGTGGTGGGCTTCATCACCCGGGGCTATGGCATTTCCGTCCACCGGCAGGACTGTCCCAACGCGGATCCTGCCCGGCGCAAGCCGGAGGAGCGGGGCCGCTGGGTCACGGTGAGCTGGGGTGACACCAGCCAGGAGGCCTATCAGACCAGCCTGGAGATCACCGCCAAGGACCGGCAGAACCTGTTCTTGGACGTGGCCGCCGCCCTGTCTGCTGCTCAGGTGAAGGTAAACAGCCTGTCCGCCAAGGGCACCCCCGACGGCTTTGCCGTTATTACCGCCCTGCTGCAGGTCCACTCCCGGGACGAAGTCAACGCTGTGATGCGGAAAATCAACGGTGTCAACGGCGTTATGACCGTCAACCGTTCAAAGGGGTGAGGTTATGAAAGCAGTTGTCACCCGGGTAAGCCGGGCCAGCGTCACCATTGACGGAAAAGTAAACGGCGCCATTGGCCGGGGTTTTTTGGTTTTGTTGGGCGTCGGTCCCGAGGATACCCCCCGGGACGCCGCCCTGTTGGCGGACAAAGTCTGCGGCTGCCGGGTCTTTGAGGACGAAAACGGCAAAATGAACCGCAACCTGGCCGCCGTGGAAGGCCAGTTGCTGGTGGTCAGCCAGTTCACCCTTTACGCCGACCTGAAATCCCGCCGCCCCGGCTTTACCGGGGCCGCCAAGCCGGATCAGGCCATCCCCCTCTATGAGCAGTTCATGGCAGAGTGCCGGGCGCTGGGCTTCCATGTGGAGCACGGCGAGTTTGGGGCCGACATGCAGGTGGAGTCCTGCAACGACGGCCCCGTCACCCTGCTCTTTGACTCCAAGGACTGGCCGGAGCGAAACAAATAACGGCCCGACCCAAAAAGAGTCAGACCGTACTACAGCAAGCGAGGTAACGCATTATGAAATTGGATTCCCTGGCCGTTGGACTCATCGGCACCAACTGCTATTTACTTTACGACGAGACTGCCGGCAACGCCGCCGCCATTGTGGACCCCGGCGGAAGCGCCGACCAGATCCTGGCCAAGATCAAGCAGGACAATCTGGACGTGAAAATGATTCTGCTCACCCACGGCCACTTTGACCATGTGTTGGGGGTGCAGGACATTCTGGCTGCCCACCCCGACCTGCCGGTCTACATTACCGAGGCAGATTATCCCGAGGCCCGGGACGGGGGCCAGTTCGGCTACTCCATGGGCGAGGTTGCCTCGGTGCGCTTTTATGACGAAGGCGACACCGTGGAGCTGGGCAATCTGAAGATCGACGTTTTGCGGACTCCGGGCCACACCCCGGGCTCCGTCACCCTCCGGGTGGAGGATGTGCTCCTCACCGGAGACACCCTGTTCTGCGGCTCCTGTGGCCGCACGGATTTCCCCGGCGGCAGTTTTGGGGACATGCAGCGCTCTCTGAAACGGCTGGCGGATCTGCCGGGAGATTACCGGGTCTATCCCGGCCACGAGAGCTCCACTACCCTGGACTACGAGCGGAAGTACAACCCCTTCATGCAACGGCTTTAAGCCGCCGAGGTTTCAGGTTCAGCACCACCACCGCCCCGAAGATCAGAGCGATGCCCAGTAATTTAACCCCGCTCACCGTCTCCCGGTAGGCGATCATCCCCAGCAGTGCCCCCACCAGGGGCTCCACTGTGGCCAGGATGGCCGCCCGGCTGGCCTCCATATGGCCCAGGCCGCTGGAGTAGAACAGGTAGGGCAGGATGGTGCAGAACACCCCGATACCCAGGCAGCAGCCCAGATTCAGCGGGCTTGCGGCGGCAGTGGTCACAATGGCGCCGATGCCGCTGAAGGGCAGGGCGCAGAGGGCCGCCACCAGGAAGGTATAGAAGGTGACGGTCATGGTATCGTACTTCTTCAGAGCCACCTGGCCGAAGATGGAATAGGTGGCATAGAAGAAGCCGGAACCCAGCCCCAGCAGCAGCACCAGCCAGGACAGGTGGTAGCTGCCCCCTACCAGCCCCGCCACGCAGACGCTGCCCGCCATGGTCATGGCCAAAGCCAGCAGCTTCAGGGGCGTGATTTTTTCCCGGAAGAAGAGGGCGCTCATCAGCATGACGAACACCGGCGAGGTGTAGAGCAGCACTACGGCAATGGAGACCTCGCTGCGCTGCATGGCGGTGAAATAACACACGTTGAAGAACACCACACTGACCACCCCGGTGCCAAAGAACATCCAGAGGTCTTTGGGGTGGATTTTGAACTTTTCCGGTGCCCGAATCAGCAGCACCAGGGCCATCCCCAGGGCTCCCACGATCATCCGCACCTCGGTGATCTGCAAGGAGTTCAAGCCGGCGGCGGACAGCCCCCGGACAAAAATACTGATGATTCCCCAGAGCACCCCGGCCAGGAGTACATTAGCGGTGGCTTTCTTCTGTTCCAACTCTACTCTTCCCTTCTCCATACACGGCAACTTCCCATGATACGCAAATAAAACCACCCAACGGTGGATTCAACAGATATTATGATAGCACCCCACCTCGGCGGGCGCAAGGAATAATTTATCTCTTTACAGCGCAAAAGGAGAAAATCATGCTTGAGATCGTATTCAGTGACAGCGCCTGCGGCACCCTCAAATATGCCCAGCACTTTGGTCAGGGCGAATATCAGCGGGGCTGCATCGGGGTGGTTGTCTCCCATGACGATGGCACCGAACCCACCCCGGAAGAGATTGCCCAGGCCCAGCGCCAGGCAGAGGAACAGGAACGCCGGGCCTGGGAGCAGGCGATCCCACTGGGAGGCAATCCCGGGGACGTGCTGGGTTTTGCCCTGAGTCTAAGCGTTGGAGACATCTCTGAGGATGTGCCCGGTCCCAAGCGCCAGGCGGAACTGCAGAAACTGTACAGCTTTGTAGTGGGCGACATGGAGCAGGACTGCGCAAAGCTTCAAGATCAGGCCCAGCAGGCCCTGGGCCGGATTTTTGCGGCCTCCCGACAGGGGGAACTGCTCCGGATCTGGTACAGCGACACCCCCGATGATCTCTGCGGCTTTTACTGGCTCATGGCCCGGCTGGAGGAAGCCGAAGCTCAAGGCCCGGTGGAGGTCATTAAGCTGCCTCCATTTATCTCCCGGGAAGATGGAACCATGGTGTCCTGGCGGGGCTGGGGGGAAGTGGATCCCGGCCAGTGGGGCCGTTTTCTGGACCTGGCCCAACCGGTTTCTCCGGAAACCCGCCATGGCTGCCGTCTGATCTGGGAAAATCTCCAGCGGGAGAACGCCCCGCTGCGAGCCTGTCTCAACGGCAGACTGACCAGTGTACCGGCAGATTTTTATGACTGCTTCCTGCACCGGGAAATTGCCCGACAGCCGGAGGAGTTTGACGAGGTCCAGGTGCTGGGGCGGGTATTGAGCCAGCTGCCTGGGGTAAGTGACGGTTTTCTGGCAGGTCGGATCGAGGCCATAGCCCAGGCCGGGGAACTGGAATTTCTCACGGAGCCCCCCGCCGACGGGGCCCGTTACTGGCGCAGAATGCGCAAAACGCAGCAGTTTCTCTGCTAAATCATCCGGAGGCATCCATGTATCTCAAGCTCAATCATCATGACTATAAATACGCCGTGGAGCAGATCATGCTGATCCTGTTTCCCGGGGAAAAACCCGACTATGGAGTGGCCCCGGAGGAGGCAAATCAAGCCGTCTCCTCCCTATCAGTTTCTCAGGTCTGGGCCACCGCTCAAACCCGGCTCCAATGGCAGGGCCGCACCGCCCTAGGGATCTCCCGGGTGAAGGCCAGCGAACTCACCGACCAGTTGACCCGGGACAGGCTGCTGCAGCGTATCATAAAACAGTCCTTTTACAAGGCAGCGGTGGCCTGCACCGGCATCACGCCCCCCTGGGGGGCCCTCACCGGTATCCGCCCCGCCAAGCTGGCCAGCAAGGCCCTGAAGGAGTCCGGCTCCGAGTCGGAGGTCCGGCGGCTGTTTCGTGAGGAATTCTTTGTCTCTCCGGAGCGCACCGAACTGGCCCTGGAGGCCGCCCGGGCCAGCATCCAGGCGGAGGCCAAGCTGGAAAAGAACGATATCTCCCTCTATGTGGGCATCCCCTTCTGCCCCACCCGGTGCGCCTACTGCAGCTTCGTCTCCACCGACGTCCAGCGCAGTCTGAAACTGGTGGAGCCCTATCTGGAGGCCCTGGACCGGGAGATTGACGCGGTGGCGGAATACCTGCCCCAGGCTGGAGCCCGAGTCCGCACCATCTACATTGGGGGCGGCACCCCCACCACACTGTCCGCCGGGCAGTTGGAGCATCTGATCTCCCATCTGCGTCAAAAGCTGGATCTGTCCCGGCTGGTGGAATTCACCGTGGAGGCGGGACGGCCCGACACCATTACCGCGGATAAGATGTCGGTGCTCCATGACCTGGAGGTGGATCGGGTATCGGTAAACCCCCAGAGTATGCGGGATGAAGTTTTACAGGCCATGGGCCGCTCCCACACGGCGGCGGACATTTTAAAGGCCTATGACATGGTGCGCAAAAGCGGCATTCCCATCGTCAATATGGATCTCATCGCCGGCCTGCCCCGGGACACGGTGGAGGGATTCCGTTACACTTTGGACGAAGTTTTAAAGCTGGCGCCGGAAAATGTGACGGTCCACACCCTGGCCCTGAAAAAAGGCGCCCGGCTCATGATGGAGCGACAGGGCCTCCCCTCCGGGGAGGAGACCTCCGCCATGCTGGATTACGCCTGGCAGGCTCTACGGCAACAGGGCCAGATTCCCTACTACCTCTACCGCCAGAAGTACATGTCCGGGGCTTTGGAGAATATCGGCTGGTGCAAGCCGGGTACCGAGGGACTCTACAACATCTGCATCATGGAGGAGCTCCACTCCATTCTGGCCCTGGGGGCCGGAGGCTCCACCAAGCTGACCAATCCGGCCACAGGCAAAATTGTCCGAATTACCAACCCCAAATATCCCCAGCAATATCTGGAGCGGATTGAGGAACTCTGCCAGGCTAAGGCGGAGCTGATCCCCTTCCAGCGCTCCCTGTAAGAGAGGAGTATTTTTATGGCTTATCAACTTAAGAGCATCAACGACGCCATCCGTTCCGATCCCAAGGGCTTTCTGGAGGAATGTGATGCGGAATACCAGCGCAAAATAGATGCCGCTGCGGAGCAGATCATCCAAAATCTGCCCAACAGCCCTCTGGTGCTGCTCAGCGGCCCCTCGGGCTCCGGTAAGACCACCACCGCCATGAAGATTGACGAGGCCCTGGAGCGTCGGGGTGTCATCACCCAGACCATCTCCATGGACAATTATTTTCAGACCGTCTCTCCGGACTCCACTCCCCGGACCAAGGACGGCAGCTACGACTTTGAGTCCCCTCTGTGCATGGATATGGAGCTGTTAAACGAGCATTTTAACGCCCTGGCCGCCGGGAAAGAAATCCGCATTCCCCACTACGACTTCTGCCGCCAGATGCGGGACACCAGCCGGTGCACCCGACTGCATCTGAAGGAAAACGAAGTGGCCGTCTTTGAGGGCATCCACGCCCTGAACGACGATGTAGCGGGCCGCCATCCGGAGGCCACCAAGATCTACATCTCCGCCCGGAGCAACATCATGGATGGGGAACGGCTGGTGTTCAAGGGCACTTGGATGCGGCTGACCCGTCGGGCGGTCCGGGATCTCAATTTCCGGGGCAGCGACATTCTCACCACCCTGGCCCAGTGGGCCAACGTGCGCCGGGGCGAAAAACTCTACATCTCCCCCTTTAAGCACCGGGCCAACATTATCCTGGACTCCTCCCTGCCCTATGAGGTGTCCGTTATGCGACACTACGCCCTCCCCCTCTTTGAGGCGGTACCGGCGGAAAATCCCCGGCGCAAGGAGCTGCTGGAGATGATCGAAGCCTTCCAGGAGCTGGAGCCGGTGAATCCGGATCTGGTGCATCCCGACTCCCTGATTCGGGAGTTCATTGGCGGCGGAAGCTACCATTACTAAGTTAAAAATGCCCCGTCCGGCTTGCCGGCGGGACAGGATAAAAGGAGAATCACATTATGAGCGAAGAATACCAAGATCAGAGCTGCGCGGGCTGCGGCGAGGAGGGCTCCTCCGAGTGCACCCATGACTGCTCTTCCTGTGGCCACAGCTGTGGCCAGCCCCAGGATCTGCACGAGCCCTGCAACCCCCATTCCGTGATCCGCCATGTCATCGGCGTGGTCAGCGGCAAGGGCGGCGTGGGCAAGAGCATGGTCACCTCCCAGCTGGCGGTGACCATGGCCCGGATGGGTTACCGGGTGGGCATTCTGGATGCCGATATCACCGGCCCCTCCATCCCCAAGGCCTTTGGCGTTCATGAGCGGGCTGTGGGCAGCGAGCAGGGCATCCTGCCCGCCATCACCGGCACCGGCATTGCCGTTATGAGCCTGAACCTGCTCACTGAGAATGAGACTGACCCCGTAATCTGGCGCGGTCCTGTCATCGCCGGGGTGGTCAAGCAGTTCTGGACCGATGTGTGCTGGGGCGAGCTGGACTATCTGTTTGTGGACATGCCTCCCGGAACCGGCGACGTGCCCCTGACTGTGTTCCAGACTCTGCCGGTGGACGGCATTGTGGTGGTCACCTCTCCCCAGGATCTGGTCAGCATGATCGTCACCAAGGCGGTGAAGATGGCCCAGATGATGAACATCCCCGTATTGGGTCTGGTGGAGAACTTCAGCTACTACACCTGCCCCGACTGCGGCAAACGGCTGAACATCTTCGGCCAGAGCCATGCCGCCGAGACCGCTGAGCAGAACGGTATCTCCCTGCTGGCCCAGCTGCCCATTGATCCGGAGCTGGCTCAGGCCTGCGACGAGGGCCGGCTGGAGGCCTTTGAGCAGGATTATCTGGCGGACACCTGCAAGATGATCACCGCTCTGATGGGCTGATCCAATTTCTCAAAAAGGCCCCGCTCCAGCCGACATCCGGCTTGGGGCAGGGCCTTTTCCTCTTAAAACAATCTGTACATTAAGTACTGGATAGGAGCGAGCGAATTTGAAGGACAATTTCGTATCTGACCTGTTTATGACCCTGGCAAGCGTCGCAAAAATTGTCATCACCATTGTTGCAAAAACCACCGGTGTGTTGTCGGCCGGCGTTGGCTGGGTCATTGTCTGCTGTGTGGCAGGATTTTTTGTCCCCATGGGGAGTTCCATCAGTTTCGTCATCTTTAAATTGACAGGCCTACTCACTCTGGGATGGATCTGGATTTTGATTCCCCTTGTACTGGATGGCTTATGCATTCCCGTCTTTCTGGAACTCATCTCCGGACATAGATAAAAAAACCTCCTCTGTTTTGACAGAGGAGGTTTTTTGCTTTACTTCTGCCGTTTCTCCGGCACAAAGAACATAAAGAACAGCGAACTGACCAACAGGCAGTAGGGATAGAACAGATAGGGAATCACCTGGAAGGCGGTGACGGTGTGGCCCATGACCACTGCGGCACTGAGGGCATAAAGCATCTGGGCGCCGTAGGGCAGAATCCCCTGGAACACACAGCCGAAGGTGTCCAGAATGGAGGCGGCTTTCTGACTGGAGATACCGTATTCCCCGCTCATTTGCTTGGCGATGGGGCCAGCCATGACAATGGCCACGGTGTTGTTGGCGGTGGCGATATCCATGGCTCCAACCAGCAGCCCCATGCCCAGCTGACCGCCTCGGTTGCCCTTGAACACCTTATGGATGGCCGCCAGCAGGGCGTCAAAGCCGCCGTAGGCCCGGATCAGGCCGCACATGGCCGCCACCAGCATAGCCACCATGATGGTCTCAAACATGCCGGAGGCGCCGGTACCCATATTGCTCAGCAGATCCACCGGCGCGGTGGCTCCGGTGGCCAGCATAATGATGGAGCCGGAGACAATGCCAATGAGCAGCACCACAAAGACGTTGATGCCCGCAATGCCGCCCACCAATACCAGCAGATAGGGAATCAGCTGGATCAGGGAATAGTCATTGGACACAGATCCGTTGAGTTCCACCTGCATGGACAGGGCAATGATGATGATCAGGGTAACGATGGCCGCCGGCAGGGCGATCCAGAAGTTGGCCTTGAATTTGTCCCGCATGGCGCAGCCCTGGGTATTGCAGGCGGCAATGGTGGTATCTGAGATGAAGGACAGGTTATCGCCGAACATAGCCCCTCCCATCACCGAGCCGATGCACAGGGGCAGGCTGAAGCCGGAGGCCTCGCTGACAGCAATGCCAATGGGGACAATCAGGGCGATGGTACCGCAGGAGGTACCCATCGCAGTAGAGACAAAGCAGGACACCACAAACAGCACCGCCACCGCAAGCCGGGCCGGCAGCATAGACAGCATGAAGTAAGCCACGCTCTCGGCGCTGCTGCGGCCCACCACTCCTACGAAAATACCGGCGGCCAGGAAAATCAGGATCATGGTCAAGATGGTGGGGTCCCCCACGCCCTGGGCCATCAGCTTGATTTTCTCGTCAAAGCTCACCGAACGGTTTTGCAGGCAGCCCACCAGAATGGCCGCCAGGAAGGCCACCACAATGGGGATATTGTAAAAGCCCATCTCGATTTTCATCACATATTCAAAGACGATGCCCAACCCCAGGTAGAGCACCAAAAATACCCCGATGGGCAGCAGGGCAATGGCCCTGCCCTTTTTCTGTTCCATAGTTTATCGCTCCCTCATTTTTCTTATTGTGAGGCCGATCTTCGCCCCTTTTTTCTCTTTCTCCGGCAAATAAGTACCACTATCATATCATTTCGACGCCTTAAGCGCAAGCAAAAGCGGAAGGCAAACATTGCCTTCCGCTTTCGTGAAATCATGACTGGTAGGAAAACGGTGTTTTAAAAACGGCATCCACCTCAGGAAATTTACGGGCCAGATTGAGCACCCTGCCCTTCTGATCCAAAAAGCAGTGCTCCGACTCCCCGGTGGCCAGCAGCGCCCCGGTGGCCCGAGAGCGCACCTCATAGCGCACCGCCAGTCGAACGCCGTTATAGGTATGGCAGGCCAGGAAAATCGCCACCGTGTCTCCGAATTTAGCGGAGACATGATACCGGGCAGAACAGCTCACCACCGGAATCTGAATCCCCATGGCCTCAATCTGGGCAAAGGGCAATCCCATCTGCTCAAACCAGTCCACCCGGGCCTCCTCAAACCAGCGGATGTAATTAGAGTGGTGGACAATGGCCATCTGATCGGTCTCATAGTATTGAATACGGTGGACATAGGGCGTCAGAATCACGGGGAACACTTCTTTCCTTCAATCGGTTGAAATAATATGTTTTATGTCTCTTTATCAGACGAAGGCAGACGGATGGGCACCGGCTGAAACACCTCGCCGTCCACCAGGGTCTCCACGGTTCCGGCGGAGAAATCCAGCATATGGGCGGCATACTCCTCCGACTTCTCCTCAGGCACCAGCACGGTAAGCAGGATGTCGGCGCCGTACTCCGTATCCTGGATCACCGCTCCGAACCGCTCCGTCTCCTGACGCAGCCGCTCAAAGAGGCTGTAAGAGCAGGGCACCAGGTGGCGCACCCACCGGCGCACCACGCTGACCCCCGCCGCATCCAGGGCATCCTTGGCGGAGCGGCTGTAGGCCCGGACCAGGCCACCGGCCCCCAGCAGGATGCCCCCGAAGTAGCGGGTCACCACACACACCAGGTTGGTGACCCCCTCCTTCTCAAAGACTCCCAGCATGGGCTGGCCGGCAGTACCCTGGGGCTCTCCGTCGTCGGAGTAGCGGAGTATGCCCCCCTCCCGCAGCAGATAGCACCAGCAGTTATGCCGGGCGTCGTGGTAGCGGCGTTTCATCTCCTCCACAAAGGCCCGGGCCTCCGCTTCGGTCTCCACCGGCTTGACGTGACCGATGAACCGGGAGCGCTTTTCCACAAACTCCGTCTCCGAAGAACCAGTGGGAATATAATACTCCGTCATTGCTCCCAGTCCTCTTTGTGCTCCGGCAGCGGCGGATAGATAAAGGGCCGCAGCTGGCCCAGCAGCCGGGGCGTCAGCACCGCGGTGACCTGGATGGTATCAGCGTACTCCACTTTCTCCACCTTGGCCTCCCGGTAGAGGGTGTCCACCACGCCACCCTGATCATAGGGCAAGTGGAGCTCCACCCGCTTGGCCCCGGTGTCCAGCCGGTCGGCGATCATCTTGAGCATCTGATCCAATCCCTCGCCGGTTTTGGCGGAGACAGAGACAATATTTTCCCCGTGAGGACGGATTTCGCCCACATAGAGGTCGGACTTGTTGAACACCTCCAGCCGGGGGGTCTCCTGGGCCCCCAGCTCCCGGATCAGGCCGTCCACCACTTCCGCCTGCTCCCGCCACTCCGGGTTGGAGGCGTCGATCACATGGATCAGCAGATCGGCATACTCCAGCTCCTCCAGGGTAGCTTTGAAAGCCTCCACCAGGTGGTGGGGCAGCTTGCGGATGAAGCCCACAGTGTCGGAGATCAGCACGGTGCAGGTGTCGGTGATCTCCAGCATCCGGGTGGTGGTGTCCAGGGTATCGAAGAGCCGGTTGTTGGCGGGAATGGCGGCGCCGGTGAGTTTGTTCAGCAGAGTGGATTTGCCCGCGTTGGTGTAGCCCACGATGGCCACCACCGGCACCTCGTTCTTGATGCGCCGCTCCCGCTGGACGCCCCGGATCCGGCGCACCTCCGCCAGTTCCTCCTCCAGCTTCTGAATCTTGCGGCGGATGTGGCGGCGGTCCGACTCCAACTGAGTCTCACCGGGGCCACGGGTGCCGATGGGGGATTTGCCGCCGGCGGCGTTCTGACGGGTCAGGTGCTTCCACATACCCGTCAGCCGGGGCAGCAGGTATTTATACTGGGCCAGCTCCACCTGGAGGCGGCCCTCCTTGGTCCGGGCCCGCTGGGCGAAGATGTCCAGAATCAGGGCGGAGCGGTCCATGACCTGGACCCCCATCCGCTCTGAGAGCACCCGGACCTGGCTTGGAGACAGGTCGTTATCAAAAATAACCATATCCGCTCCGGTGGCCTGGACCAGGTCCCGGACCTCGTCCACTTTGCCGTCCCCGATGAAGGTACCTGGGTCGGGCACATCCTTGTTCTGCACCACGACCCCCAGGCACTCTCCCCCGGCGGTCTCCAACAGGGCGTTCAGTTCCTCCATGGTGGATTCCGTGGCGTTGTCCATCTTGGACAGCCGGGGACTGTTCAGTCCCACCAGAATGGCACGGTTGATCTTTTCTTCGTTGATTTCCGGCATAGATGAAATGCCCTCCTGTGTGTCGTCAGGACTGCTGCCAGGCCTCCAGGATCTCAGCGATATACATGTCGTGATAATCTTTGTTGGGATACCAGCGTTCGTCCTGATCGGTATCGATGAAGCACTCGGGCTTCAGGCTTTGACAATAAAGTTTCCGGCACACCAGCACCAGCTCCGCCTCGGCAAAGTACGGAGCGCCGCAGTCGGCATACTGAAGGGTAAAACCGCAGTGGGCGATCTTATCCTCATCCCGGCCGCTGACGCTGCCGCAGTAGCTCAGCTCTTTCCGGTACTGCTCCGGCAGGAAGGACAGGGTGAAACAGTCCTCCCGGTCCACAAAGGTTTTGGTGTGACGCTGGGGCCGGATGTAAGCGGTGGCCACCGGCTTACCCCACATAATGCCCACGCCGCCCCAGCTGGCGGTCATGGTGTTGCAGTCCTCCCGGTTGCCGGCAGTAATCAGCATCCACTGGCTGCCGATGGCCTGGAAGGGGTTCAGGGTCAAGGTCTTGGGATCGATTTTCGTCAACATGCTCATCATCCTCCATCTATACCAGACTAGCTTATTCTATGCATCAGGATGCAAAAACCCCGCATCGGAATCGATGCGGGGTTTTACAATTTGCATTACTTGCCCAGACCGAACTTCTTGTTGAAGCGGCTGACACGCCCGCCGGTATCGAGCACCTTCTGCTTACCGGTGAAGAAGGGGTGGCACTTGGCACAAACTTCCACACGGATATCCTGCTTGGTGGAGCCGGTAGGATACACGGCGCCGCAAGCGCAGCGGATGGTGGTCTGCTGATAGTTAGGATGGATTCCTTCCTTCATGACTGTTTCACCCCTTTCGAAAAATCACAGATTGAACACGATCGGTGAGCACACATCGTTGCGCACCACGTGAGCCTAAGTATCTTACCACATCCCGAAGAAAAATGCAATGATTTTTTTACTTTTTTTGAAAGAGTCCACATCCTTACAAAACTACCCCGGTGTTGGTGGCAAAGTACCAGAGCACCCGCCGGGCCACTGGGGTACCGGTGATGCGGCTCAGGGCATCGGAGTACACCTCAATCTGGGTGAGATAACGCTGAGAATGGGCTTCCTCCTCCCCGGGGCGAACCCGGTCGGTCTTAAAATCCACCACTGTCAGCCCTTGAGGGCCGGTAAAGCAGCAGTCGATGACGCCCTGGAGCAGCACCTGCTCCTCCTCCGGCAGATCCGGGTCCAGCCGGGCAGCAGAGGTCAGAATGGAGAATTTGAATTCCCGGCGCAAATCCTGTGCCGCCACTGCCTCCCGGCCCAGAGGGGAGTTGAAAAAGGCAGCAATGGGTTCCGGGGCCACAGAACGGGCGGCCTCAGGGCTTAAACTCTCCTGGGTCACCAGCCGGGCAATCTCCTCCGCCACTCCCTCCGGGGTGGTAGCCTGATCCGGTCGAATCAACTGCATCACTGTATGGACGGCAGTGCCAATCTCGGTGGGGGTCAGCCCCCGCTGGGCCTGGTCAAACCGGGGTCTGGGGAATTCCATGGGGCGTTGTGGCTGACTGGTGGTCCACTCCGCCGCCTCCTGGTCCAGCTCCCGACCCTTAAGTTGGGTTGCAGTGGCCTTGGAGGGAGCATTGGTCAGATCCTCATAGGGATAGCGCCAGGCCAGCCGCTCCCGTTCCTCCGAGGTCAAATGACGGCCTGTCCCAGCCGCTTTCTCCTCCTGAGGACGACCCCTGCCCGGTTTCACCGCAGGGACAACACGAATATCCCAATGGTCTTCCGGCAGCAGCAACGGGCAGCTCACCCCGGCAGCAGCGCGCAAATCTGCGGCATCTGGCCGAGCCAGCACCGGCAGCAGCAGCCACTCCCCCACGGTGCTCAGGGCATTGAGGGCCTCCGGGTCCGGCACTGCCCCGGCATCCGGGGCCAGCTTGGCGCACTGTTTGGCCCAATCGGTGCTGGTGGTGACCAAAATGAGCTTTTCCCGGGCCCGGGTCATGGCCACATACAATAGGCGCATCTCTTCGGCTTTCATTTCCCGGTCCAGCTGCAGGGCCACCGCCCGGCGGGCCAGAGTGGGATATTGAATTTGAAGTTCTCCATCCAACCCGCTGGGACCTACACCCAATTTGGGATGGAACAGCACCGGGGCATACTGGTCTCTGCGGTTAAAGGAGCGGTTCAACCCCGCCACCAGCACCACCGGGAATTCCAGACCCTTGGACTTGTGGATGGACATGATGCGCACTCCCCCGCCGGACTCCCGGCCCGGGCTGGGCAGTCCCTGGCCCGACTCCCGGAGCCGCCGCAGCTGGGTGACAAGACCAAACACGCCCTGGTGCCCGTTTTGTTCAAACCGCCGGGCATATTCATGGAGCAGCCGCAGATTCTCCTGCCGGGCCTGTCCCCCTTCCATGGCTCCGTAGACCGCCATCAGGCCGGTATCCTCATAAATCTGCCATAGCAGCTTATGGCCCGGCAAATCCACCGCCTTGGCCCGGAGCCGTCCCAGCTGGGCCAGAAATGCGCCGCATTTCTCATCGCCCTGGTCTGCGCCTTCTTCCACGCACTGATAAAGGTCCCCCTCCGGGCATCGGGCCCTCAGTCGGGCCAGGTCATCCCCGGTAAACTGATAGGCGGGGCTGGTGAGCACACTGAGCAGAGGCACGTCCTGCCGGGGATTGTCCACAATCTCCAGGAAGGCCACTGCCACTGATACCTCTGTTTCGGCAAAGAAATCACCGGAGCCGTCACTGGTCCAGGGCACCCGGTGCCGGTCCAGAGCCCGGGTCAGGTGGCCCATAACAGAGCCGGGCGAGCGATAGAGAATGGCAATATCCTCAGGCTGAACCATGCGGAAGCTGTCTCCGGCGGTGACAGGAAAACCGCTGTCCAGCAGCGAGCGGACCCGGCGGGCCACATACTCGGCTTCCGCTGCGTCACGGCTCACCTTGGCCTCGCCCTCCTCCCGTTCCAGGGCCGCCATGTCCACCACGTCCAGCTCCACCACGTCCTCCGGCTGCTCCGGATAGGGCAGCTTGGGATAGAGCCGCTGATCGTCAGTGTAGTCCAGCTCGCCAAAAGCAGTAGACATAATATTTTCAAAAACAAAGTTAACCCCTTCCAGCACCGAGGCCCGGGACCGGAAGTTATAGGAGAGCACCACCCGGCGGGGCTCTCCGGGCCTGGCCTGGGCCCGGTCCTCAAAGGAGAGATATTTGCCCAGGAAAATGGTGGGGTCCGCCAGCCGGAAGCGATAGATGGACTGTTTGACGTCTCCTACCTGGAACAGTCTGCGTCCCCCGTCGCTGATGGAGCGGAAGATGGCGTTCTGCACTTCATTGGTGTCCTGGTACTCGTCCACCATGATCTCTGCGAAGTGCTCCTGCCACTGGCGGGCCAGGGGGCTGGCCTGGCCATCCTCTCCAGTCAGCAGCTGGAGGGTCAGGTGTTCCAGGTCTGCAAAGTCCACCAGATTGCGCCGACGTTTTTCCCGGCTGTATGCGTCGTCAAAGTCCGCCACCAACTCCAGCAGCTCCTCCACCACAGGGCGGACGCACTCCATATCCTCCAGCAGGCCAGCGCTGGAGTCGGAAAAGAGCTCCTGAAGCTTGGCCAGCCGCTTTTTGCACTTCTCCCGGATGGCTTTGACCCGTTCCTGAAGGGCTTTATCCTCCACCTTCCGGGCCTGGCCCAGCTTGGGAAACTCGATCTGGCACAGGGCCCGGGCGCTGTCCCACCCCCGATCTAGGGCGGCCAGGAAATCATCCATGCTGTCCAGGGTGGTGTCAAAGCTCTCGGAATAGGCCTTTTCCAGCACCGGGTCCTCCCGCAGCAGGTCCAAAGCCTCCACAAAACGGCGCTGCCAATAGGACACCTGCCGCCGTGCCTCCTCCATCAGCAGACGGCCCCAAGCGGTATTTCCCACGTCCTTGACGCTCCGCAGGTCAAAGGCCGCCGCCTGATCCGCCAGCCAGCGCCGGGGCGCCGGGTGGCTTTGAATTCGAGCATGGATATCCAGCACAATAGAGGCCAACCGGCTATCGTCCCGGCCGGCGGATAGGGTGTCCACCAGGGCGGCAAAGCCCGGGGCCTGCTCCAGCTGCTCATAGCGCTCCTCCAGCAGTCGGTTGAGGGTCCGATCCTGAAGGATGGCACACTCGCTGTCGTCCCCCACCCGGAAGTCGGGCTGCAGATCAATGCGGTAGCCCTCCTCCCGGAGCAGGGCAGTACAGAAGGAGTGGATGGTGGAGATCTGAGAACGGTAGATCACCAGCTTCTGACGCCGCAAAAAAGCGTCTCCGGGCTTGTTGGCCAGCCGGGCATTGAGCTCGTCCATAATCTTGCCCCGCAGCTCCGCCGCGGCGGCTTTGGTATAAGTGATGACCAAAAAACGATCCAGGTCCAGATGTTCCTGCTCCACCCGGTTCATCAGCCGCTCCACCAGGATTCGGGTCTTGCCGGAGCCGGCGGCGGCGGACACCAGCAGTTCCCCGCCCCGGTCATCCACCGCTGCCTGCTGCTGATGTGTCAGTGTAATTCCCATGGCTCAGAAACCTCCTTTCTGTTCCGTCTCCTGAAGTTCCTCGTCCACCTGTTCCCAGAACTCGGTGCCCTTCACCGGGTAGAGGTAGCGGCTGCGCTCGCCCCCTCGGCCGTCCTCAAAGTGGCAGGCGGAGGCATAGTCGCACCAGCGGCAGGCGGTGCGCTGCTCATCCCGATACCAGGGATCCGCCTGGATATTGCCGCCTCCAATCTCCCGGGCGATGTCCCGCAGGATCCGGTGGATGTGCTTTTGCAGCTTGCCCAGCTGGACGGCGGAGGCCAAGGCATCCCCGGAGATGGCTCCGGTGCGCTTGCTGATCCGGACCGGCAAAAACCGGGCGTCACTGCCCAGAGGAACATGCTCCATGGCATCTATCACGTTGGGATCATTTAAGATCAGGCCGCTGCGCCGCAGTTTGGAGTCCAGCTCCTTTTGCCGCTTCTCCGGGTCCATATTACGGCTGCCGGTTAAATGTTCCTCCCGGGCTGGCAGATAGAGCACTCCCGCCGGCACAATGGGCCGATCCTCTCCCGGCAAACCTTTTTCCTCCAGTGTGAACAGATAGAGCAGCATTTGGAGGTTCAGGCCGTGCCACACATCGGTGAGGTCAAAGGATTTGTGGCCGGTCTTATAGTCCATGACCCGAACATAGAGTCGTCCGTCATGGACCCATCCGTCCACCCGGTCCACAAAGCCGGAAATGGCCACAGTAATCCCATCCACCTGCAGCCGCACCGGGGGCAGCTCCTCCTTGGGCCCAAAGCCCAGCTCAAAGGCAATGGGTTCAAAATCAGAGGCTTGAAGCTCCTCCACCATTTGTTCCACCACTTGAACCGCCGACAGGGCCAGCCGTCGGAACAGGTATCGGAATCGAGGCGTTTTATCCTCCATCCCTCCCAGCTTTTCGTGGATATACTGCCGGGTGGCCTGATCCGCCAGATCTTTTACCGCCGCCTGATCCAGGCTTGATACTCCACCTTGAGTCCGAGCCGCAGAGAGCACATGCTCCAATACATAGTGGACGAAGGTGCCTGCCTCTGGAGCATCCAACCCGGCGGGCTTCCGGGGTTTGGCCTTCAGTCCATACTGCAAAAAATAGGCATAGTGGCAGGATTTAACCTTGTCCATCCGGGAGGCGGACAGACGAATGGTATCCCGGTATAGCTCCTGTACCGCCTGCGGTGACAAATTCTCCCGGCGCTGGTCTGCGGCAGCCAGGGCTCGACGGGCCACGTCGGCCCCCTCCAATTCCGCCAAATCTCCCAACAACTGTTGGTCTCCTTGGGCGGCAGCTGCCTCCAAGGCAGGAGCCAGTGCAGAGGGCAGAGCCTCGGAATGGGTCTCCTGGATCTTCTCTGCCAATTCAGGAAACAGCTCCAGCAGACGGTGAATCAAAAAGGAGGGGCGCTTCTCTCCCCCATCCAGGCCATGGGCGGCATAGGAGACATAAAGCCGGCCTGTGGGCATGGTGCAGCACTCATAGATCAGCAGCATTTCCCGATCCATACGCCCATCCTGATCCAGGGCAGTCTCCACCCCAAACTGGGATAGAAGCGCTCTGTCCTGATCGGTGAGCAGGCAGCGCTCGCTTCCCACCATGGGCAAATTTTCATCGTCGGCCCCCAGCAGAAAGAGCACCTTTCCAGTGGCATGGCTGATACGGGCCATATCACTGCAGGTAACCCGATCCAGGGACACCGGGATGGTACCCACCTGGTACTGGCTGAGCACCAACTGAAAGAGATCCGCAAAGTCCCCCAATTTCATGGGGTCCTCTCCCAGCAGATCAGAACACTGTTCCAACGCTCCAATCAGAATCTGCCAGACTTGGCGGTACTCTTCCGCGTCCCGCAGTTCTCCCGCCCCGGTCAATTCCTCCGCCCGCCGGGTCAGGCAAGCGGGCAGCTCAATTTCCTCCAGGAAAGCATAAACCGCTTGCGCCCAATCCTGGCCAGTTTGCGCCTTAGCCTGACGCAAATGCTCCAGCGGCTCCACTACTTTTCGTCGTAAAGCATCTAACCTTGTCAGATTTTCCCGATCCTGATCACTCCACTCCTGACCATAGCCCCGGGGATGCCAACTCCAGTTTTTGTCACTGGTCCACCGGGCTCCCCGGATGTCCCACTGAAGCACATAATTCTCCAGCAGATCCCGATCCTCCAGAGAAATATCCGTAAGGCCGGTCTTTAAATATCGAAAAATGTCCTCATATTCATAGTTTCCAGCCACAGTATCCAGGGCGCTGGTCAACAGAGCAAGCACAGGCTTTTGCAGAATATCATCCATCCGACTCAGGAAAATAGGGATGCGATAGCGGCCAAAAACGCTCTCCATTCGCTCGCCCCATTCCTCCAGATTTCGAGCGGCTACGGTAATATCACGAAAGTGATATCCCTTGTCACGTACCAGGTGTAAAATTTTCTCTGCAGCTTGCTCAATTTCTATGTAAGGATCATTTGCTTTACAGCAAAATATCATTTCATCCATGTGATGAAATGCCGTTGTTTCGCCAGAAAACAAGTTGTGCTCCAGGTAGGACAGAGCCGAAACCACTCCTTCCGGCTGAGACAGACAGGCATACTCCATGCCAACCCCATTCTCCCGGGCCAGGGCTACCAAAGCTAAAGCGGTGCGGCGGGTGGGTGCAAAAATATCTTCGCCGTTCAGCTGAAGTGTGTCACAGCGCAATCCCACAGTGACAGAGGAAGCCTGGCGCAGCAACACTTCCAGCACCAGTCTCTCCTGTGGGGTGAAGTCTGTGAAGCCGTCCAGATAGACGGCCCGGCCCTGGAAATAGTCGGTTCCCCTGATGGTCTGGGCCAGCCGGGTCAGTCGGTCCCGGGGATCCTCAGCCCGATCCGCCACCAGCGCATCATAGGCAGAGAGGATCAGCCCCAACTCCCGAAGCCGCTGCCCCTCCTCTTCCGCCTGAGCACCAGCCTCCAACAGCAGCTCCGGGGGAATACAATAGCTCTTGCACTCGTCCGCGGTGGCCAGCAGGCTGGTGAGAAAGCCAGCCTTTTCCCGGGCCTGACGATAGATCTTCAACTCTCCCGCCAACCGGGCCGTGGCTAAATGCATCAACAGCAGCCGCCCGCCCTTATCTAACACCGGGCGGGCACTCCCGCCCAGTTCTTGAAAAACCCGTTGGGCCAGCCGGGAGAAAGTGAGCACCTCGGACCGGGCGGAAACTGCGTCTCCGCCAAGTTGACATAACTTTCTCTCAATCACATGAGAATACTGCTCCGGCACAATCACCAGGCTGCGCTCCCCTGCCGCCGGCCAGGCGGCTCGGGAGAGGACAGCTTCGGTGATGGCCCCCTGATTTCTTCCCAGCAACAACTGCAACATGGCATAGTCTCCTTTGCGTTTCAACGCGCATATCTGAATGATAACGCCAGTTTCATTATATCGCCGCAGCTGGGGCGGGCGCAATCTTTTTTCCGCTGGTAAAATTCCCGCTTGACAACCAGCGAAAATGGCGCTATACTTCATCACAATAAACCGACGAGGAAGAGGAGTACTCCTCCAGACCACCGGACAAAGCGAGCCGCGAAGGGTGTGAGCGCGGCACCGGCAGGGGGACGAATGGCCTTCCGAGGGCGGCCCCAACGAGTTTCCTTTGGAAACTTTAGTAGGCGCCGACGGGAACCCGCCCGTTATCCCAGGGACTGCGTAGCAAACAGCGCAGGGTGTAAAGTGGACGATGATCGTCAATTTGGGTGGTACCGCAGGAGTGGAAGCTCTTGTCCCATGTGGGACAGGGGCTTTTTTTGTTTGCCTTTGACCGGCCGCCTGACTGATAAGGAGGAAACAAATATGAAAAAACTGCTTGCTCTGCTGATGGCTCTGGCCATGGTACTGGCTCTGGCCGCCTGCGGAAGCTCCGGCGGCAATAGCGCCGGCTCTTCCAACTCTGATTCTGGCGCTTCCGGCAACGGCACCGTCTACAAGGTGGGCATCGTCAACTGGATGGACCATGCCTCCCTCAACCAGATCGTGGAGAATCTCCAGGCCGAGTTGGACGCCAAGGGAGAAGAACTGGGCGTCACCTTTGAATACGCCGACTACTACGACAACGCCCAGGCCGACCAGACCGTGCTGGGCCAGATCGGCGCCAACATGATCGCCGACGATGTGGATATCGTGGTGGCCGTGGCCACCCCCAGCGCCTCTGTTATGATGAGCGCTCTGGAGGACACCGACATTCCGCTGGTGTTCTCCGCCGTCACCGATCCGGTGATCTCCGGCCTGGTGGACAGCATGGACGCCCCCGGCGGTAAGGTGACTGGCACCTCCGACGCTCTGAACACCGAGTCCATCATGAATCTGATCCTGGCCGCCGACCCGGACTGCGACTATGTGGGTCTGCTCTATGACACCGCTCAGGACTCCTCCACCCAGGCCATTGCGGACGCCAAGGCCTACCTGGATGAGAAGGGCATCAAGTATGTGGAAAAGACCGGCTCCACCACCGGTGATGTGCAGCTGGCCGCTCAGGCTCTGATCTCCGAGGGCGTGGATGCAGTGTTCACCCCCACCGACAACACCATCATGGATGCGGAACTGTCCATCTATGAGCTCTTCATTGACGCTGGTATTCCCCACTACTGCGGCGCTGACTCCTTTGCCCTGAACGGCGCCTTCCTGGGCTACGGCGTGGACTATGCCAATCTGGGCATTGCCACCGCCGACATGGTGGCTGACATTCTGGTCAACGGGGCTGATCCCTCTACCACCCCCATCCAGACCTTTGACAACGGCATCGCCACTGTGAACACCGACACCTGTGAGGCCCTGGGGCTGGATCTGGATGCCATCAAGGAGGCCTTCGCTCCCTATGCTACCCAGGTGGTGGAAATCACCACCGCCGAAAGCTTCGAATAAGTCACAGCACTGGATTCCATAGCGACCCACGGCCGGACGGCAGGAACGCTGCCGTCCGGTCGGCGCCGCAAACATGATAGATATATTATTTAATGAGGAGGGGATCGGCTTTGTTTATTACCTGGGCACTGGTGCAAAACGCCCTGGAACTGGGCCTGATCTATGGGCTGGTGGCGCTGGCCCTGTTTTTGAGCTACTCCATGCTGGGAGTCTGCGACCTGTCTACTGACGGCTGCTTTACCCTGGGCTGTGCCGTCGGCGCCGTGGTGGCCATCAATGGTCATCCGATCCTGGCCATACCTGCCGCCATGGGGGCCGGCATTTTGTCCGGCTTTATTACCGCCCTGCTGCAGACCAAGCTGGGGGTGGAAAGCCTGTTGGCGGGCATCATCGTCAACACAGGACTGTACACCATCAATATTGTCATCATGGGCAAGTCCACCCTTAGCCTCAATGACAGTGATACGATATTTACCGCTTTGCAGGATCTCCTGGAGGGCACCCCCCTCTACGATATGCGAAAGCTATTGGTGGCACTGCTCTTTGTAGCTGTGGTGGTGGTTCTGCTGCTGCTGTTCCTGAATACCCGGCTGGGCCTGTCCATCCGGGCCACCGGCAACAACCCGGACATGGTCAAGTCCTCTTCCATCAACCCCGCCCTGATGATCACCATCGGCCTGTGCCTGTCCAACGCCATTACCGCCCTGGCTGGATGCCTCATCGGCGAATACAACAAATCCTGCGACATCAACATGGGCACCGGTATGGTCACCATCGCCCTGGCCAGCCTGATCATTGGCGAGACCCTGTTTGGCCGCAAGACCATCCCCTGGCGGGCCCTGGGTGTAGTCATCGGCTCCTGCCTCTACCGGGTCATCGTGGCCATCGCACTGCGGTTCAATCTGCCAGCCTCCGCCCTGAAGCTGGTCAGCGCCATCATTGTGGCTGTAGCCATCTCCTACCCCACTCTGATGAAACTGCTGGACTTCCAGCAGCGGAAATTTGCCAGCCGAGGCAAGGATTTGAACCGGATCCTGCTGGTGGTCTTTGTGGTTCTGATGGTGGCTCTGGCCGCCGTCTCCCTGGCGCTGCCTGAGGCCCGGGCTCTGCTGCTTCTGCTGGCTGCTTTGGCCTGTGTGGCTGCGATCTGGGCCGCGCTGCGTATGAAAAAGAAAGGTGGTGCCGTGAAATGCTGACTTTGACTGATATCAGTAAGACCTTCAATCCCGGCACTGCCAACGAAAAAACTGCCCTGGACCATCTGAGCCTACAGGTCAATGCCGGGGACTTCATCACCATCATCGGCTCCAATGGCGCCGGCAAGTCCACCCTGTTCAACGCCATCTGCGGCGGTTTCTTTGTGGATGAAGGCAAGGTGGAACTGGATGGCGAGGATGTCACCTTCCTGCCGGAGCACCGGCGGGCCCGATACATCGGCCACCTGTTCCAGGACCCCATGCGGGGTACCGCTCCCAACATGACCATTGAGGAAAACCTGGCGGTGGCCTACCTCCGAACTGCCCGGCACAAGAATGCTTTTCTGAGCCGGGTCTCCAAGGCGGAAAAGCTGCTGTTCCGGGACAAACTGGCCATGCTGGATATGGGACTGGAAGATCGGATGAAGCAGCCGGTGGGGCTTCTCTCCGGCGGTCAGCGGCAGGCTCTGACCCTGCTGATGGCCACCATGGTCCCCCCAAAACTGCTGTTGCTGGATGAACACACCGCCGCCCTGGACCCGGGCACTGCAGAAAAGGTGCTGTCCCTCACCCGCAAGGTGATTGCCGAGCAGCACATCACCTGCCTGATGGTCACTCACAACATGCATCAGGCCCTGGAACTGGGCAACCGCACCCTGATGATGGACGCGGGACGCATCGTCCTGGACATCCAAGGGGAGGAGCGCAGCGGCATGACGGTGGAAGACCTGCTGGAGAAATTCAGCGTCGGAGCCGGAAAAGCCCTGGATAACGACCGTATCCTGCTCTCCACTGCCAACGAAGCATAATATTCCTTTTATAATCCGCTTTTGGGCGCGCTGCCAGCCGGCAGCGCGCCCTTATTTTATGTGCATTCTTTGCGCCCTTTTCTTATTAAATCACAATAATCTATTTCGCTTTAAATCTATCAAGTTGACAATTTATTGCATATTTACATAGAAATCAAACAGAATTTGCCACCCCTCCAGATTGCATCCGCAGGTGTATCCTCGCCCTTTTTCCCGGTTATTTTCCCCTATTTTTATGCTATGTGCAGGACAACTTGACTAATTGACGGTCTCATCCTGCAAAACGCCCTTTATTTTATCCAAAACAACAGTTGACATTATTCATGTTATCCCATATAATTGTCAACATCGGTAGCCCAAACAGGCACCGGCAATGAGACCCAGCACAAACGCCTGGTAAGGCTGGTCTCATTTTTTCTTTAAAAGCCACTTTGGCCCCGGCCAAATGGTCACTTGATAAGGAGGAAAATGAAAATGAAAAAGATCATGGCCCTGCTGCTGTCTCTGGCCATGTGCTTCGCTCTGCTGACCGCCTGTGGCAGCAACGGTGAATCCGGCAACAGCAGCTCTAACGCTTCCACCCCCTCTTCCAGCAACGGGTCTTCTGACGGCTCCGGCGCCTTGACCGGCACCCTGAAGCTGGGCGCCATCGGCCCTCTGACCGGCGGCAACGCTCTGTACGGCAACGCCGCTGCCAACGGCGACTCCATCGCAGTGGAGGAAATCAACGCTCTGAGTTCCGACTTCCAGATCGAGTTCAACAGCCAGGACGATGAGGGTGACCCCGAGAAGAGCGTTAACGCTTACAACCAGCTGAAGGACTGGGACGCTCAGGCCATTGTCGGCTGCGTTACCACTGCTCCCTGTGTGGCTGTCTCCGCTGAGGCTTACAACGACCGCATGTTCATGCTGACCCCCTCTGCTTCCTCTACCGACGTCACCAACGGTAAGGACAATATGTTCCAGATCTGCTTTACCGATCCCGGTCAGGGCGCTACCGCCGCTCAGTACATCGCCGACAACAAGCTGTCTGAGAAGATCGCTATCATCTATAATAACTCCGATCCCTACTCCACCGGCATCTACAACGCTTTCCAGGCCAAGGCCGATGAGCTGGGTCTGAACATCGTCAGCACCACCACCTTTACCGATGACACCGCCACCGACTTCTCCGTCCAGCTCTCTGAGGCTCAGAAGGCCGGCGCCGACTTCATCTTCCTGCCCATCTACTACACCCCCGCCTCTCTGATCCTGCAGCAGGCCAAGAGCATGGGCTATGCTCCCAGCTTCTTCGGCTGCGACGGCATGGACGGCATCCTGGGCATGGAGGGCTTCGACGTCTCCCTGGCCGAGGGCATGATGCTGATGACCCCCTTCTCCGCCTCTGACACCGATGACGCCACTGTTCAGTTTGTCTCCGAATACGAGAGCCAGTTCAACGACACCCCCATCCAGTTTGCCGCCGACGGCTATGACTGTGTCTATGCCATCTATGAGGCTCTGACCTACTACGCCGAGAACAACGGTGGTCTGGATGTCACCGATATGGGCTATGAGGACATGTGCGAGATCCTGATCAGCGTCTTTACCGACGCCAACTTCTCCCATGACGGTCTGACCGGTGCCGGCATGACCTGGACCACCTCCGGTGAGGTCAACAAGGACCCCAAGGTCTATGTGATCCAGGACGGCGCTTATGTTGTGGCTGAGTAATCCAATCAACTGAACATTTATTGCGACCCTCAGAGAGGGGGCGCCATCCGGCGCCCCCTCTCCTACCAATACCACCGGCCTGGCGGCCTGCTCTCGCCGGCTGCCGATCATCAGCCCAGCTGTCTTTATCAGCCGGTCTGATGATCGGCCGCCGTTTTCCCGCGTCCGTATCGTACCTTTATTAGAGAGAACGAGGTGTTACCTTATGTTAACCTATCTGATCAGTGGCATCAGCCTGGGCAGCGTTTACGCCATCATTGCCCTGGGTTATACCATGGTCTACGGCATTGCCAAGATGCTGAACTTCGCCCACGGCGACGTCATCATGGTGGGCGGCTACATGGCCTTCTGCGCCAGCAGCTATCTGGGCTGGCCCGCCATCCCCTCCATCCTGCTGGCAGTGGTGGTGTGCACCATCCTGGGCATTGTGATTGAGCGACTGGCCTACAAGCCCCTGCGCAGCGCCTCCTCCCTGGCGGTGCTGATCACCGCCATCGGCGTCAGCTATTTCCTGCAGAATGCAGCTCTGCTGATCTGGTCCTCCAACCCCAAAATCTTCCCGGACATGGCTTCCTTCCTGCCCTCCATTCAGCTGGGCAACGCCGTGCTGACCGGTTCCACCATGGTGACTATCCTGGCCTGTATCATCATTATGATTGGCCTGACCCTGTTCACCAACAAGACCAAAATGGGCAAGGCCATGCGGGCCGTCAGCGAGGATAAGGGTGCCGCCCAGCTCATGGGCATCAATGTCAACGGCACCATCTCCCTCACCTTTGCCATTGGCTCCGGTCTGGCCGCCATCGCCGGTGTGCTGCTGTGCTCCTCCTATCCCACCCTGCTGCCCACCACCGGCTCCATGCCCGGCATCAAGGCCTTTACCGCCGCCGTCTTTGGCGGCATCGGCTCCATCCCCGGCGCTCTGCTGGGCGGTGTACTGCTGGGCATCATTGAGATCTTCGGCAAGGCCTACATCTCCACCCAGCTCTCCGACGCCATCGTGTTTGCGGTGCTGATCATCGTGCTGATCGTCAAGCCCACCGGTCTGCTGGGCAAGAAGATCAACGAGAAAGTTTGAGGTGAGCGACATGAAAAAGATTTCTCCCTCTGCCCGCAACAGCTTTATCAACTACGCCATTGTGGTGGCCTTCTTTATCGTATTTCAGACTCTGCTGGTCACCGACAATCTGAGCAGCTCCTTTACCGGACAGCTCATTCCCATCTGCGCCTATGTGGTTATGGCCCTGTCCCTGAACCTGGTGGTGGGTATCTCCGGTGAGCTCAGCCTGGGCCACGCCGGCTTCATGAGCGTGGGCGCTTTCACCGGCGTTATTGTGGCCACCAGCCTCAAAAACGTGGTGACCGTCGGTCCCGTCCGTCTGGCTCTGGCCATTTTGATTGGCGCCCTGCTGGCCGCCATCGTGGGTGTACTCATCGGCATCCCCGTGCTCCGGCTCCGGGGCGACTATCTGGCCATCGTCACCCTGGCCTTCGGTGAAATTATCAAGAACATTCTCAACTGCCTCTATGTGGGCGTGGACGCCAAGGGTCTGCACATCAGCATGACCGATCCCACCATCGGCATGGGCGGTCAGGGCACCATCATCATCAACGGCCCTATGGGCGCGGTTGGAATCCAAAAAATTTCCACCTTTGTCAGCGGTATCATTCTGGTGCTCATTGTGCTGTTTATCATCCAGAACATGGTCAACAGCCGTTCCGGCCGGGCCATCAAGGCCATCCGGGACAACCGCATTGCCGCTGAAGCCTGCGGCCTCAACGTGACCAAGTACAAGCTGATGGCCTTCGTCACCTCCGCTGCCATGGCTGGTGCCGCCGGCGCGCTGTACGCCCTGAACTACTCCTCCATCGTGCCCAAGAAGTTTGACTTCAACACCTCCATTCTGATCCTGGTGTTCGTGGTGCTGGGCGGCATCGGCAATCTGCGGGGCTCCATTATCGCCGCCGCAGTGCTCACTGTGCTCCCCGAGCTGCTGCGCCAGTTCCAGGACTACCGGATGCTGATCTATGCCATCGTGCTGATTCTGGTCATGCTGATTACCAACAATCCCCAGGCCCGCGCCCTGCTGCGTCGGATCGGTGCCAAGCTGCGGGGTAAATCCAATACGGAAGAGGAGGGCGCCGTCCATGAGTAAAAGAGTTGAAACCAAGCTGGTGGAAGTGCCCAGCCCCAACAAAATTCCCGAGCGGGACATCGACAAAAGCCCCATCCTGGAGGTAGCCCATCTGGGCATTGACTTTGGCGGTCTGACCGCCGTGGACGATTTCAATATGGCCATTGGCCGCACCGAGATTGCCGGTCTGATCGGCCCCAACGGCGCCGGCAAGACCACGGTGTTCAACCTGCTCACCAAGGTCTATCAGCCCTCCCGAGGCACCATTTTGCTGGACGGCGTGGACACCGCCCACATGAACACCATTCAGGTCAACAAGGCCGGTATCGCCCGTACCTTCCAGAACATCCGGCTGTTTGACAAGCTGTCTGTGGAGGACAACGTGAAAATCGGCCTCCACAACCACACCCGGTACAGTATGTGGGACGGAGTCTTCCGGCTGCCCAAGTACTGGAAGGAGGAAAAGCGGGCCCATGAGCGGGCGCTGGAACTGCTGAGCATCTTCGACATGCAGGATCTGGCCAACGCCCAGGCCGGTTCCCTCCCCTACGGCGCCCAGCGTCGTCTGGAGATTGTCCGGGCCCTGGCCACTGAGCCCAAACTGCTGCTGCTGGACGAGCCCGCCGCCGGCATGAACCCCTCGGAGACGGCGGAGCTGATGGACAACATCTGCAAAATCCGGGATATGTTCCAGATCGCCGTGCTGCTGATTGAGCATGACATGAATCTGGTCATGGGCATCTGTGAGGGCATTGCCGTGCTCAACTTCGGTAAGATCATTGCCAAGGGCACTCCCTCCGAAATCCAGAACGACCCCCAGGTCATTGAGGCTTACCTGGGCAAAAAGAAGGAGGACTGAGCGTCATGAGTCTGCTGAAAGTGGAAGATCTGCATGTCTACTATGGCAGCATCCACGCCATCAAAGGGGTGTCCTTCGAGGTCAACGAGGGAGAGATCGTCACCCTGATCGGCGCCAACGGTGCCGGTAAGTCCACCACTCTGAACACCGTCTCCGGTCTGCTGAAGCCCAGAAGCGGCAAGATTGAATTTGAGGGCCACTCCCTGCTGGGCGTCCCCGCCCACAAGACTGTCAGCCACGGCATGGCCCTGTGCCCGGAAGGACGCCGCATTTTCCTCCAGCTCACGGTGCAGGAGAACCTGGAGATGGGCGCCTACACCCGCCCCAACAGCGAGATTGCCGATTCCATCGCCAAGGTCTATGACCAGTTCCCACGGCTGAAGGAGCGCTATAAGCAGGTAGCCGGCACCCTGTCCGGCGGCGAGCAGCAGATGCTGGCCATGGGCCGGGCCCTGATGAGCAAGCCCAAACTGCTGATGCTGGATGAGCCCTCCATGGGCCTGGCTCCCCTGCTGGTGGAGCAGATCTTCTCCATCATCACTGAGCTGAACAACTCCGGCACCACCATTCTGCTGGTGGAGCAGAATGCTCAGATGGCTCTGTCCATCGCCCACCGGGGCTATGTGCTGGAGACCGGCAAGATCGTCACCACCGGCACCGGCGCCGAACTGCTCAACAACGACGCAGTCCGCAAGGCATACCTGGGCGGCTGAATCCGTTTCAACAACATAAAAACCGGCCTGCGACATTCAAATGTCGCAGGCCGGTTTTCTGTTTTATTATCTGCCCCTGCGCATGGTGAGCCCGAAAATCAAGCCCAGGGCGCCGCCAATAATATGGGTAAGCTGGGAGATATCGTCGGCGGCAAAGATGGCGTTATAGATCTCCTGACCCAGGTACATGGCCGCCACGAAGAAGAAGGTCAGGGGAATTTTTCCCTTCCGGTAGCTGACCATGGAGGCCAGGATAATCATCATGAACACCAGGCCGCTGGCTCCCAGCAGGGCGGTGGTGGGAAAGAACACCATATCCACCAGGCCGGTGACAACTGCCGTAACGGCGCACATCAGCAGCAGCCGCCCACTGCCGTAAAATTCCTCCACCATGGGGCCCACCAGCAACAGAAGCATCATATTGCCCATGTAGTGGCTCAGATCCGCATGGCCCAGCACATGGCCAAACAGCCGCACATAGGTCAGCGGGTCCGTCCAGGGTGAGCCATAGACACAGAACAGCAGCCGGGTGGTGAGTCCGTCGGTGACCCAACTCAGGCAGAGCACCAAAAATGACACGATAGCCAGTGAGAGGGCCACCGGGGCATTGTAATCAATCTTGCGAAGCACAGCGCTTCCTCCTTTGCGCACGGGAAAAGATTTATTGGTATTGTACCACGGCCCATCCTCAAAAGAAAGGGCCAGTGACTTTTCCCCTGCGGCGTGGTACAATTATGCCATGGTTTCCGGCCCAAAGCTGTGGGGCAGCAATTCCGCCAAAGTCAGGGCGGTAAACTCCCCCTCCCGGTTGGCCACCAGCACCTCCAGATCGGTGCCGAACTCCCGGAGCATCTGGCGGCAGGCCCCGCAGGGCCAGCAGTAATCCGCCGAATCCCCCGCCACCGCCAGCCGTACAAACCGGTGATGGCCCTCGCTGACCGCCTTCACCAGGGCGGTGCGCTCGGCGCAGAAACTTGAGCCGTAGGCGGCGTTCTCCACGTTGCAGCCCCCATACACCGTGCCGTCGTCGCACTCTAAAGCCGCTCCTACCCGGAAATTGGAATAGGGGGCGTAGGAATATTGGCGCATATCCAGCGCCTTCTGGACCAGTTCACGCTGTGTCATATGGAATACCTCCCGAAAGGATGATTATCATGATGGATCACTCCCAACTGCTGTCCCATGTGGACCACACGCTGCTGCGGCAGGACGCCACCTGGCCGGAGATGCAGGCTCTCTGCGATGAGGCGCTGCACTACCATACCGCCTCGGTGTGCGTTCCCCCCTCCTATGTGGCCCAGTGTGCCCACTATCTGGCGGGCCGGATTCCGGTGTGCACCGTCATCGGCTTCCCCAACGGCTACTCCACCACCGCCGTCAAGGCCTTTGAGGCTGCTGACGCGGTCCAAAACGGCGCTGACGAAATTGACATGGTCATCAATCTGGGCTGGGTCAAGGACGGCCGCTGGTCCGATCTGCTGGAGGAAATCCGTCAGGTGAAACAAAGCTGCCAGGGCAAGCTTTTGAAAGTCATCATCGAGACCTGCCTGCTGACGGAAGCAGAGAAAATCCGTATGTGTCAGATCGTTACCGAGGCTGGGGCCGACTACATCAAGACCTCCACCGGCTTCTCCACCGGAGGAGCCACCCGGGAAGATGTGGCCCTCTTCGCCCAGCATGTGGGCCCTCAGGTCAAAATCAAGGCCGCCGGCGGGATCTCCACCCTCCAAGACGGGGCGGACTTCCTGGCCCTGGGGGCGGACCGGCTGGGCACCAGCCGCATTGTCAAGCTGGTCAAAGCAGAGGAAGATAACTGAATACAGTCCTAAATGCGCCGGCTGCCCTTGCCCAGGGACGCCGGCGCATTTTATTGAATTGAAATAATCAGGAAAGGGCCTCAATCATAAAGGTCACCGGCCGCAGGCCATCGGTGCAGCAGGTAAAGTGAGGCGGCAGGGTCTCAATCTCCCCCTCGTTACAGAAGCCCGCCCGGTCACAGCAAAGCAGCAGGTCTTTCCAGATGTCCGCCCAGGCCCAGTCGCAGAATCCCTCGGGCTTGCAGTTGCCAAAGGGGTCCAGCTGGACAGTGAAGGTCATCCCCTCCTTGAAAAAGTTACAGGGCACCACGGTACCCCGATCCGCTCCGGGCCGGTACTGGGCATACTTCTCCCCCAGATCGGTGTAACAGGCCACTTTTACTACGGTAATGCGAACGGTGTGGTTGACAAAGGTACGGTCTCTCATGGAAAACGCCTCCCAAACAGCTTTTGATCAGATTTATTGTATCACAGCTTTGATGCCGGGAGCAATCTCAGATATGTTAGCACTCGCACATCAAGAGTGCTAAAATTTACATTGGCGTCACCTTGTGTTCACAATTTGTTCACACTCTCGACCTATACTGAGACCAAACAAAAAGGAACGGGAGGCGAAATATCCTCCCGAAAGGAGGTTTGACCGTTATGAGTCAACTGAACTATACGCAAAAATCCACCGAGGTCCTGCAGACCGCTCAGGCCACGGCAACAGAATATGGAAGTCCCCAGATCGAGCAGTGCCATCTGCTCTATGCCCTGGTGGCGGATCCTCAGGGGCTGTCCTCCCAGCTGCTGGAGCAGACTGGAGTCACCATGGCCAGCTTCCGGGCCGCCGCCAAGGCGGAGGTAGAGAAGCAACCCCGGGTCTCCGGCTCCGGTCATGAGGCCGGCAAGGTCTACGTCTCCCGGGATGTGGACCGGGCTTTGCAGGCCGCCCAGTCCGTGGCCTCCGGCATGAAGGACGAGTATGTGTCCGTGGAGCATCTGCTGCTGGGCCTGCTGGACAGCGCCGACAGCTCTTTGAAGCAGCTCTTCCAGACCTATCAGATCACCAAGGAAAAGCTGATGCAGGCTCTGTCCGCCATTCGTGGCAACCAGCGGGTGACCTCCGACAACCCGGAGGAGACCTATGACGCCCTGAAGAAATACGGCACCGACCTGGTGGAGCGGGCCCGGGCCCAGAAGCTGGACCCGGTGATCGGCCGGGATGATGAGATCCGCAATGTGATTCGCATTCTGTCCCGGAAAACCAAGAACAACCCGGTGCTGATCGGTGAGCCCGGCGTGGGCAAAACCGCCATTGCCGAGGGGCTGGCCCAGCGAATTGTCAGCGGTGACGTGCCCAAGAGTTTGACCGACAAGACCATCTTCTCCCTGGATATGGGCGCCCTGATTGCCGGTGCCAAGTACCGGGGCGAATTTGAGGAGCGGCTGAAGGCCGTACTGGAAGAGGTCAAGAAGAGCGAAGGCCGCATCATTCTGTTCATCGATGAGCTGCACACCATTGTGGGTGCCGGCAAAACCGAAGGCAGCATGGACGCCGGCAACCTGCTGAAGCCCATGCTGGCCCGGGGCGAGCTGCACTGCATTGGCGCTACCACCCTGAACGAGTACCGCCAGTATATCGAGAAGGACGCCGCCCTGGAGCGGCGGTTCCAGCCCGTCCTGGTGGCGGAGCCCACGGTGGAGGATACCATCGCCATTCTGCGTGGTCTGAAGGAGCGCTATGAGGTGTATCACGGCGTGAAAATTCAGGACAACGCCATCATTGCCGCCGCCACCCTGTCCAACCGCTATATCACCGACCGGTTCCTGCCGGATAAGGCCATCGACCTGGTGGATGAGGCCTGCGCTCTGATCCGCACTGAGATGGACTCCATGCCCACGGAACTGGATGTAATCTCCCGTAAGATCATTCAGCTGGAGATTGAGGAATCCGCCCTGAAGAAGGAGGAGGACGAGCGCTCCAAGGCCCGTCTGGCGGAGCTCCAGAAGGAGCTGGCGGACATGCGGGAGGACTTTAACGCCCGCAAGAGCCAGTGGGAGAATGAAAAGAACGCCATCGGCAAGGTCCAGGAGCTGCGCAAGCAGATCGAGCAGGCCAAGCAGCAGCTGGAACTGGCCCAGCGCAACTATGACTACGAAAAGGCCGGTGCCATCCAGTACAGCCAGCTGCCTCAGCTCCAGCGTCAGCTGGAGGAGGAAGAGCGGCTGGCAGCTCAGGGCAAGCAGTCCTCCCTGCTGCGCAACGCAGTAACTGAGGAGGAAATTGCCCGGATTGTGGAGCGCTGGACCGGCATCCCCGTAGCCAAACTGATGGAGGGCGAGCGGGAAAAGCTGCTCCATCTGGAGGATATCCTGCACCAGCGGGTCATCGGCCAGGACGAGGCCGTGAGCCGGGTGGCGGAAGCTATCCTGCGGTCCCGGGCTGGTATTCAGGACCCGGATCGGCCCATCGGCTCCTTCCTGTTCCTGGGTCCCACCGGCGTGGGCAAGACCGAGCTGGCCAAGACCCTGGCAGCTACCCTGTTTGATGACGAGCGCAACCTGGTACGCATCGATATGAGCGAATACATGGAGAAGTACTCCGTGTCCCGGCTCATTGGCGCCCCTCCCGGATATGTGGGCTATGAGGAGGGCGGCCAGCTCACCGAGGCTGTCCGGCGCAAGCCCTACTCTGTGGTGCTCTTTGATGAGGTGGAAAAGGCCCACCCCGACGTGTTCAACGTGTTGCTCCAGGTGCTGGACGACGGCCGGATTACCGACAGCCAAGGCCGCACCGTGGACTTCAAGAACACCATTATCATTCTGACCTCCAACCTGGGCTCTCAATTCCTGCTGGATGGCATCGAGCCCGACGGCAGCATCAGCGAAACCGCCCGGAACCAGGTGGAGGAGCTGCTGAAGCGCTCCTTCCGGCCTGAGTTCCTGAATCGTCTGGACGAGATTGTCTTCTACAAGCCTCTGACCCGGGAAAACATCACCGGCATCATCGACCTGCTGGTGCAGGATCTGAACCGCCGTCTGGAGCCCCAGGAGCTGTCTGTCCAGCTCACCGACGAGGCCAAGGAGGAGATCATCGACCGCAGCTACGACCCCGCCTTTGGCGCCCGGCCTCTGCGCCGGTATGTCCAGCACACGGTGGAAACCCTCATCGCCCGGAAGCTGATTGCCGGGGATGTGGCCCCCAACGCTACCCTCACCGTCACCGTGAAAAACGGCGAGTTGGCAGTGGAATAAACCTGCTGTCTGAATCAGCGAATTACCCCCGGAGGACTCTTGCAGTCCTTCGGGGGCTTTGCTATAATGTCCCATTGTCAGATATCTGCGCGTCCTGCACCAAGACGCCGAAAGGAAGGTATTTTTCAATGTCTAATCGTGTAAAGGGGGCCCTGCTGACCTCCTTTGGCGGCACCTGCTGGGGGGTCTCCGGCTGCATCGGCCAATACCTGTTCTCCCGTCAGGGGATGGACTCCACCTGGCTGGTGCCCATCCGTCTCTTTTGCGCCGGAGTGCTGATGTGCCTCTTCTTCCTGATCCGGAACCGAAAGCAACTTTTCGCTCCCTGGAAGACCCGCCGCAATGCCATCGATCTGGTGATCTACGGCCTGGCGGGTGTGAGCGCCTGCCAGTTCCTCTACTTCTTCACCATTCAGCACTCCACTGCCGGGGTGGCCACCATTTTGCAGGATCTGTTTCCGGTGATGGTGCTGGGCATCACCTGCATCTCCGGCCGCCGCTGGCCCCAAATTGCCGAGGTGGGTTCTATTGTGCTGGCCCTGGCCGGAGTGTTTTTATTGACTACCCACGGCAGTTTTACTGATCTGGCCATATCCCCTATCGCCCTGGGCTCCGGCGTACTCAGCGCCGTCTGCGTAGTGATCTATAACATGTGGCCCAAGAACCTGCAGCGGCAATTTGGTACCCCCATGCTCCAGGGCTGGGCCTTCCTCATGGGCGGCACCCTGTTCCTGCTGATATTCCGCCCCTGGACCATGGGCTATGTACCCAACGCTATCGGCATTCTGGGCATCGCCGGAGTGGTGCTCATCGGAAATATCCTGGCCTTCAGCTGCTATATGCAGGGAGTCAAACTGATCGGTCCCCAAAAGGCCAGCCTTTACAGCTTTGCCGAGCCGGTGGCTGCCGCCCTCATCAGCACCCTGCTGCTGGGCAGTCCCTTCACCTTCTGGGATGCTCTGGGCTTCATCTGCATCTTTGTCATGCTGATGCTGCTCAGCCTGCCGGAACGCAAGCCGACAGCCGCATAAAGTCTCCCTTGCTATCTTGTATCTATTGTGCTATATTTGGTACAATATGTAGTAGACAGGGAGGAGTTCCCATGAATTACGCCACCATCAAATCCTACGACGTGGCCAATGGCCCCGGAGTTCGCGTCAGCCTGTTTGTCTCCGGCTGCACCCATCACTGCAAGGGCTGCTTCAACGCCGAAGCCTGGGATTTCAACTATGGTAAGCCCTTCACCCCGGAAGTGGAGGATCAGATCATCGCCTATCTGAAGCCCTGGTACATTCGGGGATTTTCCCTGCTGGGGGGCGAACCCTTTGAACCGGAAAATCAGAAGGCCTTGCTGCCGCTGATGCGGCGCATCCGGGAGACATATCCGGAAAAATCCGTCTGGTGCTACACCGGATACGACTATGAAAAGGACATCCTGGCCGGACGGCTGGGAGATTGGGAGATCACCCGGGAGCTGCTGTCCTATATTGACATTCTGGTGGACGGAGAATTTCACCAGAGTGAAAAGGACCTGACTCTGCGCTTCAAGGGTTCCCGGAATCAGCGGATCATCGATGTAACAGCCTCCAAGCAGACAGATTCGGTGGTGCTCTGGGACCCGGACAATCAGGAGGAGAACTGATATCCTCTCCGTACCCTGAATTTTGCCAGACCAACCATCCGTCTCTCATGGAAAAGATTTGACATCCAGGCAAACCAACAACACCTCACGCATACCTATTGCGTGAGGTGTTGTTTATGGTTTGGAAGCTGAAACTGCGGGATCTGCTGTTGGGGTGCGCCTTGCTGGCCGCTCTGGCTGGGCTGATGGTCTGGCCGGAGGAGATCATCAGCGCCGGAAAGGACGGCTTAGCTCTGTGCGGCAATGTAATTCTCCCCTCCCTGTTCCCCTTCTTTGTGGTGTCCTCCCTGATTGTGGGGCTGGGTCTGGCGGAGTATCCGGGCCGGCTGGTGGAAGGAATCATGCAGCCCCTGTTCCGGGTCAACGGAAACTGCGCCTCGGCCCTGGTGCTGGGACTCATCGGGGGCTATCCGGTGGGGGCCAGAACGGCGGCGGAGCTCTACAAAAACGGCCAGTGTTCCCGGTCTGAGGCAGAGCGGCTGCTGGGGTTCTGCAACAATTCCGGCCCGGCCTTTTTATTGGGCGTAGTGGGGGCCGGTATCTTCGGCAGCCCCAGAATCGGTCTGCTGTTGATGGCCGTCCATATGGTATCTGCCCTGCTGGTGGGGCTGATTTTCCGGTTTTATCCAAACGGGCCGGAATCCCGTACCGCCCCGGTTCATGCCCTCTGGACGGCCCGGAATATCAGCCCTGCTGCGGTCTTTACTGAGTCAGTACGGGATAGCTACACCGCTGTCCTTAACGTCTGCGCCTTTATTATACTTTTTGGCGTTATCCTGAAACTTTTGACCTTATTCGGTATTCTGGGCGGTCTGGCTCGGGGTCTGGCGTTCTTTTTTTCCCCTTTGGGTCTCAGCTATCCTTGGGCAAAACGACTGTTGGGGGGCTTTCTGGAGCTGTCCAATGGGGTGGCCGCCCTGCCGGCCGGAGACTGGGCCGGGGGCATTCCCATGGCCGCATTTCTTTTGGGTTGGGGCGGACTCAGTGTCCAGTGCCAGACCATGAGCGTATTACGGGGCACCGGTCTGACACTGAAGCCCTGTCTGGCAGGCAAGCTGCTCCACGGCCTCATCTCCGCCGCCTTGGCCTCCCTGTCTTTGAAACTGCTGCCAGGGGCTGTGGAATCCGCCCTGCTGCTGAGTCAGCCGGTGTATGCCCGTTCCCTCCCCCACTGGGGCAATGTGCTGCTGCTCTCCCTGCTGACTGTGGGGCTGCTGCTGGGGCTGTGTCTGCGGCTAAGCGCGGAAAATGTGAAAAAAAGGGGTGGAAATCCCCGTCGTGGCAAGCTATAATAGGTTTTGTCGAATCCGATCAAGTAACACCTGTGGTCGGTTTCTTCAAACTGAGCAGAAAAGAGGGCGGCCCATGCTGTTTCGTAAATCCATTGATCCCCGGTGTGCCTATTGCCAACGGGGCGGAAGCCTGGAAAACGGTGAGGTCATCTGCCCCAAAAAAGGCATTGTCTCTGAGGGATTTCACTGCCGCCATTTCGTATATGATCCCCTGAAGCGCCAGCCTCCCTCCGCTCCGGTGCTGGATCTGTCCCAGCTGGAGGATGAGGATTTTCAGCTGTAACTGAACCGAATTTGCCCAATAGCCGAAACGCATTTCTGATGCGTTTCGGCTGTTTCATTTATTTGACAAAACATAGTTTTTCTATTTCGGGGCAAATTAACCCTGCGCATAGAGATACGCAATCATCATTGGGAGGTTTGACAAGATGATCGACAGAATCGCGCTGATCATTGCCATCATCGGCGGCCTGAACTGGGGCAGCATCGGCCTGTTCCAGTTTGACCTGGTGGCTTGGATCTTTGGCGGCAGCGGCAGCTTGCTGGCCCGCACCATTTATACCGTTGTGGGCCTGGCAGCCATCTGGTGCATTTCCCTGCTCTTCCGGGAACGGGATACGGTACGCCGGGAGGCGCAGGCTCAGTAACACCTGCCGTTAGAGCTGTTTCTCCCTGCAGGAGAGACTGCTCCAGGTCAACTGACCGAAAAAGGACGCTCCGGGACGGTTCTCCGCCCCGGAGCTTCTTTTCGTCCAGGCCGGATACCCCTATTGACATTGTAGGATCTTTTTGTTATAGTTTAGATACCCCCCAGGGGTGGGGTATCTCCCCAGAAATTGGAGGCAAACTATGAAATGCAAATTTGACGTGACCGGCATGAGCTGCGCCGCCTGCCAGGCTCATGTAGAAAAGGCTGTCAATGCTTTGGATGGTGTAAATACGGCCGCCGTCAACCTGCTGGCCAACAGCATGGTGACGGAATTTGACGAATCCAAGCTATCCCCGGAGGACATCTGCGCCGCGGTGGACCGGGCGGGCTATCATGCCAGCGTCCATGGTGCCGCTCCCTCAGCCTCCGCCGCTGCTGCCCAGGCGGACCCGGCGGCAGAGCAGGCAAAAGGCATGAAGCGCCGACTGATTTGGTCCATTGTCTTTCTGGTGCCGCTGTTTTATCTGTGCATGGGGCACATGGTGGGGGCCCCCCTGCCCCCCATCTTTCACGGGGTGGAAAACGCCATGGTGTTCACCCTGACCCAGCTGGTGCTGGTGCTGCCCATCATGTACATCAACGACCACTATTTTATCAACGGCTTCCGCTCCCTGTGGCATCGCAGCCCCAACATGGACTCTCTGATCGCCCTAGGCAGTTCCGCCGCCTTCCTCTACTCCCTTTGGGCCATCTTTATGACAGGCTGGGCCCTGGGACACGGGGATATGGCCCTGGCCCATGAGTATCAGATGAACCACCTCTATCTGGAGTCGGTGGGCATGATATTGACTCTAATTTCCGTAGGCAAGTACTTGGAAACCCGCTCCAAGGGTAAGACGGGAGACGCCATCCGGGCCCTGATGGATCTGGCGCCCAAGACCGCCACGGTACTGCGGGAGGGCGAAGAACTGGAACTGCCGGTGGAGCAGGTTCAGGCCGGCGACCTGCTGCGGGTGAAACCCGGTGGAGCGGTACCGGTGGACGGCATTGTGACGGAGGGTATATCTTCCGTGGACGAATCCGCCCTGACCGGAGAATCGATTCCAGTGGAAAAAGGCCCCGGTGACAAGGTCAGCGCCGCCACCATCAATCAGACCGGCTCCTTTACCATGCGGGCCACCGGAGTGGGACAAAACACCGCCCTGGCCCAGATCATCCAACTGGTGGAGGATGCCTCTGCCTCCAAAGCCCCCATCGCCAAGCTGGCGGACCGGGTGGCCGGCGTTTTCGTTCCCATTGTCATGGCCATCGCCCTGGTCACCGCCGTGGTGTGGCTCATCGTCACCGGCACCCCCAGTCGGGCCCTGGTGGCTGGTGTCTCTGTGCTGGTAATCTCCTGCCCCTGCGCTCTGGGGCTGGCCACCCCGGTGGCCATTATGGTGGGCACTGGCCGGGGCGCTCAGAACGGCACCTTGTTCAAATCCGCTGAAGCCCTGGAAGCCCTGCAGAGTATCAACACCATCGTGCTGGACAAAACCGGTACTGTGACCCAAGGCAAGCCCGTAGTGACTGACCTGCTGCCCCAGGGAGACCATACGGAGGAAGAATTACTCTGCGTGGCCGCCTCCCTGGAGGCCCTTTCAGAGCATCCCCTGGCCCAAGCCATTGTGGCCAGAGCAAAAGAGCAGAACATCCCCCTCTGCCCAGTGGAGGATTTCCAGGCAGTGCCCGGCCAGGGAATCCAAGGCACCATTCAGGGCAGCTTGTTCCGGGCCGGCAACGCCCGGTTCCTGGGGCTGGATAACGTCTCTACTCTGGCAGATCAACTGGCCGAGGCGGGCAAAACACCGCTGTTTTTCTCCTGCGACGGGCAGCTGATGGGCACCATTGCCGTGTCCGATCCTCCCAAGCCTGACAGCCTGGAGGCCATCAGGGCCATGAAGGAGCTGGGGCTGGAAGTGGTACTGCTCACCGGAGACAACCGACGGACCGCCGAGGCAGTGGGTCGGCAGATGGGCGGCATTCAAGTCATCGCTGAGGTACTGCCCCAGGACAAGGAGCGGCACATTGCCGACCTGCAGGCCCAGGGCAAAAAGGTGGCCATGGTGGGCGACGGCATCAACGACGCCCCCGCCCTGGCCCGGGCTCAGGTGGGCATTGCCATTGGCGCCGGTACCGATGTGGCCCTGGAGAGCGCCGATGTAGTGCTGATGCGTTCCTCCCTCATGGACGCGGTGGGAGCCTATGAACTCTCCAAGGCCACCCTGCGCAATATCAAGGAAAACCTGTTCTGGGCGCTGTTTTACAACTCCATCGGTATCCCCCTGGCCGCCGGGGTGTTCTTCCCCATTCTGGGCTGGCAGCTGAACCCCATCTTCGGGGCCGCTGCCATGAGCCTGTCCTCGGTCTGCGTGGTGTCCAACGCCCTGCGGCTGAGATTTTTCAAACCGAAACACCGGGGTGGCGCCGCACTGGCAGCCCCTTCTCAAACAAATTCTGATGAACTTGAAAAAGGAGACGAGGAAACCATGACTAAGACATTACAGGTAGAAGGCATGATGTGCCAGCACTGCCAGGCCCGGGTGGAAAAAGCCCTGGCCGCTGTCAAGGGTGTCAAAAGCGTACAGGTCAATCTGGAAGAAAAGACCGCCCAGGTGGAATGCGGACTGCTGGTAAGTGACAAGGCTCTGACCAAGGCGGTCACCGACGCGGGCTATGAGGTGACAGGAATTCAATGAGAGCGGATAAAACGCAGATTCAGCGGCTTTTAAAGACCGCCCGAGGACAACTGGATGGCATTTTCAACATGGTGGAGGAGGACCGCTACTGCATCGACATCTCCAACCAGATCATGGCCGCCCAGTCTATCCTGACCAAGGCCAATGCCGCCATTTTACAGGCCCACATGTCCTGCTGTGTGCGGGAAGCGGTGGAGAGCGGCAACGCCGAGGAGAAACTGGCAGAGATCAACAGCCTGCTGCAAAAGCTGTTAAAATGAGCAAAATGGGGTGCGTCATGTGACGCACCCCATTTTACAATCGTGGGATCTCAAATGGCCCTGACACTGCAACAACAGCCTAAAATCCTCCGGCAGTTCCTTTACAAAATATAACGGATTAGATATAATGAATTAGATTAGACGCTGAACCACGGCAACAGATCAGGAGGACACGGAGCATGGAACCGGCAGAAGTTTTGGCACAGATTAAACCCTGTGATATGGACAACCCCTATATCTTCGTCAGTTACAGTGCCCGGGACCATCAGCGGGTCTGGGAAGATGTTCTGGCATTCCAGCAACTGGGCTACAATGTATGGCTGGATGAACGCAATCTGGACAAGACGAAAGATTCCTGGACTGAGGACGCCCTGAGTGCCATCTCCGATTTGGACTGTCTGCTGGTGGTCTTCTATGTGAGCAGCACCTCCCTCACCAGCGAGGCCTGTTTCCGGGAGCTGAACCAAACTACCGAGACCATGACGGTGCGTATCCACTTTGGCCAGGTCCGTTTCATCGCCGTGGACGTGGAAAACGTGGGGGACATCGGCGCATTTACCCAAGAGGTTTACACCAATCTGATGCTCCGCAAGGATATCACCAAGAAGGAAAAAACCGCCAAGGCCATTATCCTCAGCCAGTTCTGCGACAAATTTTTTGGCAGCAACAATGAGCGTGTTCGGGTCCACCCCAAGGACGAACCCAACCGTAAGATCGGCTACTACGAGGAGATTGTGGCCTCCTTCCCTGACGCCGCAAAGATTTATCCCCCTGTAAAAACCTTGGCAGAGCTGGACCCCAAGAAGAAACACATTCCTACTCCACCTCCTGCACCCGAACCCGCTCCTGACCCGATTCCAGCTCCCACTCCGGAGCCCCAGGAGGTCCCTGAGGAAAAAACAACACCGCTGTCAGAGCAGCTCTCCACTCAGCTGGGCCGCAAATCTGAGCCGCTGCTGGCCTGGACCGCCAGTCCCATCAGCGCGGATCAGGATGCCGCTGTACCGGATACACCGGCACCGGAATCCAGCGCTCAGGAGCAGTCTGGCGCTGCATCTACATCCAGTCTTGTGGAACAAATCTCCTCGCTGCTGAGCAGCAAGGGTTCGGACAAGAAGGAGGATAAGCCCCCTGAGTCCGGCGACGCCCCCCAGGAGGAGGGCGAACGAAAACCCACCCTGGCAGAGCTCATTCAGCGCAAGCTGGAGGAGCAGAAGAAGGACGACAAGAAGAAATGACAGACAGGCCGTCCCGGCAAAATGCCGGGACGGCCTGTTTTGGTTTGTCTGCGTTAATTTTCCGGAGACGGCTATGAACCTTCCCGGATTTTTGTAATTGTTCAGGCGGACTCCTCTTAAAGCAACTTCAGCAGCTCCCGGGTGCTGTGGGCCAGGGTTTTCGCCCCGTGTTCCAGCAGGAAATCCACGCTGCGGAACCCCCAGGTCACTGAAATGCAGTCCAGGCCGGCGTTCCGGGCGGTGTCGATGTCTACGTCGGAGTCTCCCACATAGACGGTAGTCTCCGGCTTTGCGCCCAGAAGCCGCATCGCCTCAAACACCGAGTCCGGGGCGGGCTTGGTGGCAAATTCCGGCCGCTGGCCAATGGCCACCGGAAAGAGTCCCGGGAAATAGTGCTCCGCCAGGGCCTTGACTGCCTCATCGGGCTTGTTGCTCACCACGGCAATCTGAATGCCCCGCTCTTTGAGGGCCTTCAACAGCTCCGGAATGCCCTCATAGGGTCCGGTTTTGATCTGGGCGTGGGCGTCATAATAGGCCTTATAAAAGGCCAGGGCCCGGTCAATCTCCTCCTGACTGGCGCTCTTGGGCATGCTCCGCTCAATCAGTTTAGCTGCTCCGTTGCCCACAAAGTTCCGGACCTCCTCCAGGCTCCGGCGAGGGCAGCCCATATGGTCCATGGTCACATTGACGCTGTCCCGGATATCCTCCAGGGTCTCCAGAATGGTGCCGTCCATATCGAAAATCACAGTCTGATACTTCATGACAAAATGCCTCCGAATCTGATGTTCGGAGGCATTTTACCACAGGGCTGGCTAAGATTCAAGCAGACGACGCAGATGCTCCACTGCCTTGCGCTCGATTCGGGACACCTGGACCTGGCTGACGTCAATAACTCGGGCGGTCTGCTCCTGGGTAAAGGAGCGGAAATAGCGCAGGATGATGACCAGCCGCTCCCGTTCCGGCAGCTGTTCAATGGCGGCCTTCAAATCCAGTCGCTCCACCAGCTCCTCCTCCATCCCACCGTCTCCCAGAACTGACTCCAGGGTGAGGCCGTCTCCGGTCTCTGCCGACAAGGAGGCCACCGCCGAGGTGGCGGTCTCTGCCATGGCGATGTCCTCGATGTCCAGCTCCAGATATTCCGCCAGCTCGGACACGGTGGGTTCGTAGCCCAGAGAGTGGGTCAACTCCGTCCGGGCCTGGGCAATCCGGGCGGCCCGCTCCCGGAGAGTGCGGCTGACCTTCACCGTGCCGTCATCCCGCAGGAACCGCCGCATTTCCCCGGCAATTTTGGGGACGGCATAGGTGGAGAACTGGGTGCCAAAGGCAGGATCAAAGCCCTGTATGGCCTTCAGGAAGCCGATACAGCCCAGCTGGTACAGATCCTCCTGTTCCACGCCTCGGCCTAGGTAGCGGCGCACCACGCTCCAGATGAGCCTGCTGTTCTCGGTGAGCAGCCGCTCCTCCGCCGCCTTGTCCCCCTGCTGGGCTGCGCTCAGCAGCTCAGGCGCGGGTCCGCTCATGCTTCAACCGCCGGGAAATACGCTTGCGCAGAGTGACGGTGGTGCCCCGGCCCGGGGCGGAATTGACCTTGATAAAGTCCATAAAACTCTCCATGATGGTGAAACCCATGCCGCTGCGCTCCTCTCCCCCGGTGGTAAACATGGGCTGTCGGGCCTTGTCCACATCGGGAATGCCCACGCCTCGATCCTTGATCTGCAGTTCCAGCAGGTTATCCTCAAAAATCCGCATCCGCAGGGTGATGCGTCCCAGGGTATCCGGGTAGCCGTGGACGATGGCGTTGGTCACCGCCTCGCTCACCGCCGTGCGGATATCCCCCAACTCCTCCAGGGTGGGGTCCAGCTGGGCGGCAAAGCAGGCCGCCGCGCTGCGGGCAAAGCCCTCGTTGGATGAGGTGCTGGGAAAGTCCAGCTTCACTTCGTTGATGATTTTCATTATGTAAACCCCCAAAAATCAGAGATAGGAGATGGAAAACATCCGCTCCAGTCCTGCCGCCTTTAACACCTTGCCCGGCTGCTTGGGCACCTGAACCACCTGCAATCTGCCTCCGGTGAGGGACAGGCTGCGGTGCAGCCGCAGCAGCAGTGCAATGCCGCTGGAATCCATGAAGGTGACCCCGCTCATGTCCAGCTCCACCTGCCTGGGAGACTCCAAATCCAGCTGTGCCTCCAACTGGCGCATCAGCTCCCCGGCCCGGTGGTGGTCAATCTCTCCGGTGAGCCGGAGATACATCCGCTCCTGTTCCAATCTGCAATCTATCGCCATCGGCGTATTCCCCTTTCCGATCCGCTCCCCCGGCTTGTCCCGGATCAGAGCAGAAGTGCAAAAAATCACCCTGCATCCCGAAGATGCAGGGTGATTTTATCAAATATAGCTATAAAATTCTGTCAGCCTCCGTCGAGGCAGGAAATTTATCCCAATTTAGCCCAGAGCGGCGGCAGATTCCTTCAGCTGGGCAATGAGGGCCCGGGTCTTTTCCATGTTGTCCCGCTCCCGCTGCACCACGGCCTCCGGAGCCTTGGAGACAAACTTCTCATTGGACAGCTTCTTCTCGATGCCGGAGAGGTATTTCTCCGCCTTCTCGATCTCCTTGGCCAGTCGGGCCCGCTCGGCCTCCAGGTCCACCAGCTCCGCCAGGGGGATATAGAGCTTGGCGGCGGAGGTGACCACGCTGACCAGGCCGTTCAGATCGGCGGGAGCCTGATCGGTGACGGTGACCTCCGTGGCGTTGGCCAGCCGCTTCAGGAAGGGCACGCCGGTGGTGAACACGGCCTGCTCGTCGGTGACCACGGTGAGCTCCGCCTTCTTGGAGGGGGGCACGTTCATATCGCTGCGCCGGGCGCGGATGGCCTTGATGGCGTCCATCACCAGCTCCATGGCCCGCTCCTCCTGCTCGAAGCAGAAGGCCTCGGAGTACTCAGGCCAGGACTGGAGCATCAGGAAGTCGCCCTCGTGGGGCAGAGCCTGCCAGATCTCTTCGGTGATGAAGGGCATGAAGGGATGCAGCAGCTTCAGAATCTGAGTCAGGACGTAGCAGAGCACCTGCTGGGCCTGCTCCTTGGCGGCGGGGTCCTGGCCGCTGAGACGGGCCTTGGTGAGCTCGATATACCAGTCGCAGTAGTTGTCCCAGATAAAGTCATAGAGCTTTTGGGCCGCCACGCCCAGCTCGTAGGACTCCATATTCACGGTGACGTCCCGGATCACGGTGTTGAGCTTGGACAGGATCCACTTATCCTCCAGCTCCAGCCGCTCCGGCAGCCGGCACTGGTCGATGGTCAGGTTCATCATCAGGAACCGGCTGGCGTTCCAGATCTTGTTGGCAAAGTTCCGCATGGCCTCGCAGCGCTCGGTGTAGAAGCGCATATCGTTGCCGGGGGAGTTGCCGGTAATCAGGTTAAAGCGCAGGGCGTCGCAGCCGTACTGGTCGATCATCTCCAGGGGGTCGATGCCGTTGCCCAGGCTCTTGGACATCTTGCGGCCCTGGGCATCCCGGACCAGGCCGTGGATGAGCACCGTGTGGAAGGGAGGCTTCTTGGTCTGCTCACAGCCGGAGAAGATCATCCGGGCCACCCAGAAGAAGATGATGTCATAGCCGGTGACCAACACGTCGGTGGGATAGAAATAGTCCAGATCGGCGGTCTGCTCCGGCCACCCCAGGGTGGAGAAGGGCCACAGGGCGGAGGAGAACCAGGTGTCCAGCACGTCGGGGTCCCGGGTCAGGTTGGCGCTGCCGCAGTGCTGGCAGACCTCCGGATCCTCCCGGGTGCAGGTCATCTTGCCGCAGTCGGCGCAGTACCAGACCGGGATCTGATGGCCCCACCAGAGCTGACGGGAAATGCACCAGTCGTGGACGTTCTCCATCCAGTTCAGGTAGGTCTTGGAGAACCGCTCGGGAACAAACTTGACCTCGCCGTCCTTGACCACCCGCATGGCCTCTTCCGCCAGGGGAGCCATCTTAACGAACCACTGGGCGGAGATGATGGGCTCCACATCGTTGTGGCAGCGGTAGCAGGTGCCAACGTTGTGGGAGTAGTCCTCCACCTTCTCCATCAGGCCCAGGGCCTCCAAATCCTCAATAACCTTCTTGCGGCACTCGTAACGATCCATGCCCTCATAGGGGCCGCCGTTGGCATTGACCACGCCGTTGTCGTCCAGCACCCGGATGACCTCCAGGTTGTGGCGCAGGCCCACCTCGAAGTCGTTGGGGTCGTGGGCGGGGGTCATCTTCACGCAGCCGGTACCGAAGTCCATCTCCACGTACTCGTCGGCCACGATGGGAATTTCCCGGTTCATGATGGGCAGGGTGACAGTCTTGCCCACCAGGTCCTTATAGCGCTCGTCATTGGGGTTGACGGCCACACCGGTGTCGCCCATCATGGTCTCGGGCCGGGTGGTGGCCACCACCAGATAGCCGGAGCCATCGGTGAGGGGGTAGCGCATATGCCACAGGTGGCCGGGCTTGTCCTGATACTCAACTTCGGCATCGGAGAGAGCGGTGACGCAGTGGGGGCACCAGTTGATGATGCGGCTGCCCTTGTAAATGAGGCCCTTTTCAAACAGGGTGACAAACACTTCCCGGACCGCCTTGGAGCAGCCCTCGTCCATGGTGAAGCGAGCCCGCTCCCAGTCGCAGGAGGCGCCCAGCTTTTTCTGCTGCTCCACAATCCGGTTGCCGAACTTTTCCTTCCAGGCCCAGACCCGCTCCAGGAATTTCTCCCGGCCCAGGTCGTAGCGGCTCAGCCCCTCCTTGACCCGCAGCTCCTCCTCCACCTTGATCTGGGTGGCGATGCCGGCGTGGTCAGTGCCGGGAACCCACAGGGCAGCGTAGCCCTGCATCCGCTTGAACCGGGTCAGGATGTCCTGCATGGTGGCATCCATGGCGTGACCCATGTGCAACTGGCCGGTGACGTTGGGGGGCGGCATAACGATGGTAAAAGGTTTCTTATCCGGGTCGGCCTTTCCCCGGAAGCAGCCGTTCTGTTCCCACTGGGTGTAGATGCGGCTTTCCACTTCCTTGGGGTCATAGACCTTGGGCAGTTCTCTTGCCATTTGTTTCAACTCCTTCATGAAATGAAAAAACGCCCTGAGCCATTTTCATGGCTCAGGGCGAAAGACTTTCCGCGGTACCACCTGAATTCAGAGCCCGCTTTCCCAGGGCTCCGCACTCGATCCCCGATAACGGAGGGATAACCCGCCGCCCTCTACCTCCCAAACAGGACTCAAAGGCGGTGCTCCGGGACGACCTTCTCCAGCGCCGGCCAGGGCCTTGCAGCAAACGGCCCCTCTCTGAGGGTTCGGCGGTTGGGTACTCCTTCCCTTCTTCGCAAATAACTATTTTAGTATAGCCAAAGCAGTCAAAAATGTCAAGGTTTTCCCGGATTTTGCCTGACTTAGGCCAAAACGACCTCACCGGACGGCGCCGCAGTCGCAGTACTGGAATACCACATAGTCCTCATACCAGCCCTGATCCTCCTCATGGGAGCCCACCTGCACGGTTTCGGTCTCGTAGATGGTCTCCGTGCGGTAGTTATCGGGCACGCCGGCGTAAATCAGCTCCACGGCGTGAGCCTTGGCCTCCTCAATATCCGAGGTAGTAAACCCGTCATAGGCAAAGATGAAATTGGTGCCCACCGGAGTCTTTTGGGTCTCGTAGTCGGGGACGGTGACGATGGTCTCTACCCAGCGCTGGGCAATGAAATCATGCCACACATGCTGATGCTCCGGCTCGGTGGGCTGAGCAGTGCCTCCAGATGTCTGATTGCCGGTACCGGCATCATTGTAATTGGTGCCGCTGGTTTTGTTGTCAGTGTTGTCGGCAGTCTCTTCCGCCTGGCTGTCATCCGTGCCGGAGGGATCCTGCTGTTCCGGCACCTCCCCAGCCCCTTGCTCCTGGGCCGCTTCAGCCTGGGGGGCCTGATCTACCGCAGCAGGATCATAGGGCGCATTGTCAGAGCCGTAAATGGGCACCTCCGGGTGCCGGGACTGGAACTCCGCCGCCTCAGCCTGGGAGATCACATAGACCTTGGTGTTTTCCACGACAGTCACCGTCTCCCCCGCCTCACCATTGAAGTTGTCCCCAAGGTGCTGGGCCAGCGCCTGGGCATCGGCGGTGATGGTCCAGGTGACGGTGACGGCAGACTGGGTGTTAAAATCCAGGGGCCCGGCCTCCAGGGTGACATCTTGTACCACAGTATTATCCCAGGACACCAGTCCTTTCAGATCTACTCGCTGGGAGCCTTGAATCACCGCCACATCCTCCAGCCCGGAGATCAGCCCCTCCAAATCCTCCAGACCATAACTCTCTTCTGAAACAGCCAATCCGGCAGGCTCCGCTTCAGGGGTTGCTCCGGAGGCGCCGCAGCTCACCAGCACCCCCAGACTCAAAACAGCAGACAGCAGCATCGCAAGGACAGTTCTCTTGTTCATCATACATCCTCCAGTCAATTTGGGCATAAAAAAAGCGCACTGGCTGATGCTCCGTCCTTCAGAGCATGACAGTGCGACAACAGGGGCCACCGACTCTATTCCGGCGCGTTCCTGCTTCCTTATGATGTATTATATCCCCTCTGTCAAGCCCCTCCGAAAAGAGGGACCTGACAGAGGAAACCAAACCGTTACTCAGCCCAGCAAGGCCTCCAGAGCCTGGCTGTAGGCGCTGGCGGGCATGACCCCCACCTTCCGGTCCACTTCCTTGCCATCCTTGAAGAGAATCACGTTGGGGATGGACATGACGCCGTATTCCCGAGCCAGATCCGGCTCCTGATCCACGTCCACCTTACCCACAATCACGCGGCCATCATACTGCACCGCCAGCTGCTCGATCACCGGGGCGATCATCTTGCAGGGACCACACCAGGTGGCCCAGAAATCCACCAGCATGATGCCCCCCTGGGCCTTGGCCTTTTCAAACCCTTCCTTGCTGAAATGCACAACTGCCATTATAATTACTTCCTTTCCATTTCATTGAGTTCATCCGCCGCGCACTCAGCGGCAATGAGGCCCTCCCCCACCGCCTTGGCGATCTGGAGGGGCTTTCCGGTACAATCTCCGGCGGCAAAGACCCCGGGCAGGTTGGTGCGCATCTGCCGATCCACCCGAACAGCACCTTCCCAAGTCTCCAGCTCCGGGAAAAGCTCCGTGGGCACTACGGTCTCCCGCAGGATAAACACCCCGTCACAGGGGATTTTTCCGCCGTCTGCCGTCACGCCGGTGACGGTTTCTTCTCCCAGAATCTCCAACTTTCCGGCCCGGACGAAGGGAATCCCCTCCGCCAGCCCCACCGGGGTCTGGGGAGATACATAGGTCACCTGGCAGCCCAGGGAGGAGAGATAGTTTGCCTCCATGGGAGCGTCCTTACTCCGGCTCACCACCACTACCGGGCGGTTGCGGTACAGCATTCCGTCGCAGGTGGCGCAGTAGCTGACCCCCCGGCCCAAGAATTCCTGTTCTCCGGGATATTTTGCGCCCCGGGCCACACCGGTGGCCAGAATGAGCCGCTTGCCCTCAAACACTTCGCTGCCCACGGTCAGAAAGCACTGATCCCCCAATACCATGGCGCTGATGGCCCGGCCGGTGACAAACTCCACCCCCATTTTCCGGGCGTGGTCCTCAAATTCCGAGAGCATCTGGGCCCCCGTCAGACCGGGCATACCCAGGTAATTGTCCACCCGTTCCGCCCGGTACAAAGGGTTTGAGGCGGCGGGATTGGAGATCACCAAAACAGAGCGGTTCTTCTGCCTTGCCGCCACCGCGGCGGACAGGCCGGCAGGACCCGCTCCCAAAATCAAAATATCATGCATAGCTTCGCCTCCTCGCTCCCATTATACTCAAATTGCGTGAAAACACAAGAAATTCCCCGGTTGTACCGTTGATTTTTCTTCCGATTTCGGTATAATGTAGCATATGCGTTTTTAGACGCAAAGAAACCTATGATATCCGAGAGACAGGAGTGAAAAGCATGGCGGATGAAGTAAAGGACACTGTCATGAGCCAGAATTTTATTCACGATTTTATTGACGAGGATCTGGCCCAGGGAGGACAGTACGAGGGGATGCAGGTGCACACCCGTTTCCCACCGGAGCCCAATGGCTATCTGCACATCGGTCATGCCAAGGCCATCTTTGTGGATTTTGGCACCGCCGCTAAATATAACGGTATCTGCAACCTGCGGATGGACGACACCAACCCCACCAAAGAGGACACCGAGTATGTGGACGCCATCCAGGAGGATATCCACTGGCTGGGCTATGACTGGGCGGAGTTCCACTATGCCAGCGATTATTTTGAGCAGATGTATCAGTTCGCTGTGGAGCTCATCAAGAAGGGGCTGGCCTATGTGTGCCAGCTGACCCCCGAGGAGATGAGCGCCAACCGGGGCGATGTGAACACCCCCGCCGTCAGCCCCTATCGGGATCGGCCCATTGAGGAGTCTCTGGACCTCTTTGCCCGGATGCGGGCCGGGGAGTTCCCCGACGGAGCCATGACCCTCCGGGCCAAGATCGACCTGGCCAGCGGCAACTTCAACATGCGGGATCCGGCCATCTACCGTATCAAGCACATGGCCCATCACCGCACCGGGGATGAGTGGTGCATCTACCCCATGTACGACTTCGCCCATCCCATCGAGGATGCCCTGGAGGGGATCACCCACTCCCTGTGCACCCTGGAGTTTGAATCCCACCGTCCCCTCTACGACTGGGTGGTGGACAACATCACCATTCCCTACCACAAGCCCCGTCAGATCGAGTTTGCCCGGCTGGGCATCGACCACACGGTGATGAGCAAGCGGAAGCTGCGCCAGCTGGTGGAGCAGAACTATGTCTCCGGCTGGGACGATCCCCGGATGCCCACCGTCTGCGGCCTGCGCCGCCGGGGCTACACTCCCGCCGCCCTGCGCTCCTTCTGCGAGCAGATTGGCGTGGCCAAGTCTGACTCCACCGTGGAGTATGCCTTCCTGGAGCACTGCCTGCGGGCCGACCTGGATGACACCGCCCGGCGGGTCATGGCGGTAATCCGGCCCCTGAAGCTGACCATCGTCAACTATCCCGAGGGCCAGAGCGAGACCTTTGAGGTGGAGAACCACCCCAAGCACCCGGAGATGGGCACCCACACCGTCACCTTCTCCCGGCATCTGTATATTGAGCGGGATGACTTCCTCCAGTGCCCGGTGCCCAAGTATAAGCGGCTGTATCCCGACGGCATGGAGTGCCGCCTCAAGAGCGCCTATCTGATCCGCTGCGCCGGCTGCCGCACCGACGAGGACGGCAACGTGGTGGAAGTCTTTGCGGAGTACGATCCTGAGTCCCGGGGCGGCAACCCCGCCGACGGCCGCAAGGTGAAGGGCGCCACCATCCACTGGGTGGACGCTGCCACCGCCATCACCGCTGAGGTTCGGCTCTATGACAATCTGTTCTCCGACGCCGCCCCCGACGCCGGCGGAAAGAATTTCCTGGACTGCCTGAACCCCAACTCCCTGGAAGTGCTCACCGACTGCAAGCTGGAGGCCTCACTGGCCGGTGCCACTGCCCCCGCTTCCTTCCAGTTCCTGCGGCAGGGCTACTTCTGCGTGGACAACAAGGACTCCACCCCGGAGCATCTGGTGTTCAACCGCAGTGTTTCCCTGAAGGACAGCTTCAAGCCCGCAAAATAATACGGCATATACAAATCCCCGGCTTCCGCTTTGACGGCGGAAGCCAGGGATTTTTGTTTAAGACAGTCTCATGTTGGGCCACACCCACTCGATCATTCGGTCCGGGTAGGCCTGATCCAGGAATTGCTGGATCACGTTGTAGGCCACTGGATCATTCACCCGCTGCACATAGCGCAGCATGGCCGCCACACTGATAAAGATATCCAATACCAGCAGCACCAGCACCACCCAGGTGATGATTTTGCCCGCCACCGGCGGGATTTTTTCAATCAGGTTGCTGAGCCTAGGGTAAAGCCCCTTGATCCAGACCACCGCCAGCAGGCCCCAGAACACGCAGAACAGCAGGTTGGTGCGGCCTCCGAAGTTAAAGGGCATATTGCTGTAATCCCAGAAGGTGGTGCCAAAGAACACTTCGGTAAACACGCTGCACATATATTCGTAGACGCCGCCCACAAAGAAGCCCGCCAGGAATACATACCGATCCTCTTTATCCGCCAGTTTCTGAAGTACCACCGTCAGCACCACGGCCCCAATGCCCCAGACCACACTGAAGGTACCGTAAATCAGGCTGGTGCGGCTCATCCACACTCCGGCAGTGAAACGGCAGAACACCGTTTCAATCAGATCTCCCAGCAGCGAGCAGATAAGAAACACCCAGACCAGCTTATCAAAACACACGCCCTGGGCAAAGGTATGCTTCTCCCCCTGCTCCTCCATACGGTCCAGATTGGGATAGGCTTTATCCAGCCGGTTCCAGACCAAACGGTACAGAGCCTGGCTCAGCCCCCGCTTTCCCTTTTGCCGTTGAGCCTGGAACTCCTCCAGCTCCGCCGAGGTTCGGCGACGCCGCATGGCCAGCAGAATCAGCACGAAGTCCACCGCCAGCAAAATCCCCATAACGGTGCAGGCCACCGTCACCAGCAGATCCGGCAGCAGATTCACCAGGGTGAAAAACACCGGGTGCAGCAGCAGATAGGCGCCATAAAAAGCCAAGGCTTGGAGCAGAGACAGCAGGAACCATTTGCGGCTGCCGGCAAACAGGGCGTTCTCCTGGTACTTCCAGAGCTCCGTGCGGCTGATGCGCTTGGCCAGGCCGCCGGAGAGGAAGGTCACCACTGAGGACACGATGAGACAGGCGATGTACTGGCCCAGATAGTGATTCTCCATGGTAGGCAGCACCAGGATCAGGATATCCATTGCCACACCGTAGGACAGGCAGAAGGGCAAATTGAAAAAGCCCCGGTTGCGAAGCTGTTTGTCCCGAATCGAGACAAAGACCACCTCCACGATCCAGCCCACAAAGGAGTAGAGCAGCAGATAGCAGAGTAAGTCAAGATGGCTGTAACTCATGATCATTTCTCCCTAAGCATTGATTGCACTGGCTCAGTGTACCACATCGAACCCAGGAAGAAAAGCCCTTTCCCTCTTTTACAGCAGATCCGCCACTACATCCTCCAACGTCACCGGGGTCACCAGGTTGCGCCGCAGCAGCTCCAACACTTGCTCCGCCTGCTCCCGGCGGGTGGTCAAATCCCGGACCCGGGCACTGTCTCCGCCTCGGTCCAGAATAGCCACTCCATAGCGACAGGGTTGCCCCGGTTCCACCAGCAACTGGTATTCCAGACAGTGGGACAATCCATTTAAATCAATGTAACTTTCCTCCGCATATAAGACCTCATTCACCGAAATCCCTCCAAAATCTCTCTCACATAGAGGAATTATACGGATTTCGTCGGCTTTTTCCAGCAAAATCGTTCGCACTCTTTCGACGTTTCACTGTGAAAACAGTTCGTAATACGAAAAAAATCGGTATTTTTTCCCGTAGTGTGTCGAAGAAATTGGAAAAATATTCCGCCCATCCCAGTTAAAAAGCACTGGAACGAGCGGAAGTGATCAGAGTTCATCCACGATTTTTTGATATTCTTCATAGGTGAGCAAGCTATCCAGCACCTGGGGCAGGGCCTTGGCGGTCAGATGTTCCGGCAGCTCCAGCCGCCGCAGCAGAGCCTTTCGCTTTTCCCCACTGTCGGGCCGGCCGGAAAAACCGTCCTGATAGAGGTCCATTTTTGTGATGTGCCGCCGGGGCTGCTCCGGCGCCTCTTCCCCCAGGATGGTGGCCCCGGCAGAGCGAAGGCTGCGCTCCAGCACCTCCGGGCGCATTCCTTCCACCCCCAGTTTTCCCTCCTTGCCCGGAGTCCGCTTCCGGCGCTCCTTACCGAAGAGGTCAGGAATATAGGCATGCTTCACCTGTTCCGGGGGCAGGATTCCTTTCAGGTGATTTCGGATGACAAAGCCCGCCCCGTCACTGTCGGTGAGTACAATGATACCCCGGGCCCGGGCCACCCGCCGCAGCAGGGCTGCCTTTTCCGGGTCCTTGAAAATGCCAAATCCCTGGGTTGGGATGATAAGGGTATCCACCAACTGGGACAGGGTGTTCTGGTCATAGCGGCCCTCTACCACAATGGCCTCTTTGATCTTCAGCATGTCGGTTCACCCATTTGCCAGATGCAGCATCAGCTCGGTGAGTACATCCTTTCGCTCCCGTCCGGAACTCTTCATGGCCAGATCCGCCTGGCCCGCCAGCTTCACCGCCTGGCGGCACCAGCCCAGATCGCAGCCCCGGGCGCAGCGCATCAGTTTGTTAGCTTGCCAGCTGGTCTTCATGTTCCACACTTCCATCAGCGCCGAAGTTCCCTTTCCGGATTCCAGGGCAAGCCGGGCAGTGTAGAGCTGCCGCAGGTGCTTGCCCAGAATGGCCAGAATCATGATGGGGTCTTGGTTCAGGCCATAAAGCTCCGAGAGCAGCTTCAATCCCCGACCAAAGTCCCGGCTGCCCACTGCATCGGTCATGTCGAACACCCGTGCCTCCAGCACCGGGTCCGCCACCGCGTCGATGTCCTGCTGGGTGATTTTATCGCCCTTGGCGTAACTGCCGATCTTCTCGATCTCGGTCTTTAGGCCAGTCATCAGCCCGCCGCAGAGAAAGATCAGATACTCCCCCTCCCGGTCGTCGATGTCTTTCCCCAGCTCCCGGAACCGGCGGCGGATCCAGTCCAGCAAGTCATTCCGGTCCGCCGGTACAAAATCTACAATGGAGCCCTTCTTTTTCACCAGCTCCTGGAACTTGCCCCGGCCGATCTTATAATCCAGTATATCATAGACAAACACCAGGCAAAGATAGTCCGGCAGATCTTCAAAAGCCCGGGTCAACATCTCTTTTTTGCTCTCGGCGCAGCCGAAGAGGTCAAAATCGGTGACCTGAATCAGGGTGCGGTCACTCATCATGGGCAAATTGTCCATGGCGCTGACCAGCTCTCCCACGTCCAGATCCTTACCGGAGAAGGTGCGGTAGTTGAACTCCTCCATACCCTCCGGCACCAGCAGCTGGCGAAGGGCGGCCAAGCTCTCCTCCATCCGGTATTTTTCCTCTCCGTGGAATACATAGAGCTGTCCCGGTGTACCCGCCTGCAGATCCTTTCGGAGCTGCAGATATGCACTGTTGTCTGTCTTTTTTGCTGCCATAGTGTCCTAAATCCTTTCATCGGCAGCGGATGGTCACCGTGCCGTTTTCATCGGTTCGAAATAGTTTACAGCGGTAGTCCGCCAGCCGCTCCAGCACTTCCTGGGATGGAAGCCCGTAGGAATTGCTGCCCACAGAGATGACGGCAATCTCCGGCGAAAGTTCTGCCAGCAGCTTTGCCCCGGTGGAGGTATCGCTGCCGTGGTGGCCCACCACCAGTACATCCAGCTCCGGAAGATCCTCCCGCTCCAAAAGCAGCTGTTCCTGTTCCTGCTCCAGATCTCCGGTAACCAGCACTGCCCGGTCCTGCCAGGTACACATGGCGCTGACGCAGCTGGTGTTGTCTTCCCCGGAATCCACTGGCGGATAAACCATCAATGTCGCCGCCCCAAAGCTCACCGTCACAGTATCCCCGGATACCCAGCTCACTTGGCAGCCATGGGCCTGTGCCAGACGCTCCAGCTCCTGCCGAGTGCCGGTGTCATCCTCCACATCCGGCAGCAACAGCGTGTTCACCTGGATCCGCTCCAGCAATTCTTCCACCCCGTTGACATGGTCGGTGTCATAATGGGTCACCGTCAACAGCCCCAGTCTGGACACACCTCCGGACTGCAGATAGTCCGCCAGCACGTCTCCCGCCTGGTAGCCGCCGCAGTCCACCGCCACATAGCATCCCTGGGAGCTGAACACTGTGCAGGACCCCTCCCCCACATCCAATACGGAAACACAAAGGGGCATCGCCGAAATACTCAGCATCCGCAGGGAGAGGGCCAGCATCAGCAGAGCTGCCGTAGTTCCCAGGGGCAGCAATGGCCGCCGGCGCAATCCGGTGATAAAGGCGGTCAACAGGACAGCTGTCAACAGAAACACCAGCCAAAGCCGCAGATAGAGATGATCCAGGGTCACCGCCGCAAAAGGGAGATTGCCCAGAATCCTGGCCACCGCCATCAGCCAGTTCAGCAGTACTCCCACCAGTTCAGCCAGCACCTCTCCCAAGGCTGGGCAAACCAGCACCAGCCCACAGCTCACCAGCCCCAGCCCAAAGGCCAGAGAGGCCGCCCATACAGCAAAGAGGTTGGCCAGGGGACCGATCAGCGAGATGGTGCCAAAATACCAGGCAGACAGAGGGAGTGTGAATACTGTGGCACAGCAGGAGGTAGCCAATCCCGCCGCCACCCACCGCCAGACTCCGTACACAATCCGCCGGGCTGGAGAAAGTTTCTTTTGCCTGTTCTTCCGCTTCAGAGGCTTTGTCATCCAATGATACATCTTTCCGCCGAAACAGGCAAGCCCCGCCACAGCGGCAAAGGAAAGTTGGAGCCCCACATTGAGAATAGCATAGGGGTTGGGCAGCAGCAACACCATCAGCGCAGCACTCAGGGAGGTAACCGGATCCGTCTCCCGGCCGAACAGCGGCGCCGCCAGCAGCAGGCTGCCCATCACCACTGCCCGCCAGACGGAGCTCTGGCCGCCGGTCATCAGTGCAAAGCAAACCATCAAGGGCACTGCCAGAAAGATACGAAACTTTTTTCGTCCCGGCAGCAGATATACCATTCCTGTTAAAAATCCCACATGCAGGCCGGAAACCGCCAACAGATGGGCCAACCCGGCACGGCGAAAGCAGGTATAGAGGAAATCCGTCAGCCCGCTTTTGTCTCCGGTGAGCAACCCCTGGAGCAGTGCGGCTTGCTGCCCCTCATAGAGCCGGGCCACCGTCTGCTTCAACTGTTCCCCCAGCCAGTCCGGCAGATAGCGCAGGGGCACCGAGGGACTGGAATAGGCGGAGGTAATCTCCATCTCCGCCTGGAGAAACACACCCCCGGAGGCATAACGGGTGCCCGTACCCTCCGGATCCTCCAGAACCGGAGAAAACTCCGCAGTCCCCGTCAACTGATCCCCGGGCTTGAGATAGTAATACCAATCATCCAGAAAGATTTGGACCTTTCTCCCCTTGGCAAGGCCGCTGGTGATGTGGAGATCCAATGAAATACCGTACTCCGTCTGTTCGGGATAAGTCACTACTTCCCCGCAAATCCCGGAACTGCGGCCCTCCAAAACTCCAGCAGGCGCCACCACCGCCACATGATGGAGACCAAACCAACCGCTGCCCAGACAGGCCCCCGCCGCCAACAGCGCAAAGGCGGTCCGATGTTTCAGATTGGTGTGGGACAACAGCCAAGCCAGCACGCCAAAGAGAGGCATAAGCAGAAAGACCAGCCACCAGATGGGCAACAGGCACCCCATCAATAGTGCACCGCAGAAGGGCAGGGCAAACCAGGCCAGATAGCGCATGTTGTCCCTCCCCCTCTCTTCTTCGACTTATTTCGACACTAATTGTAACATAAAAAGGCGGGGATTGCTTCCCCGCCTTTTTAATAAAATTTGAATTTTTTTCCAAATCAGCCCGGAGGCCAGGTCATATCCCGACCGGAGAGCACATGGAAATGCAGATGGTGAACGCTCTGACCCGCCTGCTCTCCGCAGTTGGACACCACCCGGAAGTCGGTGATGCCCATTTCCTTTGTCACCTTGGAGATGACCTCAAAGGCGTGGGCCACTACCCCAGCGTTGTCCGGGGTAATCTCACCGCAGGAGGCGATATGCTGCTTGGGGATCACCAAAAAGTGCACCGGAGCCTGGGGATCAATGTCATAGAAGGCATAGACCAGCTCGTCCTCATACACCTTGTTGGAGGGAATCTCTCCCGCCGCGATCTTACAGAAGAGGCAATCGCTCATGATGTTCGCTCCTTTCAGTTCAGATTCTATTGTTTCGCTGTCTGTATGTTTTTACAGGCCCAGCTTTCCAGCTACGAAATCGTCCACGGTGGCCAAGGCGTCGTCCAGCTTCAGCACGTCCTTGCCGCCGCCCATGGCGGAGTCCGGCTTGCCGCCGCCGCTGCCGCCGCAGATCTTGGTGACACTCTTAATGATGTCTCCAGCCTTGATGCCTGCCTTGACGGCAGCCTTGCCGCAGACCGCCAGGAAGGTGATCTTCTCCCCGTTGACGCTGGAGAGGACGGCCACCACATTCTCCTCCTTATCCCGGAGGAAATCGCCGATCTTCCGCAGGGAATCGGCGGAAGCTGCGTTCAGAGTGGCGGTGATCACCTTCATGTCTCCCACAGACTTGGCGGAGAGCAGATAGCGGCTGGCCTCACCCAGCATCTCCTTGTCCTTATACTGATCCACCAGCCGGCGCAGATCCCGGATCTCGTTGATCTGGGCGGCCATGCGGCCCACCAGCTCAGAGGGCTTGGTCTTCAGCATAGAGGACATCTCCTGAATTTCCTGATCCAGCTGAGTCATGGTGCGCAGGCTCTCGCGACCGGTGGTTGCCTCAATCCGGCGGACACCGGAGGCTACGCTGCCCTCGCTCTTGATCCGGAAGGCGCCCACCATGGCGGTGTTGGCCACATGGGTGCCGCCGCAGAACTCCATGGAGTAGTCCTGATCATCCTCATCCTTCATACGGACCACCCGGACGGTGTCGCCGTACTTTTCACCGAACAGAGCCATGGCACCCAGCTGCTTGGCCTCCTCCAGGCTCATCACGTCGGTGACCACGTCGCCGCCGGCCAGCACCGCATGGTTGACCAGCTTTTCAATGCGGTACAGCTCCTCGGGAGTGACGGCGGAGAAATGGGTAAAGTCAAAGCGCAGCTTGTCGGGCTCGTTCAGGGAGCCCGCCTGGTGGACGTGGTCGCCCAGCACCGTCTGCAGCGCCTTCTGGAGCAGATGGGCCGCGGAGTGGCTGCGGCAGATGGCCTTCCGGCGCTTCACATCGATGCTGGCGGTAACGGTATCGTCCACACTGAAGGAGCCGGCCTTCACCACGCCGTAGTGCATATACTTGCCGCCCTTGTTCTTCTGGACGTTGGACACCTCAAATACCGCGTCGCCGCAGGTGATGGTGCCCTGGTCGGCCACCTGGCCGCCCATCTCGGCGTAGAAGGGAGTCTTATCCAGCACCATAATGCCCTCGACCCCGGCGCCGATGGTGTCCTGCATCTCCTCCTCGGAGACCAGCGCCAGCACCTTACCCTGGGCCTCGGTCTGGGTGTAGCCCAAGAACTCGGTCTCAGGCATATCCTTGCCGAACTCGATGCCGGCCCAGCCCAGGTCGCCCAGAGCCTCCCGGGCCTTCCGGGCCCGGATGCGCTGCTCCTCCATCAGCTGGTGGAAGGCATCCTGATCCACAGAAAGTCCTTCATCCTCCGCCATCTCGATGGTCAGGTCAATGGGGAAGCCATAGGTATCATAGAGCTTGAAGGCGTCGGCGCCGGAGAACACATTCTCCCCATTGGCCTTGTGGTCCGCCAGCATCTCACCGAAGATCCGCAGGCCGCCGTCGATGGTCTTGGCGAAGTTCTCCTCCTCCACCCGGATGACCTTGGTGATATAGGCCTGCTTCTCCCGCAGCTCGGGATAGTGGCCCTCATTCTCATGGATAACAGTATCGCAGACCTCATAGAGGAAGGGATCGTTGACCCCCAGCAGCTTGCCGTGGCGGGCGGCCCGGCGCAGCAGACGCCGCAGCACATAGCCCCGGCCCTCGTTGGAGGGCAGCACGCCGTCGCTGATCATCATGACAGAGGCCCGGATGTGGTCGGTGATGATACGCAGAGACACGTCGGTCTTGTCGCTGTCCCCGTAATGGGCGCCGGTGATCTTAGAGACATGGTTGGTGATGTTCATGACTGTGTCCACGTCGAAGAGGGAGTCCACATCCTGGCACACCACTGCCAGACGCTCCAAACCCATGCCAGTGTCGATGTTCTTCTGCACCAGCTCGGTATAGTGGTTCTGACCGTCGTTGTTGAACTGAGAGAACACCACGTTCCAGACTTCCATATAGCGGTCGCAGTCGCAGCCCACGGTGCAGCCGGGCTTGCCGCAGCCATACTTCTCGCCCCGGTCGTAGTAGATCTCGGAGCAGGGGCCGCAGGGGCCGGAGCCGTGCTCCCAGAAGTTATCCTCTTTGCCGAACTTGAAGATGTGGTCGGCGGGAACCCCCACCTCATCATGCCAGATGTGCCAGGCCTCGTCATCGGCGGGGGTGGTCTCATTGCCCTCAAACACAGAGGGATAGAGTCGGTTGGGATCCAGGCCCACCCAGTCCGGGCTGGTCAGGAATTCCCAGGCCCAGTGGATGGCGTCCTTCTTGAAGTAGTCGCCAAAGGAGAAGTTGCCCAGCATCTCAAAATAGGTGCCGTGGCGGGCAGTCTTGCCGATGTTCTCAATGTCGCCGGTACGGATGCACTTCTGGCAGGTGCACACCCGATGGCGGGGAGGCTCCTGCTCCCCGGTGAAGTAGGGCTTCATGGGGGCCATGCCGGAGTTGATCAGCAGCAGGGACGCGTCATTCTGAGGAATCAGGGAGAAGCTGGGCAGACGAAGATGCTGCTTGGTCTCAAAGAAGGCCAAAAACATCTCCCGCAGGTCGTTCACGCCAAACTTTTTCAATGGAATTACCTCCAAATGTAATATTGCGGTGGAACACAAAAAAGCCTCCGCCCCCTAAAGTCAGGGGCGAAGGCTGCTTCGCGGTACCACCCTGATTTGCCGGGGATTCACATACTCCGGCATCTCGGTAACCCTTAACGCGGGTTTTCATCCGACGGCCCGGTCATCCCGGGCGGCTCCAATCTTTTCTGCAAAAGATCCGGCAAAAGGGCCAAGCGCACGCATTTCCCGCGGGGCTTGCACCCTCCCCCGCTCGCTTTGGGCTGCCGAAACGCTCTCTTTTTCGCCTGAGCCATACAAATATTGCTCAATTATTCTATCACGAAAACAAAAATTGTCAACGCCCCGCCGGGCTTTTTTCCTCACTGGGGCCAGAACAGCAAAAAGGCGCACAGGGCCACAGTGATGACGCCCAGCACCAGCAGCAATTTGCCGATGAAAGAATAGCCCTCGGGCAGTTTCTTGTTCCACAGGCAGAACAGTCCCAGGCCAAACTCCAGCACCGCCAGCAGAATGAGACGGAACAGCATATCTCACACCCCCCTACTTTATTTCCGGTTCCAGTGAATTAAACTCGTCTGTATCAAAGAACTCCGCAAGAGTAATTTCCAAGCCATCACAAATTTTTTTGATGGTCAACAGCCGAGGATCACTGCTCCTTCCATAGAGGATATTTTTAATACTGGATGGCGGCAGAGCGCAAATTGTAGCCAGTTTATTGATGGTAATATTTCGCTGGCCGCAGAGCTGCAAAATTCGGTTCTTAGTGGCAGTATAGGTATTCAAAGTCAAATCCACTCCTTTTCTGTATTGTAAAAAGAAGCAATTGACAAAGTAGGCTATATTTGCTACTATATAGGCTATGAATAGCCTATATATAAATAGAAAGAGTTGATGACATTGTATAAGCGTTTTCCTGTTTTGATCCTTGCAATGATGTTTAGCTTATTCTTTCTGCTTTCCGCCTGTGGCAGTTCCAGTAGCCCCAGTGGTCCTGAAAAAGATCAGCTGGAACACGATCTTACTGAGAGTCTGATAAACTATAAGAATTTCCTAACCTTAAGCAGTTATGAAATCACTCAAAGTTTGACGGAAGATCACAGTTTCTCTGCCACAGCAGAGGTTGTAGCGGAGAGCGAGTATGCCCAATTTCAGCTGCAAGCAGAGGTCACATACACCAAGTATGATCAGGGTTGGTCAATAGATAGCTGTGAACTTGAAGAAATATCCTATCAAGTAATTCATTATCCTACAGAGGATACAATAGCCTCATTGATAAAATCAGGGGCAGAAGCCAAGTCCCTGGAAGGTAACCGAACGCTGGTTTCTCTGACCCAAAACAATGATTACACCGTTGTGTCTGAAAGTTCAGTCGATATGGCAATGGGCACTCACATCACCCAAATAGCAAATATTACTTCTTCTTGGTCATACAATCCAGAATTGAACAACTGGGAAGTAACTGCATCAGATCTTGTATATGAAACCCCAAAGCTATCTGGCATAGAGGGCAATTGGCCGGGTATTGCCGGCGATATCATAGTCAGCAACGTCAGCGACAATGGTTTTGATGTATATTATACTTACTTAGATTTAGATACAGTCCATGTTACATACAACGAAGACTTTGATTTATATGAGGGAAAACTACCCTCGGGTGTTCTCGTCAGTGTTAAAATTTCTTATACAGAAAGCACAAATAAAACAACAATTGCATACAACGCCGAAAACGTAGGAGATTATAAAACACATTATGGAGATTATGCAATTATCCCCTAATCTACCTGTTTTCCAAAATAATAAGCGCGAGTACTGTCTAGTACTCGCGCTTGCTTATTTCCCCGGGGTCAGATCCACCGCTCGGCGGAGGATGGACAGCGGGGGCACCGGGCGCTCCAGCTGCATTTTAAATTTCATCTGGGGGGTCTTGGGCTCCCGGAGGGGGAACCCGTCCAAAGTCTCCATCAGGGGTGCCTGGAACCCGAAGGGCTCCGTGTTGGGACCCACCAGCTCCACCTCATCCCCTACGGCAAATTTATTCCGCAGAGACAAGGTTGCAACGCCGTTTTGGTCGCAGTCCTCCACGATGGCGCACACCTGCCAATCCCGGATGTAGCGGGCATCCTCATAGAACTGCCCAGGCTGACCATACCAGAAGCCGGTGGAATAGTGCCGGTGAGATACCTTGTCCACCTCGGCCCGCCAGATCTCCTCCAAGGGCTCTCCCCGCCAGGCCGCGTCAATGGCATGGCGATAGGCCCCGGTGACGATGGCAGCATAGTAGGCGGATTTGGCCCGGCCCTCAATCTTGAAGGAGTCCAGACCCATGTCCATCAGCTCTCCCACATGGTCAATCATGCACATGTCCCGGGAATTCATGATGTAAGTGCCTTTCTCATCCTCGAACACCGGGAAGTACTCTCCGGGCCGCTTTTCCTCCATCAGATAATACTGATAGCGGCAGGGCTGGGCACAGGCTCCCCGGCTGGCGTCCCGGCCGGTCATGTAGTTGGACAGCAGGCAGCGGCCGGAGTAGCTGACGCACATGGCGCCATGCACGAACGCCTCAATCTCCAGGTCGGGGCTGGTCTCCTGGCGGATGGCAGCCACCTCTTCCAGACTCAGCTCCCGGGCCAGAATGACCCGCTTGGCCCCCAGTTCATACCAAGCCTGGGCGGTAACCGGGTTGGAAACACTGGCCTGGGTGGAGATGTGCCGCTCCAGCTTGGGGGCGTACTTCTCCGCCATTCGGAAGGCGCCCAGATCCGCCACGATCAGGGCATCCACTCCGGCATCCTGCAAAATCTCCAGCCACTGGGGCAGCTTGGCCACTTCCTCCCCTCGGGGCATGGTGTTGATGGTCACATGGGTACGCACACCCGCCTCTTTACAGAGGCGGGTGGCGTCATAGATGGTGTGTTCGTCAAAGTTGCCGGCGAAGGCCCGCATGCCAAAGGTGGTTCCGGCCAGATAGACCGCATCCGCCCCGTAGGCCACCGCCATTTTCAGCCGTTCCATGTCTCCGGCGGGAGCCAGCAGCTCCGGCTTTTTACGCTCAGCCCTCAACATCGCTGACTCCTTCATCCGTCTGGATCTCACCGGTCTGGGAGTCCTTAAAGGCCAGGAACTCGTCATAATCGGCAAAGAAGTGGGTTGTACCGTCGTCACCCAGATAGAAATAGTAGTAGTCGGTGTCCTCCGGATTCAGGGCCGCATTGATGGCCACCAGGCCCGGGCAGGAGATGGGACCGGCGGGCAGGCCCGGATGGACATAGGTGTTGTAGGGGCTGTCAATGGCCAGATCCTCCGCCGTCAGCGCCTTGGAGAAGTCGCCGGTAATATAGTAGATGGTGGAGTCCATCTGCAGATAGCCATTGGTGCCGCCGCCCTCGTTGAGGCGGTTATAGATAACAGAGGAAATGCCGGTCTGATCCTTGCCGTCGGTCTCCTTCTCAATAATGGAGGCGATGGTAATGATATCCCGCAGAGAATAGCCGTCGGCCTGGGCCTGGGCAAGCAGAGTCTGATCCACCTGCTCCGGATCGAATACCCGGTTCTGGAAGTTGGAGAGCATCCGGCTCAACACCGTGGCGGCATCGCTGCCCTTATAGAACTCATAGGTATCCGGGAAGAGATAACCCTCCAGCCGGTTCTCCTGACCCAGGGTGGAATCATCCAGGAAATCATAATCAAAGTCATAGTTGGCGGCAGCGTCTTTCAACTCTTCCTCTGTGGCAACTCCCTGTTCCGCCAACAGGCTGAAGATCTGACTCTGGGTATAGCCCTCGGGAATCATAATCTGGACCGTGACACGGGCGGCGGACTTGGAGCCCATGTTGCGCAGCAGGGCGCTGTAATCCATCGTGGTATTCAATTCATAGGTGCCCGGGGACATGCTGGTGTCCTTGTGGGTAAAGGTGGCAAAGAGATTGAACAGCCATTTGTACTCGATCAGTCCGTTCTCTTTCAGCACTTCAGAGACCTGGTCCATATCCGCTTTGTAGACGGTGTTGGTATTACCCTCGTCGTCGGTGACCTCTTTCTCGGTAAACATATCGTCTTCCAACGTGACGCTGGCAGTGATCTCCTGCTTATTCAAAGCCAGCAGATCGTTGGCCCAGCGCCAGCCAAAGGTGGCCAGCAGATAGCTCGCGAAGGTGATCACAAGAATGTAGATCAGCGCAATCAGCACACCCCGCAGGGCCCGCATTCCTTTGGGCTGATTTTTTCTCTGATGTTTGCGTACTGGGTGCACTGGTTCCTCCCTTCCCACGGGGGTATATTCTCCCGTGTCTCCAGAGGGTTCCTCCTGGGCGCCCTCAAAAGCAGTGGGCTCGTCTTCTCCGTCAAAATTGACCCGGCTGGTAAAATCCTCAATGTTGAAGTCGTCCATCCCGAAATCGTCGTTGGGATCGTAGGGTCGCGACATATTCATCACTCCTGTCTTGGGGTTTCCATGTTACGGTGTCCCGGGGCTGTCCGCCCCCGGTTTTATATACATATAACGGCACGAAACCAAAGTTATCTTCCAAATTGCTCCCGTTCCGTCAATACCATATCAACGCTTCTGTCCCAGGGATCCACCGGTGCCCTGTCACAGAGCAGAGCTTCCCGGCACAAACCCACGGTCAGGCCGGCATAATCCGACAAATAGCGGTCATAAAATCCGCCGCCCCGGCCCATCCGAAAGCAGCTCCGGTCGTAGCAGAGGGCAGGCACTAAAATCAGATCGAGTTCTGACTTGTCCACCACGGGACAGCAGGTGTCGGGCTCCAGCATACCATAGCGGTGCCGGGTCAGATGGCCGGCATCATAGCGCCGGGCCTCCATGGCTCTGCCAGGCAGACAGCGGGGCAAGCAGACTCGTTTGCCCAGTCCTTCCAAGGTCTCCAGCAGAGGCTGGGTATCCACCTCCAGCCCCATGCCGGCAAACAGCAGAATGGTCTCCGAGGACGAACCTCGGACATACTCCAAAAACCGCTGCCGCAACAGCTCGTCGCTGTCCAGCCGCTGCCGCTCCGGAATGGCCTGCTCCCGCCGGCGAATGATCTCCCGGAAGGCGGCTTTATCAGCCATAGTAGTAAACGCTGTGGCGCACCTCGTCGGAAACCGCTTTTCCCTTCAGCACTTCCAGCATCAGAAGCCCCAGGTCAAAGGCGCTGCCGGCGGCCTCGCCGGTAAGCAGCTTGCCGTCCCGGACCACTCGCTGGTCCGCCACATGGATGGCAGGGGGCAGCCACTCCTCACAGCCGGGATAGCAGACAGCCCGCTTGCCGTCGATCAGCCCCATCCGACTGAGCACGGTGGGACCGGCGCAGATGGCAGCCAGGTATTTGTCCGCCGCCTCGGCCCGGCCCAAAAAGTCCCGGACTCCGTCGTTGGCCAACAGATGGTTGACGCCCCCAAGGCCCCCGGGAACAAACACCATTTCCACCTGTTCCAGATCCACATCAGACAGCAGGCAATCCGCCTGCACCACAATATTGTGGCTGCTGGTCACCTGCCGCTGTTCCACACCGGCCAGGGTCACTTCCACCCCGCCCCGGCGCAGCAGATCCACAGGGATGACAGCTTCAGACTCTTCAAAACCGTCCGCCAGCAAAACACATACCTTCATTGCAGTTCCTCCTTACAGAAGCGGCTCCACCTGACTCCAGATCTCTTGGTGGATATCCTCAATGGACCGCATGGCCCCGTCCCGGACACACTCCACCCGGGTCCAGCCCAGCACTTTGGCCGCCTGGGCTCCGCTCTCCCGGCAGGTGCGCAGATAGGCGGTGTCCTGTTCATGGATATCCGCCTGGGTATGGGTTTGTTCCTCCCGAGACCGGAGCAGGCCCACAGTGGCCTCCGTGGGCACATCCAGATAGAACACCCGGTCAGGCTGGGGCAAGCCCAGCTTTTGATACTCAAAATCATAGAGCCAACGGAAGAAATCCTCCCGCTCCTCCGGCGGAACCTTGGAGGCCTGGTGAATGGCGTTGGAGGTGGTGTAGCGGTCCGCCAGCACCACGCCGCCCGACTCATACCACTGGCCCCACACCTTTTTATAGGAGGCGTAGCGGTCCACTGCGTAAAATGCAGAGGCGGCATAGCCATTGACATCCCCGGGGTGAGAGCCGAACTGGCCTCCCAGGTACATACGGATCAGGGCGGAAGACTCCTCCTCATACTGGGGAAATTTCAGACACTGAAACGCAATGCCCCGCTCCTCCAGATGCCGGCACAGTCGGGCAAACTGGGTGGACTTGCCGCAGCCGTCGGTGCCCTCCAATACGATCAGTTTTCCCGGCATAGCTAGAATTCCTCCCTTAAATCCATAGGACTCCCAAGTATAAGTGGAATTTTACCACATTTCCGGTATAAAGTCCACTCCCTCCCCAATTTGCCCCAAGGATTGCAGTATCACCCGGTTTCCTTTTCTTTTTATGTTGCTGCCGCAAAAAAAGTATGCTCTGCTCCCCCTGCTTTCCCGGTATTCTGAAAAAGAAAAGAGAATTTTAACGTTTTCTTTCTTTTTTTTACAAAAAACTGTGCTATCATACAGGATGAAAGATTGTTTATTTTTGGAGGTTCCTATGGATCTTTCTAAGTTACAAGAGGGGTTAACCGGCCTGATGGGCCAGAGCGACTCCCCACTTTTGGCAATTATGAGCTTGATCTGCCGGATACTGCTGCCCATTCTGTGCGTCTGGCTGGTGGTGCGCTGCGGCAAAAGCCTGCTCCGGGGCAGAGTAGAACGGGAGATCTGGGGCCGTCTGACCCTCCCCGATGGGGACTATGGCGAGTTCCGCCACTGGGAGAACACGGTGGGCCGGTCCCGACGCAGCGATGTGGTGCTGCAATCCCCCACGGTCTCCCGGAGCCATGCCGCTTTTCTGCGGGATGAGAAGGGGGCCTGGAGTATTCAGGCTCTGAACTCCAAAAACGGAGTCACCGTCAACGGCCAGGAGGTACCTCCCCAGGAGCACATGCCCATCCAGGATGGTGACATCATCGGCATGGGCGATGTGGAGGTCACCTTTACCGCCATCACCGCCGCCGAAGAGCTGGAGCAGGCCAAGCGCCGGACCCGCCCCGGCAAGGCCATCTCCCCCGGCCTCAACCTGTTTCTCCTGACGCTGATCCAGCTGGTGCTGTGCATGGAGCTGCTGATGGCCTATGCCGCCGATGCTGGCGGAAAGATTGTGATCACCTTCGGCATACTGTGCGCCGTCATGTGGGGGGTATACACCCTCTACCGCATTTTAAGGCGCACCGGTTTTGAGATCGAAACTTTAGCCTTTTTCCTCACCACCCTGTGTATGACGGTCACCGCCAACAAAAATCCCGGGGATCTCTACAAACAGCTGCTGTGTATGGTGATGGGACTGATGTTCTTCTTCGCCCTGTCCCTGATTCTCCGGAATCTGACGCTGGCAAAAAAGCTGCGGTGGCCGGTGGCCGCCTTGGCAGTGGCCCTGCTGGCCTTCAACCTGCTCTTCGGCAGCCGGCTCTTCGGCGCCAAGAACTGGGTGGAGATTGGACCTATCTCCTTCCAGCCCTCGGAGATCGTCAAGCTGGCCTTTATTCTCGGAGGCGCCACCACTTTGGACCGGATGTTCTCCCGGCGCAACCTGGTGTTTACCCTGGTATTCTCCGCCTTCTGCGTGGGCTGCCTGGGTCTGATGAGCGATTTCGGCACCGCCCTGATCTTCTTCGCCACCTTCCTGGCCATCGCCTTCCTGCGTTCCGGTGACCTGCCCAGCGTGGCTTTTATGGGATCCGCCGCCGTCTTCGGCGGGTACATCATCGTCAAATTCAAACCCTACATCGCCCGACGATTCACCATCTTCCTCCACGCCTGGAGTGACACCGCAGATTTGGGTTATCAGCAGACCCGCACCATGTCCGCCATTGCCGGCGGCGGTCTGTTCGGCCATGGAGTGGGTAACGGCTGGCTGAAAAACATCGCCGCCGCCAACACCGACCTGGTCTTTGGTGTGGTCAGCGATGAAATGGGATTGATTGTGGCGCTGTGTGCCGTGTCCGTCATTGTGATACTGGCCATCTTTGCCATCAAGTCCGCCGCCTCCGCCCGGTCCACCTTCTATGTCATCGCCGCCTGTTCCACCGCCATGCTGTTTGTGGTGCAGACCATGCTCAACGTGTTTGGTTCCGTGGATCTGCTGCCGCTGACCGGCGTCACCTTCCCCTTTGTGTCCATGGGCGGCAGCAGTATGATCTGCTGCTGGGGCCTGTTGGCCTACATCAAGGCCGCCGACACCCGACAAAACGCCGGACTGGCCATCAAATTGCCCAGCCACAAGGCAGTTCGGGATGAGGCCCGCCGCCGGGAAGAAGCCTACTATGATGATGAGGATGACTATGATCCGGACTATGACACGGATCCCCGCCCCCGGAAAGGCTCCGAGCAAGACGAGATGCAGGGCTACCTGCGGGACGTCTTTGAGGGAACCTCTCCCGGAGGCGCCGACCCGGAGGTGGAAAGCATGATCCGCCGAACCGTGGATTCCGCCGGGAAACGCACCGACGACTCCTTCCATTTTGACCTTCCCGACGACCAGGATCTCCCCTCTGACGCGGACAACTGGCAGGACTATTTCACCTGGGATGAGGAGGATGATCAGAAATGAAACAACTGAAACGCCGCACCATCTTTGTGCTGATCTTCGCTCTGCTTCTGGCACTGGGCACTGTGCTGTTCTGTGGACTGTATGTGATCAAGGGCCGTACCTGGGCCTCCTCTCCGGTCAATCAGGCCGCCTATTCCAACGGATACCTGGCCGACGGCACCATCATGGACCGAAACGGCACTCTGCTTTACGACTGTGCCACCCAATCCTACGGAGACAGCGCCCTGCTGCGCACCTCCACCTTGCATCTGGTGGGAGATCTTCAGGGCAATATCGCCACCGGCGCCCGGAAAATCTTCTCCAAGCAGCTGGTGAGCTACAATCCCATCACGGGTCTCAGCAGCACCGGCAACGACCTCTATCTTACTATTGATGCTGACCTGAACGAAACCGCCTATGAGGCTCTGAACGGCCGGGCCGGTACTGTGGCAGTGTACAACTACAAGACCGGCGAGATTGTCTGCCTCACCTCCTCCCCCTCCTATGATCCCATTGACGAGGATGAGGTGGCCGCTGTGGCCGCCGGGGACAGCGCCTATACCGGTGCCTACATCAACCGTTTTCTGTCCTCCACCTATACCCCGGGCTCTACTTTTAAAATTATCACCGCCGCTGCAGCTTTGGAAAACCTGGACACCGACAGCTTCTCTTACCACTGCTCCGGCGCTCTGGATATCGGCGGCGATCAGGTGACCTGTCCTTCCGTTCACGGAGATCTGGATTTTGAATCCGCCCTGGCCCACAGCTGCAACGGCGCCTTTGCCTCCCTGGCTCTGGAGTTGGGGGGAGAAACCTTGGAGCAGTACGCCCGGGAGGCCGGGCTGCTGGACAGTATGGAGATCAGCGGCTACACCACCGCCAGCGGCCGCTTTGACGTGGCTCCCGAAGGTTCTCTGGATCTGGGCTGGTCCGGCGTGGGCCAGTATAACGACCTGGTCTCTCCCGCCTCCATGCTGACACTGATGGGCTGCATCGCCGGAGACGGTTCCGCCGCCACCCCCAGGCTGCTCAGCAAAGTGACCTCCGGCAGCGGGCTGCCTGCAGCCATCATCTCTCAGCCCACCTCCTCCATCGGCTGGGAGAAATCCACCTGCGAGTCTTTGCAGCAGCTGATGCGCAACGACGTCCAGGAGGTCTATGGTCAAAGCCAGTTTGGCGACCTGGCGGTCTGTGCCAAGTCCGGCACCGCCGAGGTGGGCAGTGACGTGGAGCCCCACGCCTGGTTTGTGGGCTTTATTGACGACGAAACCCACCCCTATGCCTTTGTAGTCATCGTGGAGAACGGCGGCGGCGGCGCCTCCACCGCAGGCAAAATTGCCGCCACCGTGCTGAACCAGCTCTGTGAGGAGGACTGACCTTGAGGACCATCTACGATGACATCCGCTCTCCCAAAACAGTCCCAGGCCCTAAATCCCTGCTGCCCCCCGCCATCTGTCTGGGGGCCGGCGGGGCCATTCTGGGGATCTTTCACCTGTGCAAAGGCAACCGGGGGCTGATGAACTGGCTGATTGCCCACGTCACCTCCCCCTTTAAGCACGCCATCTCCTGGCTGTGCAACCCCGTCCCCTTTGCGGTGGCGGAGGTACTCTGGGCCCTGGCGGCCATCGCCTTTCTGGTGTTTCTGGTCCGTACTGTCTGGCTGACAGTACGGCACCCGGGCAAGCTGCTGCGGCTGGCCCGGCGAGGACTGGCGCTGCTGAGCGCCCTGGTGCTGGTCTACTGCGGCTATACAGTGCTCTGGGGCATCAACTACTATGGCGACGATTTTTCCGCCAAAAGCGGCATTGAAACCCGGGGCGCCAGCCCGGAGGAGTTGGCAACCCTGACCAACTCCTTTGCCCTGAAGCTCAATGAACTGGCAGGGGATATTCAGCGGGATGAAAACGGTGTTTTTGCCGAAGATTTGAATACCATTTTCTCCTCCACCGACGGGCTATATGACGGCATCTGCGCCGAGTTCCCCTTCCTGGCCGGCCCGGAGCGGACCCCAAAGCGTATGGTATCCAGCCCCTTCATGAGCCGTCTGGATTTCACCGGCTTTTTCTTCCCCTTCACCGCCGAAACCCTCATCAACGACGACGCCCCCTCCTGTCTGGTTCCCGCTACCATCCTCCACGAATTTGCCCACCAACGCAACATTGCCGGGGAGAACGAGTGCAACTTTGTGGCTATTCTGGCGGGGCTGCGCTGCGATGATCCGGTCTACACCTATTCCTCTGCTCTGATGGGCTTCATCTATCTGGGCAACGCCCTGTACTCCGTCTCTCCCGAAACCTACTGGCAGATTCGCAATCAGCTGGACTCCCGGGTGGAGGCGGATTTGAAGGCCAACGACGCCTATTGGGACCAATTTGACAGCAAGCTGGATGAAGTGGCAGAATCGGTTTCTACCACGGTGTACGAGGGATTTTTGCAAAGCTATGGCCAGAGCGACGGCAAGCAGAGCTACGGTAAATGCGTGGATCTGCTGGTGGCCTATTACTTCGACTATCGGGATCAGTCCTGACGACAAAAAGAGAAACCGCCTCCGGGAGTTTCAGACTCCCGGAGGCGGTTTTACATTTTATCTGGCAAATTACAGTTCCAGCTTATCAAACTCCCGCCGGTCGGCAATTACCAGCAGAGAACTTCCGATGGGCAGCGGCTGGTCGGGGTTCCAGTTGAGCACCAGCTCCCCCTGATCCCGCACCGCGGCCACGTTCAGGTGGTGGCGGCCCCGGAGATCCAGCTGCCGCAGAGTTTTGTTGCTCCACTCCTTGGGCAGGGTGATTTCTGCCAGCCGTACCCGGTCGGACAGCTCCACCATATCCTTATAACCACCCATCAGCAGGGTTCTGGCCACCCGGGCTCCAGACTCCTTCTCCGGAATGATGACCCGGTTGGCGCCCAGCCGCTCCAATACCTTGGCCTGCATTTCATCACTGGCCTTGGCCAATACGAAGGGAATCCCTGCCTCCTTGGCCAAAATGACGCCCATGACGCTGGCGGACAGGTCGCCGGTGGTGGCCACAATGGCGGCGTCAAAGTTGCTAAGGCCCAGATTCTCCATTTCCAGCTGGTCGGTGACGTCTCCCACCACCGCCATGGCCACGGAGTCCGCCACCTGAGCTACCTTGTCAGCGTCCTGATCCACTGCCAGAACGTGCATGCCCGCCTGGGTGAGTTCCTCCGCCACACTGCGGCCGAATTTACTGATACCAAAAATGACATAGGATTTTTCTTCTCGTTTCATGATCCATTCCTCTTTTTATCCAATGGTTATATTTTGTTCCGGATAGGCTGTAGACCTATCGCCCTTCCGATAGGCGAAGGCAATGGCCAGACTGATGGGGCCCACCCGTCCAAAGTACATGCAGAAGGTCATCAAAAGCTTTCCAGCCGCCCCCAGCTGAGCGGAGATGCCCCGGGTAAGGCCCACCGTTCCCAAGGCACTGGCGGTCTCAAAAAGCAGATCATCCAGGCTGCCCGCCTGGAACAGGCTCAGCAGCATAGTGGCTCCCAGCAGAGTGGTCAGACTGATGGCTACGATGGCGGAGGCCCGGCGCACCAGCTTTTCCGGGATAGTACGGCGGAAGGCGGTGACGGTCTCCCGGCCCCGGACCACCGAGGCAGCGGAGAGGAAGATCAGAGCCACAGTGCTGGTTTTGATGCCGCCGGCGGTGCCCACAGAGCTGCCGCCAATGAACATCAGCACCACACTGAGCAGCACCGACTCGGTGCGCAGCCCGCTCTGGGGCACCGTGGCAAAGCCCGCGGTACGGGTGGTGACGGACTGAAACAGGGCGGCCAGCACCTTTTCTCCAGGCCCCATGGGCCCCAGGGTCTCCGGGTTGGTCCACTCCATTGCCAGGAACAACACCCAGCCTCCCACAATCAGAACTGCCGTAGTCACCAGAGTGATTTTTGTGTGGAGCCCCAGCCGCTGCCAGAACAGCCCCCGGCGGACCTCTCCCCGGCGGACCATGCCGGACACCCGCAGCACATCCCACCAGACGATAAAGCCGATACCGCCCAGAATGATGAGGGCCATGGTGACCAGGTTGAGCCACAGGTTGGAGGCATAGGGTTCCAGGCTGGTGGGGCCCAGAATGTCGATGCCCGCATTACAGAAGGCGGACACAGAATGGAATACAGAGATCCAGATTCCCCTGAGCCCATATTGAGGGCAGAATACCGGCATACTCAGCAGAGCGCCCACGCCCTCAATGAGCAGGGTACCCTGGAACACTTTACCCAAAAACCGAATCAGACCGGACAAGTTATCCAGGTTGAAGGCACTCTCCAACAGCAGCCGATCCTTCAATGTAATTTTCCGTCCAATCAGGATCATGATGCCGGTGGAGAAAGATATGATACCCAAACCGCCCAACTGAATCAGGCACAGGATCACAATCTTACCGAACAAACTCCAATGTGAAAATGTATCCACCACGGTCAAACCCGTCACGCAGACGGAGGTGGCTGAGGTAAACAGGGCGTCCAGATAGGGCGTCATTTCCCCGGAGGCGGAAGAGATGGGCAGCGTCAGCAGTACACTGCCCGCCAGCACCGCCACAAAAAAGCCCAGTGTAATCAACTGTGTGGTGGAGAGCCGAGGCTTTTTGGCCTGGGACATCTTCATCCATCCCCTTTCTTGTTCTCGTGTTCCTCGTACTATAGCACAACCAAACAGTAACTGCAATTCAAATTATTCTGTTCAATCCCGCTATTTTGTGGTAAACTTGCCCAATAAGGAGGGATTTTCGTGATTTCATTTGACCTGTCCCGCTGCGTGGGCTGCGGCAGCTGCGTGCGGGTTTGCCCAATGGGTTATTTGACCCTGGAGGACAAGGTACCCCAGGTGCGCCAGCGCCGGCGCTGCATTGAATGCGGCCACTGTGTGGCCACCTGCCCTAAACAGGCGGTCTCCCTGTCAGTGCCCGGCGTGGAACTGCACTGCCCCACTCCGGAAAACGAGCTGGAACAGCTGATGCTGCGCCGCCGGTCCGTCCGGCACTTTCGGACGGATCCCCCGCCCCGGGAGATCATCCAGCGGGCACTGGATCTGGCGGAATATGCCCCCAGCGGCAAAAACGCCCATCAGCATCACTGGACCGTGCTCTATGGACTGGAGGAGACGGAAAAGGTCACTGAAATGGCCCTGGAATTTTCTGAGCGCACTGGGGAGGCCAAAGAGCTCATCAAGATCAAGGCGGCGGGTACCAACCTGCTGACCTGCGATGCCCCCTGCGTCATTATTGCCTGGTCCCCGGACGATGCCCTGAATCCGGTGGCGGACCCGGTACTGGCCCTGGCCTTGGTTGAACTGCAGCTCAACCGGGCGGGACTGGCCACCTGCTGGGGCGGCTACCTCAAACAGATTGCCCAGGCGGACCGGGATCTGAGCGCCTATCTGGGCATTCCCGAGGGCGCCAATCTCCGCTGCGCCCTGATGGTGGGCTACGCCAAGGGAGAGAACTACCCCAATCAGCCCCCCAGACCCAAGGCCAGCGCCCACTGGCTGGGCTGACAAACGAAAAAAAAGCGTGCCATATGTATGGCACGCTTTTTTCATGCAATCAACCAAAGAGAATAGCGCCCGCTCCATAGGTGACAAAGGCCACCACGGCGCCAGCAATGATGACGCCCAGGGCAATGGCGGGAAACGCCTTTTTCAGCCGCATATTGAGCATGGCGGCCACCAGAGCTCCGGTCCAGGCGCCGGTGCCAGGCAGCGGAATGGCCACCAGGATCACCAGACCCCAGAAGGCGTAGCGCTGCACGGTCTCAGACTTCTTGTCCGCCCGCTCCTTCAGCTTGGCCACCAGGTTGCCCAGCTTGGGGCTGATCCGCTCCATCCAATCGAAAATTTTGCGGATGAAGATAATGATGAAGGGAACCGGAATCAGGTTTCCGATGACGGAAACCACAATGGCCACCCAAAGATCCAGTCCGTGGGCTGTGGCAATGGGAATCGCGCCCCGAAGCTCAATGACAGGCACCATTGAGATCAGCAGCGTCATCAGCAGTTTACCTGCCAAAGTGTTCCAAATGGTCAATTAAATTCCTCCTGCGGGCAAACAGCTGCCCTCTCTTCGTTACTCTCTCAACACATTACATCCGATCCGGAGCGGAGAAGCCCAGCAGATCAATGGAAATCTCCAGCACATGCAGCACCAGCTGGATCAGGGTGACATAGGATGCCTGCCGATCCGGGTCGGTTTCCTTCATGATGTTGCACTCGTTGTAGAACTGGTTGAACACGCCGGTCAGTTCATAAATGAAGTGGCACAGCTTATTGGGGGCCTTCTGCTCATAGGTCTGATAGACGGTCTCGTTGAACTTGCTGAGGGCCAGCATCAGGTCGGTTTCGCTCTTGCGGTCCGGGGTAAGAATGGTGCCCAGCTTGGCATCCGGGAAAGCGGCGCGGAACTTGTTCAGAATGGACTTGATCCGCACCATAGTATACATAATATACGGGCCGGTATTACCCTCGAAGGCGGAGAAGCGGTCCACATCGAAGATATAGTCCTTGGAAGGCTGGTTGCTCAGATCGCCGTACTTGATGGCGGCCAGGGCCACCTTCTCGGCAATGGTGCGCAGCTCCTCATCGGAGATGTTGCCGCTGGAGTTGGCCTTGGACTTCTCATAGACCGCATCGGTGACCTCTTTGAGGAGATACTCCAGCCGGAGCACGCCGCCCTCTCTGGTCTTGAAGGGCTTGCCGTCCTTGCCGTTCATGGTGCCGAAACCGATGTGCTCCAGGGAACACTTGTCCCGGTCCACCAGGCCGGTCTTATAGGCACAGCGGAACACCCGGACAAAGTGGAGCTCCTGGCGCTTGTCGGTCAGGTAGATGATCCGGTCCGGATCAAAGTCCTGGCGACGCTGGACAATGGTGGCCAGGTCGGTGGTCTCATACTGGGCGGCGCCGTCGCTCTTGAGGATTAGGCAGGGGGGCACTTCCACCTTGTCCCCTTCCTCGGCCACATCCACCACCAGGGCGCCGTCGGACAGATAGGCATGGCCGTCGGCCTTCATCTGCTCCACCATGGCGGGGATATAGGGCTGGGCGTCGCTCTCCCCCATCCAGAGGTCAAAGCTCACATCCAGCTTTTCATAGTTGCGCTTCAGGTCGGAGACAGAAACATTGATGATATGCTTCCACAATGCCCGGTAGCCAGGACGGCCCGCCTGGAGCTCCGCCGTGGCAGCCTGGGCCGCCGCCTTAAAGGCCTCATCGGCCTTGGACTTCTTGGAGGCACAGGGATAAATCTCCTCCAGATCGGAGATGGTGAAGGGGGGCTCCTCCGGGTAACCGTCGGTGATGGCAGGGTCAAAGTAGGGCAGATCCGGCTGGCGCTCCTTCAGCTCGGTGATGATCTGGCCGATCTGAAGGCCCCAGTCGCCCAGGTGAACGTCGCCCACCACCTTGTGGCCCATGAACCGGGCGGTGCGCTTGATGGACTCGCCGATGACAGCGCTGCGAAGATGGCCCACATGCAGGGGCTTGGCCACATTGGGCCCGCCGTAGTCCACCACGATGGACAGGGGCTCCTTGACCTGCTCCACGCCGCAGCGGGGATCAGCGTTCATGGTGTTCATGAGCCCCGCCAAAAAGTCGCCGCTGACGTCCAAATTGATGAAGCCGGGCTTGACCATCTCCACCTTGGAGAACATCTCGTCCCCGGCCATCTGATCCACCACCGCCTGGGCGATCATGAAGGGGGCCTTATGATACTGCTTGGCCCCGGCCATGGCGCCGTTGCACTGGTACTGGCACAGGTCCGGACGATTGGAAACGGTGACCTGCCCCAGGGAGGCGTCATAGCCCGCCGCCTCAAAGGCCCGACTCACCCGCTCGGAAATCAAATCAATGATCTTTTCCATAAAAAAGATACCTTCCCATTATACAAATTCGTATATATTATAGTGGAAGCCAAATAACGTGTCAACTTGACTTTTCCACCCGAAAAAAATACAATATGGGTACTTGATTTTGGAGGTATTTTGCCATGGCACTGGATTACCAATGGTTTGAAGAGATGGAGGCCCGGATCCCCCACGGCGAAGTCCGCACCCGGTTTGCCCCCTCCCCCACCGGCTATATGCATGTGGGTAATTTGCGCACCGCCCTTTACACCTATCTGATTGCCCGCCACGCCGGCGGCAAGTTTATTCTGCGCATCGAGGACACCGACCAGAAGCGGAAGGTGGAGGACGCGGTGGAGGTCATCAAGCGCACTATGGACGCCTGCGGCTTGGACTACGATGAAGGTCCCGATGTGGGCGGCCCGGTGGCTCCCTACGTGCAGACCGAGCGGATGGGCTACTACAAAAAGTACGCTGAGCTGCTGATTGAAAAGGGCTGCGCCTATCGCTGCTTCTGCTCCGAGGAGCGGCTGGCCCAGCTCCACGAGACCGACCCCAACGCCAAGTATGACCGGCACTGTCTGAATCTGTCCCAAGAGGAGATCGAGGCCAAGCTGGCCGCCGGGGAGCCCTATGTAATCCGTCAGAAGATTCCCGAGGGCACCACCACCTTCCACGACGCGGTCTATGGCGACATCACCGTGGACAACGCGGATCTCGAAGATCAGATCCTGCTGAAGAGCGACGGGCTGCCCACCTACAACTTCGCCAACGTCATCGACGACCATTTGATGGGCATCACCCATGTGGTCCGGGGCAGCGAGTATCTGTCCTCCTCCCCCAAGTATAACCTGCTCTATGAGGCCTTCGGCTGGGAGATCCCCACCTATGTCCACTGCGCCAGCGTTATGATCGATGCCAAGGAGACCGACCCGGAGACCGGCGAGGTCCGGGACGTGGTGCGCAAGATGTCCAAGCGTCACGGGGACCCCTCCTATGAGGATCTGGTGAAGATGGGCTATCTCTCCTCCGCCATTGTCAACTATGTCACCCTGCTGGGCTGGAGCCCCAAAGGCGAGCTGGCGGAGCAGGAGTTTTTCACCATGCCGGAGCTGATTGCCGCCTTTGACATCGCCGGCATCTCCAAGAGCCCCTCCGCCTTCAACCTGGAGAAGCTCAACTATTTCAACGCCAATTATATCCGAGCCCTGACCCCGGAGCAGTTCGCTCCCCTGGCGGAGCCCTATATCCGCTCCGCTGTTCCGGACACCTCCATGGATGCCGGGCTCATCGCCGCCCTGGTCCAGGGCCGGATCAACACCCTGACCGAGATCCCCGGCATGGTAGACTTCTTCGCCCAGCTGCCGGAGTACAGTGTGGATCTGTACACCAACAAGAAAAACAAGCTCACCCCCGAGTCCTCCAAGGCCATTCTGGAGCGGGAGCTGGCGGCACTGGAGGCCATCGGCGACTGGAGCTATGACGCCATCCACGATGCCCTCTACGGTTTGGCCGAGGAGATGGCTGAGGCCGAGGGCGCCAAGCTCAACAAGATGGTAGGCAAGGTGATGTGGCCCATCCGCATCGCCGCCGCTGGCAAGTCCGTCACCCCCGGCGGCGCCGTGGAGATCTGCCAGGTGCTGGGTAAGGAAGAAACTCTCCGCCGGGCCAAGCTGGGCCTGGAAAAGTTGGCATAAGGCGAGGTCTTTGGGACTAAGCACAGTGAATTGGGCCCATCCCCTGCTATAAAAACACATAAACCCCGCTGGCTAATTCAAGGGAATTTGCCAGCGGGGTTTTCAGCTTTATTTTATGGATATACAGCCGTTCTTTTTTTAATTATAAAGCAGTACCGCCCATCACACGGCCGCATCCTCCTGCAGGAGCGGTTTACGTTGCTGCTCCGGCCGGTAGGTCTTGACGCCCACCAGGAAGTAAATAATATGGAAAATCCAGACGCCGGCTAGTATCATACAGGGGATGTAAATGCCTTTCCAAAACATCATGGTAAAGCCGAAGGACATCAGCAGCGTCACCGTAATCATGACACGGATTTTTGTGGACCAGGTCATTCCTTTGCCTTTGATATAGCTCTCCAGATTTTTCTTGTAGAGCTTTGTATTGGTAAACCAGTGGTGCAGTCGGTCAGAACTTCTGGCAAAACTCACCGCTGCCAGCAGCAGAAACGGAAAGGCCGGCAGCATGGGAAGCACCGCCCCCACTGCCCCCAACGCCACGCCGAGGCATCCAAGCATCATCCAAAGAATCCGTTTAATGTTCATGTTCTCGCTCCAATCTTCTTTTTTCTTTTTGGCTTTCCACCACATGGCGTAATGTCATAACCGGATGGTACAGCAGCATTCTTGGCCCCGAAAAACGCATCACCCGCCGAATCTGCTCCCGCATTTCCGGCCGATAGCAGTGCACCCGACAGTTGGAACAAAAGGTCTTTGTCTCCATAAAGGGGCAACGTTGGCTCCGCTGGAGAGCGTAATCCGCCAAGGCCTGGCATTCCGGACAGAGATCCGCTCTGGAACCGTGGTGTTTTCGGCAGTACAAACGGATCATCAGCTGAACGATCCGTTTCTCCCGCTCCCGCTTACGCTCCGTTTTCTGCAACAAATCTTCCTCCCTCCATCCGGTAAACACAGTCGGCGATGGCCATGGTGGACTCCCGATGGGAAACCAGGATCATTCCCCGCTCCTTTTTGTGTTCCTTGAGGGCCCGGAGGATAATTCCCTCGTTGATGCTGTCCACATTGCTGGTGGGTTCGTCCAGCAGAATCAATTCGCTCTTTCGCAGAAAAGCCCGGGCAAGACCGATACGCTGTTTTTCGCCTGCAGACAGATTGTCCCCCAGCGCCCCCACCTGGGTCTGATAGCCCTCCGGAAGTTTTAAGATCAGTTCATGAACAGAGGCCTGTTTACAGGCGTCTTCCAGTTCCTGCCGGGTGGCGTTCGGTTTGGCAATCCGCAGGTTTTCTTCAATGGTGGTGTCAAACAGATAGGTGGTCTGGCTGACCATGGTGACATGCTTCAACAGGCTGTCGCTGTTGATTGCCTCAATCTCTGAGCCGTTATAAAGGATCTCCCCCCTGTCCTTCTGCCAGAACCGGAGCAGCAGCTTCAGCAAGGTTGATTTGCCGCAGCCAGAGGCGCCTACAATTCCCACAATTTCTCCCCGGTTTACCTTCATGCAGATATCGGAAAGCACCTGAGCCTCCCCGTCGTAAGAGAAGGATACATGGCGGACGGCCAGGGACTCCAGTTTTTCCAGCGCTGTGCCATGTTCCACAGGTCTGACCACAGGTTCTTCTGCCAGCAGGTTCAGCACCCGATCCCCGGCGGCAAAAGTCTGGGTCAGATTGCCCGGCAGGGCTGAAATGGCGATTACCGGTCCATAGGAGCCAAACACAGCTGTGACGCCCAGCAGCATCCCGCCCACCGTCAGGCCATTGTTTGTCACCAGGAAAATCCCAACCCCAAGGGTGATAAGAATAAACAGCGACACCAACAGCTCCGTTGTGGCGGTCGCGGCGGTAGTGTCCCGCTTCATCTTCTTTGTCTCCCGCAAAAGTACCTCGGAGCGGCGATCCACCTCTTTTTTCCGGGTCTCTCCTCCATTGTGAAGGACAACGTCCCGAATGCCCTTGATGCTGTCCAGAAAATAGGCGCTGAAGGAGGCAAACTCCTCCCGGTAGCGAACCCCGGAAGCCTTTAATAGGCCAGATGTCCTCAGGGGAACCAGAATGCCCACGGTGCAGTAGCCGACCACCGCAGCCAGGGACAGCCACCAGCTGGACACCACTCCCACAAAAACTACAACACATCCGGACACCAGAACGGCAATACAGACAGGTGAAATCGTATGGGCATAAAAAACCTCCAGGGTCTCAATGTCTGCGGTAATCATGGCGATGATGGACCCCTTCTGTTTGCTCTCCAGCTTGGCCGGGCAGAGCACCCGCAGCGCCCCAAAAATCTTGTCCCGCAGGACCGCCAACAGCCGAAAGGCGATGTAATGGTTGCTGTACTGCTCCAGATACCGCAGCAGTCCCCGCAGAATGCCGCAGCCAATGGCCAGCGCCATAATCCCTCCATAGGAAAGCCCGATCGGCTCCCCCAGGGCCTTGGCAATCCCGGCAGCGCCGGAGAGGGTGACCCCCATGGCGCACAGGAATCCGGCTGTCCCGTTGATCACGGCCAACACCATCACCCAGGCCAGACTTCCCAGGAGCAAAATGAGGCTTGCCATAATCGTTGCGCCGCTTCTGCGCAGTCTCTTGTTTTCCCTCATGCCTGTACCTCCATATAACCTTCCTCCAGCCGTTTCTGGGCGGTGTATAGCCTTGCATATCCGTCTCCCTGTGCCATCAGCTCATCATGGGTGCCCTGTTCCACCACTCTGCCAGATTCCATATAGTAAATCCGATCTGCCGGCACCACGTTTTCCAGGCGGTGGGAAATCACAATCACTGCCTTGCGCTGGGCCAGGTTCCGAATTCCCGCCATGATGACGGCTTCGCTTTCCACGTCAATATTGCTGGTGGCCTCATCAAAAATATAGACGTCTTTCTCCGCAGCCAGGTTGATCGCCAGGGCCAGCCGCTGCTTTTGGCCCCCGGAGAGGTTGGCGGCGTCCTCGGTGATGACCTTGTCCAGCCCACCGTTTTCCCGGACAAACCGGGCCAGATTGACCTCCTCCAGGGCTTTGTAAATCTCCGCATCGGTCACATCTGCCCTGGCCAGCTGGAAATTCTGCCGGACGCTCTCGTTGAAAATGTAGGTATTATAGCTAACCACCGCCAGATGGGAGTAGTAGGCTTCCCTGGACAGTGTTTCCAGTCGCATTCCCCCCACAGTCACCCGGCCGGCACTGGGAGTCAGCGCCCCCATCAGCAAACCCACTATGGTGGATTTTCCACATCCGGAGGCACCTACGATGGCGGTCATCCCCCGCTCGGGAAAAACCATATTCACATTCTGGAGCACCTGCCGCTTCCCATCATAGGAAAAGCAGGCATGCTCCAGCCGCAGTTCCAGATCTGAAACCTGTCGATCACCCCATACAGGGTCCGGCTGCTCCAGAAGAGAAAGTATTTTGTTGCCGGCGCTGACTCCGTTCATGGCCACATGAAAGGCGGAACCGAAGGCCCGCAGGGGCAGAAAAAACTCCACCGCCACCAGAATCAAAAATAGCGCCGCAAAGGGTGACAGTCCCCGGGTGACCACTCCGGAGACCGCCAGAGCAATCCCCACCCCGGCGCCTCCATAGGCCACCAGATCCATAATGGTGGTGCTGGCCAGCTGCATCACCAGCACTTTCATGGTTATCTTTCGGAATTCCTCGCTGGTCTCGTTCATACGGACGTGCTGGGCCTGGTCTGCCTGAAAGAGCTTCAGTTCCTTCAGCCCCTGGACACTGTCCAGAAAGGCATCACCCATGGAAGTGTATTTCCCCCAGTATTTTGCAAAAATCCTTTTGGCATAGCGGGAAACCGCCACAATGGAGACCGGGATCAGCGGTACGCAGACAAGCAGCGCCACCGCCACAGGCCAGTCGATCCACACCGTGGTGCAAAACAGGATCAGCGGCGCCAGCATGGCATAGAAAAACTGGGGGATGTACATGGAGAAATAGAGATCCGCTTGCTCCACGCCTTCCACCGCCACCTGGGTCAACCCCGCCATGCTCATACCGTCAGTGGAACGAACCCCCTGGCGAATCATCTTATCATAAAGCTTTTCCCGAAGTTCTTTTTTCGCCTTTCTGCCCAGCAGATCTTTCAGATCGCCTGACAAACGGGTGGTTCCGTAGCGCACCCCGATTCCCAGAAGGGCCAGGACTGCCGGAGCCAAAAAATCCGCCGCACTGCTGCCGCCCTGAGCAAATTGCGCAGCAAGCCAGATGGCCCGGCAAATACAGGCCGTCACCGTCAGGTTGGCCAGCAGCCCCACAAGCATCAGCGCAACCACATAGCCGATGTATTTTCTGTTCTGTCCCAGCAATTGAAATAGCTTTTTATCAATCATGAATCCAATTTCCTTCCCAATCACTCCTGTGTAGGTTAGGAAAGACTAACCATAGGCACCAAAAAATGCGGCGTCGATTAGTTGCCGCTAACTCCTTTGCAAACTATACTGTATTTCTGTCTTAAAGTCAATATTTTCTCTGAAGAACAGCAATCTTTTTCCCCATTTCGAAATACAGTGCCTTTTCCCTGCTTTAGCAGCAAACCGAATTCCTTGCTTGGCAACGGCTTGTTGCTTTTGCCGTCGTATGCTATACTTACACCCGACTGCAACCAACTGAACCGACGGATTGTCGGGACAACAACGGAGGTATCATCATGGAATTAGAGATAAACCGCGCTCGTCCTGGGGACGAAGGCTTTATGGCCGAGGCCATCCGCCTTTCTCAACTAGCGGTGGAGCATGGAAACGAGCCCTTTGGAGCGGTGCTGGTCAAAGACGGAGAGATTGTCTTCAGCAATGAGAATCAGATCTACACAAAACACGATCCTACCTTCCATGGGGAATTCGGACTGATCCGCCAGTTCTGTGCTGAGACCGGAATTACTGATCTCCGGGACTATACCATGTATTCCAGCTGCGAGCCCTGCTTCATGTGCAGCGGCGCCATGGTCTGGGTCAAGCTGGGACGGCTGGTATATGGCGCCAGCAATGACGATCTGGAAAACATGTTGGGAAATGAGGGCTGCAACTGTTCCCGCATGGTATTTGAGCATTCGTTCTGGCAGCCCCAGGTCACTGCGGGGGTTTTGCGCCAGGAAAGCCTCGCCATTCTGAACGCGTATTTTGCAAAGCACGAAAAAGGATAAGACAAAAAACACACTTTCTTACGATCAAGCTGGACAGTGAAACTTGGGCCCATATCCTGCTATAAAGTCCAGAAACCCCGCTGGCAAATTTCGATAAATTTGCCAGCGGGGTTTTCAGCATATTTTTCCGAGGAAAACGCAACCTCTCATTAAAGACTTGTAGTGAGAGGGGTTTCAACGCCATGCATTCTATTTCCAAACGGGGTTGGATCCGGGTCGTCTCCTTTGTGGCGGCGGCCATCGTGATTCTGATCGGGTACTGCATCTCCATGTACCAGACTACCCTGGCCTATCAGCGCACCATCACCAACAGCTATCTGCGGGCCTTTTCCCAGGTGGTGGCCAGCGTGGACCGGATCGACTCCACCATGCAGAAGGAGATCTATGTGGTGACCCCCGCCATGGTGTCCATGCTCAGCGCTGAGATCCAGGCGGAGGCGGCCACCGCCCAACAGGCCCTCAGCGAGCTGCCCTATGCCAACATCGAACTGGAGCAGACCGCCACCTTTCTGGCCAAGGTAGGAGACTACGCCTCCGCCCTGGCCCGCTCCGCCGCCGCCAACGGTTCTCTCAGCCAGGAGGAAACGGACAACCTGGAGGCCATGTCCCAGGTGTGTTCTCAGCTCCGGGAGCGGCTGAACAACCTGGCAACCCAGCTCAACGACGGCAGCGTGGATTTGCAGGATGTGAAGGCTGTGGAGGAACGGCTGTCTCAGCTCACCGAAGAGGGCGATGTAATGGCCGGCAGCAGCTTTGAAAATGTGGAGACCAATTTCCCGGAGCTGCCCACCATGACCTATGACGGTCCCTTCTCCGACCACCTGGCCAGCAGTCAGCCCAAAATGCTGGAGGGACTGGGAGAAATCAGCGACCAGGAGGCCATCATTGCCGCTGCCCAATGCACCGGGTATCGGGAAAACATTTTCTCCCTGTCCAGTGAGGTGGATGGCGAGATCCCCTGTTACACCTGCACCGCCACCGTGGACGGAGGCGAACTGACGGTTTGGGTCACCAAGGCCGGCGGCAAGGTAATGACCATCACCAACTCCAGAGCCGTCAACAATCCCCAGCTCTCCGCCGACGAGGGGGCTATGGCCGCCTATGAGTTTCTGACCCGCAACGGATTTGAGAATATGGAGGAAACTTACCGTTACGACAACAACGGCCGGCTCACCGTCAACTTCGCCTACCGGCAGGACGATGTATTATGTTACCCTGATCTGTGCAGCGTGACGGTGGCCCTGGACACCGGCAGCATTCTGAGCTTTGAGTGCACCTCCTACCTGTCCAACCACATCCAGCGGACTCTGGAGACTCCCGCCGTCTCTGTGGACGACGCCCGGGCCAAGGTATCCCCCAAACTCAACGTACTGCGGGAACAGCTGGCCCTGATTCCCACCGATGGCGAGTACGAGGTGCTCTGCTGGGAGTTCGTCTGCGAGGCAGAGAATGGTCAGCACTATATCGTTTGCATCAACGCCGCCACCGGGGCGGAACAAAAAATTCTCATCCTGCTGGAGGATGAGAACGGTACCCTGGCCCTGTAAATCTCAACCGGCCCACTGCCGCATCCTGCGGCGGTGGGCCGGTTTTGGACGCTTTCCCTCTTTACAGTGTCATAGAAAATCCTTATAATGGGATCATCTACTCCATATAGATGGGAAGCGAATCAACATGAATCTGTTAATTACCGGGGCCGGCAGCATTGGCATTGCCATGGCGGCCCTTTTAAAGCAGGCGGGCCATCAGGTGTCTATTTTCGCCCGGGGTAAAACAAAGGCAGCTATTTGTTCTGACGGCATTCACAAGACCGGACTTTTTGGAGATCTGGACTTTTCAACCAGCGAATTTACCGTCTCCGATGACTACGGAACTTTTCCCCGGCATAGCTTTGACTTTATCCTGATCTGCGCCAAAACCATGGCCAATGACGCCATCAGCCGGGATCTGGCCGAGCATCGGGATCTGCTGAAACCCGATGGCAAATTGGTAATCCTCCAGAACGGCTGGGGTAACGACGCCCCCTATCTGCGGTATTTTGACCGTACCCAAGTATGTTCCGGCCGGGTCATCACCGGGTTCCAGCGGCTGAAACCCAATGTGAGCCGGGTGACGGTGTACACCTCCCCTATCCTGCTGGGCAACCTCTACCACCTGGACCCCAGCCCGCTGAAACCTCTGGCGGAAGCCATCACCCAGGGCGGAATTCCCTGTGAAGTGACGGAGGAGGTGGGCAAAGCCCTGTGGGCCAAGATGCTCTACAACTGCACCCTGAATCCCCTGGGGGCCATTGTAGGGGTACACTACGGGGCACTGATGGAAAATCCCCACTCCCGGGCCATTATGGATGAAACCATGGATGAGATTTTCTCGGTCATGACCGCCGCCGGCTATTCCACCTACTGGCCGGACGCGGAGAGCTACCGTAAGGAATTTTACGCCAAGCTGCTGCCGGACACCTACAACCACAATTCCTCCACCCTCCAGGACATCCGGGCCAAGCGGCCCACGGAGATTGACACCCTCACCGGGCGTATTCTGGATCTGGCAAAAGAGCATGGAATCGCTGTGCCGGTGAATACCATGCTTTATCGGCTCGTCAAGACTCTGGAGGCCAATTACTGATCTGCCGTTTCCAGGCGAATGAGTCTGGCCTCCGGCTGCTGACAGCACAGGGTGAGATAGCCCCCCTCCAGGGGGTACTCATGGAAATACCAGGCAAGGCCGTCCCGGTACAGCACATCCTCCAGCACGGAGAAGCTGTTCAACGGCATGGTCAGCCCCTTTCCCAGGGCTTTGATAAAGCTCTCTTTCCGGGTCCAGAGTCGGAAAAAGGCCTGTTCCGGGTCCGGCTGGCGGGCTAAGAAAGTCTGTTCTGTGGGGGTGAAGAACCGGCCCGCCACATTCTGGCGCAGGGGCCGGACCAACTCCAGGTCCACTCCCACCGGGGTCTCCGACAGGGCGCAGGCTCCCCAGGGCCCTGAGTGGGACAGGTTGAATTGTATCCCCGGATACTGGGGCAAATAAGGTTTGCCCAACACAGTTCTGGTCTCCTCCGCCTCCGGCGGAACGCCCCAGGCCCTAAAAGCCGCTTCCTTTGCCTGGTATGCGGCGGTTTTTCCTGACTCTCCCCGAGCCAAATACACCTCAGTCATTCTCTTATTCACCTCTTACGCAAACTTTATCATCCACTCCGGGCCTTGTCAACGAATCAAAAGGAGGCGGTCTCCATGCCCATTCCCTCCCCGGTGGACCTGCTGTTTCCGCCCAAATGTCCTATCTGCCAACAGTTGGTGGGATTGGGTGAGTCCATCTGTCCTGACTGTGCCCGGTCCCTGCCTTATTCCTCCGGCGGAAAGATCAAACAAAAAGGGGATTTCATGGAGGGGTGCTACTCCCCCTTCTTCTACGAGGAGCCTCTGAGAGCCTCCTTTCTGCGCTACAAATTCAACGGTAAACAACATTATGCCCGCTGGTACGGGAAATGGATGGCGGATTGTCTGATTGCCCAGAACCAGATCCATTTCGATTTGGTCACCTGGGCTCCTTTAAGCCGGCTGCGGCGCTGGCGCCGGGGCTATGACCAGGCGGAACTGCTGGCCCGGGAGGTGGCGGCCCATCTGTCGCTGCCCTTGGCCTCCACCCTGCACAAGGCCTACCGCAAGCCATTATCCCGGTTGGAGGGCACCCGCTCCATCCGGGCTGCTCGAATTTTAGGGGCCTATTCCCTTGGCAAAGGGGCGGATGTGGCGGGCAAACGGCTGCTGTTGGTGGATGATATTGTCACCTCCGGGGCCACCATAAACGAGTGCGCCCGGGTGCTGAAAACCGCCGGGGCCGCCGAAATTGTCTGTATTGCCCTGGCCCGAAAGCGGGACTAAATGGTGGCTAAACCTTATAGACAGCTGTGACAATTTGAATGAATCCCCAAAGCCACTGTGACATTGCATGCATTACGCAAGAACAAAATCCCCCCAGGCCTTTAAGGCCTGGGGGGATTGTTGTTTTTATGCTGGGAACAGGTCAACGGGCGGTGTTTACTTTCTGCGTCGGCGATAACTCACCACGCCCACTCCCGTCAAAGCCAGCACCGAAGTCGTCAACAGCCCAACATACAGCCAGGGCCGGGCACTGTCGCCGGTCTTAGGGCTATTGTCAGTCTTGGGGCTGTCGTTCCGGGTGTTCACGAACTGAACCTGCTGGGTCTCTCCGGTCCGGATGGTTCCGGTGGCACCTCGGGCCGTAGTAGTGTAGCCCTGCTGATTTGCCTCGTCCTCTGTGACCTGGTAGGTAATCCCTTGGGGCAGGCCTTCCACTCGCACCGACTGGCCGTCCTTCAGCTGGAATGTGGCCACACCGTTGGAGAATTCCAGATCTCCGTAGATGCCGTCAATGGTGGTGTCGGAGAGGGTCAGGGTGAAGTGGAACTGGCGCTGGGTCTCTCCAGCGGTTCCTTCCACCCGCTTTTCAATGACCAGGTTGCCAGGACCGGTGTTGGTAACTACCATACCATCCACGCTGGCCTGATAGCCCTGGGGCACCGTTACCTCCCGGACGGTATACACAATCCGTACACCCTGATCATCAAACTCCGACAGCCCGGTAAATTGGGCTAGCCAGCCGTTGCCATCCGCCGTCAGGAGATTTTGTGCCGTTAGCGTCAGCATTTGACCCGTGGGCTCTCCATTGGCCAACAGTTCCACCTGAATGTCAGCGGGTCGCATATTCAGCGCGTTATCGTTATCCACCCAGATTTTGATCACCGGCACATCCAGGGTACGGCTCAAGGTGTTGGTGAACTGGAAAGCATAGATCCCGGTGCGCTCCGCCTGAGAGACATAGTCGGTGGGTGTGATCTCCCGGACCCGGTAGGTGTAGGTCAGAGGATTGGCTCCGGCGGTGGCCTTGGGCAAATCCTCATAGGTCAGAGTCCACTGATCTCCGGTCTTGGTCCACTGAGGCTGAGCCATATCCACCACTTCCCAGTCCTCCGGTTCGGGAACCGCCATGGTGGTGCGCTCCAGCACCAGAGTCAGCTCTTCGGGCCGGGTGTCGTAGGCGTCGGAATTATCTTTCCACACCTTGGTCACCGTGATGTCCACCGGCTCCACATTGTAGACCTCAAACCCGTCGGCCAAACTGCCGCCGTAGGAGATCAGGAAGTCGGTGTCCGCAGCCTCAGCGTTGCCAATCAGGGTCTCCTCCACCATGTAGGTGTAGGCGTTGCCCTGGGCATCATACTTCAACTGCTCCTGGAAAGAGGAGCTCCAGCCGTTGGCCTCGGTCAGCTCCACGGTATCCACAGCGGTGCCGTTCTGCAGCAGAGTTACCGTCACGCTGTCCGGCAGATCCTCCGAGGCCACGCCGCTCCAGTACTTCTGGACGCTGGGGGTTACCGCCTGAGTATTGGTGATATTGGCGCCGTCGTTGCCGGTCTGGTTGTAATCCTCGGGTTCGCTGACCTCCCGTACGGTATAGGTAATCAGAGCGCCCTCGGCGTCATACTTGGCCAGATTGGTGAACTTTCCGCTCCACTGGCTGCCGCCCAGCAGCGGAGCCGTCAGGGTCAGAGTCTGGCCCGTAGGAGTACCGTTGGCCAGCAGTTCCAGCTGAATGCTGTCGGGCCGCAGCCCGTCGGCATCGTCGCCGTCCAGCCAGGTCTTGGTCACCGGAAGTTCCGTAGTACCCGTCAGGGTGTTGGTCAGGGTCAGGTTATAGCTGCCCTGGCCTCCCACCGTGCAGACATAGTCAGCGGGGGTGGTCTCCCGGACCCGGTAGGTGTAGGTCAGAGGATTGGCTCCGGTGGTGGCCTTGGGCAAATCCTCATAGGTCAGGGTCCACTGATCGCCGCTCTTGGTCCACTGAGGCTGAGCCATATCCACCACTTCCCAGTCCTCCGGTTCGGGAACCGCCATGGTGGTGCGCTCCAGCACCAGAGTCAGCTCTTCGGGCCGGGTGTCGTAGGCGTCGGAATTATCTTTCCACACCTTGGTCACCGTGATGTCCACCGGCTCCACATTGTAGACCTCAAACCCGTCGGCCAAACTGCCGCCGTAGGAGATCAGGAAGTCGGTGTCCGCAGCCTCAGCGTTGCCAATCAGGGTCTCCTCCACCATGTAGGTGTAGGCGTTGCCCTGGGCATCATACTTCAACTGCTCGTCGAAGGAGGCGCTCCAGCCGTTGGCTGCGGTTAGCTCCACCGTGTCCACGGCGATGCCGTTCTGCAGCAGAGTTACCGTCACGCTGTCCGGCAAATCCGCCGGAGCTACGCCGCTCCAGTACTTTTGCACTGTAGGCGTCACCGTCTGAGTATTGGTTACGTTGGAGCCGTCGTTGCCGGTCTGGTTGTAGTCCTCCGGCTCGCTGACCTCCCGCACTGTGTAGGCAATCAGGGCGCCGTCGGAGTCGTACTTAGCCAGATTGGTAAACTTGCCGCTCCACTGACTGCCGCCCAGCACCGGTGCCGTCAGGGTCAGAGTCTGACCCGTGGGGGTGCCGTTGGCCAGCAGTTCCAGCTGAATGCTGTCAGGCCGCAGCCCGTCGGCGTCGTTGCCGTCCAACCAGGTTTTGGTCACCGGCAGCTCTGTGGTGCCCGTCAGGGTATTGGTCAGGGTCAGGTTGTAGCTGCCCTGGCCTCCTGCGGTGCCCACATAACCCTCCGGCGTGGTCTCCGTCACCCGGTAGATGTAGGTCTGGGGGTTGGCCCCGGCGGTGGCCTTGGGCAGGTTCTCATAGGTCAGGGTCCACTGATTGCCGCTCTTGGTCCACTCGGGTTGGGCCACATCCACCACTTCCCAGTCATTTTCACCGGGCTGGGCCTTGGTGGTGCGCTCCAGCACCAGAGCCAGTTCCTCCGGCCGGGTGTCGTAGGCGTCGGAGTTATCTTTCCAAGCCTTGGTCACCGTGATGTCCACCGACTCCACGTTATAGACCTCAAACCCGTCGGCCACGCTGCCGCCGTAGGAGATCAGGAAATCGGTGTTTGCCGGGTCGGCCCCGTCGATGAGAGTCTCCGACACCGTGTAGGTGTAGAGGTCCCCGGCAGAGTCGTACTTGGGCTGGGGGGAGAAAGATGCGTGCCAGCCATTGGCCTCGGTCAGCTCCACCGTGTCCACGGCGGTGCCGTTCTGCAGCAGGGTTACCGTCACGCTGTCCGGCAGATCCGCCGGAGCCACGCCGCTCCAGTACTTCTGTACCGAGGGGGTGATGGTCTGGGTATTGGTGATGCTGGTGTCACTGTTCTGGGTCATCTGGAAGCCGCTGGGCACTGTGACCTCAAAGACCTTGTACTGGGTGTGACCCTGATCGTCCAGCTGGCTGCCGGGCATCACCAGGGGCACGTTGGTCCACAGGGCGTTCCAGTTGGTGGCGTCGTCCGGGGCCGCCTCGTAGTAGGGCAGGCTGGGATTGGGGTCCGCCTGGCCGTTGAGGACCACCCGGGCTGTGGGGCTGAAGGGCTTCCAGGTGGTGCCGTCCTCCCCCAGATACTTCAGCTCCAGAATGATGTTGGTGGGCACGTTGCCGGGATCGGCGATCCACTGTTTATCCGCCTGCACCTGGGTGGTGTCCATGGTGTTGGTCACCGTCAGCGTGGTGCCGTTCTGGGTGTAGGCCACTGTGTAGCTGCCGTTGTAGCGCTGGCCGTCCTCCAGCCACTGGTCGGTGTCGTCGCCATCGGTCCAGCTCGCCGGCAGCTCAGCGGCCCGGTATTGGCACGGGATCAGCAGGCCGTTGGAGATCAGGTAGTTGGGCAGATCGGTGACGGTGGTGGAGGCGCTGTCCTGGCCCTCCTTGCCGTAGAGCGTCACTACACAGACCTGGCCGTCGCCGTCGGTGAGATTCTCCCACTGGCCGCCGTCCAGGCTGCGCTGGATCACCAGGCTGGTCCGCCACTCATAGCCGGTGCGGTTGGCCTCGGGCCGGGTTCCATAGTCATTGTCCGAATCCCCGTCCCAGACCTTCTCCACGGTCAGATCGGTGGTGGTGAGCTGGTTATAGTGGATGGTGTTGCCGTTGGGGCGAGAGGTGACAGACCGGCTGCCGTACCAGGGGGTGAACAGGCCGCTGGTTTCGTAATGGAACTGGTCAGCGCTGTCGTTTACCACCCTCAGGGTCTGGGTATAGACGGTCTGGCCCTCCTGCAGCACCTCAATGGAGGTCTCCACCACCCGGTATTGCAGCTGCACCGACTGTGCCGTAGCGTCCTCAATATAGGTGGGCAGGTTGCGGAAATACTGGGTGCTGTTCCAGGCGCTGACCTTGTCAATGGCGCCGGTAATGGACTGGGTAAAGCTGTAGTTGGTAAACAGCGTCTCATAGGCCGCCTGTGTCAGGTTGGCCCGGAAATAGTCCTCCGCATCCGTCCAGCCGTCGGCGCCGGAGCCCGCCGCCCGGACCTGGAGCCGGAAGTGCACCCGCAGGGTCACGTCGGTCCCCAGGTAGTTCTCGGTGATGGTGTTGCCGTCGGAATCCACCCAGTTTTTCCGGAATGCCGCCGAGGCCTGAAGGGTGTTGGTGAGATTGACCATGGTGATGTTGCCATCAGCGTCGGTACTCTTCTGGAGCACGGTGCCGCTGGCGGGAGAGGAAGTGTACTTGTCGGGCTGGGTCTCCGTCACCCGGTACTGCCAGGCCATGCCGTTGGGGGCATAGCGCTCCAGGCCGGTGATGGTGTAGGTCCAGGTATCGCCATTCTTCACCCACTGGATGTCATCAGCCTGCACCGTCACCGTCTGCCAATCGATCTGGTTGTCCTGGTAGGGCTGGGCGGGGGCCATCCGCTCCAGGGTGAGGGTTAGATCGTCGGGCCGGAACCCGAAGTAGTCGCTGTAATCCGTCCAGGTCTTGGTGCCGGTGAGATCCACCTCCTCCCGGATTTCAGTGAACTTGTTCAGGAAGGTGACGTCCACGGCCTGGATGTCATCGGGCTTCAGTCCGCCCACCTGGGTGCTCTGGGTCCCGTTCTCAAGATCCTGAACCCTCAGGTCGCCAGCCCCGGCCCAGGTGTCATAGCCCCCCAGGTTGGTCTTGACCTCCTGGACGGAATACACATATTCCGAGCCGTTGGGGGCGTAGATGGGCAGGTCGGAGAAGGTAAAGGTGTGTTCCACCGTCACCGTTCCGCTGGTGCCGGCGCCCTCTACCGCAGCCTGTACCTCTGCCGCACTCCAGGTCTGGGTAGCCACGATCTCCGGCTGAGCGGTGGTGTCGTCGTTCTTGGTGTAGGTCCGGGTCAGCTGGAAGGTGATGGCGGGATACTGGTCCAGATCCGTGGGCACCGTCAGAAGCTTCTTGGTGGAGATTTGTCCCTTGGGGCTGTCAAAGCGATTGGTGACGGTACTGCCCGCCACGGTGGTATCGAACAGGTTCTCTCCTGCATCGTCGGCATCGGTACCCGACAGCAGAATCTCCTCGCCGAGGGTGTACTGATACAGTCTGCCTTCACCGTCAAACCGGGGCAGAGGCTGGGCGTCGGCACCGCCGGTGACGGTCAGAGTGCCGTCCTGTTTGCTGAGGAAGTTCTGCCCCAGATACTCCATTCGGAAGGAATAGACCCCGTTGCTCCAGAGCTCTGCCCACTGGTCGGAACTGATCTCCAGCCAGGCCACGTCCTGCTCCAGGGTGCCGGTGGTGTCTCCCGCCACACTGCGGTCCAGGGAGAGCCTGATGCGGGGCAGATCCTCATGGGGATAGTCCTCAGGCAGATTCTGCCACACCTTGCCGCCCTCAAAGACGATGGAGCCGCTGATCAGGTTGACGAAGGTGCACCCCTCCCGCAGGGCGTAGCAGGACTCCCCTGCCGAAGTTCCCGCCAGGGCGCTGACGTCGCACACGTAGTCGCCGCCGGTGCCGGCATTCTCGACGGAGCCGAAGATGCTCTGTCCGGTGGTGTCCTTGCCGGAGCTGTACTGGGGCGGCAGATAGTTGAACTGGGTGTAGTCCACCGAAGTGCTTTCCACTGCGTAGTAGGTGATCTCATAGCCCAAGTCGTCGTACTTCTGGAGTCCCTCCATCTGGGCCACCCAGAAGGACTTCTTGTCGGAATCCGGGGAGATATCGTCATAGACCCACTTGTATCGGGGCATCACCAGCTCCACCTGGGTGGCCACCTGGCCGTTTTCATCCAGATAGTGGACCTTACGGTAGATGTCCAGATAGATGTCGGGCCGCTCCCCGGACTCGTAGACATAGGCGTCCTTCCACAGGCAGTACCAGGTGACGGTCTTGGTGTCGCTGAGCTGGTTGACCACCTGAATGGTCTGGGTGTCCCGGGTATGGTCCGGGGTCACCTCATAGTCCCCCGCCTGATAGGTAACGCTGTATTCCTGGCTGGCCAGGTATACCTCCGGATAATTCTTGGCCAGCTGGATGGGGGTGATCTCGTTGCCGTCGGCGTCCACAAAGATCTCCCGGATGGTATAGCGTACCGAGGCCCCCTCCTGGTCGTACTTGGGCAGGTGGAAGAAGTAGACACTCTGGCTGTCCAGGCTCAGATCCAGCAGCTGGATGGAGTCCACCGGATTGCCATCCTGGTCCTGGATTGCCACATAGCCGGCCCGGCCGCTGATGGTAATGGTGTCTCCAGCCTGAGCGTCGCTGAAGCCGCTGGACGTAATCTCATAGTTGGCCTTTTGCTCCGACTGGAACTCCAGCTTCAGGGCCAGGTCAATGCCGGCCTCCTCCAGGGCCTGCCGCAGAGCGTCCCGGCCCGTGTCGCCGGTGATCCAGGTCTTTTCCACCGTCAGATCCACCTGGCCCAGCCGCCGGTTGGTGATGAAGTAGACCTCATCCGGGCCAATGGTGCCGGAGGAGTAGGTGGCCTCATACAGATGGTAATCAGTCCGGTACTGGATGCGGGTCCAGTCCCCGCTGGTATTGACCACTCCGTCGGTGGAATATTCCTCCGGGGCGGCGGGCTGGCTGCTGGGCTCGCCCTGGCCGATGGTGTAATCTTGCAGGGACAGCACGGTGTCCCCCACCTTGGTCTCCAGCACATACACCTCATCGGGGGTGTAGTAGTGGCCCTGGCCATCGCTGCCCAGCCCAACGTAGGCAAACCACTGACCCTCCTCCAGGGTGGTGGTGGCGATCAGGGTATTGGTGTCCCGGGTGTAGACGCCCACCGTCACCGGCTGCCGATGCTGTACGTCGCTGTCATCCACCCATTCCTTGCGGACCAGAATCCGGTAGCCTTCTCCCGGGATGTTGGTTACAATGCTGTGATAGCCCTCCAGATCCCGGTCCGTCTGGATGTTGGGCATCCACTGGCCGCCCGCCTCTACAATCATGTACTCATACTGGCTGCCATTCTCATCAAACTCGGGCAGGCCCAGAATTTCCGCCTGCCAGGAGGCGGTCTCCTGACAGGTGACGCTGGCACCATCGGACACCTGAATCTGGGTAGCCTGCTGATCCACCACACCGTCCATGGTGAAGGTCAGGTACTCGGTCATGTCGTTGCCGCTGGTGGCCCGGTAGAGGGCGAACTCCGTTTCCGTGCCCACCTTGTCCTGGCTGATGTCTGCGCCGTTTTCATCCCGCCACACCTTGGTCACATCATATCGGATGGTGTTGGCAATGGTGTTGACTACCAGGGTACTGTCGTCGGACTGCAGGATGGACTCGGATCTGTAAATCACCTGGCGGCCCGCCTGTTCCAGGGTGAAGGTAATGCTGCCGTCAGGATGGCTGAAGGCAAGCACCGGTTCCCCGTCCTGGGTCACCCGGGTCTCCACCCAGCGGTATTCCAGCCGCTGGCCCAGCTCGTCATACAGGGGCAGGGCCATGGACTGGGTGATGCTGAGATTTTCCGCATAGAAGTCCTCCATGGTCACCCGGTATTCGGTGTCCTGTCAGCCCTCCTGGCTGCCGGCGGGACGGCACTGGGCCATGAGCTCCACCGTCACGTTTTCAAATTCCGCCTGGAAGGCTGCCGCTTTCCACTGCTTGGTGCCGGACAGGACAATGTTGCCCGTCACCCGGTTGGACAGGGTCCCCCCCTGGTACAGGAAGTCATTTCCCGTCTCCCGGCTGTCGTCCTGGACATAGATGACCCCATTGGTGTCAGGGTCAAAATAGGGCACCGTATCGGTGACGCTGCCGTCGGCCTCCACCACGCCAAACACCTGCTCATAGGAGTCGGCGTCATCAATGCCGCTCAAAAATTCCTTGGACACATAGATATACTCGTAGCCCTCGGGGTCGTACTTGGGCAGCATGTTTTCCTCCGTGCCATCCCCGTCCAGATCTGCGGAGAATTGGATGGTCTGAACATCGCTGCCGTCCAGGGTCAGGGTGATGATGTCGCCCTGGGCGTCCCGGACCGGGGCCGCGGTGGTATAGGACTTGTCGCTGCGGTACCGCCACAGCTGCAGCTCCGCCTCGGGCCGAACGTTATCCTCATTGTCCAGCCAGACCTTCTGGGCATCATAGGTGGTAGTTCCAGCCAGGGAGAAATTCAACGTGCCGCCGCTGTAAACCCGGTCCACCTGGGTGCCGTAGTTGGGCACCGCCGAGTTGTCGTAGGAGATACTGAAATAATCCCCCTCCGGCAGGCTGTCCAGATCCAGACGGGTCTGGCCGTCGGCTTTTTGCACGCTGTAAACCACACGGCTGCCATCCATGTAGTAGCGCCAGACATTGCGGATGGTGATGTAGGCGGTGTTGGGGTGGTCGGCATCTGGCGCTTCAAACTCCACCTTTACAGCGGTACCATCCAGAGAAGAAAGGAAAATCTCATCTTCATTGCCCTGGCCATAGATCACTTTCAGCGCAAATTCATTCTGGAATGCCTGGGTAATGCCGGCGCCCATGGTGGTATTGCCCCGGCGCAGCTGCACAGTGATGTTGAAATCCTCCTGCAGGATGTAGTAGGTGCCCGCGTCATAACCGGCGAACTCGCCCTGCTCGTCTTCGGCCACCTCCACCCGGGTGTAACCCGTCACATCCTGTATCACCATGCGCCAGGCCACGGTGTGGGTCTCATGCTTGCCGCTGCCGTCGGTGTAGGTCACCTTGGAGGGCAGGGTGTTTTTGTCCACCACCAGCTGGAAGTGGTTGTTGCCCTGATTCGTCAGCACGGCGGTGGGCAGGCTCGTCAGGCCCAGGGCCGCCAGATCCTGCTCCGTCACCGGCTGGTAGACCGAGGAGCCGTCCCAGGCAAACTGCAGCTCATAGAGGGGTGATGCATCGGTAGGCCGGATTTTATCCTCGTCGTTGTTGTCACGCCAAAACACATCATGGATGATATTATCCTTGATATACTCCACGGACACCGTGTCCCCCTCCACATAGTCCACGGTATCCTCATTGAATATGTAGTACCAGCCGGCGCCGGAGGCCCCGGGATACTGCTTGGCCTCGTCGGCGGTGAGCTGTCTCAAGTCGTACTTTTCCGCATCACCGGAAACCTGGATGGACCAATCGATGGTCCGTTCCACCGCCCCGCCCTGGCCGTCGGCCACGGAGATTCGAGCAGGCAGTTCTGTCAGAGACGCAGTCCAGCTGTTGGCGTCGTTGGTGATCTGCAGCTGGGGCTGCTCAGCCATACCCAGCTGGGCGGCCAGCTCCGCCGTCAGCTCCACCGGCTCAGCTCCGTCCACAGAGCAGAACAGCGTGAACTGAGGCTGAGCCTCCAGCCGGGGGGCCGCCTGTCCGTTCTTGTCCAGATAGCGCACCGGGCAGGTTATATCCTGCCGCTCCAGCACCGTCACCGTGCCGGCGGACTCCACCAGATCTGCCAGAGCTTCTGGGGCCTGAGCCTGCACCGACTCACCCCCCTGGGCCTGGGCCTCCAGCCCGGCCTCCAGCTTCACCTGGTGGCTGTCCTCCAGGGTGTAGTCCGTCCAGTCCAGCACATCCTGGCCAAAGCTCAGGGTGGAGCTTTGGGCGGCGTCCACATCGGTCCAGGCCAGGACGACGGTGAACACGCCGGTCTCGTCATTATAGTCCGCGGTGACCGATGCTTCCGCCGCGGTCAGCTCCGCCACCGGCACATTGTCACAGAACAGATTTCTGCCATCCCAGGTATATTTGCCCTGGGGCAAATCAAGCCCTTCGGGCAGGGTCAGGCTGGCGGTGACCGTCAGGGTGTCCGCCGCCAGCGTGTTGTCCGCATCAGGGCTGGCGGTCAGGGTAAAGCCCAGGGCCCCCTCCGCCGTATCCCCCGCCGCCAGATAGTCCCGGTTCAACCGGGATTCCAGAGACCACTGAAACACCGGCTGCTGGGGCTCGCCCCCATCATCTCCGCTGCCGTCTGGATCGGAATCTCCACTGCTGCCGGCAGGGTCGGTATCTCCACTGCTGCCAGCAGGGTTAGAATCTCCGTCGCTGCCGGCAGGGTCAGAATCTCCGTTGCTGCCAGCAGGGTCAGAATCTCCGCTGCTGCCAGCAGGGTCAGAATTTTCGTTGTCAAGAACAACGTTGTTTCCCTGGTCCAGAACAGAGGGCACTCCAGTCACAAATGCACCGGCGGGTGCTGTCAACAGGGACACCATCAGGGATAGCGCCAGCAGCAGCCCAAGCCCCCGTTTTCCTTTGCGTACAGTCTTCTTCATAGCGTTACCTCCTAACTCCATACCGTGGAGTTCTCCCAGCCCTCAGGATGGGGCTCAATGGCTCCATTGAATCCGCTGCAATGTTGAACGATTCTAGGCAGAGCAGAATACCCCTGACAGGCCCAGGTATCCCCCTTAAATCGGCAGTTTATTTTCCATTTTATTCAAATTATTTTTCCCATCTCTTTTCAAATTTTAAAGAAAATAACATGTCCCGCCGTTCTATTTGCAGTCTACATTATAGACAGCTCAAACCTTGTTCTTTATGGGTCATATGTACATTATATCTAATAAAATAGGAAATATTATCCTTTTTGTCGGATTATCAAGAGTCTTTACTAATTATAAGTATAAAATATCTTGCAGCATTTGTCCAATGTTTTTTGGAGTAATTTGCCAAATAATTTTATCTCCTATTTTTCCTAAATATTAAGGATAATTGAGGTTCTCCAAACTGATCTGCAAAACAAACAGCCCCCTCCGTCTTTGACTGGAGGGGGGATGTCTTCGCGTGCATTTCTCATACATTTTTCAAAACTGCAGTGTTATTGGAAATAAGACAATACTTTAAAACAACATCACAAACTACCGAAAACAAAAAAACCCCGGAACCGTTATGGTTCCGGGGTTTGCTAATCTGGTGCGGATGACGGGACTCGAACCCGTATTATAATCCCGTAAGATGCTTGAAATCACTAGGGTTTTTGTTCCCCCGTGTGCAATCCGTGTGCAATTTACTAGAAGAAAAGAAACGTGCCCGCTTTCTCTGTGCTTCCTGCGCCTCTGCGGTGAATACATAGTCATAGCGTCGTTTTAGGGTGTGGCCCTTAGACCAGCCTCCCTCACGAACGATTACCCGGTCATCGACTCCAAGCGAGCTCATAACCGCCGCCCAAGTATGCCGCAAACCGTGGGGGCTTGTCCGCCCGGCTCCGATGGCATCACAGGCCCGCCGGAGGTGCCGGTCCAGGGTGCTGGGGTGGATGGTAACGATCCGCCCCTCCCTCTTTGGCATCGCCTGGAGCAGGTCAAGAATCCGCTGATCTGCAATAATGGTTCGGTGGCTTGTACGTGTCTTTGTGCGGTCCTGCAATACCCAGTGTTTGTTATCGTCCAGCACATAGGACCTCCGGATAGTCAATGCTCCGTTTTTGAGGTCTACGCAGTCCCAGCACAAGCCCAGGATTTCGGAGCGTCTGAGCCCATGCAGGAGGCCCAGAAGGATGGGTAACTCGCAAGAGTCCCCTTTAACTGCACCTATCAGTTTGAAAATTTCATTCCGCTGGAGGTATGCCGTCTCCTTCTCCTGAATTTGTGGGAGCGTCACGCCGTCCGCCGTGGCCAACCCATAGAATTTGAGCGCAGCATGAACAAGGGAAAAGGCGTTTTTCACCGTCTTGGGACTGACTTTGGCGGCTTCTTCGTCAACAGCCCGCTGTATTTCCTGCTTTGTCAGACTGGATAGGTTACGTCCCATGAGCCCCGGGAACCGGTCAATGGGAATTTTTCGGTATTCCCGGATCGTGCTGGGACTGAGCACATTTGACCTGGAGTCTATATACCGATCTATGGCCTGGGTTAAAGTCAATGACTTCGGTGCACTTTGCGCTTCCAGGTAACCAGTTTTAAGTGCAGCAGCCTTTCTCTCCGCCTCTTTCTTCGTGGAGGCTGTAACAGATCTGCGCTTGCCTTCTACCACAACCTGGCAGCGCCACTTCCCTGACGGTAGCTTCTTTGCAGTAGGTATTTTCATACTATACCACTTCCCTATTGTGAAAAATGGGTAGACTTATCCAGGGGCAGGTGGTACAATCATTTTGCGAGATGCTGTACTGGGCCTGTCCCGGTCGTATCTGTCCGCCTCTGGTGCGCCAACACCAGGGGCGTTTTTTATTTTAAAAATGAGACTGCATAAGTAAAATTTATTTTGCCATTTGTTCAGATAGCTTCAAAGATTCACGGTACTGCTCTGCAGGAGGAATATCCACGAACTCAACTGTCTTATCATAATTTTTCCGAACGACCTCCTTGATTTCTTCCAGAGAGACTCGGAAAAATTCTCTGCGATGGTTAACAAAATTCACCTTCCGATCAGCAAAGGCAGTATGGAGCGCAGCTTCTAGGCCAGGAGCATCATCAGAGAATATCATGGCATGGACATCAAAGTTAAATGGAACCGATGCATCCCCTAGTTCATCTACTCGCTCCATCGGATCCAGACGGCGTGTCATTCCAATCTTATAGACACCTTCTCCAAAGGCACCAATATTAGAGATGATATAAACATAGCCGGCCCGCTGGTTTGCCGCACGATAATCCACGTCTTCAATCTGATGATCAATATCTGCCAAATGGGTCTCAAGTTCCTGCTTCTTCTCTTCCAGTGCAAGCTTGGCTTCTTCCGTAGCGGCTGCAGCAATCTGAGCATTTAATTTCGCCAAGGCGTTTTGATAGTGATTCTGCTCTTTCTCCAGCTTTTTACGTTCTTCCTCCATTTCCTTACGCACACGGGCTTCCTCACGCTGTTGGGCCCGAGCTTCTTTGGCAGCCTCTTTCTCTTCCTGTTTTTTCACCTGGTATTCGTGCATAAGCCGAAGTTCAACCAGCTTCAATTGGACATATTGAGGCGTAACCGCAATTCCCATCATAGTGCCCAGTTTGGAGATTGCATCTGCAGAAGCCTGGATTTTCTTCTCGCAGGCCTCTATATTGTTGAATCTAACATGCTCAATGGCGTCGTCACATTCCGCATTATAGGCCCTCAGGAGAAGCTTTTGCATATCCTTGACCATTTTCTTGCCCTTTGCAACACTGCCGTTGACAGTCCATCCCTCATTGCCTGAAACAGCATATCCCGTTTTTACCATGCGCTTCTGTGCATCTCTTACTTCAGACAGTTTTTCTTTGTACTCATCAGAAGTAGTATAGGCATAATGCGGGGTATACAGGCCAAAGGACTGTAAAAGGACCGCTTCATCGGTCTCAATAATTTGTGCCTTAACAGATTCAAGTTGGGCAACAGCATCAGACAAGCGACGCTGCTCTTTAGCGACATCTGACTGGACAGCGGCCAGTTGACGTCTCGCCTCATCAATCTGTCCACTCAGATCGGCTAATTCCACTTGTTCCGGTGTCATCTGAGCACGAAGCCTTGCAATTTCTTCTTTTTCTTTCCGGCCAAATAATGACATATACTCTCCCCCTAAAATAACATGTTTAGATGCCTAAGCCTCGACAAAGGCCAACAGCAATACCTTCAATATGCACTTCGTTCATTGATTCGCCGATCTTAATGATGGACTCAAACGCAGGATTCTCAGGACGGAGCTCAATATAATCATCATATACATAAACACGCTTCAAAGTGGCTTCCCCGTCTATACGGACTGCTGCGATCTGGCCGTTCTCTACAGTCTCCTGCTTTCGGATCGCAACAAGGTCTCCATTCTGAATACGAGGAGACATGCTATCCCCTTCGCAGATCAGGGTAAATGTGGCACGCCATGCAGCAGGAATAGATACAATTCCCTCTACATTTTCCTCTGCCGTTATCGGCTCTCCACAAGCAATCCGGCCAATCAAGGGAACCTGATCCGTTATTGGTAAAGCATCAAAGCCTGAGGGGATTATGGAATCATGCTGATTCTCCCCCGTCATTACAAAATCAGTACTGCAGTGCAAAACGGTTGCAAGTGCAGAAATACGGTCTCGACGCATATTTGCTATCTCACCGCTTTCCCATCGGCTAACAGTTGCTTCTGATACCCCAACGGCATCTGCAACATCTCGCTGGGTCAACCCAAGTGCTTTGCGTCGGTCTGCAAGATAATTACTCATGGACTCCCCTCCTTGATCTACATTATACCACGAGTTTGCGTTTTTGCAATGTTAGCACGCAAATTATATAAAATTTTTGCGTTTTCGTATTGACTTACGTAAACGCAAGTGCTATTCTATGTGCACAGGAGGTGATATTTTGTTTAACAAGGATCTGTTTAGAGCAAAGCTCGTAGAGAATGGCAAAACTATGCGCGATACTGCGGTCGTAATTGGCTGCAGTGAAGCCGCCTTGAGTCGTAAGGTGAATGGTATCAGCGATTTCACTCGGAATGAAATCCAACTGTTTCGACAGGCTTTTCATCTTACTGCCGAGGATGTTGACCGAATTTTTTTTGCATGATTATTACGTAAACGTAAGTCCCAAGGAGGTGAACACTATGCCACGAATCTATTTATCCGACGAAGCACGAACCGCTGCGCAGGAGGAACGGGAACTAGGCAGGCTGTCTGAGCTTGTGCGCACTTGCAAAGGCCGCACCTACAAAAAGGACGCAGACACCGCCCGGGAGGCCCAGATCTCCCCCGGCGCTTTCTACCAGCTGAAAAGGACAGAGGCCGTGGCCAAACTCAACCTGCTGTCTGCCCGGCGCCTGGCCCATGCTGTGGGATGTACCAAGGAGGACTGGCTCCGCATCGGCGGATTTGAGTGAAGGGAGTGAGTGCCGTGCTTAAACGATTGCCATATAGCCTGTGGAAGAACTATTACAGGTCTTGCCCGGCTGATCAGTACGACCAAGGAACGCAGACTATCCTAGTTGAGCTGCCGGACACCTCGCCCATTACATGGCCTGAGAGCTGGACGCTGTCAGGGGACCACTACACAACGCCAGGTGGATGCTTGGTCCATGTCCATGGCTCCGGGTGGGCTGAAAGCTACTATGTCGAGCACATCAAGGATAGATCTTTGCACAGGACCATCCACCCAGGCATTGACAGCCGGCAGCGAGTCCTGAACGCGGTAAAATTTCTCGAATGTTTGGTATGGCCATGGCAAAGTGAAGGAGTTGATTCAGACGAACCAGAAGAAGAAGACGCCCAGGACGGATGACGTTCGGCTGGGGATGATGCTGGGCCGTATCTGCGACCAGTACTGCAAGCATCCGGCCAGGATCATCAAGCAGGAGGAGCTGGAGTTCCGTTGCAGCCATTGTCCGCTCAACGACATTGTGGCCTATGTGGACGAGATCCAGCACAAATAAAAAGCGCCCGCCCCTGCTGGCACAGAGACGAGCGCAAGCCAAATATGACCATCCCCATTATAGGGGTTCCTGGAGGGAAAATCAATGCAAGAAATCACGATTGAATGCAAGTTCGGCCATTATAAGGTGCGGGCCTATGGAGATTTTGTCTGCACCACCGAAACTTTTGCCGAGGCTATAGCTGAGGCGGAAGCTTATCTGAACGGAGGTGGGCGGGGATGAAAAAGGACTCTGAAATCATCTGTGTCATCAAGGATCCCGGGGAGCAGCCCATCGTGGCGGTTGGAGTCGATGGCGAGGAGTTTGTCAGTCTTATGCCGGATCAGATCCAGTTTCTTATGCGCTTGCTCCGTGAGCCTAAGTTTGATTTGCGGGGAGGTGCCCTGTGATGATGCTGCACACTGTAATTGACGTAGCCTGCGTGGTCAGCGTGAGCGCCACCATCCTGTGGGGCTGCTACTGCGTCGGCTCCATCGTGCGCCATATCCGGGCCAGGCTCATCCGGGAGCGTCAGCGCCGAAATCGACTGGAGCAGATCCGGCAGCAGGAGGCCTGCTGGAGCCGGAAGAAGTACATTGACAGCATTTTCCGGGAGGCCAACCAGGAGATTTACTCCCCGGCACAGCCCCGGCTGTCCCTGATTTGCAAGAAGGAGGCTGAGTAAGATGACACAAATCACCCTCCAGCGGCTGACGCTGGAGCATTTTAAGGGCATCCAGGCCCTGACCATGGACTTTGGCGGCAGCTCCGCCAGCATCTTCGGCGATAACGCCGCCGGAAAAACCACTATCTATGACGGCTATCTCTGGCTGCTCACCGGCAAGGACAGCCTGGGCCGCTCGGATTTTGACATCAAGCCCCTGGACAAGCTGGGCAATGTGGCCGATCACTCTGCCCGGTCCGCCGTGGAGGCGGTGCTTCAGGTGGACGGCAGGACCGTTACCCTCCGCCGGGAGTTTTACGAGCTCTGGAGCAAGAAGCGGGGCCGCAGCGAAGCTACCTATGACGGCAACAGCACGGATTATTACATCAACGGGGTGCCCAAGGCAAAGCGGGCCTACGAGGAGGCGGTGGCGGAATTCATTCCGCTGGACAAGCTGCGGCTGCTCAGCGATACCGCCGCCTTCGCAGCGCTGCCTTGGAAACAGCGCCGGGAACTGCTGTTTGACTTGGCAGAGGTGGGAACCGATCGGCAGCTGATGGGAGAGCTGCCCATCTATGCCCCTCTACTGGAGGAGACCGTGGACATCAGCCTGGAGGACCTGAGGGCCACTCTCAAGGCCCGCCGGAAGAAGGTCAATGCACGGCTCAACGACCTGCCCCTCCTGATTGCCGAGAACCGCAACACGGAAACAGGACTGGGCGAAATTCCATTTGAAACACTGCGGGCCAGCATGACCGACCTGGAAGAGGAGGAACACCGGCTGACCGCCGAAATTGCCTCTGCGGAAGTCGGAGACACCGGCGGGCTGCGCAATCGGCTGGATGCCCTGGTGCTGGATCTGACCGCCTTGGAACAGGATAACCGGGAACACCGCATGCGCCAGCAGAGCCAGGTCCCGGACCGCAGCGGTCTGGAGGACAAGCTTGCCTGGTTGGACAGGCGTATCAAAACGGCCACGGAAGCATATCGCCTGACCAGCAACCGATACGACCAGTACAAGAAAACTGCCGCTGCCCACGAGAGCAATGCGGAGGAATACCGCCGGATGTGGAGTGCGGAAAGCGCTAAGGATTTTGACGGCGCTGCCACCTGCCCAACCTGCGGCCAGCCTATGCCGGCGGAGATGCAGGAGCAGGCCCGGAAACGGTGGGAGCAGACCAAAGCAGGCAAGCTGGCTCAAATCCAGGGGCTTGGCGCCGGGGCCGTGGAGCACGCCAGGCAGATGGCTGACCTGGCCAATGGTGCCCAGGATGACATGGTGCGTCTCGAGGGCGAGTTGGCCCAGCTGAAGGAGGAGAAAGCGGCGGTTGAGCGGCAGCTGGCTGATCTGGTTCTCCCGGAGATTGCCGATCTGCCGGATTATGCCGACCGGAAGGGCAAGATTGCGCAGCAGATTCAGGAGACCCGGCAGCAGCTGGACGCCGCTCAGCGGGCCGAACGCACCCGCACCGATGAGCTGCGGCGCAAGCGTCAGAGTGTGCGCAGTGAACTGGAGCGGCTGCGAAGCCAGATCGCCAAGGAGGACACCCTGAGGCGGGTCCAAGCCAGAATCGGAGAGCTGGAGCAGGAGCGCCGGCAGCTGGCGGATGAACTGGCCCGGATTGACCAGCTGACCGACCTGGCGGACGACTTTGTCCGCTACAAAGGGGAGCACATCACCCAGGCGGTGAATGACCGCTTCCGGCTGGCCCGGTTCCGGCTTTTTTCCGAGCAGGTCAACGGGGAGACGCCCCCGGCCTGTGAGATCTTGTGCGGCGGCGTGCCCTACGACAGCGGGCTGAACTCCGGCGCCCGGATCAACGTGGGGCTGGACATCATCCGGACCCTGTCCACCTACTACGGTTATCGGGTGCCGGTATTCGTGGACAACGCCGAAAGTGTGGTACATCTGGAACCCATCGACACCCAGGTCATCCGGCTGGTGGTGTCGGAAGCAGATAGAGAATTGAGGTTAGAACAATGATTCTTGGAAGCAGAGCAAAGCCGGCCATTCCCCCCGTGGAGCCGGGGACCTACTTCTCCGTGTGCATCGGTGATGTGGATCTGGGGGAACAGGAGACCACCTATAACGGGAAAACCAAGTATGTCAATCAGCTTCAGCTGATTTTCGAACTGCCCGGGGAACTGATCGAGGTGGACGGACAGCAGCAGCCCCGGTGGTTGTCCCGTCGCTTTGGCGTCTCCATGTCCAACAAATCCAATCTGCGCAAGTTCCTGGAGACCTGGAACGGGAAACAGTTTACCGACGAGTCCATCAAAGCCTTTGACACCAAGGGGCTGCTGGGCAAGCCCGCTATGCTGTCGGTGGTGCTCAGCGAGGACGGCCAATATGCCAATATTGCCAGCGCCGCTGCGCTGCCCAAGGGGGTCCCGGCCCCCGAGGCAAAAAGCGAGTTTCTCCATTTCGACGTAGAGCACTGGGATGATGATATGTTCGCCAAGCTGCCGGAGTATCTCCAGGAGCTAATCAAAAACTCCACCCAGTACAAAGCGGCCCATCTGCCCCAGGATGAGGTGAGCCTGGAGGCTGCCGAGGCCGCCGCCGCTCAGGCCGCCCAGGCGGAAAATCTGCAACCGACGGGAGGTGTACCGTTTTGATTTTTACACCCATTGCCTCCAGCAGTCACGGCAACGCCTATCTGGTGCAGGATGGCGCCTCCCGGCTGCTGCTGGAGTGCGGGATTCCCTTCAAGCGGCTCCAGGCGGCGCTGGACTACAAGGCTCAGGAGCTGGACGGCTGCCTGATCACCCACGAGCACAAAGACCACGCCGGGCACGTCGCCCAACTGGTCAAGCGTGGGGTGCCGGTCTACGCATCCCCAGGCACGGTGTCGGCACTGGGCCTGGATGGGATCACGCCGCTGCTGATGCTGCACGGCAACACCCTGGGGGCGCCGCTGCGGCTGGGCTCCTTTGTGGTGGTGCCATTCCGCACCTTTCACGACGCCGCCGAGCCGGTGGGCTTTCTGATCCAGGACAGCACCGGGGACAAGCTGGCCTTCGCCACCGATACTGTCAACCTGGCCTATCGGTTCAAGGGGGTTAGAGTCTATGCCTTGGAGGCCAACTACGAGGAGGAGATCCTGGCCCGGAACACCCGCATGCCGGACAGCGTGGTCAAGCGGGTACGCAACAGCCACATGGAGATCAGCCGGCTCTGTACGTTCCTTGCAAAGCAGGATCTAAGCACATGCCGCCAGGTGTGGCTGCTCCACCTCTCTGACGCCTCCAGCAATGAGGGTCGGTTTGTGGATCTGGTAGAGCGCATTGTGGGGCCTGACATCACCGTCCAGGCAGCACCGAAAGAGGTGAGATAATGCCGTCAGATGCCTACTGGTTGGAATTGCATACCGATATGCCGAAACATCCTCAGACGCTTCAGCTATCCCGTCTGCTCCGAATTTCCAGGAGAGAGGCCATTGGAATGTTGGCGGATTTGTGGACCTGGGCGCTGCCGATTGCGGACAAGGATGGCCGACTGGAGGGCATCACCGCCGAGGACATTCTGGTGGCTTTGGATATGCAGGGGAAAAAGGCTGGCGAGGTGGTTCCGGCTCTGATCAAGGCCGGCTATATGGAGTTGGATGGTGAGGTATATGTGCTGCACAACTGGTATTTCTATGCCGGCCGGCTGAATGAGCAACGGGAAAAAGCGCGACTGAAAAAGAGACGCCAGCGGGAACGGAAATCCGACCATCGTCCCAATTCTGTCCCCGACGTGTCCCCGGGGACATCCATGGGGACATCCCCGGGAAGTCCCCAGACAACAGAACATAACCTAACAGAACAGAACAATGTTGTTTCTTACGAAACAACAAGAGCGCTGTTGGGGACAGCGCCGTCGTTGTCAGAGATAGAGAAATTTTGTCTGGAGCAAGGTGGCACTTCGGCGGCAGCCGCAGCCTTTTATATCCAGTACATCCGTGCCGGGTGGGTGTCCAAAGGGGTGCCCGTTGTGAACTGGCGTGGGCTGCTGACAAACTTCCTGCGCAGCGGAGGCGGGAAAGGTGGTCAAGGTGTCGCTGCCGAAGACTCCCGGCCTAATGCTCCCGCTGGTGGTATACGGGTGCCGAAAAATGCCCGGAAAAACGCCGAGTGGATGCGCCGGATGCTGGAGGAAGGAGACGAACATGAATGAGCCTGTTTTGCGCCCCTGCCCCTTCTGCGGTGGTCAGGGAAAGCTGTTCAGCCACCAGATGGACCAGAATACCACCCTGTGGTGGGTGCAGTGCCAGAGCAGCCACTGCCTTGCCCGCCGCCATGTGACGGACAGCAGAGAGACCGCCATACATGAGTGGAACGAAAGGAGAAACCATGGACAGAGAAATGATCAAAACCAGTGTGATGGACTGGTGTGCCGGGGAGATCCGGGAGAAAGTGGACTATGACGCCGCCCGGGTGGCGGAAAACATTCTCAATCAGAGGACGGACCCCAGCTTTGTGCGAAAGATCACCCTGACCATCAGCTTCAAGCCGGACCCCGACCGGGGCACGGTGGCAGTCAACGCCTGCAGCAAGGTCACCCTTGCCCCTACGGAGCCCTCCGTCACCTGTCTGTACTTTTCCCCGGATGAATATGGCGAGGTGCATCTGATGGAGATCGGTGACCAGATGCCCGGGCAAACTCAGCTGGATGCGTGAGGTGAGGCACATGGTCCGATACAACGGTATTGAGCTGACCGTCGGCACCCGTCTGCCCGGCCTTCTGCCCAGCACCTGGTGGCCTGACAGAGCAGGAAAAACCAGCGATTGGCGGGTCAAACCCCACCAGGTCCAGGCCAAGGTGGACTACATCCATCCGTTGGAACGGTATGTGATCGTACAGTTTGACCTTCCGCTTTGTTCGTTCCGGGAGGCGTTCCCGGTACTGGAGGGAGTGATGATTGCATGAACCGTAAAGCACGACGGGCGAAAAAGCGGCCCGGTGAAACCTATGCCGATGTGCTGGCCAGGAAGCAGATGCTCAAGCAGGCGGTCCGGGAGGCTGCCAGAGATACCAGCATCCAGCTGGAGGCAGACATCCGCACCCAGCGGGCGCTGTGGCTGTGCTCCGTTTCGGTGGCTGACGCCTTTGGGATCGGCCCCCAGCGGATGCGGCGGTACTTCGACGCACTCCAGGCCAATTCCGAGGAGCTGGAACGGATGCGGGACGAAAACGGCGAGGAGTACGCCTATGAAAAGCTCCGCCAAAAGGCCGAACGGGTCAGCGGCATCAGCATTGAATATCTGTACCAGCACGAGATGAGCCAAGCTGGTGAAAAGGAGATTTGACCCATGGAAAACTGTCTGAAAAACGGATGTGCCTTTGTGGACAGCAAAGGCACCATGTGCCGCACCTGTGGGTTCAACCGCACCGTGGACCGCTGGCGGCGGCTCAGATTGCAGCAGCACGGCCTTACCCTGGATTGGCAGACGGGCCTGTATCGGTTGGTATTGAATAACAAGGGGGCAATCAAGTCCAAATGACGAGCCAGGAGAAAAAGGAAATACTCCTGCAATACCGAAGGGTGGGCCGAGAAGTGCAGGATCTGGAGACAGAGATCCAGCGGTGGCGCTCCCGGGCGGAGCAGATGACCGCCGGATATGGGCCAACTCCCTCCGGCGGCGTGGACGGCCGGAGCCTGGAGCACACCGTGGCCCACATCGACGATCTGACCCGGCAGCTGGCCCAAAGGCTGGACAGGCTTGTCACTCTGCGGCAGGAGATTGGCACAGCCATTGACGGCGTGCCGGATCCCAAACAGCGGGAACTGCTTCAGCTCAGATACATCAAAGGACTGACCTGGGAAAAGTTGGCCACAGCCATGGGCTATCATGATTTCCGGTGGATTTATCGTCTCCACGGTCGTGCCCTGGAATCTCTGACCCTTGAAAACCAGAGTTGACCTGTGCTATGCTGTAAAAAAGGAAAAAGGGCCAGCCGGACAATCTGTCTGGCTGGCCCCCGTGGTCAATCATCCCCCGGGACGGGATGCTCCGCAATATAAGCGGCGATAAACTTTTTGATCTCCGTGGTGGCCGTGGTCCCATTGGCTGCACAGGCCGCCCGAAACGCAGCCAGCACCTCCGGCTTCAGATCCAGCGGAAAGCGCACATAGAATTTTTTTCTTAGAGCTGCAAGGGTTTGCGGCTCTTTTTTTATCCTCAAATTTGGATGCCCCCAGGGGCGGGATTGTCCGTTGCACTTTGATACGGCAGGGGTGGGGCCAGGCAACGACGAGGGAATTACATGTCAAGAAACAGGAACCGGCCAGACCAGGACGGTACCCATCGGCTGGCTTTTGAGCGCAACAAGAAGAAGATCTATGCCACACAAACGGTGTGCGGCATCTGCGGCCAGCCGGTGGATTTCTCCCTGAAATATCCCCATCCCCTTTCCCCCTGCATTGACCACATCATCCCCATTGCAAAGGGTGGGCACCCCAGCGATCTGGAGAATCTGCAGCTGGCCCACTGGACCTGCAACCGGCAGAAGTCGGACAAGCTGCTTCGACCAAAGAAAGCCAATGGCTCCGGAGAGGCGGAAACAATGTCCAACCGGGTTTTACCCCAGGCGATGGATTGGACGAGTTATAAAGCCCGGTAAGCCAGGGGGGGTGTACCCCCCTCCCCCTACCCCGCTCCGAGGTTCACGCCGTCACTACGAATATTTTCTCACGAATTTCATATCGCCCCGCCTGCGGCGGAGCAAATCAAAGAAGGAGGCCCGCCCATGGCTGAAGAAAAGGGCATTGACTACCTGCGCCGCAAGCTGAGGCTGAAGCGGACACGGGTCCGTCTGCGCTACCGTTACTATGAGATGAAAAACGCCGTCCAGGATTTCAATCTGGTCACGCCCCCGGAGTTCCGGCGCTTCAACAGCACCCTGGGCTGGTGCGGAAAGGCGGTGGACGCCCTGGCCGACCGGCTGGTGTTCCACGACTTCCGGGAGGACAATTTTGACCTGAATTCCATCTTCCAGATGAACAACCCGGACCTGCTGTTTGACTCTGCCATCCTGTCCGCTCTGATCTCCGCCTGCAGCTTCGTCTACATCTCGGCGGACGGAGACGGCTACCCCCGGCTGCTGGTGCTGGACGGCGGCGACGCCACCGGAATCCTGGACGAGACCACCGGACTGCTCACCGAGGGCTATGCGGTGCTCCAGCGGGACGACAACGGCAGCCCCGTCTGGGAGGCCTATTTCCAGCCCGGGCAAATCACCCACTACCGCCGGGGAGAGGCGCCGGAGGTCATCTCCAACCAGGCCCCCGCCCCGCTGCTGGTGCCCATCATACACCGGCCCGACGCCCACCGGCCCTTTGGCCACAGCCGCATCAGCCGGGCCTGCATGTCCATCATGCAGGGGGCGCTGCGGACCGTCAAGCGCAGCGAGATCTCGGCGGAGTTCTACAGCTTCCCGCAAAAATACGTGCTGGGGATCTCCCCTGATGCGGAGCCCATGGACAAGTGGCGGGCCACCATCTCCAGCCTGCTCCAGTTTTCCAAGGATCAGGACGGAGACAGCCCCACCGTGGGCCAGTTCACCCAGCAGTCCATGAGCCCATTTACCGAGCAACTGCGCACCTTCGCCGCCCTGTTCTCCGGCGAGACCGGCCTCACCCTGGACGACCTGGGATTTGTGACCGACAACCCCAGCAGTGCCGAGGCCATCAAGGCCAGCCACGAAAACCTGCGTCTGGCCGCCCGAAAGGCCCAGCGCACCTTTGGCAGCGGGTTTTTGAACGTGGGCTATCTGGCCGCCTGCGTGCGGGACGACTATGCCTATCAGCGTCGGCAGCTCTACCTGACCCGCCCCACCTGGGAGCCGGTGTTTGAGCCGGACGCCGCTATGCTCTCCGGCATTGGGGACGGTGTGGGCAAGATCAACCAGGCCATCCCGGGCTACTTTAACGCCGAAAACCTGCGGGATCTGACCGGCGTGGCGTCGGGAGGCGCCTGACATGGCCCAGGACATCGCCCCCGACCTGCTGGAGGCCATCCGGCGGGACTTTGTGCGCAACCTGGGGGGCAGCAAGCGGGCCGCCGAGCTGCTGGAGGCCATTCAATCCGGCCGGGCGGGCTATGCCGAGGCTGGAGAGTACGCCGAGGAGGTGGGCCGGGCGCTGTCAGAGGCGTTCCAGTCCAATCTGTCCGGGAACGCGCTGCCAAACGGGCGGATGTACTGGAATCTGGCGGACCGGGTGATCCGGCCCCTGCTGGAGGAGGATCACGCCCTGGTATCTGAGGCCGCCCGGCAGGTGCAGCAGCAGCTCAACGAGGCAGCGGGCATCGGTATCAAGGCCCAGAGCGTGCCGCTGGATCAGGACCGGGTAGACGGAATCCTGAACCGGCTGGCGGTGGCGGAGCAGTATGAGTCGGTGGCCTGGCTACTGGATGAGCCGGTAATCCTGTTCTCCCGCTCCGTTGTAGATGAGAGTGTACGCCGCAATGCCGAGTTTCAGGGCAAAGCCGGGCTGAGCCCCAGAATCATCCGCAGAGCGGAAAGTCACTGCTGCGAATGGTGTGCCAGGCTGGCGGGCACCTACACATACCCGGATGTGCCCCAGGACGTTTACCGGCGGCATGATTTTTGCCGCTGCGTGGTGGAGTACGACCCGGGAGACGGGAAGCGGCAAACGGTTCACAGTGGCCAGGAAGGTAAACGCCGATATGTGCAAGACGGATACGGCGGCTATGAGGAAACCCGGGAGGCCCGTATCCAGCGCGCCCAAGAGATGGCAGCTACCTCAGATGAACGAGCCAAAGCCACAAGAGCAAAAAGGAAAGCTACTTGGCAAAAGAAATTTGAAGAGGAGCATCTCGCCCAATCAGTGGAAGAGCTCTTGCCCAATTATGAACAAGCAGTCATCCCATCGTCAAAACTCAGCGGATACGCTTTGGATATGAATCATCCAAAAGGACGTGCAAAAGCAATTGCTTTTCGTGATGTATTGGGATATACTGCAGATAATGAAGATGACTTTATTGCTGCACTGAGACAAGGACTGAAGTTATGGAAAGCATCTCCTCGGCCTCCAACAAAATACGGGCAACCGTTTGAAGTGCGAATGTTAATAACTGGTCCTAACGGAAATCGTGCAACGGTTAAGACAGGTTGGCAAATCGATGAAGGAGAAGAATTTCCACGACTGATTAGCGCTTATATTTATAACGACTAGGAGGTGCTTTTGTGAAACCAAACGAACTCGATGTTGTTCGTCTGACCGACGGAAGAGAAGTTACCGTGTTGGAGGTGTATGACGACGGAGAGGCTTTTATGGTGGAAACAAGCGCCGAGCCATATGCTGAAAGTGACTTCTTTGTTGTTCCCATGTCTGATATTAAGGAAATCATATGGAAGAAACAGATAACTTCACAGTAATTGGTCTAAACAAATAATTTGTTTTTAACAAAACCACGATGCTCTGCACCGTGGTTTTTTCATGCCCAGATTCAGGAGGTGGGGCCATGAGCCTGACAGGACGCACAACCGCATAACGAAGGGGGGCAGAGCATGGCCAGTACAAAGCTGGGCCGTCAGACCCCCACCCAATCGGTCACGCTGCCCTATGGGCAAACAGACGGGCCCCAGGCGGTGGCGCTCTACGAACAGTCCGGTCGGGCCTCCATGCCCTGGCAGCAGCTGCTGATCTATGACATGCTGGCCCGGGACGCCGAAGGGCTTTGGGTTCATCCCAAATTCGGCTACAGCGTGCCCCGGCGCAACGGCAAAAACGAAGTGGTCACCATGCGGGAGATGTATGGCCTGAAAAACGGCGAAACCATTCTGCACACCGCCCACCGGACCACCACCAGCCACGCCGCCTGGGAACGGCTTTGCTCCCTGCTGGACAAGGCCAAAATCGAATACAAGTCCATCCGGGCCTCCGGGCGCGAGAGCATCCGGCTCAAGGATGGCGAGGGCAGGATCGAATTCCGCACCCGGTCGTCCAAGGGCGGCCTGGGCGAGGGGTTCGATCTTTTGGTCATCGACGAGGCCCAGGAGTACACCGACGATCAGGAGAGCGCTTTGAAGTATGTGGTCTCCGACAGCCGGAATCCCCAAACTGTTTTCTGCGGCACGCCGCCCACCCCGGTCTCCTCCGGCACCGTTTTTCTAAAGCTGCGCAGCGCCACCCTGATGGGCCAGGCGCCCAACACCGGCTGGGCCGAGTGGAGCGTGGAGTTCCAGACGGACCCCCAGGACAAAGAAGCTTGGTATCAGACCAACCCCTCCATGGGAATCATCCTGACCGAACGCAAGGTGGAGGCGGAGATTGGGCCGGACACTGTAGATTTCAACATCCAGCGTCTGGGGCTGTGGCTGCGCTACAACCAGAAATCAGCCATCAGCCAGGCAGAGTGGGAGGCCCTCCGCTGCCAGACGCTGCCGGAGCTGAAGGGTAAGCTGTACGCCGGGATCAAGTACGGCAAAGACGGAGCAAACGTGGCGCTGGCCATTGCCGCCAAAACTGCCGACGGGCGGATCTTCCTGGAGGCCATCGACTGCCGCCCGGTTCGCTCCGGCTCCGGCTGGCTTCTGGATTTCCTGGGCCGAGCGGATCTGGGGGGTGTGGCAGTGGACGGAGCCGGCGGCCAGCAGCTGCTGGCCAACGAAATGCGGGAAGTCAGACTGAAAGCGCCTATCCTGCCAACAGTGAAGCAAATCATCACCGCAAACGCCGCCTTTGAACAGGCACTGTTCGCCAAACAGCTCTGTCATATGGGGCAGCCCAGCCTGACCCAGGCGGTGAGCAACTGCGAAAAGCGGGCCATCGGCTCCGGCGGCGGCTTTGGCTACCGATCCATCAAGGAGGGTGTGGCTGTTGAACTGCTGGACAGCGTAATTCTGGCCTGCTGGCAGTGTGCCCAGGCCAAACCGGCCCGCCGCCAGACCATCAGCTACTGACGGGAAACCGTTGTAGATAGTTACCGATACCACCGGGTTATGTGGGGAAAGGACAATTGTATGGAAGAATTTGCACCAATCACGACTCAGGAACAGTTCAACGCCGCTATTTCGGAACGTCTCAAGCGGGAGCGGGAGACGCTGGCCAGGAAATACGGCGACTACGACGACCTGAAGAAGAAGGTCGCCGACTACGAAAAGCAGATCGGCGACCTGACCCGGGCGGCAGACGATGCCGCCGCAAAGTATGCCGGCTACGATGAGCAGCTGGCACAGCTGCAGGCCAAGGTGACGGGCTACGAGACCGCCTCGGTAAAAACGAGAATTGCCCACGAGACCGGCCTGCCCTATGAGTTGGCCGGCCGACTGTCCGGCGAGAGCGAGGCGGACATCCGAAAGGACGCGGAAGGCCTGGCAAAGCTGCTGGGCTCCGGCAAACGCTCCGCCGGTACACTCCTGCGTGACACTGAGCCCGCCGGCGCCGGCGACACCAAACGGGCAGCCCTGAAGGAGCTGACCGAAACATTGACCAGTAAAGGAGAGTAACAATATGAGCGATATTCTGAGCAAGGGTACCCTGTTTCCCGAGGAGCTGATCCCCGAATTCATCCAGAAGACCAAGGGGGCCAGCGCCCTGGCCAACCTCTGCGCCGCCACCCCCATTCCCTTCAACGGGATGAAGGAGTTCACCTTCCAGATGGACAAGGAAATCGACGTGGTGGCGGAGAACGGCGCCAAAAGCAAGGGCGGCGTCACCATCACTCCGGTGACTATCGTCCCCCTGAAGGTGGAGTATGGCGCCCGGATCTCCGACGAGTTCCTCTACGCCTCGGAGAGCGCCCAGCTGGACTATATGAGCGCCTTTTCCGACGGCTTTGCCCGCAAGGTGGCCAAGGGCCTGGATCTGATGGCGTTTCACGGAGTCAACCCCCGCACCGGCAGCGCCTCTGATGTGATCGGCACCAACCACTTCGACAGCAAGATCACCCAGACGGTGACCATTCAGCCCGATGACAAGCCCGACGCCAATATCGAGGCCGCCATTGCTCTGGTACAGAACAGCGAGTGCGATGTGACCGGACTGGTGCTCGCCCCGGCCTTCCGTTCTTCCCTGGCGGCCCAGACCACCACCGACGGTGCCAAGCTCTATCCTGAGCTGTCCTGGGGCAACAATCCCGGCACCATCAACGGCCTGCGGGTGGAATCCAATTCCACCCTGAGCGCCAACTCCAGCCTGGATCGTGCTCTGGTGGGTGACTTCCAGAACTGCTTCCGCTGGGGTTACGCCAAGGAGATTCCCATCGAGATCATCCGTTACGGCAACCCGGACAACGACGCCTCCCTGGGAGATCTGAAGGGCCATAACCAGATCTACATCCGGGGCGAGATGTACCTGGGCTGGGGCATTCTCGATCCCAACGCCTTCGCCCTGGTCAAGGCCTCCGAGTAATGGGGACCTATGCGTCCGCGGCGGATCTGGCCGCCCTGTGGCGTCCGCTGACCGACCAGGAAACTCAGCGGGCAGAGGCACTGCTGCCCATTGTCTGCGCCAGCCTGCGCACCGAGGCCAGAAAAGTCGGGAAAGACCTGGACGAGATGGTTCAGGCTGACCCGGATCTGGCCGAAGTGGCCAAAAGCGTCACCGTGGACGTAGTGGCCCGGGCCCTGATGACCTCCACCGACCAGGAGCCCATGACCCAGGTTACAGAGAGCGCCGGAGGCTACAGCGCCTCCGGCACCTTCCTGATTCCCGGCGGCGGACTGTTTATCAAGACCAGCGAGCTGGCCCGGCTGGGCCTGCGCCGTCAGAAATACGGGGTGATGGAACTTTATGGCCAGCCTGATTAAGGGGATTACCGTGACACTGTACCAGCGCAACCAGACCGGCACAGACGCTTTCCATGCCCCAATCTATCAGGAGCTTCCCACCCAGGTGGAAAATGTATTGGTCACTCCCGTATCGGCGGAGGCAGTGGTCAACGACCTGCAACTCTACGGGAAGCGGGCAGAATATGAGCTCTGTCTCCCAAAGGAGGACACCCACGACTGGACTGACTGCCGGGTGGACTTCTGGGGGCAGAGCTTCCGGGCATTCGGTCCCCCGCAGCAGTGGATCGACGCTCTGGTCCCTCTGGACTGGAACAGGAAGGTCAAGGTGGAACGGTATGAGTAAAAGCAAAGTTACCGTACAGCTGAACCATGCCGCCGTGGGCCAGCTGCTGAAGGGCGGCGAGATCCAGGGGCTTCTCCGGCAATATGCCGCCTCCGTGCAGTCCACCGCCGGTGACGGGTATGAATCCAACATCATTCACGGGAAAAACCGCTGCTGGGCTGAGGTTGCGCCGGCAACCGCCCATGCCTATTACAGCAATCTGAAGCACAACACGCTGCTGAAAGCCCTGGGGAGTGCAAAGCAATGATCGAACAACAGATACTGGATTATCTGACGGATCATCTGTCCGTCCCCATCTGCATGGAGGTGCCCAGTCCGCTGCCGGAAACCTTTGTGCTGCTGGAAAAGACCGGCAGCAGCCGGACGGATTGGATCAGCTCCGCCACCCTGGCCCTCCAGTCCTGGGCCATGACGCTGTTGGACGCTGCTAAGCTCAACGAGCAGGTGAAAGCGGCCATGGACCGGATGCCCGATACTGCGGACATCGGTCGGGCAGCCCTGAACAGCGACTATGTATACACCGACACGACCACAAAGCGATACCGCTACCAGGCCGTGTATGACATCACTTACTAAAGGAGGAACAAGCATGGCAGATACCGCCAACGTCATTTATGGCAAGCCCAAGGTGGGCGGTGCAGTCTCCCGGGCTCCTGTGGGAACCGCCTTGCCCAGCGACGCCGAATCCGAACTGGATGAAGCCTTTACCAGTCTGGGCTACATCTCCGAGGACGGCCTGACCAACAGCAACACCCCTGAGACCGACACCGTGAAGGCCTGGGGCGGAGACATCGTCATGACCACCCAGACCGGCAAGGAGGACACGTTTTCCTTTACCCTCATCGAGGGTCTGAACGTGGACGTACTCAAAACCGTTTACGGAGAGGATAATGTCTCCGGCACCCTGGAGGCCGGCATTACCGTCAAGGCCAGCTCCGGAGAGCTGGCCGCCAGCAGCTGGGTGGTGGACATGGTGCTTCGGGGAGGGGCATTGAAGCGCATTGTCATCCCCTCCGCAGGCATTTCCGAGATCGGCGAGATCGCGTACACCGACAGCGACGCAGTGGGCTATGAGGTCACTCTGACCGCCTATCCCGACCAAGAGGGAAATACCCACTATGAATACATCAAAAAGGCGGCGAGCGCATGACCACTGAGATCACCACTACCTCCGGGTTTTGCTACTGTGTTGACGAGGACGCCCTGGACGACATCGAACTGATGGAGTCTTTGGCCAAGCTGGACCAGGGTGTGGTTACGGTGCTGCCGGATGTGGTGGAGGGTATGCTTGGCACAGACGGCCGGGCAGCCCTCTATGATCACGTCCGCACCCCCTCGGGCCGGGTACCCATCACCAAAGTGGTGGAAGAGCTGGGCGACATCATGCAGGGCCTGAAAAGCGCAAAGGCAAAAAAATAATCGCCCTCGCCATGATGATTGCCGTGGACGAGGACGCGCTGATCTGCGACTTTGCGGAGACCTATCATATCTATGACTGGCGGGGGCTGCCCTTGTCCTATGCGGCAACCCTCGCCTCCGGCCTTCGGGAAAACAGCAGAATCAAAATGGCAATCACCAAACGGTCTGTTTCTCTGGAAACCCTGCTGATGGCGGCCACAGTGGACCGGCTGAGCTACTTGCTGTGGGCCAACACCAAGGACGCCGCCAAAGGCCGCAATCGCCCTGCTTCCATTGTGGAGCGGCTGACAAGCGGACTCGGCGTGGACTCTGATATTGAGTCTTTCGCCTCCGGTGCGGATTTCCAACGGGAACGGAACAAACGGCTGGGCAAAGGGGGCGTAACGCATGGGCAATGAGCTTGCCAAAGCATATGTACAAATTATCCCGACCACAAAAGGCATCCAGGGCGCGCTGGAGAATGAGTTGGGCAGTGCCGGAAGCACTTCTGGCGAAAAATTCAACAGTTCCTTTGGGGATAAATTAAAGACCGGCCTTGCCACTGCGGCTAAGGCCGGCCTTGCTGCTCTTGGAGCCGCCGCCGCCGGTATTGCGGCGCTTGGCACCCAGTCTATCAAACTGTATGCGGACTACGAACAGCTGGTGGGCGGTGTGGAAACGCTGTTTGGCGCCGGTGGGGCGACTCTGGAGGAATATGCCTCCAGTGTGGGAAAGACCGTTTCAGACGCTGAGTCTGAGTACAATTCCCTGATGGCCGCCCAGAACGAAGTCATGAGCAATGCCAACAACGCCTGGCAAACCGCTGGCATGTCCGCCAATGAGTATATGGACACGGTCACATCCTTCTCCGCCTCCCTGATCCAGGGTTTGGGCGGAGATACCCAGGCGGCCGCAGACATTGCCAATGTCGCCATCACTGACATGGCGGACAATGCCAACAAGATGGGCACCGATATCAGCCGGATTCAGGACGCCTATCAGGGCTTTGCCAAGCAGAACTATGAGATGCTGGACAACCTGAAGCTGGGTTATGGCGGTACCCAAGCCGAGATGGCCCGGCTCATCAACGACTCCGGCGTCCTTGGAGACACCATGACGGTGACAGCCGAAACTGTCAACCAGGTCAGCTTCGATAAAATCGTGGAAGCCATTCACGTCATCCAGGATGAGATGGGCATTACCGGCACCACCGCAAAAGAGGCGTCCACCACCATCCAGGGCTCTATCAGTTCCATGCGGGCCGCCTGGGACAACTTCCTGACCGGTATGGCCGATCCCCAGCAGGACTTTGACGCCCTGCTGGGCAACCTGGTGGACAGCGTGGTTACAGTGGGCGAAAACCTGGTGCCGCGAATCCAGATGCTGCTGCCAAGACTGGCGGAGGGTTTGACCCAGCTGGCTCAAAGCATTCTGCCCTATATTCCAACCACCTTACAGACGTTGCTACCCACCCTCATCGACGGGGCCACCTCCCTGATCAGCGGCTTTACCGCGGTTTTACCGGATATTATCACGACTGCAATTTCGGCCATTCCTCAGTTGGCCAGGGCGGCGGTATCTATTATTGGCAACCTTGTCACTGCGCTGGGCACGGCTGCCCCACAGCTCCTGAGCGCTGGAGTGCAGTTGCTCAATCAGCTGGTGGCTGGCATTGAAACCGGGTTGCCTACACTGGCTGAGCGCATCCCGGCAATGCTCCAGGCTGGGCTTGGCTATTTGACTCAACAGCTGCCAACCGTAATAACAGCGGGCATGGATCTGCTCAACGCTTTGATGAATGGGGTTTTAAGTGCTATCCCAGTAATGGCTGAGCAACTGCCTGTGATCGTTCAAACCGTGTTGGATGGCATCACAGTACAACTTCCGTCGGTGTTAAACAAAGGCGTGGAATTGTTGACCAATTTGGTTAACGGTATCCTTTCTGCAATCCCGTCTATGCTTGAACAATTGCCGCAGATCATTGACAATTTCATTTCGTTTATTACCAGCAACCTACCTACAATTCTTGAAGCTGGAATCAATCTGCTGTTAAATCTGACGCAAGGAATTATCGGAGCGATTCCGCAGTTGGTGGCTCAGCTGCCCAAGATTATTACCAGCATCACCAGCGGGCTGGCAAACAATCTGCCACAGATTATCCAGTCCGGTGTACAGATGCTTCAAAAGCTGATCGAGGGCATCATCAAGACCATCCCTCAACTGGTGGCGTCCTTGCCGCAAATTATCACAGCCATTGTAAACGGTATCGGGGCATTGATGGGCGGCATCTTGGACATCGGTGTGAATATCGTCAAAGGTATCTGGCAAGGTATCCAGTCCATGGTGAGCTGGTTTACCAATCAGGTCAAAAACTTTTTCTCCGGCATTGTCAACGGGGTCAAAAAGGTGCTGGGCATCAAGTCGCCCTCCCGTGTATTTGCATCCATAGGCGGATACATGGCGGAAGGTCTGGGTGAAGGCTGGTCCGACGAATACGACAGCGTCAGCCGAGGGCTTCTGTCCAGCGTACAGAACACCAGCAGCGCCGCAGCCAACGAATTGGATGGAGCCTTGCTCTCCTCCGGCAAAATCGGAGCCGATCTGGCCCTCTCCTACTCCGGTGGTGCGGGCAACTCCATGCTGGCGGCCATGCAGGAGCTGGGGGACCGGATCGAACGAATGCGCATCTATCTGGACTCCGGCCGTCTGGTGGGCGGCATTGCCAAGGACATGGATTCCGCCTTGGGCAAAATCGATGCAAGGGCGGTGAGAACATCGTGACCATCGGAGTTACTATTGCCGGAAAACACAGCCTGAAGGATCTGGGCATGTATCTGACGGAGGCCGACATCGGCTTTCCGGAAGTACGCACAAATTATGTGGATGTTCCAGGTCGTGACGGACAGTTGGATCTTTCCACCTCTCTGGATGGAGAAATCCACTACCAGAACCGGACGATCTCCCTAACCTTGGTATCCACGGCCAATCTGAGCGGCCTGTCCTGGCCGGAATTTCTGTCCCGCCTGGCCTCTCTACTGCATGGCCAAAAGGTCACCTTGACCTTCGACGGAGATCCCCGCTGGTATTACAGCGGCCGGGGGGCTATCTCCGGCTATGCCATGGAGGGCAACCGCTGGACTGTGCAGCTGGAATTCACCTGCGACCCCTGGCGCTACAAGGACGCCCTCACTGAGGTAACCGCCCAGCTGACCACCTCTGACACCGCACTGACCCTGGCCTGTGACCGGCGGCCGGTGGTGCCCACCATCACGGTGAGCGCCGAGACGGTGCTGACCTGGGGCACCAGCAGTTACACCATCAGCGCCGGCTCCCGCCGCATTCCCGGTATTCGCCTCACCCAGGGCGTCCATACCCTCACCGCCCGGACCACCGCCGGCACCGGCACCATCGCCGTCAGCTATCAGGAGGGATCCCTCTGATGTATCAGCTCAATTTTGAGGGCTACCAAATCTATGACCCCAGGCTGGATGAGCTCACCATCCGGGACGTGTCCGTCCATCTGGCGGTGGATGAGGCGGGCAGCCTGTCCTTTACCATTGACCACGACCACCCCTTTGTGGGTCAGCTTACCCGGCTCAAGGGCCGTCTGGAGCTGCTGGCCGACGGTCTGCCCGTCTTCCGGGGGCGAATCCTGTCAGACACCCAGGGCTTTGACCTGGAACGCACCATCGAGGCCGAGGGCCAGCTGGCCTGTCTCAACGACAGCATTGTTCCCCCTTTTGACTTTCCGGCAGACTACGAAGACAATCCGGAGTATGAGGGGGCGGACAATGTGGTGGCCTTCTGGCTGGGTAAGCTGCTGGAGGCCCACAACGCTCAGGTGACCGAGGAGCAGCAGATCAAGCTGGGGCAAGTCACCGTCAGCGACCCCAACAACTACATCACTCGGTCAAGTACCGACTACGCCACCACCTGGGCCATTATCACCGACAAGCTCAGCAGCTCCGCCCTGGGGGGGCACCTGCTGGTGCGCTACGAGGAGGACGGCACCTATCTGGATTATCTGGCGGACTACCCGCTGAGCAATGTCCAGGGCATCACCTTTGCGGAAAACCTGCTGGAACTCACCGACCAGATCGACGCCACCGATGTTTACACTGCAATCCTGCCGGTGGGCGCCGAGGATCTGACCATCGCCAACCTGCCCGATGGGGACTTGACCGAGGACCTGGTCAAGGAGGGCAGCATCATCTACTCCAAGGCTGGGGTGGACAAATATGGCAGGATCGTCTCCGTCCAGACCTGGGACGACGTGACTGAGGCCGCCAACCTGCGCACCAAGGCCATGGCCCTGCTGGCCCAGTCCGGCGTGCTGCCCCTGCGCACCATCTCGGTGACGGCGGTGGATCTCCACTGCACTGACAGCGCCATTGCTGCCCTCCGGGTAGGCCGCTACACCCAGGTCACCAGCGCCCCCCACGGCTTGGATGTGCGCTATGCACTTACCACTCTGGAACCGGACATCCTGGATCCGGGCAACACCCGGATTACTTTGGGGGCCAGTGTGCAGACCATGACGGATAGGACGCAGCAGTCCGACTCACAACTGGGTAACACCATTGACCGGCAGCAGGCGCAGATCAATGAGCAGCAGTCCAGCTTGGCACAGCTGGCCCAGACCACCAGCGAGCAGATTACCGCCATTACGCAAAACAGCCAGGAGATCATACTGGCGGCGTTGGAGGAATACGCCACCACCAGCGACTTGGAACGCCTCAAGGAAACCATAAGCAGCCAGCTCTCCGTCATGGCAGATGAAATCCAGCT
>JAHZGF010000041.1 GCA_019420945.1 Clostridiales bacterium | reverse complement strand
CGTATCGGTCTTTTTCCAGGCAGACGGCATACATGGCTGCATACTGGGCCACGGATGCGGAGAGGGAGAGCTGGACGTTACCGCTCTGCCCCTGGATGCTGTCCACAGGGTACAGTACTTTGAATTGTCCGGCATAGCCGTCGCTGGTGCCCTCGGTGGTGACAGCGGTGATCTCGTTATTTTCCATGTCCACGATTTTCGTGCCCTCCGGCACGGAGCCTGGGTCGGAGAAGGACACAGCCACGTCGTAGTCATACACCCAGGTCTCGCTCCAGACGGTGAACACCTGCTGCTTATACTCCTCGCCGTCAATGGTCACGGGGTAGGCAACGGAGGTCTCCGCCGTGGCGGTCATGCGGGGGGTGAGCATATAGTTATAGGTAGTGCCCCGCTTGTAAATATCCTTGGCGGCAGCCAGGATGCGGTTGCCAATGTCCAGCTCGGAGCCGGTGAGTCCAGGGGCCACCTTCAGGTTGGCGATGTTCCAGTCTGGCAATAGATAACACCACAGCGCCATTTTCGTGGCATAATACGCCTGGTATTTGTTGTCCAGATTTAACTCTCCCAGGGAGCGGTGAGGATAGCCGTTGGAGATGATGCCCACTACCTTGGGGTCGCTGGCCGTTTCATCAGCCAGATATTTGATGCTCTCGCCGGGGCCTACGGTCTGGGGGACGCCGGGGGTAGTCGGGTTGACGCAGTACGCCGGAGATTCTTTTTGAATACCGTTGTTGGACTCATAGAGAAAATAGGTATAGACCTGTTTTTTGACCGCGCCGTTGATGGAAAGATAGTCCAGTTCATGTTCGCCGTTGTAGATGTTCACCTCGCCCAGGGCGGCCTCCGGTGTGTCTGCGGCAAAGGCGGCGGTAGAAAACAGGCCAAAAAGGGTCAGCAAAGCCAGAAAAAACGATAAAATTCTCTGTTTCATATCGTGCGTATGCCTCCTATTACAATAAAATAAGCGGCCCTTGATGTGCTTGGACACCAGGACCGCTTGCGGCTTTATTCAGTTTTCGTTCAAGTTTCTTTACAGTGTTTGAAGATACTCCAGATAGTCCAGCGAACCATCCAGCAGGATCGCCATATCTCCCCGTGTGATCATGTCGCCTTCCAGGGTGCTGGCTAAGGCCAGCACCAGCTCCACGACCTTCTCGCAGGCGGTATCGCAGTCTTAGCCGTCCCGTTCCAGGTAGCGGAGCATAACGGTACATGCCATCTACGGGCTGACTAGATTGCCAGGGCCAAACCGCCCGTCCCCATGCCTAGCCATCATTCCCATGGAGGCGCATACGCCAACAGCCACCTGAGCCCACTCCGGCACATCGGAAAAGTTGGTAGTACACATCCGGGTGTACCGATCCTTCTCCCAGGCTACGTGTTCCGGGTTCAGGACGATGGGACTAATCAGGCAGGTCAGTTCTGCCCGTGTCAGCGCCTTGTTCAAATTCAGGTCGCCGTGCTCATCGCCCGACATCAGCCCTGAAGCTGAAGCCGGGCGGCGGCCTCCTCTTGGTCCGTGGAAACCTCCACAGCATGGGCAGGCAGGGACAGCGCCAGTGTCAATGCAGCGCAGAAATCGTGCATTTCATATTGTTTTCCATCCTGGAATGGGGTGTTGCTATCCCAACCGTACCATAGGGAGGCAAAAACTATCTAAGGTGCGATCTTCTTTTCAGCGGGTGAGTTATGGCACCTCCACGGCCCGGACCGCCCAGCGGTAGGCGCTCTGGTTGCGGACACAGGTAAAGAGGGTGATGCAGTTCTCCGCAGTGGGGGCCAGCAGGGAATTTTCCATCTCGCTGATCTTGTTCACGCTGGTCACGGCGTAGGTGCGCTTGCCCAGCTTGGTGGTCAGGATGATCTCATCTCCCACATCCAGCGTGTGGATCTCCCCAAAGTGGGCGTTCACGCCCCTGTTATGGGCAGCCACGCAGATGTTTCCGGCCCAAATGCTGGTGTCCTCAAAATGGCCCGCGCCCTTTCTCAGCACGGAGCTTCCCGTCCCCTCATAGACCTTCACATTGACATCAATGCTGGGGATTTTCAGGGTCGCCAGGTAGCCGCCCTGATAGTAGAGGTCCGATGTGACCTCCGTAAAGCCGGTGGTGGGGAGGACGCTGGATGTGCCGCCGCTGGGGAAGCAGGAATAATCGGGCGGAGCGACGGTGGTGCCGGCGCTGCCGTTGATAACGGCACCATCGCCCAGCATATAGCCGGGGGCCAGATTGGGGGTCAGCGGAGTGCCGGTATTCGGGGTATAGGAGGTGGGGCTGCCAAAGGCGGGCGGGACCAGAGCCGCGTTTTTGCTCACATCCACATTGGGAAGCTCCCCCCTGTCCGCCGTGACAACAGGTTCCACCGAAGTCGGCTTGCCATACTCCGGGTCACCGGGGGCGGCAATGTCGTATTCCAACGCGCTGGCGGGAACAGCCAGGGCCGCGGTCAGGCACAGCAGGGACAAAAGCATGGTCAGTTTCTTCATATCGTATTACCTCCGTCGCTTGATGAAGTAGAACGCCCCGCCGCCAAGCAACACCGCCGCGACAACGGCCACAACCGGCAGAACTCTGTTCTTCTCTCCGGTCTGGGTCTCCTGCCCGGTGGGATCAGTCTGGTCAGGCGGGGCGCTGGGGTCGGAAATATCTCCGGTGTTCTCACCGGGGGCGGGGTCCAGGGCCGTGCCCTCGAAAATCGCCACATAGCGGATTTTGTTCAGATTGATGCGACTCACGGTGCCCGCGTAGTCGGCGGTGACGGTATAGCCCTTCACATAGGAGCTGGTGGCGGAGCCGGAGTAGGAGGCCATAGCGGTAAAGTGACCGTCCCCCTCGGTCTGCCAGTCCACAGCCTGGAGGGTCATGGAATTTCCGCCGTCCTGAATAGTCTTGGGGATATACTGCGTGTCCTGACTGGCAAGGCCAGGGTAGGTGCGGGTGGCGGTCACGGTTTTGGTGGAGCTGCCATACCCGGCCACCTCCACCTTCACCGTATCCAGTTTCAGGGTCAGCACCCCGGACAGGCCATCCTCTGTGATAAACTCCTTTGTCTGCGGCAGCAGGGCCAGCACCGCACCCATGTCCTTGCTTTTGCTGTTCACGGACACGGTTTCCGTGTGCTGGCGGCTCTCGTTGGCGGGGAGTTCCTGTTTCAGCAGGTCCGTGAGGGTGTAGTGGTAGCCGTCCTGTTCAAAATCGGACCGGGGGATGCCGCCGGGGTCATCCTCCGGCCCCAAGTCGTACATTTTCCTGATCTCAGTACCATCCTCGCTCCGGGTGACAGCGGTGGGATAGCAGGGTGACGGCTGGGTGGGTTCAGACGGATCGGCGGCAAAGGCGGCTGGGGCCAGGCTCATGGAAAGAGCTAGGGCGCACAGCAGCCGGGCCGCGTGGGTCAGGGGTTTCCGCTTCATAATAACTACCTCCATATTTTTGATTTTGGGCACAAAAAATTCTCATGGCACGCCATGAGGTCCAATAATGCCTGTGTTCGGTTTTCTTGCGCGCTGTTCTCCAAAGGTTTTTACCGGCTGAAAAAGGATAGACAAAACCTTTCTTTTCAGCTGGAACAGCAGGTTTCGGGGAGAGAGTGTGAGAGGGGAGAGAGCGGCAGGCATACTGTGGCCGCAAAAGGGCAGACTTTCCCCTGGGCGTAAGGTTCATCGCTCCATCTCCCTCTGCCGCTTGCGGTACAGCTCCAAAGCCTTCACGATAGTGTCCTCGATTTTCTGCGCGGGCGTCCCCGGCTTGAAAAACTTGTCGATCCGTTCCCTGGGAATTTTGAATTGCTCCACCTGATTGGGCTTTTCCTCCTGCATGATAGAGAGGATCACATCCGGGTTCAGCTTGCCATGCTCGGAAAAGCTCCGCATTTTGATGGCCTGGGCATGGGATGGGGTGCGGATTTCTCCCTCCATGACCTCCAACAAGGCGGTCTGCTCGGCCTCCGGCAGATAGGACAGCTCCACGGCGGGGCGCAGGGCCATTTGCAACTTGCCGGCTTCTTTCAGCACAGAATTGTCCACCATGTCCAGCAATTCCGGGATAAGGTTGGTTAAGCGGATATAGCGTTGGATTTGCCTTGAACTATCTGGAACTTCTGTTGCCAAGATATCCCTTGTATTGATGGCAGACTTTTGGCCCAATGGGCCAAAAGTTAAATCCGTCCGCATACCTTGCCGCTTCATAGCTTCCAGCTTCATCTTATAGGCAACCGCCTTTTCTGACGGCAATATCTGTTCCCGCTGAAGGTTACTGTCCACCATGACAATGATGGCCTCATCGTCCGTCAGTTCCCGGATGATACAGGGCACCGTGGGCAGGCCCGCCAACTCCGCCGCCCGCTTGCGCCGGTGGCCGGACACCATTTGATAACTGCCGTCCAGCATGGGACGGACCAGCGATGGGACCAAGACGCCATATTGCTTTACACTGTCCGATAGTTCTATCATGCTTTGGTCCATCCGTACCTTAAACGGGTGATTGGGGAAGTCGCTGATTTTTTCGGGCGGGAGGTCGGTCACATAACTGCGCTGGGCGTTGTCCCGGTCTTCCTGGGTAGAGAATAGGTCGTTATAAGCCTCGTTCAGCCCCAGGTCGATTGCGGTTCCTTTGTTCAAGGGCAATCACCTCCTTTACCAGCGCGGTGTATGCCGCAGCTACCTTCCCTTTGCTGTCATGGGCGAAAATGCTCTTACCCTCTACGCTACACTCTGCCGCTCGGACAGAGAAGGGCACCTCCGTATTCAATACCCGGAGATCACGCCCGGTCTGCCGCAGGGCCGCGATGATGCTTTTTGCATTGTTGGTACGGCTATCCACCATGGTCAGCAGGATGCCATCGATTTTCAGCAATGGGTTGATCTGTCGCCGTACCTTGGCCACCGATCCCAACAACAGCTTCAAGCCCTTGGTGGACAGGTAGTTAGCCTGACATGGGATAAGAACACTGTCCGCCGCTGCCAGAGCGTTGATGGTCAACATACCCAGCGAGGGCATACAATCGATCAGAACGTAATCATAATCCCGCTTGACCGTGCCCAGGTAGCTACGCAGCACAAATTCCCGGCTCATGGTGTTCACAAGACTTACCTCAAAACTGGACAGGCCGATGTTGGAGGGCACCAGATCAACACCCTCAATATTTTTCAAAATGCCCCTGTCTTGTGGTGAGAGGATGCTATTGTCCACAACGATTTGCATCAGGTCAGAGATGGTCGTTTCCAACTCGTCCGGGTTCTTCACACCCAGACTCACTGTAAGACTTCCCTGGGGATCTGCGTCCACCAACAACACCTTTTTCCCCTGCTGCGCCAGTCCCACACCTAAATTGACCGCCGTGGTCGTCTTACCAACACCGCCCTTTTGATTGGTAACAGCGATCACTTTGCACTTGTCCATGGGCTACTACCTCCTCTTCTTCGGTTATAGTCATAGCCGGTTTACACCGCTTGCCCAGCACAACGGCCATGTAAAGCGGGCCAGCGGTCCACTTGGGGTCACTGACCCTTGTCTGTGAGAAATGCCAGAACATTCTCCATACCAGCGTCAAAAATGAAGTCCTCGCTCCCCGCCAAAAATTCCTCCATGAACATCTGCGCCAACGCGGGGTACTGCTGGCAGTCGGTGAAGTCCTCCGGCGGCGCGATCTCCACCAGGGCGTAGATGCCCTCCAGCACCTTCATGGCCCCGGCATAGTCGCTGTGGCTCACCATGAGCAGCAGGGCCCTCTCTGTGGCCCGCAACATGTCCGGGTCCCCCACCTCCATGAAAGCGTTCCACAGGGCTTCCATGCTCTTGTTGGCGGCGCTGCGAACGTCACCAACCAGCGTCTTGATTTGACTCTCACTGTTCTGCACTTCGACTTTTCTCCAATTCATGATTTTTCCTCCTACTGTAAAATCATAGCTGTCAAGAGAAATTTAGACGGCTATGTAGGCTTTTGGGCAGGGCGAAAATATTTAAACTGACAACCACTCCATTTTCCCATTAGCAGAGGATGATGCTGGTTTTTTGCCTGATTAGCAAAATTTCTCTTTTTTCGGTAGAAAAGCAAAAAAACCTTGCTAATTGATTAGCAAGGTTTCGGAGGAAGACGGTATGTAGTTCAAGGCGAGTTTGGGGGGTAACAGTACTTAGCAAGAAATAACAGATTGAGCGCCCACCATTCAGGTGAGAAATACAGTGGTTTCCCTCATTTTTCAAAAAGTTGTAAAAAAAGCACAAAACCTTCTGGAAACCCGAAGATTTTGTGCTACTAATGGCACCCGCGGGAGGATTTGAACCTCTGGCCTACCGCTTAGGAGGCGGTCGCTCTATCCAGCTGAGCTACGCGGGCCTATGAAATTACCTGATTGAAATCGAACTCGGAATGGTACGCTTGTATCCCCGGAGTGGGGCGCTCTGTTCCCTACTTAGGAGGCGGTCGCTCTATCCTACTGAGCTACGGGCGCATAAGAATCTACTTTATTTTAACGCAAGCTGCCCCTTCTGTCAACGCCGATCTTCCGCAAACACCACAAACGCCCGGTCCGAAAGGACCGGGCGTTTGTGGGAAGAAGGAGAC
>JAHZGF010000040.1 GCA_019420945.1 Clostridiales bacterium | reverse complement strand
CCAGTGAAACGGGTCTCGTTTGAGAGCGTGTCGAAAAGGCTTTTTCGACACGCTCAAGCGCCGCGGGTGCGGCGCTGCCCAGATCAGAACGTCATGGGGCGCTGCGGCCGCAGCGCCCCGCCCCATGGGGGTATCTTTCGTACCGTCCGCGGCAGTTTTACGCCGCGCGGCGCACTTGACACAGGCTATGGATTCCACTTTCTCTTCGAATTGGCCGTTCGAAGTGCATTGGCCCGATGCCGGAAAATGTTCCAGGACTGTGTCCGCTTTCAGTATGCCCAGGCGCGGCAGAACAATGCACGCCGCGTTGGTTCATTTTTTCGCATTTCAGGAGGAATTTTCCATGACGCAGGTTTTATCCGTTGCACTTTCCGTCGCCGCCGTGTTTCTGCTCGTGCGGCTGCTGTCCACGCCGCTGCGCTGGTTCTGGAAGCTGTGCATCAACACGCTCTGCGGCGCGGTCCTGCTCGGCCTTGTCAGTTTACTCGCGCCCCTGACCGGGCTCTATATTGCCGTCACCGCGCCCGCGGCCTGCATCGTCGGCTTTTTCGGCCTGCCCGGCTTTGCAGCCGTCGTGCTGATGCAGCTGTTTCTGTGAGCCGCGCGGGTGCGGCGTCACGCCCCACTGCGGCAGCGGCAGGCGCTGCATCGCGCCGAATACACGCGTTTTGAGATCGGGGTACGTCTTCGACAGCACGGCGACGAGCTCCTTGATCTCCTGCCGCTTCGTGTGCTTGTCGGCCGGGCACGGATTGTGCACGACGGGCAGGTCGTGCTCCGCCGCGAACGTGCGCACCATGCCCTCCGTCAGATAGAGCATGGGCCGGATCTGCGTCACGCCGGTCCGGTCGAGGTACGTCACCGGCTCGAAGCAGCCGATCCGCCCCTCGAACAGCAGACTCATCAGGAACGTCTCGACGGCGTCGTCATAGTGGTGGCCGAGCGCCACCTTGGAAAAGCCCTGCTCCAGCAGCGCCTGATTCAGCGCCCCGCGGCGCATCTTGGCGCACAGCGAGCAGGGATTGTTTTCCTTCCGGTGCTCGAAGATGATCGGCCCGATCTCCGTCTCCACGCGGGAATACGGCACGCCGAGGCGCTCACACAGGCGTGCGACCGGCGAGAAATCCATGCCGCCGAGGCCCATGTCGATCGTGATGGCCGTGAGGTCATAGGAATAGGGCACATATTCCCGCAGCGCCGCCAGAAGCGTCAGCAGCGTCAGCGAATCCTTGCCGCCGGACACGCCGACGGCGATGCGGTCGCCCGGCTCGATCATCCGGTAATCCTCGATGCAGCGGCGCACGAGTCCCATCATTCTTTGCATGCGAATTCCTCCGTTTTTTCGAAAAATTGCCCCTTGAGCATTTGCGAGTATCCGGGAGAAAAACGGAGCATCCGAGAGTTCTTCCGGAGAAAAATGAAATTTCCGAATTTTGTGCTTGACAGCCGGTTTTTCCTGTGGTATAAAGAATAAGCTGTGCACGGGAATATTGTACGCGTGCAGCCCGGTTTTGTCAAAATATTTATTTTCAATATACGGAGGAACTCACTCATGTCCACGACACTGGTCAGAAAAGAGGACGTTCAGCGTAAGTGGTACGTCCTGGACGCAGCGGACAAGCCCCTGGGCCGTACCGCCGTCATCGCCGCCAACCTGCTGCGCGGCAAGCTGAAGCCCGATTTCACCCCGAACGTTGACTGCGGCGACTACGTCATCATCGTCAACGTCGAGAAGGCTGTTCTCACCGGCCGCAAGCTGGAGGAGAAGTATTATCGCCGTCATTCCGGCTGGATCGGCGGTCTGAAGGAAACGAAGTACAAGACCCTCATGGCCGAGCGTCCCGAGTTCGCCATGGAGCTGGCCGTCAAGGGCATGCTCCCGAAGAACACCATCGGCAGAACTGCCATGACTCGTCTGAAGCTGTTCAAGGGTCCGGAGCACATCCATGCTGCCCAGAAGCCCGAAGCCTGGACGCAGGACTAATCAGGAGGTAAAAGACGATGTACGAGAGCAAGAAACAGTATCATTACGGCACCGGCCGCCGCAAGTCCTCTATTGCCCGTGTCCGCGTTTATGAGAACGGCACCGGTTCCATTATTATCAACGGCCGCGAGATCGACGACTACTTCGGTCTCGACACCCTGAAGCTGATCGTCCGTCAGCCGCTGGTCACCACCGACCTGCTCGGCAAGGTGGACGTGGTCTGCACCGTCCAGGGCGGCGGCGTCACCGGCCAGGCCGGTGCCATCCGTCACGGCATCTCCCGCGCGCTGCTGGGCCTGAACGCCGAGTACCGCGCCGCTCTGAAGGCCGCCGGTTTCCTGACCCGCGACCCGAGAATGAAGGAACGCAAGAAGTACGGCCTCAAAGCCGCTCGTCGCGCACCTCAGTTCTCCAAGCGCTGATCGGACGCAAATTCACAACTCAAAAGCTCAAAAACCCCGGAAAATCGGCATTTTCCGGGGTTTTCTTATGCCTTTTTCGTCTGATAGCTTTTGGAGCTTTTCGCTGTTTTTGACCGTATGTGACCTCGGTTAACCCATTTTGTAAGGGCTAAAAATGGGTTAACCGGGACAAATGGGTGAGTAAATGGGTGAGTAAATGGGTTAACTGAAGGGTCAACACAAGGTGAATTTGCGGAGGTTTTTTCATGAACACCCCTAAGTAAAAATGAACTGCATTGACGCTGATGCGGTTTGTACTAATTTCATAAAATATGACTATGGGAAAATGATTTTAAATTCTTTGTCAGGAGGTAAGCCCACATGAAAAAAGGGATGCTTATATATGACTCCTCCACAAATCGCTTTGACGTTTTGTATGAGGAAGGAAACAGTTATGGCGGGCTGCACTGCGGAACTGCAATGGAGGCCTTGATAAATGACGAATGGATACCCACTCGCATCGAGTACGGAAACGACTGGTATCTCGTAGGAGTGCAGAAGGAATCGTTACCCGGACTTCAAGTAAGAATATAGTAACCACATGCTGCAAGGGCAGTCTCTTGATTAAGGGGCTGCCCTGTTTTTATATCCAATCGCAGAAAGGAGGAACCCGTCATGCCGAAATGCCTGTTCAGATACCAATGGGTCAAGCTGCCCAGGACTCATTTGCCGGTCGGTAAGGGAATCATGGGTTATTGGGCGAAGCTGGCCTCGCGGGCGGCATTTCGCAAGGGTCGGGCAAAATACTGCGGATACACAAACGATGTAATGCCAGGGATGTGGTCCGGTGGCGTGGTCGGCTTAAAGAGCATTCTGGGCGTCAAAAGCCGCACGGAGGCTCTGGAAATCATGAATACGCTCAGCCGGTTCGGGTATATCCGTTACACGCTTGATGAGAAAACAAAGAAGCTGGAATATGCCGTCATCGATTGGGTTGTAAAATGCTCCGGCGCCGAATGCATGAGTGGGGCAGTCTACGCAACAGACGGCCACGGCTTTCTCTGCCTTCCCCGCAACATCACGCAGCGCCTTGCAGATCAGCATTATACATTCGGCGAATCAGATGCATGGCTGGACCTCTGGTGCCACACGGTTTGGCAGGAGACCGGCAATGCGTTTTCTTATCTGGCGCCTGCCGTTCAATTCGGGAGACTTGGCGCCGCTTTGACATTGGAAGCCTTGGGACGACGCTGGGGCTGGGAAAAGACAAAGGTGTGGAGATTTTTTCAGAAGAATGGGGATGCCTTCGCTCTGCACCGTCTGCCGGGCTCCTACGGCTGTCTCATTTTCAATAGACTGTATCCGCTGGATACAGAGGCTTCGCTGCCCACCGGCGCAGAAATTGAACGCATTATTGAGAAAATGCGTATTTGCGCCGGAAATGCGCATATTGGAGGCTCGGACAATGCACGCCTGAACAAGATGATCCTTTGGTATAGCCGCAGGATCATTATCATGAGAACCACTGATTATGCCGAACAGGTATCAAAAAATCGCGTTGCACTTTCGTTCCCTATAATACGCGCGTATATTTCTCTGTGTTGGAATTGTCAGAACTGTATCTATGACTGCAGAGGTGTAAGTAGTAGACTACGCCGCATAGATGCGAACCACATCCGCGGGCCATGTGCTTACGCGGATTTTTTCTTACACTCACGAAACCGGAAAGGAGAATCGACATGAGCAAAATCGAAAGCAGTGCCGGAAAGGCGCTTTATGAACAGCAGGAAACCAAGCTGTCGCAGCAGTCCGCCGCATTTATTGAACTTTTAACAAAGCGCGGCATTCTGGGAGATTCGTCTATCGATGATGACAGAGTCCGCCAAGCTAAAAAGGAGAAAAAGAAAAGCATGTATCATAACACGCTTCTCCTGTTGCAGCACTACCGAACCATTCTCTGGACGCTGGAATGCTTCCCGTCCAGCATAGCAGAGGAGCTGGATCGCCCGCTGAAGGATCTGGATACGCTGCTGGATCGGATCGACCTGGAACTTGGGATGAACAATCGAAAGCTGGAAGGCCGGATGGAGAGTGTACGCCGCTCTCGCCTGCTGGTTGACCGGCTCAACGATGCGGTCAGCATATTGAAATCCAAACCGGTCAACGGGAACAAGATGTACGACATCATCTACATGACCTTTCTCGGGCCGGACAAGCTGATGCACGAGGAGCTTCTGTACCGTCTGGACATCTCTGCCCGGCACTATTACCGGCTCCGCACGCAGGCAATCAATATCATCGCCCTGCGTCTATGGTCTGCCCCTGCCGGCGAGGTGGATTCCTGGCTGGAGGTTCTTTCTATTTTGGAAAACTGGTAAGGTTAAAGGTCTCGATTATTACATTGCTTCTACAGGAGCGGGACAAATGATACCACGCAGATGCATCGACATAGCAGCTGTTTGATTATGTGCAGATTGTTTGGAGATACTGTAGATAAGGAACGCAAATCCGGTTGAAATTCTGTCCCGAATATTATATAATATTCGGGACATGATGGAGGAGGGAGACAGGATGAAAACAGGATATTCCAAGCAGATACAGGAGCGAATCAACGGTGCGGACGACGGCACAATCTTCGTGAACTCGGATTTCGCGGATATTGCTGATTCGGAAACAACCAGGCGCAATCTGAACAGATTGACACAAATCGGTGTGCTTCGCCGGATATTAAAGGGTGTTTACGAAAAGCCGAAGTACAGCAAGCTGCTTGATGAATACGTAGCGGCTGACCCGGACGCAGTTGCAAAAGCATTGGCGCGAAGTTACCATTGGACCATCGTCCCGTGTGGGAATACAGCCCTGAACCTTCTGGGGCTCTCCACACAGGTAACGGCGGTCTGGTCCTATATCAGCGACGGCCCGTATAAGACCTATGAGTGGAACTCCACAAAGCTGGAATTTAAGCATAGGACCAACAAGGAAATCACCGGTCTGTCTTACATGACGAGCTTGGTGATCCAGGCACTGAAAACTTTGGGAAGGATCAATGTGACGGCGAAGATCATACAGACGCTTTCTGAAAAGCTGACCGAGGACGAAAAGCGAGCCTGCCTGAAAGAGGCGACGGAATCTACGGATTGGGTTTACGATACGATAAGGAAAATTTGTGGGGGCGACACACAATGAGAAATGTAGCACGATTGCCGGACAGTGACCGTGGCGAACTGTTCCGAAATACAGCAGATAAGATGGGCTTGAATGATGCCATCGTAGAAAAAGATTTTTGGGTATGCTTTACGCTTGACCATCTGTTCCACCGATGCCCCTGGAAAGATGCTATTACCTTCAAAGGCGGTACCAGCCTTTCCAAAGCATTCAACCTGATCAGCCGCTTTTCCGAGGATATTGATCTGATTTTGGATTGGCGGGTGTTGGGATATGGTAAAGACGAGCCATGGGAAAAGCGCTCCAACACCAAGCAGGATGCATTCAACAAAGAAGCCAATGCGCGGGCAGAAGTTTTCCTCGCAGAACAGTTTTGCCCCACCGTTCAGGCAGAGTTCTCTCGGGAGCTTGGCTGTGAGGCGAACATTTACATAGACGAAAAGGACAAACAGACCGTCATCTTTGCCTATCCGCACCTGTTCACAAACCCTGCCACCCTGCAGGTCATTCGTTTGGAGATCGGGGCGTTGGCTGCTTGGACGCCTGCAAAAATTGCGCAGATCGAGCCTTATGCAGCAACCTATTATCCAAAAGTTTTTTCACAAAAGGATACGGCAATTCTGACCGTTGCGCCGGAGCGGACTTTCTGGGAAAAGGCGACGATCCTGCACCATGAAGCCAACAGACCCGAAGGTTCGGAAATGCCGCAGCGTTATTCCCGGCATTACTATGACCTGTATCGGATGTCTATGACGCCTGTGAAAGAGGCCGCTTTTGCGCGGGTGGACCTGCTGAAAACGGTAGTAGACTTCAAAATGAAGTTCTATCCGAGATCTTGGGCAAAGTATCAGGAGGCTGTCCCAGGCACCTTGAAGCTGGTTCCCCCGGATTATCGCTTTGCAGCATTGGCCGCAGATTACGAAGCAATGAAGGATATGCTCTATGGTGATGTTCCTTCTTTTTACACAGTGATGGATGCACTCAGAAATCTGGAAAGAGGTATCCATTTGCTGTAGCAGCTTCATAATTCACGACGCTGACTGCCTTACCGGTTGTAAAGTCGCCGGTTTCTCCGCAACAGAGTAAACGCCACTTCCCTTTTGGCATAGTGGATGGCACAGAAAAAGGCGGAGAAAATGGCACGGTTCGCGCCGATGACATGTAAATGCAAACATGCTATACTGTTAGCGTCCGATAGTAGGAGCACACCATAAAGGCACCGTTTCTGCGAGGCATTTCAGCCTCCGAGAGCGGTGCCTTTTTATGTGCCGAATTGAAAAACAGGAGGTAAAAGCATGTTAAAGCAACTTGTATCAGGTAAGCATCGGCTCAGAAATACCTACTGGTCGTTAGTGGGCGCCGCGTCGGCAATGATCCTCTCCGTCCAGCCCGTAATGGCTGAAACGATCTGGGATCGCTTTTCCACGATCATGCGGGATATCTACGGACAGCTGGTCGGGATCAGTACCATTGTCGCCGTAACCGTGGCGGCCATTGCGTTGTTGGTGCGGATGGTCAGCCGGAACCAGCGTGCGGTGGACGAGGCTACCAGCTGGCTCAAGCGCGTCGTTGTGACCTGGATTATTCTTAACACACTCGGCTTTATCGTAGCATACCTGCAGCCGTTGATCGCCGGCGGGCAGTACACAGGCTAATGATCAACAGTTCGGGATCAGACGGGAGGTGAACGACTATCTTAGACTGGATTTTTGAAGGGATCGTGACATGGATCTCCAGCATTGCCTCGCAGATCATGGACGCGGTTTCCGGCCTCTTTCTCAATGCGTTGGGAACAGACATGGTGACCATGGAGGAGTATTTCCCCTTCATCACCAAGGCCTTTGACGTCATGCAGTACACAGCCTGGGCAGTCCTTTTTCTCATTGTGGTCTGGCAGCTGTTCCGTGCGTTCGGAGGACCCATTACAGAAGCCGAAAACCCATGGCAATTAGTTGTGCGTGGCGCGATTTTCGCGCTGCTAATCGGATACGCAAAACTAATTTTCATGCTGGCGCTCGACATTGCCAGAGCGCCGTATACGGCACTGATGGATGTAAGCATGACGGCGGAGGAATTCACCTTTGCCGGTGTGGAGCAGGTGCTAAGTAACGGACTGCTGACAATCGTTTCAACCGTGACGGTTGTCGGGCCCATACTGGTTCTGATCCTGCTGATCGCGCTCGGATGGAATTACTTCAAGCTGCTGCTGGAGGCGGTCGAACGGTATATCGTGGTCGGTGTGCTGTGCTATACCTCCCCGTTGGCATTCTGCATGGGCGGCTCCAAGGCGACTAATCAGGTCTTTAAAAGCTGGTGCAGGATGGTAGGCTCGCAGCTTCTCCTGCTGGTCATGAACGTGTGGTTTATCCGGGGCTTTAACTCCTCGGTAGGTCAGTATATCGGAAACGGCGGCGCGCTGAGTACAGGGCAGGGATCTATCTTTCTATGGCTGTTCTGCGCCCTGGCATTCCTAAAGACCGCGCAGAAATTCGACAGCTATATGGCCGCCATGGGACTGAATGTGGCGCAGACCGGTTCCAGCATGGGCATGGAGCTGCTGATGGCTGCAAGGGTGATCAGCGGCGTGGGACACAGCGCAAAGAGCGCAGGCAGCGTGTTCGGCAGGGGCGGTTCGACTGCAACCGGAACCGGGGCCGCGGCCAGCGGCTTTGCATCCGGCTTTGCCAGCAGATTCAAGGGTAACAGCTATGTCCGTGACGCCGTCGTTGATGGAGGTGCCCGCATGGGCATGGGCGGCGGCGTCGGCTTTGTCGGGCGCGTTTTTGGCGGTGTCGCTGCCAGAAACGGTGCGATGCTTACAGGAGAATCCATCTCCTCCGTAGCAGCGCGTCCCGCAGAAGCAGCCGGCACCATTGCCGGCGATATCGCCGACCGCAGCCTTGGCAACTACATGCCTCAGCTTGCGGGCCATACACTCAAGGGAACCCAGATCAGCGGCGGACATATCAGCACGACGGCGACCGGCACAGACGGCAAGGTCAGCAGTGTGGAAATGTTCAATACGGCGCAGTTTGAAAAACCCGCCGCTCCGCACTCCGTTGTAACTGCCACTGACGGCAGCACCTGGTATCAGATGGCCAGCGGCGAGGGCCGAAACGCCTTCTACGATGCGCCCGGGTTTACCGGCAGCCCCGCCGAATCCGAACAGGTTGCAGCAGCCTTCCCCGGCGCTGCTGAAGGCACAGTCCTTCGCAACACGGGCGACGGCATCATGGAAGCCGGCAGTGAGAGCGGAAACAGCCTGTGGTACAACAGCGCGTATTACAACGAGCCCGACGCACCGCACACTGTCATGCAGGCGGCAAACGGCGTAGACTGGTACGCTATGCAGCAGCACGCGGAAGCGCCTGCCTTTGAACAGGGAGAGGCCGCAGACGCATATAATCAGGCGGCCTTCCGTAACTTCATGCCCGGCTTTGAGCAGCAGGTGGCACATGTGGACGGCACGCATCGGGAGGACGGACACTTCGAGGTCCGCCATACCGATGGCTCCGGGACGGCCTTTTACGACACCGCCAGATTCGCCGCACCGCGCGGGGATTATCAGGTATATGAGGACGTCAGAGGGCAGCAATGGATCGCCATCCATGGAGACCCCGCTGTGGAACGCAAGCCGGTGTTCGAGGACGGAAAGCCCGTCTACGACGGTGAAAACGTCCGCACGGTGTCAGTGGAGTCGGTTCGATACAAGAACACGCCCAGCCGCTTCAAGGAGCCGGAAAAGCGTCCGGACAGCGGCATAAAGGCGCCGAAGCGCAGGAAATAAATGCAGCGGGCAACAGCCGGAGCGGATGACATCCCTCCGGCTGTTTTGCCTGCCTGCGAATAAAGAAACCAGCCGCCACGCGCGGCTTCGGATACTCACCGGGGAGGTGTAAAAGAAAATGGCTGAGCCGGATAAACGGCAGATAGGCGACGGCAGCGATAATTACGGCGAAGCTGCCAAGCAGATGGCCAAAGCCGCAAAGGAAGCAGGAATAGAGACGGCGAAGCAAGCCGCCGTGAAAGGCGCTGAAGCCGGCGCCAATGCAGCAGCCGCGACGGTGCAGGCAGGCGTGGAGGGCGGCAAGGCGGTTGCCGAGATAGCCGCAGGAACCGCTGCGGGCGGACCGTGGGGCGCAATTTTATCGGCGGCATGGGCCATGCGTCATACACTGTTTAAGATACTTGTCTGCATCTGTCTGTTTTTCCTTGTCATTATCGTCTTGATCGTTTCACTGCCCAGCGTTGTCACAAACAGCGTGTTTGGGCTGGATGGGTCGATGGTGGACATGGAAAACCCCACAACGCTGCTGGAATCCTATAACGACCTTGCCACAGATATTTCCGCAGTTGTGGAGGAAGGGTATGACGCAGCCCTCGCAAAAGTCGAGCAGATCATTGAGGACGGCGGATACGACTACGATCTGTCTATGGATGCACTTATCAATTACGCACAGGGTTCCGCCGGGTACGATGTAAGCTATATCCTTGCGGCCTACTCCGCATCTCTTCAGCAACGCAATACCGGCAAGGAGGATATGCTGGCAAAGCTTCGCAGCGTTGCCGACAGTATGTTTCCGGTAGCTTTCGTGGAGAAGGAATCGGAGCAAATCGTCCCCTTTACCTACGCTACATACAGGCCCGTTACCGTGACGGTCGTCACATCGAAGACGCAGACGGGAACCATCAATGGCGTTCCGCAGTACCGTTATACCACAGCCCGTCGCACCTACTATGAGCCGGACGAAACGATAACAACATCGGAACCGGTCAATGTGGCAGCCTATACGCCTGTGGTAGTTTCCGTTCCCATATACAGCGGAGGCAGAATCACCGGCACACGAAGCGAAACCTATTATGAGCAGGGCGGCAACGAGACGCTCACTCCGGAAACGGAGGTCGTAAAGTATGTGGAATGCACCATACAGCCATTTGATAACAGTGTCATCATCCGAGCCTTCGGGATCGATCCCTCCGCCACCTATGACCAATTCAAAATAACCTATGGCGAGGCCATTCAGAAGATGGCCAACGCCTTGAAAATGACGCTGTATGGGACATTAGGCAATGGACAGATGGTTCCCTTGACCGATGCGGAGCTGATCGCCTTTGTCAACGCGCAGAACTGCAGCCCCATGCGGAAGCATATCCTCACAACGGCATTGTCGCTGGTGGGCAAGGTCCCATATTTCTGGGGTGGCAAGTCGGCGCCCGGTTGGAACGATGCTTGGAACACGCCGCGGCTGGTGACGTCAGCCGGTTCTCCGACGACCGGCACGATTCGGCCCTTTGGTCTTGATTGCAGCGGATTCACCACATGGGTATTCAATACGGCAGTAGGCGTTGAAATCGGCGCCGGCTGCAACGGACAGTACCCGAATACCTACGGCATCTCCGCAGCGGAGCTGCTGCCGGGTGATCTGGGATTCCTTGCGGATGATGACGGCTGGGGCCATGTGCTTGTTTTTGCCGGATATGATGCGGAAGGGACTCGTATGTGGGTGCATTCCTCCGGCGGCATCGGCGTTATCCTGAATACGCCAAGCTATGAAGGAAGGCTTTCCTATCGCCGCCTCAGCATCGTGGATTACGATGCGCCGGTGGTAAACGCCCCGACCGGCGAGGCGCTTTATACGCTGGAGGTAGAGGTGACGCATTACTGCGCCTGCGCAAAGTGCTGCGGCAGCAATGCACAGGGGCTTACCGCCAGCGGCAAACAGGCAGCGGTCGGTATGGTCGCTATGTCCAGCCATTATCCCTTCGGCACGCAAATCATGATAAACGGTACCATGTACACCGTGGAAGATCGGGGCGGCTCGGGCATAGAGAACAATATCCATCGCGTGGATATCTATGTGCCGTCCCATCAGCAGGCGCTGCGGATGGGACGGTATACCACAACCGCAACAATTTACAGATTAGGCAGGTGAAAAACTTGGACGAAAGAGAACACAACAACGTGTACGCAATCCCCGCAAACTATACGGACAGCGGCAAACTGCTGGGAGGGATGATCGATACCCGGAACGCAATTGAAACGGTGATTCTGGTGCTGGCTTTGGGCTATCCGGAGCTGATTCTGATCCCCATGCCCGGCACCATCCGCATCGTGGTCATGACGGTCACGCTGCTGCCGCTGGCGGTGGTGTCTGCAATGGGCGTGGATGGCGGGTCGCTGTTTCAGTACATCGGCCATATCATCCATTTCTGGACACACCGCAGGAAATTACACTTCAGGAGGATCGGATACCGCTATGGCCAAAGCAAAAGGAAAAAGAAACCGCAGAAAAGAAAAGCTTGAGTTTGTGCAGGATTATTTGCCCATCCGCGACCTGAAAAACGGGATCATTGAAACGACGGACAACCGCTACATAAAAATCCTTGAGATCGAGCCGATCAACTTCACGCTGCGATCCGATGAGGAGCAGTTCAACATCATCTCCAGCTTTGCCAGCTGGCTGAAGATATCCCCCATGCGGCTGCAGTTCAAGTCCATTACGCGCCGCGCGGACTCAGATAAGCACATATCCATGATCTGCGAGGAATTGGAACACGAGGAGAATCCGCAATGTAAGGAACTTGGCGAAGATTATATCGGACTCATCAAGGATGTGGGAAATCGGGAAGCGCTGACGAGGCGCTTCTTTCTGATTTTCCAGTACGAGGCGGTAGGCCGCAACGAAAGCGACGACTATGCAAAGATCTACGGCATGCTCCAGACCGCCGAGCAGACAGCGCGGGCGTATTTCATGCAATGCGGCAACAGCATCGTGCAGTCCAAAGACCCGGATGAAGCGACTGCCGAAATCCTATACATGTTTTACAACCGGCGCTCCTGTACGGACGAGCCGTTTTCCTCCCGTGTAGATCGCATCGTGGTGGACACCATGGCGGCAAAGAAGAAAATCATCGGCATGGACCCGGTGCCGCCGATCCGCATGGCCAACTTTCTGGCGCCCCGCGGCATCGACCTGAGCCATTATAACTATGTCGTTATGGACGGGCTGTACTATTCCTTCCTCTACATCAAGGCAGGCGGGTATCCAAGCCGCGTCCGGGCCGGCTGGATGTCCTCGCTCATCAACGCCGGAGAAGGAGTGGACATCGACGTCCATCTCCGCCGTGAGAACCGCAGCCGCACCATAGATAAGGTCGCCCAGCGGATCAGGCTCAACCGCACCAAGCTCAAGAGCATGCAGGATACCAGCACCGATTATGAGGAGCTGACCAATTCCATACAGGCGGGCTATTTTATCAAGAATGGCATCGCCAACTACAACGAGGACCTCTTTTACATGAGCGTTTTCATCACCGTATCGGCCAAAACCTACGAGGAATTGCTTTGGCGCAAGCAGCAGATGGTGGATATGCTCAAATCCATGGATATGTACACCAGCGAGTGCAGCTTTCAGCAGGAGGCCGCACTTCAGTCGGTGATGCCGTTCCTGAAAATCTCGCCCAAGCTGGAGAAAAAGGCGCAGCGCAATGTTCTGACTAGCGGCGCCGCATCCAGCTATATCTTCACCAGCTTTGAGCTGTCGGACGACAATGGCGTGCTGTTGGGCATCAACCGATACAACAACTCCCTGTGCATCGTGGATCTGTTCAACACAAAGATCAATAAAAATGCCAACCTGAACCTGCTGGGCACATCGGGCGCAGGCAAGACCTTTACCATGCAGCTGCTGGCGCTTCGGATGCGGATGCGCGGCATTCAGTGCTACATTCTGGCGCCCATCAAGGGACACGAATTCCGTAGAGCCTGCAATAAGATCGGCGGCGAGTTTATCAAGATCGCACCGGGATCTCCCCACTGCATCAATGTAATGGAGATACGGCATACCATGTCGCCGGAGATGGAGCTGATTGACGAGATCGATTATGTGGAGATGGGCTCCATGCTGGCTCGAAAAATTCAGCAGCTCATGACCTTCTTCGGCCTGCTGATCCCCGATATGAGCAACGAGGAGGAGCAGATGCTGGATGAAGCGTTGATCCGAACCTATGCGGATTTCGGCATCACCCATGATAACGACTCCATCTATACGGACATGTCCTCCGCTCCGCCCAAAATGAAGCAGATGCCCATCCTGGGCGACCTGCATAAGCACTTGCAGGAGAATCCCATGACCCAGCGGCTGGCGGCCATCATCAGCCGTTTTGTCACCGGCAGCGCCCAAAGCTTCAACAGACAGACCAATGTAGACCTCTCTAATAAGTACATCGTCCTTGACCTGTCGGAGCTGAAGGGCAAGCTGCTTCCGGTGGGTATGTTCATCGCACTGGATTATGTGTGGGATCAGATAAAGTCTGACCGCACCAAACGCAAAGCCATCTTTATCGACGAGATCTGGCAGCTGATCGGCGCCAGCTCCAACCGTATGGCCGCAGAGTTTTGCCTTGAGATATTCAAGGTTATCCGCGGCTTCGGCGGAGCGGCCATTTCCGCAACGCAGGACCTGTCGGATTTCTTCGGTCTGGAGGACGGCAAGTACGGCAGGGCGATCATCAACAACTCCAAGAACAAGATCATTCTGAACCTGGAGCCGGACGAGGCCCGGTATGTACAGGAAACACTGAAGCTCACCCGCACGGAGATCCGCGCCATCACCCGCTTCGAGCGCGGCGAGGCGCTCATCAGCTCCAACAACAACAAAGTGCCTGTGGTGGTGAAGGCCTCCAAGCTGGAAAAGGAAATGATCACCACGGATCGCGCCGAGCTGGAGGCAATCCTCAAAGAACGGCAGAGGGAGAAAACGCATTCAGCGTAGAATACGCATTTTGCAAAGAATACGCACACGCAGAAGGAGGTGAACAACATGCTGCTTGATGATGAGCGCCATGTGATCAAATGGCTGTCGCAGTACGGCGCACTGACCAAAACACAGGTGATCCGACTGCTGCGGGACAAAACCCCGGAGACGGCGGAGAAGATTCTTCGCAATCTGAAAAGGGAGCATCAAATCTCGGATGTGGCCGGTGGCTACTATCTGGCTTTGGATGGACTATGCAAGCCGGATCAGCGGACGATCCTTGCCGTATGGGTGCTGCTGCGGTTTATCGACTATGTGGATCCCATGGCGCATTATCCTGCGGTCTACCCGTCCCAAATCTTTTTTCTGAAGGAAAACACCGGCTATGAGATCGTCGTGCTGTATGACGGTGAGCAGCACCTTAGCAAGCTGCTGCAGCCGCAGGATGACGAGATGAAATATATCTTTGTCCTGCCCAATATCGCCATGGCATCCCAGATGATGCGCCCCAAGGCGCCCTGCCTGTTTGCAACCGTCAACTTTGCCGGGCAGGAAGAACCGGACATTACATTTTACACAGAGGAGGCTGCAACCGATGGACTCGATAAGCTCGTTCATTCATCTGCTGGATAAAATAGAGACGCAGGATCGACGGCTCGGCATGACCATAAAAAATCTCCGCTGTCTGACCGGAGGGAAAAGCATGGAGCTGGCGTATGCCATGGCGCTGAAGCTGGCTGAGGAAAGCGAAAAATTGACGCTGCTGACCAGAGCGCTTCCCGCCTACACGGGAAATCCGCGGGCACTGCAGGATGTGGATGCGGTTGCAGCAGAGTCGGTTCCAATAGAAGCGGGCTTTACCATCGAAGGGTGGTTCTGCATCCGGCTGCCTCTGCTGCTCCCCAAAAAGGAGAGGGGCTCCGCCTCCTATATTCGGGGCATCCTGTACCCGGCGCTCAGGAACTTCTTTCAGGGCAAAGCACCGGTTCGATACCCCGAAAGCATCATGATATTCCGCCATGTATATGAAAAAGGCAGGCCGGAGCGTCGGTACCGGGATCATGACAATATTGAGATCAATATGGTCTCCGATACCGTCGCCATGTATGTGCTTACGGATGACGCGCCGCCGTGCTGCGATCATTTCTACTGCAGCGCGGCCTCCACGCAGGAGCGTACGGAGGTGTATGTGGTCCCGGCACGGGATTTTCCACAGTGGCTGGTACTTGAGCCCCTGATCCCGGATGAGGGGGTGATGCTCCATGAAAATGTGCCGGAGCAGCGTCAAAAACATGTGTAAAAACAGGGCAAAAACCTGCCTCCCAAATGACATATCTTTTTACAGCCGGAAAACACCGATGAAACCGATATTTTTCAGGCTTTTTGCGCAGACGGTTTCCGACAAAGAGAGCAGTCATGTTGTCGGAAAGTTCCTGCATTCCGGGGCTTGAAACAATGATTACCGTTCGGCCGGGAAGTCATGTGCATCGGCTTATCACAGTGCTTGGGCTCGCCGGCGAATACCCTGTCCGTTCGCTTGGCGTGCTGGGAAACGAGCGTACTCTCAGAGCGCTGGTGGGTAAACTTTCCACAACACAGGAGCTTCGTAACCCGGATACCGATGAGCGGATGAGGGTAAAGCTGCTGCAGATGACCGGTATCGGGAATGCCAAAGCGATTCGTTTCTGTAAGGGCGCTCTCCCCATACTGGAATGGATACATCCGGACGCATACGGCTATTATATGGCCGCGTTTTACAATCATAGATTTCCCGGCGGTATGGCGCATCGGGACCGTAACCTTCGGGTTGCCGAGACGATTGGGATTCACCTGATCGCCGGTGTCGAGACAAAGGCCTATCTGCTCCCCGCCTTGCAAAACCGTGCCATCCTTCGGATAACACCGGACGCGCCTGCCTTCTACCTGGCGCGGGACTTCAAGAGGATCACCCCTGCGGAACAGAACAAAACCATGTTCACACGCATCGTCGGCGCAATCTTCTATCCCGGCAGCTGTTACGCCGTTTACAACACGCGGAACGCCGCGATGAAATGGAACGGCATGGGAGAGTTCAAAGCACTCCACAGCCTGACAGAGCTTGCCCGCATGAATGCCGGGGTTCAGAGCATCGACTCCGCAATCCTGCTGGGCGAGTCCTATGATACGGCGCTGACCACACTGCTGGAGTCGGATAAAAACCGGCGACTGGAACTTCGGTTTGATGGAATCTATCGACACATCTATTTTGTGCCCATGAATGCCGGCGGCATCCGGCAGCTCAGATTGCTCACCGTCCCAGACTGGAAAGAAAAACTGCTTGAGCTGCTGTTCGACCCAGACGTCCGGTCATATAACCGGGGATTCATGGAATACGACGCCAGTATCGGCGGCACCTGTGTTTTCTCGCATCTTGACGGCGACATCGCACGCCTGATCCGTTTTCGTGAGGCAATGCAGACCGGCGCAGGGAGCTTCGAGGTACTCTGCTTCGATGATCAAGCGCCCTTTCTAAGAGAGTACCTTGGCCCGTATATCACACTCAAAACCATCGACGCTGCCACAGTAGAAGCAGAACTGGGACTATAAAGGAGGAATGCATTCTGGATAAAAAGCGAGCAGCAGCCATCATCGCCGTCTCCATACCGGGACTTATCACCCTGCTTTACCTGGGCGGAGTGCTTGGCCAATTGCTGATAAACTACGAGCTTTGGATGAATTCCGGCGGTCTTACAGGGCAAACGACCATCGGCGCCGTAGACTGGAATCCGATCGTGTGTCTGGGCAGCGCCTTCAGCATCCCGGGGCTAAAAAGCATCGGTATACTGCTGCTGACCGGGGTCGGTATCACGGCCTATGTGCGTTTCCACGATAAATTCAGCTCCAAGGACTACGATGAGCGCGGATTTACCCGCAGCAAGTACGGAACCTACGGCACCGCTTCATGGATGAAGGACAAGGAACTGAAAGAGATTCTGGAGATCAAGCCTCCGTCGCAGGCCGATGGCATCATCCTGGGCGAAAAAAACGGCAGCGTCGTCTGCTTACCTAAAGACACCAGACTGAACCGCCACATCGCCGTATTCGGTGCATCAGGTACCCGGAAATCCCGTGGCGTGATCCGTCCGGCACTGTTCACCATACTCAAGCGCGGAGAGTCGGCAGTCATTACGGATCCGAAGGCGGAGCTCTATAACGATACCGCCGAGTTGTTCCGCAAGAACGGGTATGAGGTAAAAGTATTCAATCTGGTAGACCCCCGGCACGGCGACTCATGGAACTGCATGTCAGACCTGAACGGCGATACTCTGCTGGCGCAGGTGTTGACCAATGTCATCATCTCCAACACCAGCGAGGGCAAGGGCGACCATTTCTGGGACAACGGCGAGGCCAATTTGCTCAAAGCGCTGGTGCTCTATATCGATCTGGACAGGAGCCGCAGCCCGGAGACGAAGAACCTGGCGGCCGCCTACCGGCTCCTGACTCAAAACAGCGAGCGGCAGCTGACGGCGCTTTTTGAGAAGCTGCCGCTGGATCACCCCGCCCGTGCGCCGTTCAATCTTTTCTCGCAGGCCAGCGACACGGTGCGTTCCGGCATCGTCCTTGGACTCGGCACCCGGTTACAGGTCTTACAGAACGAGGCTGTGCGGGACATCATCAGCCGCAGCGATATCGATCTCACGGCGCCGGGCAAGCGCAAATGCGCCTACTTCGTCATACTCAGCGACCAGGACGCAACGATGGCGTTTCTGTCCTCGCTGTTCTTTTCGTTTCTATTCATCAAGTTGGTGCGCTATGCCGACAGCACGCCGGAGCTGCGCTGCAAAGTCCCGGTCAACCTCATCTTCGATGAGTTCAACAATGTGGGCAAGCTCGGCGGCGCAGCGGACGGTTCGGATTTTGCCCGTACGCTCAGCGTTATCCGCAGCCGTGCGATCTATGTGATGCTGGCCGTGCAGAGCCTCGGTCAGCTCCAGAACCGGTATCCCAACAATCTCTGGGCGGAGATCGTCGGTAACCTGGACGTGCAGCTCATGCTGGGCTGTACCGATGAGGTCAGCGCCGAGTACTTCTCCGCGCGGAGCGGTGATATGTCGGTGGAGATCAACTCCACCATGACCGTGCGCAAGACCATTGCCGTAGCGCAGGTCATCCCCCAATACCGTCAGACGGAGGGCCAGGGGCGCAGACGGCTGCTGACTCCGGACGAGGTGCTGCGCATCCCCAACGAGGAACTGCTGGTGGTCATCCGAGGACACAATGTCCTGAAACTGAAAAAGTTTGATTATGCTGACCACCCGCTGGCCAAGGAATTGACTCCCGTCAGCATTCTTGACTACACACCCCCGCGCGCGGCAGCGCCTTTTCTCCAGACCGAGACGACTTTGTCACGCGCAGTGTCTGAGGAGCGGCCGCACACATCGTCCATACCCTCAAAACGCAGAACGCTGTACAGCTCCGCAAAACCGCCGAGCGAGTTTTGAACTCAATGCTTTAACTAAAAAGCTGACATTTAACTTTAGTGAT